>JBDHAC010000044.1:0-5894 GCA_039588275.1 Gemmatimonadota bacterium
GGAGGTGTCTGTAGGAAGCTGAGCCCGGTGAACGCGAGGATCCCCAACAGGCTGCTGAGGATGTTGACTGTGTATCCGGCCAACCGCGGTACCCTCGAGAAAGCGTCGGCGAGCAGGCGACCGAGGTTCGAGAACAGCAGCATGACGGCGACGAGGACCGTGACGCAAAACCCACCCACGAGCACCTGACTCACGATCCGCGCCGGTGTGCTCGCCCGGCCGAACGCGACGTCGCCAAGTACCTGCTCCGAGCTTGCTACCGCCGTGAGCATCCCCAGGTAGCCGTCCACGAGGGGAGCGCCACCGGCCAGGACCACGGTGAACGGAACCAGCCACAGCAGAAACGAGAGCGCGCTCCGCGAGGTGCCCTTCCCGAGCCACAGCCCCAGACCCAGACCCAGGAAGCTCGCGATAAGGGGGATGTTCTGGAAGAAGGCGAAAACTCGGATCTGCGAGCCCGCGTAGCGGATCAGGAGTATCTCGACGAACAGAGCGACGAAGCTCGCGATGAACAGCGTGGCGTACGGGTGTCTCGCGAGGCGTGCGGGCATGTCGTCCGACTCGGGAGGCGCGTGGGACGTGGCGCCCGATCGCCCCATCCGGACGATCATCCGCGGGAGGACGAATGCCAGAGCGATGAGGGCGACCCCCCCAACCGCGGAGGCCCGCAAGCCCGATCGTTCGAAGGAGGACAGACTCGCGTCGAGCCAGAGGGTGAGCCCGGCCCATAACGCCATACCCGCGCCAAGCGAGACCGCGACCCATCTCCACCGCACGAGGTTACCTGGCAAGATCCCGCTTTCGCCTCGTCGTCCGCCCCGGGCCCCGGATCGGACATCGCGAGCCCCACCGCCTCCTGTGCCAGCGGTGCGAGCGGTCAGCCGCCCTCCACCTTCGAATCCCTCCCGCGCAGCCGACGGTAACCGAACAGCAGCCCGAGGGGCAGGAGCACCATGTAGCCGAGGACGAGCAGGATCGGGGCAGCCGTCACCGAGCCGCGGTTCAGCAGCACGTAGCCCCAGACGATCGCGAGGACCGCGAGGGCCATGATGCCTAGGTTCACGAGGCCAAAGCCGAGCCAGCTCCCTGTCGAGTCGCCCGGAGCTGCGCGGCGGTCTGGACGGTCATCCATGGCGCGAAAGTGTAGAACCTGCGCGGAGAAGCGTCAACGCGACTCCGGTCGGGACGGGGGCTCGCCCCCGCCGGATTCGGAGGGTGGATCCGACCGACCGGGCCGCGAGGACCGGAGCCAGGGCCAGGGTGGAACCGCGCGCCACTCGACGTCGGGAGTGGCTTCACGGGCTTCCGCGGCGCGCATCGCCTCGAGGCGCTCCCGATCGCGCCGCCGCCGCCGCGACGCCACCCACACCACGAGAATCGACACGAACAGCCAGAAGGCGCCCGCTCGGGAGAGGGTGTAGAGGAGGCCGTACCGGGCACGGACGCTGCTTTCCCAGCGCTCCTCGAACTGAGCCTGCGTCAGTCCGAATACCTGGCGGAACGTCTGGTCCGTACTCTCACCCGTCCCAATACCGGTCAGGAAGGCCCGCAGCCCGGGCTCTCCCGAGATGGAGACGAGCTCGTGCACCGCTGTGTACGAGAGCAGGTAGGCCATACGCGCCCCCTCCGGATCTCGTGGGAATACGAGGGAGATTCGGCGAAGACGTTCGCTGCCGCCGCGCACGAAGGCCCACCGAAGCCGCCACGCCTGTTGCCAATCCCACGCCCCGGCGGCCAGCTGCGCATAGCCTTCGTGCAGCCAACGAGGAGCGCGTCCGCCCGTGCTCCGCTCTAGCGCGATGTGCGCCAGTTCGTGTCGCAGGACCGCGCGCAAGCTGGACATCCGATCGCGCGGCCCGTCCGCCCGCACTGCGACGAACGCCTGTGCCGCGCTCGCCACCCCTGCGACCCAATCGGCCTGTGGGGCGGACACGCCGAGGTCGGCCAGGCACCTCAGGTCGCGCAGCAGCAGGACGCGCATCCCATCGGGCGGGTCGAACGGTCCGATACCCGGCAGCGGCGCGAATGCGGGCGCATGAGCGGCCAGCAGCCGCGCGTGCCCTTCGAGGCCGGGCTCGGCCCACCACGCGATGTCGGCCCGCACCACCTCGGTCTGAACGAGAACCGGCTCGGGACAGCTCGATTGTCGGAAGTGCGCAGCGGGGGGTGTGACGCCGGGGAGCCTCGCCGGGGCGAGCAAAGCCAGCAGCGCGAGCAACCCGACGAGCGGCGCCCGCGGTCTCACAGGGTCGATCGTGCCCATGCGACGGCCGAGTCGAGCGGCGCCGGGAGCGGAGATGTGAAGGACAACCGATCTCCGGTCAGCGGGTGGACGAACGACAGATGGGCGGCGTGCAGAAAGAGCCGGCCGGCGCGCCGGGCGAAATCCTCCGCCCAGCGGCCGCCGGCACCCAAGAATCCTCGTTCCCAGCGCGGGGCGTAGATCGGGTCGCCTGTCACCGGGTGCCCGATCGACTCCAGGTGCACGCGGACCTGGTGCGTCCGGCCGGTCTGCAGACGAACCGCGAGCAGGTCGGCGGCCGGCCACCGCTCGAGGACCTTCACGTGCGTGATGGCAGATCGACCGTCGTCGCGGATGGTCATCCGCTTCCGATCGCGCGGGTGGCGCCCGATCGGACGATCGATCGTCAGCCGTTCCTCGTCCAGATGGCCCCACGTCACCGCGATGTAGCCGCGGCGTACCTCGCGCCGGGACAGAGCGCGCGAGAGCCGTGCGTGCGCCCGGTCGGTCTTCGCGACGACCAGCAGACCACTGGTGTCCTTGTCGAGTCGGTGCACGATCCCGGGCCGTGTCTCCCCGCCGAGACCCGAGAGCTGCCCGATGTGGTGCAGCAGTGCATTGACCAGGGTCCCCGAGGCGTGACCCGGGGCCGGGTGCACGACCATCCCTTCTGGCTTCTCGACGACCGCGAGGTGGTCATCCTCGTAGCGTACCTCGATCGCCAACGGCTCGGGGGTCAGGCTGGTCGGCTGAGGTGCAGGGAGGGTCGCCTCGATCTCATCTCCGGTGACGGGCACATAGCTCTTGCGAGCCCGGTCGCCGTTCACGAGCACCAACCCCTCGCGAACGAGGGCCGCGACCTGCGTCCGGCTCAGCTCTAATCGCTCCGCCAGATAACGGTCGAGCCGATCGCTCGTCGGGCTAGTGACCCGAAGTCGTCGGGTGCGGGGGCCAGCGCTCGCCTCGGAGGTCGATCGCTCGTCGCCGGAGGTGCTCGAGTCGCTCGCTTCTGTCGAGCTGTGGGTGGGGGAGGGCGGGCCCGCGCGCGGCCCTAGGCCGGTGGGCGGAGGGGGGTGTGCGCCGTCGTCGTCAGTCGGCTGCCTCTTTGCGCTGTTCACGACGCCCCTCCAGGTAGAACGAGATCAGGAGCAGGCCCGCTCCGATGCTGACCGCCGTGTCCGCGATGTTGAACACCGGAAAGCGGCTGGCCCCGATCCCGAAATCGAGGAAATCCACGACACCTCGCTCGAAGCGAATTCGATCGAGAATGTTGCCCAGCGCCCCTCCCGCCACGAGTGAAAGAGCTACGACGCGCAGGCGGTCCCAGGCCGGAGTGGAGCGGTAGATCAGGCCCAGCACGCCGAGGGCGATCAGTGAGAGGATGAGGAAGAAGATGCGTGAGTGCTCACCCACGTTGATTCCAAATGCCGCTCCGCGGTTGTGCGTATACGTGAAGCGGAAGAAATCCCCGATGACGGGCACGGAGTCGTACAGGGTGAAGGTCTGGACGACCCACCACTTCGTAACGATGTCGAGAATCAGGGCGATCGCGATGACGGCCAAGGTGATCGTCACCTTGCCGAGACCAGCCACGTCGACCGCCTCGGCGCTCAACGCCGGGGAATCACCTTGCGGCACCAGTCTCTTCCCGCTCCTTGCACCGGATGCAGAGGCGGGCGTGTGGCAGGGCGTCCAGCCGCTCGAACTGGATCGGATCGCCGCACTCCTCACACGTGCCGTACTGGTCGGGCGTACGGTACAACCGTCGGAGCGCCTCATCGATGTGATAGAGGATCCGACCCTCCTTACTCGCGAACAGGAAAGCCTTCTCCCGTTCCATCGCGTCGGTTCCTTGATCCGCCATGTGGAAGCTGTAGGCGGAGAGATCTCCGTCAGACGCCTGTAGCGAGTTGGCAAACGACTCGTCGTAGTGCCCCAACTCCTTCAGCGCCCTGTTTCGCTCGGCCAGCAAGCGCTTCTCGAGGTGCTGTCGTTGCTTCTTGTTCATTCCACCCGTTCAGTCCGCGTCAGCCGGCGAGCGTGCTCTGTGCAATCCGCGAGAGGCTCCCGCAGGGCGCGCTCGACTCGGCTCTCATCGTTCATTCATCCGGTCGACACCGATTGTCGCCCGGTGCTCATCGATTACGATCGCGGTCGTGGCCGGGTAATCGACCAGCGCCGATTCACCCACACCGACCTCTACCGCGAGTGTCTCCCCAGCTATGTACGCCGTGTGTTCCAACGCCGCTGTTTCCAGCGACTCGGCGCCCGCTATGGCAAGCCGAATCCGATCGGCGACCTCGAACCCGGCTTCACGCCGGAGCCGCTGCACTCGATTCACCAGCTCTCGAGCGAGCCCTTCGAGCCGCAGATCGTCGTCCAGCGACGTGTCTAGAGCCGCCAGATAGCCGTTCGCGCTGCTCACGGCCATTTCGGTTGCGGCCTCCTCGACGATCGTGACGTCGTCGGGCTCGACGGTAACAGCGTCCCCGCCCACTTCGACCCTCACCCTTCGGCCCGCCTGGAGGTCACGAACGACATCGCTCTCCAGCGCCGCGATCGCCTTGGCCACGGCGGGTGTTCGGGAGCCGTGTCGGGGCCCAAGCACCCCGAAGTTCGGCTTCACGAACAGCCTAAGAAGGTCATCGGTTTCCGTCAGAAACACAACCCTCTTGATGTTGAGTTCTTGGCGTAGCAGCTCGATCAACGCCTCGGGCGGGCGACGCCCCGCCGGAACTGCGGCTCTCATGACCCTGAGCGGCTGGCGCGTGCGGATTCCCGCTTCCTCTCGGGCGGCACGCCCGAGGGCAGCCAGTTGGCGGACGTCCTCCATCGCCTGCTGGAGCGCCGGGTCGGAGCGTCCCTCATCCACTGGAAAATCCGAGAGGTGTACGGAGCCTTTGCGGGCGAGCGATCGGTACAGCCAATCCCCCAGGAACGGCGCGAACGGCGCCAGGAGCCCGCTGACCTTGAGCAGGGACTCGTACAACGTGGCGAACGCGTCGTTGGTCTCGGCGGAATCGGGAGCCCCGGGGCCGGTGGCCCAGAAGCGGTCGCGGCTCCGCCTCACATACCAATTCGACAGGTCATCGAGCACGAACGTCGTGATGCGGCGCGCGGCGCGCGTGAGGTCGTACTTCTCGAGATCGCTCCGCACGGACGACACGAGACGGTCCAGGCGGCTCAGCGCCCAGCGGTCCAGCTCCGAGCGCTCGCGCCATGGACGCGCCAGCGAGTCCTCGTGATCCCACCCCTCCTCGCCCGCGTACAGCGCCAAGAACCGATACGTGTGGCGCAGAGTCGCGAACAACTTGCGGTCTGTCTCGTGCAGGGCATCTGGGTCCCAGCGCTTCGGGAGCCATGGGTTGCTGCTGGCGATCAGATAGTAGCGCACTACATCGGCGCCGTATTCGTCGATCGCTTCCCAGGGATCCACCACGTTGCCACGCGACTTGGACATCTTCTGACCGGCCGCGTCCAGCACGTGGTCGTTCACCACCACAGCGCGATAGGGAGAGCGGTCGAACAGGATCGTCGAGATCGCGAGCAGCGAGTAGAACCACCCTCGCGTCTGGTCGACGCCTTCCGCGATATAGCTCGCCGGGAAGTGGCGCTCGAAGTCGGACTCGTTCTCGAACGGATAGTGCCACTG
>JBDHAC010000044.1:5911-48195 GCA_039588275.1 Gemmatimonadota bacterium
GCCGGAGTCGAACCAGGCGTCGGCGACCTGTGGCACGCGCCGCATCACGCCGCCGCAATCCCCCTCGGCGCACGTCCAATCGAGTTCATCGATCTCGGGACGGTGCGGATCGAAATCGTCCGGCAGTCCCCCGACCCGCTCCCCGAGCTCCGCATACGACCCGATCACCTCGCGGTGCGCGTCGTTCTCACTGCACTCCCAGATCGGGAGAGGCGTGCCCCAATAACGATCGCGCGAAAGGGCCCAGTCGACGTTGTTCTCCAGCCATTCGCCCATGCGACCGGTGCCGATTTCGGGCGGATGCCAATCGACGGAGTGGTTGTTCGCGAGCAGCCTGTCCTTGACCGCGGTCGTGCGGATGTACCAGGAGTTTCGGGCCATGTAGAGGAGCGCGTTGTCACAACGCCAGCAATGCGGATAGCTGTGCGCGTACATTTCCCGCTGGTACAGGAGGTCGTTGGCGACCAGATAGGCATGGATCGCCCGCTCGGTCGCGGGGTCCTTCACATGCTCTCCACCGAGCCCGCCCGGCACGCTGTCCACGAAGCGGCCCTCTTCGTCCACCGTGTGCTGCATCGGAAGACCGACGCGCTCGCCCAGACGGAAGTCGTCCTCGCCGTACATCACCGCGGTGTGAACCACGCCCGTTCCCTCCTCGACCGTGACGAAGTCGGCGGTCAGCACGGTCCACGCGTCCGAGCTGTCCGCGGCGTCGACCGCGCCGGGGAACAGAGGCCGGTACCGAGCCCCGGCGAGCTCACTCCCCCTCAGCTCGCCAATGATCTCGTGGGAATCGTGCAGGACCGCCTCGACCCGCTCACGGGCCACGATCAGAACCTCGCCGGGCCGTGCACCGATTCCGGCCGCATCGGACCCACCGGATCGAGCTTCGGCGTCCGTCGTACGTGCTTCGGGCTCCAGGATTCGAGCGCGTACGTAGTCGATGTCTTCGCCGACGGCGAGGGCCAGGTTGCCTGGCAGCGTCCAGGGCGTAGTCGTCCAGCTCAGAACGCGCGCGTCATCCGGATCATCGACGAGATGGAACTTCACGACCACCGCCGGCTCGGAGACATCGTGGTACCCCTGGGCGACTTCGTGGCTGGACAGACCCGTGCCGCATCGAGGACAATACGGCACGATCCGGTAACCCCGGTACAGCAGCCCCTGGCGGTGGATCTCCGCCAGCGCCCACCAGACCGAC
This sequence comes from Gemmatimonadota bacterium, assembly GCA_039588275.1. Taxonomy (GTDB): domain Bacteria; phylum Gemmatimonadota; class Gemmatimonadetes; order Palauibacterales; family Palauibacteraceae; genus JBDHAC01. The sequence goes on from JBDHAC010000044.1 coordinate 7,113, forward strand.
TCCACGAACTCGGGCGCGTACGTAACGTAGGGGTGCTCGTAGTCCAGCCAGTAGGCGATCCGCTGCGAGAGCCGCTCCCAGTCGTCCTGGTAGGTGAAGATGTTCTCCCGACAGACCCGGTTGAACTCACCGATCCCCAGCGCTTCGATCTCCCGCCTTCCGGAGATGCCGAGTTGCTTCTCGGCCTCGAGCTCGACCGGGAGACCGTGAGTGTCCCAGCCAGCGATCCGCGTCACGCAATGACCGGTCATCGTGCGGTAGCGCGCGATGAGGTCCTTGATCGTCCGAGAGATGATGTGGTGAACGCCGGGGCGGCCGTTAGCGGTCGGAGGTCCCTCGTAGAAGACGAAATCGGGCGACCCCTCGCGCCACGCGAGGCTCTTGTGGAAGGTGTCTTCCTCTTCCCAAACCCGAAGGGTTCGTTCCTCGAGCCCGGTCACGGACTCGGGCAACGGCCGGTAGGCCTTCCCCATGGTCAGATGTTCGCGATGATATTGGTGATAAGTGCCGTAAGCGCGGGCTCGGCGGCGTTTGCCGCCGCGATGATCTGCTCTACGTTTGCGGGTTCCAGCGCATCCGGCAGGCACGCATCGGTGATCGTGGCGATAGCGAGGACGCGCAGGCCCACGTGCGTCGCGACGATTGCCTCCGGAACGGTCGACATGCCGACGACGTCCGCCCCGATCGCTCTCAACATCCGGTACTCTGCCGCGGTCTCGAGATTCGGCCCTGTGACGGCCACATAGACGCCCTCGCGGAGGGGAATCCCGAGGCGAAGCGCCTGTTCCCTGGCAACCGCTCGCAGCTCGCGGTCGTACACTTCGGACATGTCTGGAAAACGCGGCCCTTGCGAGTCCACGTTCGGACCGATGAGAGGGCTGTCACCCATCAGGTTGATATGGTCCGAGAGCAGGACCAAGTCGCCGGGTGGCCACAGCGGGTTCATGCCGCCGACGGCGGAGGTGAGGAGCATGATCTCGACGCCCAGCGCCTTGAGGACACGGATCGGAAATCCGATCTCGGCCAACGCGTAACCCTCGTAGCGATGGAACCGGCCGTCCAAGCCCACGACCTGCACACCCTCGAGCGTACCGAGCACCAAGCGGCCCGCGTGCGCTTGAACGGTCGAAACGGGGAAACCCGGCAGATCCTCGTAAGGAATCGCAGCCGCCACATCGATCGCGTCCGTGAGCGCCCCGAGCCCGGTGCCCAAGACCACCGCAACGCGCGGTATCTCCGCGTGCGCTTCTCGAATACGCGCGACCGCCTGCTCGAGCATGGCCTCGAGCTGGCTGGCATCGGACATGGACGCCCTCAGCTCGTAGTGTCGGGTGGAATCGCGGCGTCAGCCGCTTCGGGTGCGTCGGCCTCGGCGACGATGCGGGAGGGCGGCGAGCCGTCGCCGGCAGCCGGGCTCGTCTCCTCCACGGTGGAAGCGCCTGGTTGACCGTTGCGCGACGCGGGTGGTTCGGACTCCGCGTCCGCCGCCGACCCCTCGACCACCTCCGGTTCGGGCGACGGGGCCGTCCGATCGATATCTGTCTCCGGTGTCTCGGGCTCCCCTTCAAGCCTGCCCAGCAGGTCTCCCAGGTCGTCGGGCTCGCCCTCCAGCCGCGCTTCCTCCAGCTGGACATAGTCGCTGAAACGATCGAGCATCGATCGGACTGAGCGGATGAAGTGCGTGCGACGCGCCTGCAGATCTTCCATGCGACGCTGCGCGTGCCGGATCGCCTGATCCGCGTCGAGCAGGATCGCCTCCGCGTGGGTCTCCGCTTCTCGAAGACGCACGGCCGCGTCTCGATCTGCCTGGGAACGGGCTTCCTCACGGAGCTCCTGAGCCGCCAGGAGAGCCTCGTTCAAGGCCTTCTCGCGCTCGCGGTATACCGCGAGCTGTTGGCGGAGCGAGTCTACCTCCTGCGCGAGCGCACGATGGTCGCCGACCAGTTCTTCCAGCCGGTCTGCCACGATGGAGAGAAACGAGTCGACCTGGGCCACGTCGTACCCGCGCACGGCCCGGCGGAAATCCTCCTTCTTCTTGCGGACATCCAGCGGTGTCAGGTCGATCATTTCGGTCTCTCCCCTAGTAGCACGGTGCCCAGCCGCAAGCGCGTGCTTCCCTCCTCCACCGCGATCTCGAAGTCGTTGCTCATCCCCATCGAGAGGACGCGGGGCTCGAAGCGCTCGATCTCCTCGGCGCAGCGCTCCGACAGCTGCCAGGTCCTGCGGAACGTCTCGCGCAGTATGACCTCGTCCGAGGTGAACGGCGCCATCGTCATCAATCCCGCCACCTTCAGCCCTGGCATCTCGCAAATCTCGGCGAGTGCGTCGGGCGCCTCGTCGAGCGCCAGACCGGTCTTCGCCGCCTCGCTGGACGCGTTCACCTGGACCAGGATCTCCAGGTCATCGCGAGCTTCTTCGTCCACCAGGCGGCTGAGACGCCCGGCGAGGCGAGTCGAATCCACCGATTCGATCACGTCGAACACGGCCAGCGCTCGACGCGCCTTGTTTCGCTGTAAATGACCGATCAGGTGCCAGGCGAGCCCCGCGGTACCCGCGAGCTCCGCACGCTTCTGCTCCGCCTCCGGGACCCGGTTTTCTCCGATTCGTCGTAGCCCGATCTCCGCGACGAGCGGGATCGCATCCGCTGGGTGTCCCTTGGTGACGGGCAGAATCTCGACGGAGGATGGCTCCCGACCGGCGCGTTCCGCCGCGTCCGCGATCCTGTGGCGAACTTCTGCGAGCCGCTCCTCGAGTCGGTCCCTGATCACGTCTGCACAGTCTACCCAACCGCGGCAAATGAAGCGAGCGTGGGCGATTCGCCGCCACAGCCCTACTTCGGGTTTCCACCGGGCCGGGACACCCCCTCGCGGCCGCGAGCGCAGCTCACCGAAAAGACGCGCGCCCGCCGCCGAGAGTGGCGACGGGCGCGATGAAACGGTGCTGATAACCGAGGGCCGCTTATCGGCCCTCGGTTACGACAGCTAGATCACCTCGAAAGAGATCCACTGCGAGACCCAGACATCGGTCTCTTTGTCGCGGTTCTTGGCCGGCACGAACCGCATCTCGTTCGCGACTCGCCCCGCGGCCTCGTCCAACTGAACGTTCCCACTCGACGTCTTGACCTGGCTCTTCTCGACGAGCCCCTGGGCATTCACGTACAGCCACAGCTCGACACGACCGCCGATGCCGGCGTCCTTCAGGTTGCGCGGATAGTAGCGCTGCAACAGCTGCTGGACCTGCGCCGAATTCCTCAGTCTGGGAGGCGTGTCGTAGGGAATGAACGAGGGACGGTCCGACGGGCTCCCTCCCGACGGGGGCGGGGGCAGGTTCTCGACAGGGTTTGTCTCGAACGTGGTCGGGGCGATCGTGACGTCCTCGCTCACCTCGACCGCGGCGACTCTCGGAGTCGCCGGGCGCGCGATCTGTTCGGGCGGTGGCGGGATCTTCACTTCGGGCGGCAGATCCACCGCCTCGAGCTCCTCGTTCACCACGCCCAGGTCCGCCGCTTCGAACGGCCTGACGAGCGTAAACAGACCGACGTGTAGGACCACCGCGCTGATCAGCCCGATCTTCGTCCAGTTCGTGCTGGATGTCTTGAACAGATCGTTCGCGGTTAAGCGGACGCCGCCGACATCGTTCTCCATGTGCTTTACTCCCGCTAGCGTCTTGGCCGTGAGGCGCGTTGCTCGAGCCGCGTAGCGAACGTCACGCGAACAGCGCCCGCCCCCTGCAGCTCCTCCGTGATCGTATTGATCTGGGAATAGGGAACTTCCCGATCGCCCCGCAGGGCGACCACGATCTCCCGGTTCTCGGCGTAAATCGGGCGAACGACTTCCGAGATGTCATCGTACGGTGTAATCCGGTCGTTGATGTAGACATCCCCGTTTCGCTCCACCCAGATGTGGAGAACGTTCTTTCGCTTCTCCTCGATCTTCTTGGTTGCCTCGGCGGCCACCCAGTCGATCTGCCGCTTCTTCTCTTTGCGGAAGACCGTGGTCACCATGAAGAAGATGAGGAGCAGAAACGCGATATCAGCGAGCGACGACGTGGGAATCGCGCTCTCAGCGCCCGACTTCCTGTGGAAGCCCGTGTCTTTGATGGCCATCTATTCCTCCAGAACCTGGAGGGAGATACGCTCGGCCCCCGCGAGCTTCACCTCGTCGAGGACGTTGATCATGTGCCGGTAGGCGGCGTCGGGGTCGGTCTTGATCGCCGCGATCAGCCGGTCGTTGGCGATCAGCTCCGAACGCAGGATCCCCTCGATCTCGCGGTACGAAACGACCTGTTCCTGCTCGCTCTCGCCGCGTCGCACCACGACGCGGCCGTCGGACTGCACCAGGAAGAAGATGATGTTCTTGGGGGAGACATCCTGCTCCGTCGCCTGCTCGGGCAGCACGATCGGGAGTCCCTTCTCCTCGTTGAACACCGTTGTCGTGAGGAAGAAGATCAGTAGCAGGAACGCGATGTCGGCGAGCGAGGCGGTCGGGATCTCGTCCGAAACCCGCTGCTTCCGTTGCATGATCGGCATCTGACGGTCCTTCCTGTTACAGCTGCACCCGTAGGCTTGCTTCCGGGCTTACTCGGGTCAACTGGCGGGCTCGTACCCGCTCTGGCCCTCAATGCTCCAAATGAGATCGAGCACCTTTTGAGTACCAATCTCCATGTCCGCGATCAGTCTGTCCACGCGGGTCACGAAGTAGTTGTACGCGACGTTGACCGGAATCGCGATCGTGAGACCGGCTGCCGTCGTGATCAGCGCCACCTTGATCCCCGCCGCGACGAGGCTCGGGTCCACCTGGCCGGCGATCTCGATCGCCTGGAAGGCGAGGATCATTCCTATCACGGTACCCAGAAAGCCCAGCATCGGTGCCACGTTGGCGATGGTGGCGAGTACGGTGAGGCCTCGCTCGAGGAAGTCGAGCTCGATCACACCGGTAGTGCTGATGGCCTTCTGGACATCGCTGCTCGTGTGCTGTTCCTGTACGCGGCGCAGTCCAGCGAGCAGGATGGCGGCCACCGGTCCGCGTGTCTCGTTCGCCTTTGAGATCGCCTCTTCGACCCGGCCGGAGACGCCCAACTCCTCTATCTCGTCCAGCAGCCCTTTGGAGTCGCGGTGGGCGATCCACAACGTCCAACCCTTCGCGATGATGACACCGAGCGCGATCAGCGAGCAAAGGATCAGCGGATACATCATGAAGCCGCCGTCCCTGAAGAGCGTCATTAGCTCGTATTGGTTGCCCATGTCGCCTGCCTGTGGATGATCGCGGGCCGTGGGGTGACAATCGGCCTCGCCAAAGCGCACGTATTTGGGACAGGTCTCGCCAAGATACCAGCGCTAGATTTTACGCGGCGCGCCGCGACCCGTCAAACGTCCGTCGACCCGGCCCCCCCGCCTCCGGACCCGCTCCCGAGGGCGCGATCGGGCCCGCCGGCCTCGCCGCGGGACTCGGATTTCGAAGTCTGCGCTCGCGCGGCGGCCCCGGCCAACGCGCTCGCTTCGCCGGGTGGCGTCGTGATGATCAGATCGCCATCGGGACTCGTGAGGCGGCCCAGCGAGTGTTCGCCGCTGTCGAGCGCCTCCCGGGGAATCTCGGCGGTGTCATCTTCTGCGGCGAGCCGCGCTTTCAGCTCCTCGGACCTGAGTCCGCGGCGCAGCACGCCTCTTCGAGCGAGCGAAATCGCGCTCGTTTCTTCAGATACGACGACGACGAAGGCGTCGGTCTCCTCGGACAGCCCCAGCGCCGCGCGGTGGCGCGTGCCGAGTGTCTTGTCGCTGATCGGGTACTGAGTCAGGGGCAGAATCACGCCTGCCCCGACGATTTGGTCGCCGCGCACGACGACCGCTCCGTCGTGTAGCGGCGTGCGAGGCGTGAAGATCGTCGTGAGCAAGTCTGCGGATACCTGGGCCTGAAGAGGCGTTCCCTGGCGCTCGATGTACTCGTCGAGCCCGACCTCTCTCTCGACGGCGATGATGGCACCGATCCGAGCGCGTGCCAGCCGCGCCGCCGCCTTGGCGATCTCGTCCGCAACGACGCGCTCACGCTCCTCGAGGCGCGTGAGGAAATCCAGGACTCGGCTCCGCCCGAGGCGAGCCAGCGCGCTGCGTAGTTCCGGCTGGAACACCACGATGAGCGCGAAGGCACCGTACGTGAATACCTGTGAGAGAATGTAGCCGATCAGCTGAAGTTGCAGGAAGCGAGCGAGGAGGTAGACGCCAACGAGCAAGACCAGGCCGAACAGGATCTGAAACGCCCGCGTTCCCGCCCACAGGAGCAGCGCCCTGTAGATGAGGTACGCAACCAGCAGGATCTCGATCAGATCCTTCCAGCCGACCTGCATCAAGCGGATATACTCGATGACGCTCTGCATCGCCTATGCTCTCGGCCTTTCCGGCTGACCGGCCGCCACCATCGCCGTGTCGGCGTCGGATCCTATCGCGCTCGAGGCCGCTTCGCGGATACGAAACGCGATCTCCATGGCCCGCCGGACTTCTCTCACATCGTGCACCCGAAAGATGTGCGCTCCGCGGTCCAGCGCCATGACGCACGCACCGATGGTCCCCTCGACTCGCTCGTCCGACGGCAGGTTCAGTAGCTGCCCGATAAACGTCTTGCGGGACGGACCCACCAGAATCGGCCGTCCCAGCGCCGCGAAGGCGTCGACGCGCGCGAGCAGCTCGAGGTTTCCCTCCGTCGACTTCCCGAATCCGATCCCCGGGTCGAGGACGACCTGCTCGGGGTGGCACCCGGCTTGGACCGCGCGGTCCAACGCCCGCTCGAGGAACCGGCGCACGTCTCCGATCAGATCATCATAACGGGTATCCGTCTGCATGGTACGCGGAGTGCCCCGCATATGCATGAGCACGAGCCCTGCGCCGCTCTCGGCAGCGAGCTCCGCGAGGCGCGGATCTTCGCGCAGGCCCGAAACGTCATTGATCACAGCGGCGCCGACCTCCAACGCCCGTCGAGCCACCTCCAGCTTCGTCGTGTCGACCGAGAGCGGCATCGCCAGCGCCGACAACCCGGTCAGGACAGGCTCGAGCCGGCGCCACTCCTCCTCCGCATCGACCGGCTCCGCTCCGGGGCGAGTCGATTCGGCGCCGATGTCCAGCAGATCCGCCCCCGAGTCCACCAGCTCGTGCGCTCTGCCGATCGCCACTTCCGGGTCCTGGTATCGGCCCCCGTCCGAGAAGGAATCCGGAGTGACGTTGAGGATGCCCGCGATCAGGGGCCGGTCGGTCCGCAGGATGTGATCGCGCAGCCGCCACTCGTGCGACTGCGCCCCACGGGGGTCGGGCCGACCCGGATGGTCCACCCCGAGTCCCGGGGGCGGCTCGCGCCTAGGCGGGCGCCGGGGCGGGTTCGCCACCCGCACCCTCGAGTGGTGGCTCCTTGGCGGGGGCGAGCTCGGGCGATTCGGAACCGGCCTTCAGGGTCGGCTCGGAAACGAGACTCGGCATCGGCGGCAGCTGCTTCCCTTCCTCGAGAAGCTTGATGTCGTCTGAATCGAGCGTCTCCCGCTCCAGCAAAGCCTCTGCGATTCGCTCGAGCAGATCTTCGTTCCCCTCGAGCACGGTCCGGGTCGCCTCGTACGCATCGTCCAGGATGCGCTTGACCTCGAAGTCGACGAGCTCGGCGGTCTTCTCGCTCACCTCGCGCCGATGCGAGATGTCGCGTCCCAGGAAGACCTCCTGCGCTTGGTCGCCGACCGCCATCGGACCGATCGCGGGGGACATGCCAAACTGGGTGACCATCCGGCGGGCGAGGTCCGTGGCTCGTTCGATGTCGTTGCCGGCTCCGGTCGTGATCTTGGTCTCCCCGAAGATCATCTCCTCGGCTACGCGGCCACCGAAGAGCATCTTGAGTTGTCCCTGCAGCCAGCTCTTCGTGTAGTTGTGCCGGTCCTCCTCGGGGAGTGAGGCGGTGATCCCGAGCGCCAGTCCGCGCGGGACGATCGTGACCTTGTGGAGCGGATCCAGGCCGGGGACCCGGATCGCCACGACGGCGTGCCCGGCCTCGTGGTAGGCGGTGACCTTCCTCTCCTCGTCGGAGATCACCAGGCTCTTCCGTTCCGCACCGAGCATGACCTTGTCCTTGGCCTGCTCGAAGTCGTCCATGAACACCCGGTCCTTGTCCTGCCGAGCGGCCAGCAAGGCGGCCTCGTTGACCACGTTCTCGATGTCCGCCCCGGAGAGGCCGGGAGTTCCCTTGGCGAGCACCGCGAGCTCGACGTCCTCGGCGAGGGGGATGTCCTGCGTGTGCACTCGGAAGATGCCCTCTCGCCCCTTCACGTCGGGGCTGTCCACCACGATCTGTCGATCGAAGCGGCCCGGGCGGAGAAGTGCGGGATCCAGGACGTCGGGACGGTTCGTGGCCGCGAGCAGGATGACGCCCTCGTTCGATTCGAAGCCGTCCATTTCCACCAGCAATTGGTTCAATGTCTGCTCGCGCTCGTCGTGTCCGCCGCCCAGGCCGGCACCCCGGTGGCGCCCTACGGCGTCGATCTCATCGATGAAGATGATGCACGGCGCGTGGGTCTTTCCCTGCTCGAACAGGTCGCGGACCCGCGAGGCGCCCACGCCCACGAACATCTCTACGAAATCGGAACCCGACATCGAGAAGAACGGACGACCCGCCTCTCCGGCCACGGCGCGCGCCAACAGCGTCTTCCCGGTGCCGGGCGGACCGACCAGCAGCGCACCCTTCGGCAGGCGACCCCCGAGCCGGCCGAACTTGGCAGGGTCCTTGAGGAACTCGATGATCTCCTCGAGCTCCTCCTTGGCTTCATCGCAACCGGCAACGTCCGCGAACGTGACCTTGGGCGTATCGCCGGACAGGAGCCGGGCCTTGGACTTCCCGAAGCTGAAGGCTCTCGCACCGCCCGCCTGCATCTGGCGGAAGACGAACAGCCACAGCCCGATGATCAGCACCCACGGCAACAGCGAGATCAGGAGGTTGACCCAGTTGTTCCCGCTCGGCCTCGCGTGGATCTCGACACCCTGAGCTTCGAGCTCGTCCAAGAGCTCCTGGCTTATCTCGGCCGGCAACAGCGCCGAGAACCGATCGATTTGCGACTGGTCGCGCTGAATGGGGCGGTTGAGCTGACCCTCCAGGCGCAGTCCATCTCTGATGGTGACCGACTGGACGTTGTCCTCGCGGATCTGGGTGCGGAACTCCGAATAGGTCAGCTCCTCCTGCTGCCTGCGGCTGTTGTCCATGAGCTGCAGGATGGCGATCGGGATGAGCACGAGAAGCGCCCAGAACGAGGCCGTCCGCAAGAAGCGGTTCAGCCTCCCGGTCGACTCTTCCTTGTCGGGTCCCTTGTTCTGCATGCGATCCCTCCCGCCGATCCCTATAGGCTCGCTATGAACGGCAGGTGGCGGAAGTCCTCCGCGTGGTCGAGACCATAGCCCACCAGGAAGTCGGGCGGGGCGTCAAAACCGAGCCAACGGGGTTCCAGGACGAGATCCTTCGCGATGTGCTTGTGAAGGAGCGCGCACACTTCCACCGAGGCCGGCTCGCGCTCGCGAAGGCTCTTGATCAGCCGGTTGAGCGTCGTACCGCTGTCAACGATGTCCTCGACGAGAATCAGGTGTCGACCACGCATCGGCGCGCTGGGATCGTACAGGAGCTTCACTTCGCCCGAAGACGTCTTACCCTTGCCGTAGCTCGATGCGACCAGGAAGTCTACGTGGATCGGGCGGCGAATCCATCGCACGAGGTCGCCGAGGAACACGAACGAGCCCTTGAGCAGGCCGAGGATCAGGAGATGCGCATCTGGCGGGTACGCCTCCGTGATCTCCTGCCCCATCTTCCGGACTCGCTGGGCGATCTCGTCCGCACCGAATACGACTCGCGCCATCTCCCGACCGCCGGTGAATTCCCGGAAGGCGGCTTGCTCCGTGTACTCCACGTTCGTCACGGGCTCCTCTTCCGTTGCGGCGTGCTCGTCGACCCGGGTCGCACCATCGGCCTCGGTCTCAAGCATGCCGGAGGTCACTGACTCCAATTACGAAACTCTCCTCACCGACCTCTGTGTCGGCCAAGCAGGCCTCGGACAGTCCGGCCACCCAGTGGACGCGGCCGTCTGCAGCCACCAATACGGGCACGGCAGCTCGTCGCGAGCGAGGCACCCTTCGTTCATTGAACAGCTTCTTCAACTTCCGTGATCCTGCCCGCGTTCGAATCCGGTCTCCCGGGCACGGCCCCCGCAGCCGCAACGGGAAGCGGAGCGAACCTAGCGGCAGCCTCGCCACCCAGGCAGCACCGTCGGCTTCGCACCCCCAGGCGACCGCGTATTCGCGGCCTCCCAAGGTGACGGTGCCACGCCCGCCGACCGCGTCGATCATCAGGTCATCGTCGGCTTCGGTGCGGGGTGGCAAGCGAAGCAGCAACCGGTCGAAATCGCGGCGCAGCTCAAGTCCATTGGCGATCTGCGCGGCTCCTCCGCTGCGGCCTCGCATGATAAACTCCACCCCGAGCCGGGTTCCTCCGCGCGTGAGGCTATACCCCAGTCTGCCCGCGAGTAGTCGGAGGACACGCGCCTGCTCGGCTCGATCATACCTAACCAGTTTAGAGTGAGCAATTTGCAGGCCGGTCTCGTCCTCCCGCTGGCCGGCGAGCTCGTGCCCGGATTCCTCTTCCCCCCGGCACAGCACCGTTTCGCAGATCTGTTCGGCCCGTTGCTCGAGCCCGCGGTCGGCGCGGCGCGCATTCAGAGCCAACTCGATCAACGCCCGCGCCACGGTGCCGTCGCAGCTCGAGAGGAGCGGCCACAGGTCATGCCGGATCCGAGATCTCGCGAATCGTCGGTCGGCATTGGAGGGGTCCGCCAGCGCAGCGATCCCCCGGGCGACGAGAAAGCCCTCCAGCGCGGAGCGCGGAATAGAGAGCACGGGGCGCACGTACCGTCCTCGGCGAAGCGGGATCCCCGCGAGCCCGCGCAAGCCCGTGCCCCGCCCCAATCGAAACAGGACCGTCTCGATTTGATCGTCGGCGTGGTGTGCGAGGGCGATCCGGTCCGCCTTCAGCTCACGCGACGCCCGGTCCAGCCACGCGTAACGGGCGTCCCGAAGCACCGCCTGCTTCGGCGGGAGCCCGTCGGCGCGCCCGATCCGGCAAGGTACGTCGAGGCGTTCGGTCCAGCGGCGCACCTGCTCGGCCTCGGTTTCGCTCCCGGGGCGCACCCCATGGTCGAAATGGCCGGCGCACAGCTCCATGTCGCGCTGCTTCCTGACGCCGTGCAAGAGGTGAAGTAGCGCCATCGAGTCGGGGCCGCCGGAGACGGCGACCAGGACGCGACTGCTTGGCGGGATCAGCTCCGGATGCTGATCCAGGAGACGACGAAAAAGGGCTGGTGCGGCCAGGGGGTCAGGGCGCGTCGTTCTCTCCCGACCGGTGTGCAACTCCGACGTCATCCTCACGCCAGGTTGCCGGCCCGCGGTGGAACTCGAGACGATCCGGAATGCCGACGCCATATCGCGCGGGCTCATCAGACGGATCCGTCCACTCTCCGTCCCAGACGACATCGGAGTCCGGACCAGGGGCATCGGAGTCCGGGCCAGGGGCATGGGTCATCTCCGATTCGGTCGTCGCGACCCGATCGTGGCCTACGACATACGCCCGTAGCGCGTCTCTGAACCCCGTGGAGCGGCGCTCGCGGCTCATACCTCCATCACTTCGGCTTCCTTCTTCTCGAGCACCTCGGCCAGACGCTGGATGTGCTTGTCCGTCATTTCCTGCAGCTCGTCCATCGCCCGGTGGCAGTCGTCCTCGCCGACCTCGCCGCCGCGCTGCATGGCCTGGAGTGTATTCCGAGCTTCATGACGGGTGTGACGGATCGACACGCGACCCTCCTCGGTCATGCGGTGCAACACCTTGACCATCTCGAGGCGGCGCTCCTCCGTGAGGGGCGGAATCGGAACGCGGACCAGGTTACCGTCCTGCGACGGGTTCAATCCCAGATCCGCCGTGCGGACCGCATTGGCGATCGGTCCCGCGAGGTTGGGGTCGTACGGCTGGATAACCAGGAGCTGAGGCTCCGGTGCGCCGACGTTGGCCACCTGTTTGAGCGACACGAGCGAACCGTACGCTTCGACCCGAACGGTGTCGAGGAGAGTCGGGGTCGCTTTCCCCGTTCGAACCGTGTTGAATTCGCGGGCCACGGCCTCAACGGCTTTGTCCATCGACGCATTCGCTTCCTTCAGCGTGCTGTCCGGCATGGTCGTCTCTCCTGCCTTATCACGGTCCGCGACTCAAGCGACGAGGGTTCCGATACGCTCGCCTTCGAGCGCGGAGAGGATCGCTCCGGATCGCTTGATGTTGAGTACGATCACCGGCAGGTCGTTCTCCTTGCAAAGCGAGATCGCCGCGGCATCCATCACACCCAATTCGCGGGTCATCACCTCCAGGTACGTGATCTCCTCGATGAACTCGGCGGCCGGGTCCGAGACGGGGTCCGAGGTGTAGACGCCATCCACCTTGGTGGCCTTCAGGATGACGTCTGCCTCCATCTCGATCGCTCTCAGCACCGCGGCCGTATCCGTTGAAAAGTACGGGTTGCCGGTTCCGCCTGCGAAGATGACGAGGCGACCCTTCTCGAGATGACGAAGGGCACGACGTCGAATGTACGGCTCGGCGAGCTCCTCCATGCGAATGGCGGACATCACGCGGGTCTGAACGCCACCCTTCTCGAGGATGTCCTGCAGCGCGAGGGCGTTGATCACCGTCGCCAGCATCCCCATGTAATCGGCCGAGACGCGATCCATCCCGCGCGCGCTCGCCACCGTGCCGCGGACGATGTTCCCGCCGCCGACCACGAGCCCGAGCGCCACGCCAGCCCTGTGGACCTTCGCGATCTCGCCGGCCAGTTCCTCGATCGCGGGTGGATCGATTCCGAAGCCCTTCGACCCGGCGAGCGATTCGCCCGACAGCTTGACCAGCGCGCGCTGATACTTGAGTGAGGATCCGTTGGTATCGCTCAACCGGGCCTCCCGGTGTTTAGCAAGCCGCTGGAGAATATCCAGCCGCCCGCTCGAGTTCAGCGGTCTTCAGTCCGATCTAGGCTCCCACTTCGAAGCGGACGAATCGTCTCACGGTGACGTCGTCGCCGGCCTCGGCCAGCAGCTCCTTGACGCTCTTGTCCGGATCGCGCACGTAGCTTTGCCAGAGCAGCGCGTTCTCTTCGAAGAACTTCCGCATCCGGCCCTCCACGATCTTCTCGGCGATCTCGGGTGGTTTCCCCTCACCCTTGGCCTGCTCGATGAGAACGGCTTGCTCCCGCTCGATGATCTCGGCCGGGATATCATCCGGTGAAACGCCCGACGGGTTAGTGGCCGCGATGTGCATCGCGACTCCTCTCGCCGCCTCGGCAGCCGACGCCTCGTCCCCACCACCCGTGAGCTCGACCAGGACTCCGATCCTGCTCCCGAAGTGTACGTAGCTGCCGACTGTGCTGGCCGCCTCCGGCGTCCATCTCACGATGCGGTTCAGCCGAACGTTTTCGCCCACCTGCAGCCTGAGCTCGGTGAGATCCGCCTCGATCGGCGCCCCACCTTCCTGCTCGAACAGCTCCGCGCCGTCGAGCACCTTACCGTCCGGGAGCTCCATCTCGCCGGCCGTGTCGGCCGTTTTCTCCGCGAAAGCCGCGAACGCTTCGCTTCGAGCCACGAAGTCCGTCTCGCTCAGGACCTCCGCCATCACGGCGGTGCCGTCGTGGACCGAGATGTGGACGGTACCCTCCGACACCTCTCGCCCGGCACGCTTCGCGGCCTTCGCGACTCCGCTTTGCCGGAGCAGATCGATGGCTCGTTCCTCGTCACCGCCGGCCTCGGTCAGGGCGCGCTTGCAGTCCATCATGCCCGCACCGGTGCGGTCCCGGAGCGACTTCACCGCTGCAGCCGTGATCTCCGCCATCTTCGTCGATCTCCTTCTTCATTTGCTTGTCGCTCTTTTTTTGTCTGTCTCGATCGGGCACCGCGCGCAAGACCGCAGGCCCCTGAGACCTTCCCGCGGATCGCCTGGGGGGCAAAAAAAAGGGCCACCGAAGTGGCCCTCGGCGCTCAACTTCCGCCCGAGCCGCCGTCGTCGGTTTTCTCTGCGCCGGTGTCTGCGGACGCCAGCACCTTCGGATCCGGCTCGCCAGCCGGCTCGGTATCGTCGCCACCGGCGTCGGTCTCGGCCGTGGTCTCCGCAGCTTCGGCCGTGGTCTCAGCGGCTTCGGCCGATGCATCGGTCTCGGCGGCATCCTCACCACCCTCGTCGGCCGCGTGGTGAAGCCGCTGCGCGATCGCCTCGGGACGCGGACGCCTCCTCGGGCGCTTTCGCCGCGGTCGCGAGGTATCCTCGACCTCCGCCGCGTCGGTCGAGTACGTGTACGCCTCCGCCTCTTCATCGACCTCGGGCATCTCCGGCGTCTCCCGGCGCGCCGCCAGGATCGCATCCGCGATCGCGCCCGTGATCAGAGAGACGGACCGAATCGCATCGTCGTTCCCCGCGATCGGAACGGTCAGGAGATCCGGGTCGGCGTTCGTATCCGCGATCGCCACGACCGGTACGCCCAGGCGGTTCGACTCGCGGACCGCGATCTCCTCTTTCTTCGCGTCGACCACGAACACGAGGCCGGGGACCCGTGTCATGTCCTTGATGCCGGAGAGGTATCGATCGAGCTTCAGGCGCTCACGGCTCAGCAGGAGCTGCTCCTTCTTCGTGTAGAACTCGAAAGATCCTTCCTCTGCACCTCGCTCGAGATCCTTCAGGCGCCTGATGTTCTTCTTGATCGTCTGGAAGTTGGTGAGCATGCCCCCGAGCCAACGCTCGGTCACATAGAACGCCCCGCAGCGATCGGCTTCCTCTCGGACGATGGGCGCAAGCTGGGTCTTCGTGCACACGAACAGAACAGTCTGGCCGCCAACAACCGTGTCGCGGACCAGCTTTCGCGCTCTCTCGAGCTCGTGGAGGGTCTTCTTCAGGTCGATCAGGTAGATCCCGCCGCGCTCCGCGAAGATGTACCGACGCATCTTCGGGTTCCAGCGATGCGTCTGGTGTCCGAAGTGGACGCCCGCGCGCAGGAGCTCCTTCAAACCGACTTCCGTCTGCGTCTCCGTCAGTGCTTTCTCCATCGACTCTCTTACAGGATGGCGATCGAGCTCGCCTCCCCGATGCTCAACGCTTCGAGAACTGGAACCGCTTTCTCGCCTTTGGCTGTCCGGGCTTCTTCCGCTCCACGGTGCGCGGGTCCCTCGTTAGGAGACCGTGTGTGCGCAGCGTCGTCCGATGATCCTCATCGAATCCGAGTAGCGCCCGGGCCACCGCGAGGCGTACGGCATCCGCCTGACCCGTGATCCCGCCCCCGCGGACGCGCACGTTGATGTCGTATATCCCCTCCGCTTCGACGGCCTGCAGCGGCTGGTCGATCGCCGAGCGGTGCCTGAGAAGGGGGAAGTAATCGTCGGCCGGGCGACCGTTCACGCGAACCTGTCCACTCCCTGGACGCATGGTCACGCGCGCCACGGATCGCTTCCGTCGTCCGACCGATTGAACCTGCTCTGGTGTCGTCAAGCTATCCTCGTAGAGTTACTGCAAACGTGTCTCGAACGGCTGGGGCTGCTGAGGTTCGTGCGGGTGCTCGGGTCCCGCGTACACCTTGAGCTTCCTGAGCATGTGCCGGCCCAACGTGTTCTTGGGCAGCATCCCCTTCACGGCCAGCCGAATCACGCGCTCGGGGTGTCTTTCTATCATGCGGCGGAACGGAATGAATCGTTCCCCGCCCATGTATCCGCTGTGGCGGAAGTACTCCTTCTGCTCGGCCTTCTTTCCCGTCAGCCGAACCTCCGCGGCATTGATCACCACGACGAAGTCCCCCACGTCGAGGTGCGGGCTGAACGTCGGCTTGTGCTTGCCGCGCAGCACGTGGGCGATCTCGGTCGCCAGCCGCCCCAGCACCTGGTCCTTGGCATCGACCACGTACCAGTCGCGCTGGATCTCGCCCGCTTTCACCGTATAGGTCTTCATGGGTCCCTTACGACCGAGCTCGGAGATGACCGCTCGACACGCCGGCTGCGGTCCGGTTTCTCATTGCTCCCCAACGGAAAAAAAACCGCCCGGCACGGGCGGTAACCCAAGCTCTAACAGCCTCCAAAGTTATTCCCGGTATTGAGGAAAGTCAATTCAGAGCAGTGGGTTTCCGCGGTAGACGGCGAGCCCGTGCCTGCCAGCACCGGCACGCATGCGCGATAGGGCCCGCTCCTTGATCTGTCGCACCCGCTCGCGCGTTACACCGAGGTGTTCGCCCACCTCCTCGAGCGTAGACGGAGGAGCCCCGTCGAGCCCGTAGTACAGGCGTAGGACCAGTTGCTCCCGTTCGGGCAGGTCGGTCAGGCTCGAGTCGACGGCATGGCGCATCCCGGCCCGCAGGACCCTCTCTTCCGGCGCTTCCGATCGGTCATCCGGTACCAGCTCCTGGAGGGCGGCCGTGGTCTCTCCGCCCAATGGCTCATCGAGCGAAAGGCGCCGCACGGCGAGGTCGCCGTTCAGCTCCGCGTCGCGGGCGATCGCCTGCCTCATCCCCTGGCGGATCCACCAGATGGCGTAGCTGACGAAGCGAACGCCGTGCGTCTCATCGAATCGCTCCGCCGCGCGCAACAGTCCGAGGTTCCCCTCGTTGACCAGGTCCGCGAGTGGGACGCCGCTGTGTCGGTATCGCCTGGCGACGGACACGACGAAGCGGAGGTTCGCGCTCACCAGACGGTGGCGGGCGGCGTCATCTCCCGCGCGACTGCGTCTGGCGAGCTCGGCTTCCTCTTCCCGGGAGAGCATCGGGTGTCGCGCAATATCGCTCAGGTACCGCTCGAAAAGTCTGACCAACCGCCGCTCCTGTGCCGCCGGCGCCAGGGCCGGAGGTGGCGAATGAGTATAGCGGGCGACCGCTGGCAGAGCGGAGCCCTGCCGGCGGGTGCCGGCCTTATTTGATGGTTTGGAGGAGCCGATCCCAGCGGATCTCGGTGAGCCACGGCATCGGGGCCGGGTGCCGTCGATCGTATGAATAGTAGACGATCATCGGCCGGCCCTTGATCGCGTCCTGCGGCACGAATCCCCAGTAGCGCGAGTCCTCCGAGTTGGCGCGGTTGTCCCCCATCACGAAGAAGCTGTCCGCCGGAATGTAGATCGGCCCCCAATTGTCCCGTGTCGGCTGATACGCACGGCCCCGGCGAGACACCAGGTAGGCCTGCTGCCAGGAGAACGCCGCGGAGCGTACGTCGCTGGCGCGTCTCCCGTTCTTCACGTACGGCTCGTCGATCGGAGCCCCGTTCACGTAGAGGCGGCCACCTCTCATCTCCAGCGTGTCACCCGGGGCTCCCACGATCCTCTTCACGTAGTTCGTCCGCGGTGCCTGTCCCGCTCGCGGCGGCGGCTCGAACACGACGACATCACCCCGAGACGGGGCATCGAACGCCGGCAGATGCAGTTCGGTGCCCGGAATCTCGGCTCCGTAAACCATCTTGTTTACGAGTAGGAAATCGCCGACGAGCAGCGTGTTCTCCATCGAAGCGGTCGGGATTTGAAACGCTTCGACCATGAACGTGCGCACGAAGAAGAAGAGGATCAGGGCGATGAATATCGACTTGGTCCACTCCCACATCCACCGACCCACGGACTGCGATCGTCGGCGTCCCGAAGCGCGTCGGTTCACCCTCGCGCCGCCTTCCCCGACGGACTCCCGGTCGGCCGCGCCTTCGGTGGGCACGTGTTTGTCGTCAGGCACGTGTTGGTCGAGCATACCGCTTGTACGATTGGGACTGTCGGTTGTTCGGCTCGTGCGTTCGACGAGCCCGAGAGCCGAAACGTTCGACTCCTCTACCCAGAACGAAAAAAGACCGTTCCGGTTTCGATTCGGCCCCGCCGTCCATCCACCGCGGGGTCACGTTGGCTACGAGGGGTCATCGCGGCCTCATCGGACCTCGACGTCGGCCGATCCGAGGGCCCGCGCCGTCCTACTGCTGTCGGACCAGCACGATCTCCTCGTCCCGCACGAGGATCGCTTCCACATCGTCCGGGATTTCCAGGATCGCCGTCTGGCCGTCTGACTGGATTCCGACGCCTTCCAGTACCATTCCGATGAACGGAGCAGGTACGGGAACGACACCGGCCTGCAGGCTCAGCACCTCGATCCGTCCTTCACCCGGCGCAACGACAGTCGGGTACAGCTCGGTCTGGACTGTGGCCGAGTCCCCCATCATCCGTCTCAGCATCTCCACCGCGTCGGGGGCAACTTCGAGTCTCGTGAAGTCGAGCGCGGCGCTCATGGCGACGGTCGAGTCCAGGAGATCCACCGCCGGATTCGTGACGCCGGCCGGGAGCTGCTGCGCTAGCCGGTATTGCACGTAGCTCTGGAGCTCCATCTCGCTGAGGCGCACATCACCGCGCGCGGTTCCGCCCGCGATCGCTTCGAGCTTTTCCTCGGCGCTGATGGCGAGCTCCGGGCTCGGCTCCGACATCACGATCTCGTCACCCTGGGTCAACCAGGCCTGGATGTCTTCTCGGAAGAACCACCCCACCAGAGCGAGGACCACGACGAACGTCAAACAGCCTATCCACGCGAAGAAACTTCTGATCATCTGTCAACCACCGTTCGGTGCCACCTGGGAACGCCTCGTCAGGACCGGAGCCGTTCGCCTTCGATGGCGAATGAGGATGCAAGCTATCACGATCCCGGCGGCGAGACAGGTTCCGGCCGGTCGCGGAGGAGCGCGTCAGCGACCTTCCCCTTCGAGCGGGTACTCACCGGCAACCGTATGCTCCGCGCCGGTCGGGCTCAAGCGGCTCTTCATCAGATAGAGGTGGCGCACTTCGAGCTCGGAGCTGAAGTCCACGGCGGCTGCAACCCTGGCCACCTCCGCCGTCTCTACTGGAGCCGTGGCCCCCCGGCGCGCCCCACGTCTGGTTCGGCCAAGCGTCACGTGCGGCCTGAACCGCCGGTCCTCCGGCTCGAAGCCGCAGTCCTTCAGGGCCGCCTCCACCGCGGCGTGCAGCGCCGACAACTCCGGGCCGGACTCGGCCCCCATCCACAGGACACGGGGCCGGCGAAGCGACGGGAACGCGCCTACACCTCCCAGCGACAGCGTGAATGGCCGACTGCCGGCGGCCGCCTCCCGGAGACGCTGAGCGAGCGTTCCGATGGATCGGGTGGGCACGTTGCCGATAAAGCGAAGCGTGATGTGCAGCTGCCCCGCGGGCGTCCAACGAACCGAGTCACTGGCCTCACGCAGGGGGGCGCACGCGTCCCACAACGCGGTACGTACCGCCTCGGGAAACCGAATCGCGATGAAGAGGCGTGCGTGGTCACTCATGTCGGGCGGGCCGGCTGTGCTGAAGCCGCCCGCGGTCCCCAGATCCACCTCGCCTGCGGATTCGGACTCGCCGCGGACACTCCCGGACGGTACGCTTCCGGGCGCGCGCGCGGTCGCGGAGCGCGGGCCGGCACCGACCTGGCGAGCGAGCGGACGTGATCGTTCTGATCGACAACTACGACTCCTTCGTGTTCAACCTGGCTCGCTACCTCGAGGAACTGGGCGAGACGGTCGAAGTAGTGCGGAACGATGAGACGACCGTCCCCGAGCTGGAGCGAGGCGCGTCTACGGCGATCGTCATCTCGCCGGGGCCATGCACACCGGCAGAGGCGGGCGTCTCGGTCGAGCTGATCCGGTCGGCCGGAGCCCGGGTCCCGATTCTCGGCGTCTGCCTGGGCCACCAGTGCATCGCTGAAGCGTACGGGGGCAAAGTGACGAGGGCTCGCCAGCCTATGCACGGGCGTCTGTCGCTGGTGGAGCATTCCGGCTCGGGTCTGTTTGCCGGGTTGAAGAGCCCGCTCCGGGTGACGCGCTATCACTCTCTCATCGTGGATCCGGAGGAGCCCGGCCAGGGCCTGGAGATAACCGCGGTAACCGAAGTCGGGGAGATCATGGCCTTCCAGCACGCCGAGCACCGTGTCTGGGGGGTGCAGTTTCACCCCGAGGCCCTCCTTACGGATGGGGGGCACCGATTGTTGGCCAACTTCCTCGCGCTCGCTCGCGGAGACGACCCCCTCGGCTCCGGCGGGCAACCTCCGGTGTTCTTCTCGGAGCTCGACCCGCGGACGCAGGCGTAGAGCAGGCGCTCCCGGCCCGCCACCGCGGAAGAGGCCGACGTCGAGCGACGGAGCATCACGGATACCTCACCAGGAACCGGGGCCGTTCGAGGCGACCGTCATGATACGGGAGCCGCGCTCCAGCGTGCGGTGAACCCGGCACCTGCCCGCGATCTCGAACAACCGCTCCAGCTGTGCTTCATCGAGAGGTCCCTCGAGGTCGACACGCTGCCGGATCTCGTCCACGACCCCGCCCCCCGAGCCGGATGCACTCGGGTCCGCGGGCACCTTTTGGTGGCGCAACGCCACCTGAATCCCCCCCAGCGGCCACTCCTTTCGGTCCGCGTACATGCGCAACGTGATCGATGTGCACGCCCCGAGCGCGGCCAACAGCAGACGGTAGGGACCGGGTCCGGTGTCGGTGCCACCCGCCGAGACGGGCTCATCGGCCACGAGCGCGTGGCCGCCGGCCAGGATCTCGGTTCGATATCCATGCGCGCCGGTGCGTACGATGACCCCCTTCTCTCGACCGGCCGCTTCCGCTTCCACGTCCGCGTCAGACTCGATGTATTTGGCAGCCCAAGCCGCCAGCACCGCACCCACGTAGAGCGAGTCCCGGGAGTCACGCAGCAGATGGTCGGCCCTGTCGAGCGAGATGAAGCTCTTGGGGTGCCGGGCCGACTTGTAGATCCGCTCCGCGTTCTCGATGCCCACGATCGTGTCCACCGGGGAATGGAAGATGAGGAGCGCTCGCCCCAACCCGGCGATTGCCACCTCCATCCGGGCGGCCTCGAGGTCGTCCAGAAATTGCTTGCGAATCCTGAATCTGCGCCCCGCGATCTCGACCTCCGCTTCGCCGCGCGCCTCGATCTCTTCGCGGGACGAGGCGATCAGATGCGCGACGTGACCGGGGTCCGCCGGCGCGCCGATCGTCGCGACGGCCCGGACGCCGGACATCTCGCTAGCGGCACGCAGTACGGCCGCACCGCCGAGCGAATGTCCGATCAGGACGCTCGGAGCCTCGTACGCCTCGCCCAGGTATCGTGCCGCGGCGACCAGATCGGCCACGTTGGATGAGAAGTTCGTATCGGCGAACTCGCCTTCGCTCTCCCCCAAACCCGTGAAGTCGAACCGCAGCACGGCGATTCGAGCCTGGTTGAGAGCGCGGGCGATGTTGACGACCGCGTTCAGGTTCTTCGAGCACGTGAAACAGTGCGCGAACAGCGCGTAAGCGAGCGGCGCGCCGTCGACGGGCATATCGAGACGAGCGGCTAGACGCTCGCCCGAGCTCCCCTCGAAATCGAGACGGATCGACCCCACGTTGACCTCCGGTCCCGGGTCTGTCAGCGGTCGGGCTCGAGCCCGAACTGCATCAGATGTAGCGTCGGGCCCACCGCGGGTCGAGCCGCGTAGCGGAGCGGGCTCCTAGCCCTCGGCGCTGGGCCGGGCAGGTCGCGAAGAACACCCGGTCGCTCTGCTAGCGCTGGTCCCGATCCAGGGCGCGATAGCGGAGCGCTTCCGCCACGTGGTCCGGGAGGATACCGTCGCTCCCGGCGAGGTCGGCGATCGTCCGCGCGACGCGCAGTGCGCGAAAGTAGCCGCGCGCGCTGAGCCCCAGTCTTTCCGTGGCCGAACGAAGCAGCGCGGTTCCCTCTCGACCCGGCACACAGTGCGTCTCGATCTCGCCGGGACCCAGATCGGCGTTGCAGCGGACCGTCGATTCCGGCCCGCCGCAGCGCTTCGCCGCACGGGCTCGAGCTTTGAGGACGCGTTGTCTCACCGCGCCGCTCGCTTCGCCTCGCCGGCCCTCGGCCAGGTCTCTCCAGGCCACCGCGGATACGTCGAGGTGGAGATCGATCCGATCCAGAAGCGGACCGCTGATCCGCTGTGTGTACCGGGACACGCTCGCGGGTGGACAGGCGCAGCGATCGTCCGGGGCGCCGCGATGCCCGCAGGGGCAGGGGTTCATGGCTGCGACGAGCGTGAACCGCGCCGGGAACGTGGCGCGAGCGCTCGCCCGCGCAACGTGAACGACCCCCTCCTCGAGTGGCTGCCGGAGCGCCTCCAGGGCCGCACGCCCGAACTCCGGCAACTCGTCCAGGAACAGCACGCCCCTATGAGCCAGCGAGATCTCGCCGGGTCTCGGCAGGGCCCCACCGCCGATCAAACCGACGTTGCTGATGGTGTGGTGCGGCGCTCGGAACGGACGACGCTCCAGCAGACCCGCACCGTCCGGGAGCCGTCCGGCGACGCTGTGAATCGCGGTCACCTCGACGGCCTCTTCGAGACTCATGGGAGGTAGGAGGCCGGACAGACACCGCGCGAGCGTCGTCTTCCCGGCTCCGGGCACCCCCTTGAGGAGCAGGTTGTGTCCCCCCGCGGCCGCCACCTCCAGCGCGCGCTTGGCGGCCTCCTGACCGGCGACAGAACGTAGATCCCGATCGGGCTCGATCGCCGCCCGCGAAGAGTGCGGTGGGAGGTCCGTCGCGTGGGGCAGGCCGTCGCCCCCGCGCATGAAGTCGATAACCTCGCCGAGTGACGAAGCGCCCCGAACGTCGATTGCCGCCGCGGGGCGGGTCTCCCGCAGGTTGGCGAGCGGCAGGATCAGACCCCGCACGTCGCCGTGCCGCGCCGCGTGGAGCGCGATCGGTAACGCGCCGCGGATCGAGCGCAGACAGCCATCCAGCCCGAGCTCCCCGACCAGTGCGTACCGGCGGACGCGCTCGGCCGGGAGATCACCGGCCGCGGCCAGAATTCCGATCATCATCGGCAGATCGAAGGCGGCGCCGTGCTTCGGGAGCCCGGCCGGGGCCAAGTTCACGGTGATGCGCAGCCCCGGGACGTGCAGCCCCAACTGACACGCGGCAGCCCGAATGCGCTCACGTCCCTCGCGTACGGCGCTTTGGGCCAGCCCGACGATTTGTATGAGCGGTGTTCCGCGTGTGATCGACACCTCGACGCGAACACGCTGGACATCCAAACCCATCACAGCGGCCGATGCGACCGTCTCGACCATCCACCTCTCCCGCCTGGCTGCGCTCCGACCGATGCCCGCCGAGACGCGGGCATCCGACCCGCCGCCCTGTCACGCACCTACACAACAGCGCCTCTGTCATCGACGACTCAACTCGATGCAGGCTTGCGGGGGTGGAGACCGGCGGCGAGTCTCGCTGGCGGGCGAGTGAGGCAGGTCTCGCGGGCCGCAAGGAACCCCGATCGGGTCGCCGCGCATCGAGGTGGAATCGACGGTGGATCGTCACGCGTGTACCAGGTTGGCCGAGCTACCATGGGCCGAGGCGGCCGCGTGGCTTCGGCGCGACCCACGCATGATCCTCCCGGTTGGATCCTGCGTCCAACACGGCCCCCACCTTCCCGTGGGGACCGACGGGATCATCACGACAGCGATCTCGGAGGGGATCGCCGCGCGCCACACGGTGCTGCTCGGCCCCACGCTGTCGTTCGGTACGGTAAGCAGCCGTGACAAGGCCTACGCCGGAACGGCCGGATTGAGCACGAAGACGCTCCACCGGGTTCTGAACGAGTTGATCGCCGATTGGGAGCAGCACGGGGTTCGGGAATTCACTCTCCTCACGTCGCACGGTTACGGCTCTCATTATGGAGCCCTGGTCAGCGCCATCTCGGCCCGCGCGCGCATACGCGCCGTGGACATCAACGTCGTCGACCTCTCACCCGTCCTCGGGCCGGGGATGTCCCCGGAGCGGGCCGGCGAAGTCGAGACTTCGCTCATGCTCTACCTGGAACCGTCCCTCGTACGTCACGAGCTGGCCTGTGACGAAGTCGTGGATGCGAGAGTCTTGGATCGGCTTCTGAACGGATCCGAGCCGGTGCCACTTCGGGGATCTGCCGGGGTAGTAGGCAGACCGACCGCCGGGGCGGCCGAGAAAGGAAGGCGGATCTATGACTACCTGGTCGCGTACATCGGCGACCGCTTGTTCGCCGAGGACGCCGTCGAATCAGCGGGCTGAGCGACCGATCCTGCACATCCGGCTCCGCGATGCGAGCCTGCCGTTGGCTGTGGTTGGTGCGGCGGTCGCCGGCGGATTGGCAGCGGCTCCTGGCAATCTGCCGGCCCAGCAACTGGATACCGGGCGGCTCGCAATCGAGGTCGATGGGCGGCGAGTCGGGACCGAGAGCTTTCGGGTCTGGCGCGAGCAGACCACCGTGGACGCGTTCGCGCTCGTCACGCGCGAGAACGGCGGCGGCCAGCAATCGCTGGATGTCCGCTTCCGCTCCGACGCCGACCTGCGTCCGATCCAGTACAGGCTGCGCGGCGAGCCCCGGGCGCTGAGCGTCGACGGCGAGTGGACCGGAAGCCGGCTACGTCTGCACGTGAACTCCGACCAGGGTGAGCGCTGGAAAGAGTTTGCCACGCCGGGTGGTGCAGCGGTGCTCGAAGACGGCGTAGCGCATCATTACCTGCTTCTGGCGCACCGGCTGCGCGATGCGCAGACCGGCCGCCGCCTGGCGGTCATCATTCCGTCACGGAGCTCCAGGGTCGAGGGCGTCCTGAGAGCCAGACAGTCGGACCGGATCAGGATCGGAGCCGAGGATGTGGCGGCTACCCGGTTCGATATCGAGGTCGACGGCCAGGTGCGCAGCGTGTGGATTGACGCCGAGGGCCGTCTGCTCAGGGTCGTGGACCCCGGCCGCCGACTCGTGGCGACGCGCCTTCCAGACGAGGGCTGATCCGACCCGGCAAGCTATCCTTCCCGAGCGCATCCTTTTGCGCCAACTTGGGTGGTTCAGTTCCGCCACCCGGTCACGCAACAGCGAGGCGAGAACCATGACCGACGCACCGTCGTCCGACCCCACGACCGAAGCAGGGAGCGCCGAAGCCGCCTCGCTCCCCAATCTACCGGCCCGAATCGTACAGGTATTCGTCTCGCCGGCCGCGCTGTTCGACAGCCTCAAGGAGGTGCCCGCCTGGATCGGGATGATGCTCGTGCTCGTGCTCGTGAGCGTCGTCTCGAGCTTCCTGGTTCCCGAGGAGGTGATGCGGGAATTGGTCCAGGCGAACATGCCGGCGGGCGCGGAGCAGGCGCAGGTCGATCAAGCCGTCTCCATCGCGAGAGTGTGGGGACGCACTCTCGCCCTGGTGGGGACGCCGCTCACGATCGCGATCATCGCCGGCATCCTGATCCTCGTCTACAACGTCATCCTCGGTGGCGAGGGGACGTTCAAGCAGCTATTCAGCGCGACCACGCACGCGTTCGCGATCTACACGGTCGGAGGCTTGTTGGTGCTCGCCCTGATCCTGGCGCGAGGCGAGATGACGACGCTGTCGCTCCACCTCCTCATCCCCGGTCTCGAGGAGGGCTTTTTGTTCCGCCTGCTCCGGGGTATAAACGTCTTCAGCTTGTGGACCGCGGCGGTACTCGGCATCGCGGTAAGTCGGATCTACCCAAAGCGATCGGCGGGGTCTGCGACCGTCCTGCTCGTCGCGCTCTACGTCCTGCTGGCGGCGATCCTCGCCGCCCTGGGCGGGGGCCGCTAGGCGGCTCACACGAAGAGTCCGGCAGCCCGCCGCAGCGAGGGCACTTGCCGCCACTGCCGGGTATGTAGCACTGCGCGCGACCGGGTCGTATGCGACGAGGGGACTCCAACCGTCGCGACCGGGGTTCAAACGGTCGCGCCCGTGGCCGTGCTCTCGACCGGAAGCACGGTCGGCGGCGGCTTTCTCCGGCCCGCTCCGGTGAAACCGCCCAACGTCTTCGATCGTAACGAAAAGCGGGTCGGATTCGGGGTGGATCCGGCCACTTCTCACAGGGTTCGTGTGGACTGATGACGCGTAAACGGAAGGTATGGATCGGGCTGGGCGTCGTCGTGGTGCTCGGCCTGATGGCGGCCAACGCGCTTCGCTCGGACAGCGGGGGCGCGGTCGACGTGCGCGCGGAGGAGGTCACGACGCGTGACCTCGTCGCGCGGGTCTCGGCGACCGGACATATCGAGCCGGAGACGTCGGTCGACATCACGACGGACGTCGCCGGGCGGATCGTCCAGCTCCCGGTCGAGGAGGGACAGGACGTCTCCGAAGGCGATCTGCTCCTCATGATCGACCAGGCCCAGTACCAGGCCGCGGTCAACCAGGCCCTGGCCGGTCTGTCGCAGGCGCGCGCCACGGAGGCTCAGATGCGGGCCTCGTATATCCAGGCACAACGCGACGCGGAGCGTTACGTGGCGCTCAAAGAGCGAGCCCCGGACCTCATCACGGACACGGAGGTCGAGCAGGCAGTCACTCAGGCCGATGTGCAGGAGGCGCTGTGGAGGGCGGCGGAGCATTCCGTGCAGCAGGCACAGGCGCGCCTCGCGCAAGCTCAGGACCAGCTGGCCAAGACCGTCATTCGGGCCCCGATGAGCGGCCGGGTCACGCGGCTCAACGTAGAGCGCGGGGAGACGGCTATCGTCGGTACGATGAACAATCCGGGCAGCCTCCTGCTCACCGTTGCCGACCTGTCGACCATGGAAGCGGTGATCGAGGTGGACGAGACCGACATCCCCGACATCCAGGTGGGGGACTCGGCGTCGGTCGAGATCGATGCCTTCCCGAACCAGAGGTTCTCGGGACGGGTGACGAAGATCGGGAACAGCTCGATCATCCCGCGCACGAACCTGACCTCGGCGGGGTCCAACCAGGCGATCGACTTCGAGGTTCGTATCACGCTCGATGATCCTCCCGAAGCCGTACGGCCCGACCTTTCGGCAACCGCCGATGTGATCACGGCCACCCGGGAGAACGTGCTCGCGATTCCGATCGCAGCGCTCACGCTGATGGACGCCGACGATATCGAGCAGGTTCCCAGCGAGAACGTGCCGCCCGAGGAGGCGCTCGACACGAGCCGGGACGTCGAGGGAGTGTTCGTCGTAGATGGGGATCGCGCCCGCTTCCGCCCGGTGGAGGTGGGGATCGCCGGCGAGAGCTACTTCGAGGTGCTGAGCGGGCTCGAAGAGGGGTTGGTCGTGGTTTCAGGCTCTTTCCAGGCGATCCGGGAGCTGGAAGACGGGTCGCGCATCGACGTGACCCGGTCTGAGGAGGCAGACTCGACCTCGAGCGCCGAGGGGAGGCTGGGTGACGAGCCGGAGACGCTCGCGCTGGCGGAGGCGGAAGCACGACCGAGGGGTGGCGAGGCAGCCGTGGGAGCAGGGGCTGAAGCGCCGCAGGTCGACGCGGCAGAAGTCGAGGCGGCCACTCTCGTCGTCTCGGTCCCACCCGGCTTGTACGCCATCGCGGCGTCCTCGCAACAAGTCGGCAGCGTTCGGAATCTCAGCGAGGCTCTCGAAGATGATGGTTATCCCACCCTGGTGGTGCCCCGCCGCGACGAAGCGAATGAGCTCTGGTATCGGGTGATGGTCGGCCCGTATACGACGCGTGCCGAAGTGGAGGATATCCTGCTTCGGCTCCGTAGAGAGCGAGGGATCCAGGGCTGGGTCCGCGAGGTGGCTCAAGAGGGCTCTGGCACGGGCGCTGGAGACGAGCCGTGAGGGCGGCCGACTCGACCTCGACCGCCGAGGAGGAAGGGGATGATTCATGATCTCGTCGACGAGCCCGAGGGCCACACACACGAGCAAATAGAGGACGATGACGACGAACGGTCAGCCAATTACGTGATGGGTGCCGAGACAATCCGCGCGCTTCGTGGGGTCGATCTCAAGATCGAGAGCAACGAGTACGTGGCGATCATGGGGCCCTCCGGCTCGGGGAAGTCGACCCTGATGAACCTGATCGGCTGTCTCGATACCCCGACCTCGGGTGAGTACGTCTTGAACGGCCAGGCCGTTCAGGACCTCGACGACGACGAGCTGGCGCGGATTCGAAACCGGGAGATCGGATTCGTCTTCCAGACCTTCAATCTGCTGCCGCGCGCGACGGCTCTTCACAACGTCGAGCTGCCCCTCATCTACGCCGGTGTCTCGGCGAAGGAGCGCCAACGTCGTGCGGCGGGGGCATTGGAGAAGGTCGCGCTCGCCGATCGCATGAACCACAAGCCGAACGAGCTGTCGGGGGGGCAGAGGCAACGCGTGGCGATCGCGCGCGCGCTGGTGAACGACCCTTCCATCCTCCTGGCCGACGAGCCGACGGGGAACCTCGACTCGAGCACATCCCAGGAGATCATGGGCGTCTTCGACGCCCTCCATGCTTCGGGCCAGACGATCATCATGGTGACGCACGAGGCCGACATCGCCGCACATTCGCACCGCGAGATCACCCTTGTGGATGGGATGATCTCCGCCCAGCACGTCAAGGCGCCGGCGACCGCGGGTATTTAGCGGGCCGGCCGAGGTCGAGGGTCTCTCGCGATGCGCTTCTGGGAAGGGATCAGGCTCGCACTCACGCAGGTGTGGACGCACAAGCTGAAGTCCTTCTTCAGCTTGGTCGGCGTCATCATCGGCATCACCTTCCTGATTGCGGTGATCACGATCGTGGAGGGGATGAACCGTTACGTGCGCGAGGACTTCGCGGGATCGATCTTCGGCGTCAACACCTTCACCGTGGTCCAGCGCAATCAGGTCAACACCGGACCGCAGTCGGCGGAGCGAAGGCGCCGCGAGGCCCGTAACCCCGAGCTCGTCCTGCACGATGTGGAGGTGGTGCGCGCGGCCACCCCGAACGCCAAGCAGTTCGCCTACATGTCCGATCGCTTCCTGAGCGAGGTCCGCTCCGGAGGAGAGCGCCGCCCAAACGTCCGCCTGATCGGCGGATCGGGGGAGTACCAGACGATCCAGGGCTGGAAGGTCGACAGCGGGCGCGGGCTGACGCCGCTCGACGAGCGCCGCGCCCTCAAGGTGGCGGTCATCGGCTCCGCGATCGCCGAACGGCTCTTCCCGACCACGTCGCCGCTCGACAAGCCCATCCGCTTTCGCGGTCAGCAGTTCACGATCGTGGGCGTGTTCGAGAAGCAGGGCGGCTTCATCGGGAACATCCGCGATGCGTCCGTGCTGATCCCCTTCTCCACGTACAACCAGACCATGGCCCAACGTCGCGAGGAGGTGGAGGAGATCCTCGTCAAGGTGAACACTGCGGCGGAGATCGAGCCCACGATCGCGGAAGTGGAGGGCGCGCTGCGGGCAGACCGGCAGCTTCGCCCGGGAGAAGACAACAACTTCTGGATCCAGACCTCGAACGATCTGCTCAGCGCCTGGAACACGATCAACCGGATCCTGATGACCGCGATTCCGGGTCTGGTATCCGTGTCGCTCGTCGTGGGCGGGATCGTGATCATGAACATCATGCTCCTCTCGGTGACCGACCGGACGCGCGAGATCGGCCTGCGCAAATCGCTCGGCGCACGCCGGCGGGACATCCTGTTCCAGTTCCTAACCGAGGCTTCGACGCTTTCGATCTTGGGTGCCGCCGTGGGGATCGCGGTCGGACTGGGACTCGCCCGGCTCGTGGAATCGCTCACCCCGCTTCCGGCCTCCGTCTCAGGGTTCTCGCTCTTCCTCGCGCTCGCGCTCGGGTTGATCGTGGGCGTCGCCTCGGGCATGTATCCCGCGTACCGCGCCGCGCGTCTCGACCCGATCGAGGCGTTGCGGTACGAGTGAGCTACGGGGGAAGGTGGTAGACCGATGATTCCCAGCGGGAAGATAGGGATGGGCTTCTTCGCCACGGCCATCGAAGGGATCGCCGTAGCGTTCGATTCGCTGCGCTCCAACAAGGTGCGCAGCGGGCTCACGATTCTCGGGGTCACGATCGGTGTGTTGGTCGTCATGGTGATGGCGGCGGTGATCACGGGGGTGAACGAGAGTTTCTCCGAGCTGATCTCGGGACGCGGCTACAGCACGTTCTACGTGGCGCACTACGACTTCTCGACGGTTCAGGCGGGAACCGGCCTGGATGAGGAGGAGCCGGACTTCTTCCGGAACGACCCCCTGGATCCGATCTGGGTGCGGGACCTGAGCCGCCTGCCGGGCATCCAGAGCGCGTCCGCGTACTCCGACCTCCAGCAGCAGGGCGGGTACGAGGCGACCTGGGGATCGACCGACGTCGAGATCTCGCTGTACGGGGTGAGCTCGCAGTCATCGACTCGGCGACCGCCTTCGACCTGTTCGGGAACCTCGACCCGCTGGGGCGCCGGATCCGGATCGGCTCCTACCGGGGCGACGGGACGATCTTCCAGGTGATCGGCATCTATCAGCCGCCCGCCAACCTGTTCGCCGGGTTGGCCTCCCACTACGTGTGGATCCCGTTTTGGACGTCGGACAAGCACATCCGCGTGTGGGACCGGATGGTCGCGTTCGTGGTGCGACCCGAGCCCGGGGCCGATCTGGAGCTGGCGAAGGATGTCGTGCACGCGAGGATGCGGCAGCTCCGCCGTCTCGCCCCCGGCGAGGAGGACGACTTCGCGATCGTGGGCCAGGATCAGATCGTGAACCTGTGGAACAACCTCACCTCGGTCCTGTTCTCGGTCATGGTCGCGCTCTCGAGCGTGGGTCTGATGGTCGGGGGCGTGGGGGTCATCGGGATCATGATGATCTCCGTCACCGAGCGCACGCGAGAGATCGGGCTTCGCAAGTCGATGGGCGCTCGCCGGCGCGACATCCTGTGGCAGTTCCTCGTGGAGGCGGCGACGCTCACGCTCATCGGTGGCGCGGCCGGAATGCTCCTCGGCGGCGCGATCGTGTATTCGCTCAACGCCTTCTCGCCCGTCCCGGCGGAAGTGCCCGTATGGTCGATCATCGCGGCCCTGGCCGCGTCAGCGCTCACGGGGATCGGGTTCGGGTTGTACCCCGCCTCCCGCGCGGCCCGCCTCGAGCCCGTGGTCGCACTGCACCACGAGTGACCGGTCCGGAGCCTCCCTTGGATCTCCTGGCCATCGCCGCCCACCCCGACGACGCGGAGCTGACGTGCGGCGGTACCCTCGCCCGTTCCGCCGAGAGCGGGTACCGGACGGGTGTGCTGGATCTGGCGCGGGGGGAGATGGCGACTCGGGGCTCACCCGAGATCAGGGCCCGCGAAGCCTCGTGCGCTTCGGTGGTTCTCGGGCTCGCCGTACGCGAGAACGCCGCGTTGCCCGATGCGCACCTCCACAACACGGACGAGAACCGGCGAGTTCTGGTCTCCGCGATCCGACGCCTTCGTCCGCGGGTCGTCATCTTGCCATTTCCGCGCGGACGGCACCCGGATCACCGGATCGCGTCGGAGCTCGGGCGGGACGCGTGCTTCCTGGCGGGTCTGGGGGCGTACGGTGATGGTCTGGCAGACGGCGCGCCCGCACACCGACCGTACAAGATCCTCTACGCGCTCAGCTACAGGGAGGACCCGGTGAAGCCGACGTTCGTCGTCCCGCTCACCGGGGAGCAGTTCCAGCGCAAGATGGAGGCGATCCGCTGCTACGCCTCCCAATTCGAGGGCGCCCATTCGGCCGGCGAGATCTTTCCCACCGGACAACCGCTGTTCGAGCTCGTCGAGACGCAGAGTCGCCACTACGGTTCGCTGATCCGTGAGGCTTACGGAGAGCCATTCTACTCGGACGAGACCATGGCCGTGGAGGATGTCGTTCGCCTGTCGGTCCAGTCGATGTAGGGAGCGCCGTCCGACTCAGCTCGTGCAGGTCACCTCGACCAGAAGTCGCTTCCAGCTCGGAACGGTCTCGTCACCCACCCGGAGCACTCGCGCCCGGGCCCTTCCACCGCGCCGCATCCAGGGAGCCAGCCAGCGGCTGATCTCTTCGGGCAGGTGCCCCAGGGGCTCCCCCGCCTTCAGGTGTACCCATACGTGGTTCGGAGACGGGCCGGCCGGGTCGGGGATGAGCACGAGCTCCTGGGCGGCGCGCACGCGCTTCAGGTGTCGGGCTCGATCGCCGAACGGAAGGCCGTGCACGGTGGTCCGGAAGACTTCGGCCCCACCGGGGGGAAGAGGTTTGGCTTGGGTGGCGAATCGCACCATGTCGGTCCGGGGTATCCAGGTTGCGGGCATGCCGGCGAAAGGTTTCAATACGACGCAATCAAAAGGTATTCGGATCGCCGCAGGGGAGGAAGCCGCGTGCCACCCGCGCACGGTCACGGCTCCTCTCTCCAACACCGGTAGCAGGTCGCCGGATGACGAGCCCCCGACTCCTGATGTGTTTGACTGGTGAGCGCACTTTCTGATCGTATTTATCTGGATCACGCGGCTACGTCGCCCCTGCGCCCCGAGGTGTGGAGAGCGATGGAGGCGGAGCTCGAGCATTGCTTCAATCCCGCGAGCCCGCACGCTTTCGGACGGGGTGCGCACAGGTGCCTCGAGACCGCGCGCGACGGGTTGGCGGGACTCCTCGAGTGCGACCGCACGGAGCTCTACTTCACGGCCGGCGGCACCCCCTCCAACAACCTCGCGATCCTTGGCTTCGCTCGCAGGCACAGGGGTGAGTCACCCCGGATCTTTCTCACGGCGGTCGAGCACAAAGCGGGTCTGAAGGCGGCCCAGGTGGCCGAGGGAGAGGGTGCCAGGGTGGCTCATATCCCCGTCGACGGTGACGGGACCGCCGATCCGGATTGGCTCGCGGGCGCCCTGGAGGAAGCCGGCGGCGCCCCGGCGCTGGTGTCAGTCATGTGGGCCAACAACGAGGTGGGCACGATACAGCCCGTGCGCGCGTTCGCCGAGCTCGCCCACAGTCACGGAGCGCGGTTTCATACCGACGCCGTCCAGGCTGTGGGCAAGGCCGCCGTTTCCCTGGCGGAGGTTCCGGCAGATTTCCTGACGGCGACCGCCCACAAGCTTGGAGGACCCGTCGGCATCGGGTTGCTTTACTGTCGAAGAGGACATCGGCTCGAGCCCCTGCTGTATGGCGGCGAGCAGGAGCGATCGGTATGGCCGGGCACCCAGAACCCGCTCCTCGCCACCGGGTTCGCGGAAGCGGCTCGATTGGCGATCGAAGGACGAGAAGAGCGCGCCGCGGGCTGGCAACAACTGCGCGACCACCTCGAGGCGCGCCTGCTGGAAGAGGTGCCGGGCGCCGTCATCCACGGGGGAGGGGCCCCCGAGCGGCTGCCGAATGTCGTGAGCGTCGGCATCCCGGATTGCGACTCGGGCGCGGTCCGCGTTTCCCTCGACCTCGAGGGGATCGCGGTCTCGGGCGGGTCCGCGTGTAGCAGCGAGACCGAGGTCGGATCGACCGTGCTCGAGGCCATGGGCGTGGAGGGTGGGGATCGGTATGCGACGGTGCGGTTCAGCTTCGGTCCCGGTACGACGGTCGAGGAGGTGGATCGAGCCGCGGAGACACTCGCGCGGGTCGCGACCCGCGTCCTCGCGCTGGGCGTCTAGCGTAGGCCGCCGGGGAGCGCTGTAGAAGCGTGGCCTCCACGGGGTTGGAGCGACTCGAGTCGCGGGTGGTCGAGCGCGCCACCGACGAGACCGTCCTCGTCGCCATGTCCGGCGGGGTCGACTCTTCGCTTACCGCCGCGATTCTGCGGGACCGGGGGTACCGCGTGATCGGGGTCACCTTGAAGACCTTTTGCTACACCGGGCTCGAGGGACCGCGCCGGACATGCTGTGGCCTCGAGGGGATCGCGGACGCGAAATCCGTCGCGGCCCAACTCGACATCCCGCATTTCGTGTACGACGTCGAGGAGGCTTTCACGCGCGACGTGATCGATGACTTCGTCCGCGAATACGCGGCCGGGCGAACTCCGATTCCGTGCGTCCGATGCAACAGTTTCACCAAGTTCCGCGATCTCGTCCGGCGAGCCGACGAGCTCGGGTGTGAGCTGGTCGCCACCGGTCATTACGCCCGCATCCGCCATGGACCTACCGGGACACGGCTGTGCCGAGCCGAGGACGATCGTAAGGACCAGACGTACTTTCTGTGGGGCATCCCCGCCGCGGTGCTCGAGCGCCTCCTGCTCCCGGTCGGCGATCTCGTGAAGCCCGAAGTGCGCGCGACGGCGAGGTCCCTGGACCTGGACACGGCCGAGAAGCCCGAGTCGTTCGAGATCTGCTTCGTCCCCGATGACGACTACGCGGGCACGCTGAGACGGTACCTGGACGAGCAGCACCCCGCCTTCCTCACAGGATCCATACTGCTCGAGGACGGCACCGAGGTCGGCGAGCACCCCGGGTACGCACACTTCACGGTCGGGCAGCGAAAAGGCCTGCCCGGGGGCTTCGCGGAGCCGATGTATGTGATCGAGATCCATCCGGAAGCGAAGACCGTCGTGATCGGACCGCGCGACTCGCTCGCGAGCGGATGGGTCCGGGCGATCGGCGCCAACTGGTTGGCCGAGCGACCGACGGCGGGAGAAGGGCTGGGCGTGCGCATCCGGCACGGCGCTCCGATCGTGGATGCGCACGTGCGCGACGTCACCGACGAATCGTTCGAGCTCGAGCTGCGCCTGCCGCAGTCGGCGGTCACGCCCGGACAGAGCGCCGTGCTGTACCGAGACGATGTCGTGGTCGGTGGGGGAGTGATTCGCTAGGAGCCTGCGAAGAGCCCCCTAGTAGCGGAGTCCCTCCTTCGACGCGAGATCCGCGACGACCTGCCGCCCTTCGTCAGAGAGCTCGGGGGTCTGCACCACGATTCGAACGAGCTGGTCCCCCCGGCTCTCGCCCTTCTCGATCCCGTGGCCGCGAACTCGAAACATCGTCCCGCTCTGCGTCCCCGCCGGTACTTTCAGGATGACCTTCTTGCCGTCGATCGTTCGCACCTTCAGACGCGAGCCGAGCATGGCCTGCGCGATGTTGATCGGAACCTCGCACACCAGGTTCAGATCCTCGCGCGTGAAGAAACGATGCGTTTTCACGCGGAACTTGATGATCAGATCACCCGCCGGCCCCCCGTGGGGTCCTCGCTCTCCCTGCCCGGTGAGCCGGAGCTTCGAGCCGGTTTCGACGCCGGGCGGGACTCGGACGTTGAGCTTCTTCTTGGTGCGTACCTGACCGTTGCCCCCGCAGGATGAGCAAGCCGTCTCGGGCACCTTGCCGCGCCCGAGACAGGCGGGACACGGGCGGGTCACGGAGAATCCACCCTGCCCGAAGGTCACCTCGCCCTTTCCGGAGCATTCGCTGCAGTTCAGGAGCCCCGTCCCGGGGGCGGCGCCCGAGCCGTCGCACGTCGCGCACTCCTCGCTGATCGGGACCGTCACTCTGACCTTGCCGCCGCGCGCCGCCGTCTTGAGCGGGATCTCCACGAGGTACTCGACGTTGCGCCCTCGAGTAGGACCTTCCTTCCTGGCCGACGGGCGTTTCCCGAAATCGAATATCGAGCTGAATATGTCTCCCAGGCCGCCGAGGTCGGAGAGATCCTCGAACCGGAACCCCTTCCCTTCACCGGTCCCGGGCCGTGCGGTCCTGGAGGTGAACGCCCCCAACCCCCCGTACTTCCGCAGCTGGTCGTACTTCGTCCGCTTGTCAGGGTCCGAGAGCACGCGGTGCGCCT
The DNA here is from genome assembly GCA_039588275.1 of Gemmatimonadota bacterium. Taxonomy (GTDB): domain Bacteria; phylum Gemmatimonadota; class Gemmatimonadetes; order Palauibacterales; family Palauibacteraceae; genus JBDHAC01. Next base: position 42,605 of record JBDHAC010000044.1, read on the forward strand.
CGGAGACCTCCTTGAACTTCTCGGCAGCGGCGGGATTGCCGGGATTCGCATCCGGATGGTACTGCTTGGCCAGTTTGCGGTAGGCCTTCTTGATCTCGTCGGCCGTCGCGTTCTCGGCGACGTCGAGGATCTTGTAGTAGTCCTTTGTGCGAGTCGCCATCGGCTACGCGGGCTGGACGTCCGGGTCGTACTGGAAGACGCCGACGCGCGCCGGCCGGAGCAATCGATCGCCGAACTTGTACCCGATCACGACAACCTGCGAAACGAGGTCATCCTGCTCCGGATCATCGGTCTCTGCAGCAAACAACGCCTCGTGCACGTTCGGATCGAAGCGCTCTCCGAGCGGATCGATCATGTCCATCCCGGCGTCCGAGAGGGCCTTGAGGAGCTTGCGTTCGACGAGCGCGACGCCTTCGTGCAGCGCCTCGGTCGTGGTTGAATCGGCAGGTGTGTCCGCGACGCGGGTCAGATCGTCCAGGGCGTCCAGCAGCTGAGCCGTCAACGCGGCTTGCGCGGCCTCGCGCGCCTCCAGGAGCTCTTTGCGCGTGCGGCGCTTGTAGTTGTCGAACTCGGCCGCTAGCCGCAGGTGGCGATCGCGAAGCTCCTCCAGTTCGCGCAGCTCTTCCCGTAGCTGTTCGGAGATCGCGTCCGCAGGGGCCCGGTCCGGTTCTTCCACCAGCTCGTCCTGCGGCGCTTCGGCCTCTTCCAGGTGCGCCGTGTCGGCCGCAGCAGCGGCGATATCCTCGGTCGACGTCCCGGCTTCGGCTCCGGCCTCGCCCGACTCGGGGTCGATACGCTCCGACTCCGCGGTATCGCGAGCCTCCCCACCCGCGGCGTACTCATCGTTCCCGCGCGCGCCCTGTGTCTGTCCCCTTCTCCGCTTCCGATCTCTCATTACACGCGTCCCTGCATCTCTTCCCTGTTGAACGAACTCTTACTGGTCGCGCACCTTCTCGGCCGCCCTCAGGGCCGCGCCCAGAAGCTCGAGCGCAGTCAGAACCGACGCACGGCGTACCGCTTCGCGATCCCCCGAGAACGAGTATCGATAAGCTCCTGTGCGCGGACCGGCCAGCGCGATCCAAACCGTGCCGACGGGTTTGTCCGGTGCTCCACCGCCGGGACCCGCGATCCCCGTGATCGCGAGGCTCCACGTCACATCCGATCTCGCGCGCACTCCCTCCGCCATCTCGAGCGCTGTGGCTTCCGACACGGCCCCGTGCGCCGCGAGTGTTTCCTGCCGGACGCCGAGGAACCGGGCCTTGGCCGCGTCATCGTAGCTGATCACGCCTCCCCAGAACACATCCGACGCCCCGGGAACTGCCGTGAGGGCGGCTCCCAGCATACCACCGGTGCAGCTCTCCGCGACCGACAGCATATCACCCGCTCGACGCAGTCCGTCCACGACCGAGCGCGCCGCGGACTCCGCGGACACCACTACGAGTACTCGCTGGCGAAGATTCGCGAGAACGTCGCGAGATAGAAAGCTGCCGAGAGGACGGTCAGCACGAGCGCGACCGTCAGGAATGCCGCGGTGAACCAGCCGTGGAATTCCGAGAACCAGATCCATGAATGGGCGCGCGGCGACCCAGGGGTTCGAAAAGAGACCCACAGAATGGCCGCCCCGATGAAGATGTTCTGGGCGACGGCCTTCCGCTTCCCAAGACCGCGCGCGGCGACTACCCGGCCGCGCCGCGCCGCGGCGAGCCGCAACAGCGTGATGAGCAGCTCCCGGCCCAGGAGGATGACCACGACCCAGAGCGGAACCGCGCCGAAGACGGGCAGCCCTGCCAGCTCCAGTTGGTTGGTCGTGAGCACGTACAGCGGGACCAGTGTGGCGAGCAACAGAAGCTTGTCCGCGATGGGATCGAACATCTTCCCGAACGGCGTAACCTGGTCGCGCCTCCGCGCCAGGTATCCGTCCCAAAGGTCGGAGACTGCCGCCAGGACGAACAGAACGAAGGCGGCCAGGCGGAACAGGGGGCGTGGCTGGAGGAGAAGCACGGCAACCAACGGCGCTGCCCCGATTCGGGCCGTCGTGATCGCGTTCGGAAGGTTTAGCCTCACGTCGAAATCCCTCGGAGCAAGTGACCGACCTCGCTCTCGCTCCGGCGGTTATCTATCGACTAGTCCAGCGGACCGCTAAACGAGCTCCCGCGCTTGAACGAGCTCCCGCGGTCTGCCAGGGCTCCGACCTACGCCCCCTCGACACCCTCGCGCCCGGCTGCGGTCAGGCTCTCCTCGAGACCGGCCAGAATCCCGGCCGCGCGCTTGCGCAGCAACGGGCGATCCTCCCATGCAACATAATCTCGCAGGAGCGGAACGTCGTCCGCTTGCGGGTGCGAGCGAAGATACCCGAGCGCGGCCAATCGTCGAAGTGGATGCGGACTGAAGAGGTCGCGCCGGTGGCGCACCATCTGATCCCGCGCCAGGAAGATCCCGAGCGCGACCACCGCGGCAGCTCCCAGGAGCGCCGCGCCCGCGATCTTGAGCGCGGTGTCCGTGCGCCCCTCGTCCTTCGTGTACGCTACCCGAATAGCCATCTACATGTCCCGCCGTCCCGAGAATGCTTCCGCAATGGTGACACCATCTGCGTACTCGAGGTCACCACCGACCGGCAGCCCCCGCGCCAGACGCGTCACTCGCACATCGCTCATCGAAGATACGAGTCGATGCAAGTACGTTGCCGTCGCTTCGCCCTCGACACTCGGGTTCGTCGCGATGATCAACTCCTCGAGCCCGTCCTTCACACGCTCCAGCAGGGTCCTGATGTTCAAGTCGTCCGGGCCGACGCCGTCCAGGGGTGACAATCGCCCTCCCAAGACGTGATACAGCCCGGCGTATCGACCTGATTTTTCGATCGCGGCGATGTCGGAGGCCTCCTCCACCACGCACACCTGCCTCTGGTCGCGGCGACCGTTGCTGCAATACTCGCACGGATTCAGGTCGCTGAGGTTGCCGCAGGTCGCACACACTTCGACCTCGGCCGCGACGCGCTCGATCGCGCGTGCGAGTCGCCGGGCATCCTCCCGTGACGTCTTGAGCAGGAAGTAGGTGAGGCGTTGCGCAGTTTTTCTGCCGATTCCCGGCAGTCGACCGAACTCACCCACCAAGGTATCGATTGCGTTCATGCGCAGCCGGGTCAGCCCCCGAACAGACCCCCGAGTCCCTGGAGCGGAAGCCCCCCGGTCGCCTGTTTCATCTCCTCTTCGAGCTTCTCGCGCGCACGACGCTGGACCTCCGACGCCGCCGCCTGGATGAGGTCTTCCAGCATCTCCACATCCTCGGGATCGACCACGGCGGGATCGAGCTTGATCTTCCGAATATTCCCTTTCCCGTCGGCCGTGACTTCGACCATACCGCCCCCGCTCTGGGCGGTCAGAGTCTCCTGCTCCAGGCGACGCTGCAGGTCGTTCATCTTCGACTGCATCTGCTGACCCAGCTGAAAAAGCTGCTGCAGATTGTCCATATTCTCCACGCCATCACTCCTTGAGCGTCAGGTCAAGCTCTTCTACCGCCTCCCTGAGCCGGGGATCCCTGTCCATCCAGCTCGAGACCCGCTGCTCGGCCGCCTCTTCGGATGTGAGCCGTCGTGAGCCACCGGTCTTCTCGATCTCCAACTCGAGCCGACCCGCATCGATCTGGAGCTCTTGCTCGAGGATCTCGCGTAGCGCCGCCGAGCGGTCGCGATCGTTCAGCAACCGACTGAGGTCGTCGAACAGCCCGGCCGGAATCACGAGACGCAGCGTCGATCCCTCGAGCGCTTCCACGGAGACCCCACGCAGGGCAATGGCCTGACCGCCGAGGCCGCGCGAGCGACCGACGGCGGTCTGCCATGCGCTCAGCAGCGCGTTGGAGCCGCCCGGCGTGGATAACCCGTCCTCGGAGTCCGCCGGAGGTGTCGCTGGTGGTGGCGCGGTCGTGGGCCCGGGTCGGGGCGCGGCCGTCGGCTCGTCCCGGGCGGGCGGGCGGGGACGGGGCTTCGTCGGTGCGGGCGGCTCGGCCGGGGCCGAGCCGGCGAGCCGGGCGGGGTCCGCTCCCCCTGATCCCCGCACCGCACCCAAAAGCTCTTCGAGCTCGACCGTGCTATCCATGCTGGCGATCCGAAGGAGGAGAACCTCTAGCTGGATTCGATGTTGCGAGCTGCGGTGTAGGGTGCCGGCCGACTCGAAATCGCTAACCGCGACCAGGTAGCGGAGAAGGTCGGGCGCCGTGAATCGAGCCGCCGCCTCGGTGAATCTGGCCCTCGACTCGGGTGGAATGTCCAGGGCGCCGGACTCGGGGTCCAGACGCACCACGAGCATGACGCGCAGCGCATCCCCGAGTCCGCGGATGAACTCCGCGGGGTCGTGCCCCGTGTCGAGCAGTGCCTGTACGAAGCCGAACACGGCCGCACGGTCCCCCGCTCTCACGATCTCGAAGAACTCCAGATAGCGGTCCTCGTCGACGAGGCCCAACATCCGGCGCACATCGTCGCGCAGAACTTCGTCTCCGCTGAACGACAGCACCTGGTCCAGAAGCGAGAGGGCATCCCGCACACCACCGTCCGCGCGTCGCGCGAGCGAGAGCAGGGCACCCTCATCCGCGCGAACGTCCTCCCGCTCGAGCACTGTCTCGAGCCGTGAAACGATGTCGGGAACGGACACACGCCTGAAGTCGAACCGCTGGCAGCGCGAAAGCACGGGGGCGGCACCCCGCTCGATCTTTTGGGGCTCCGTGGTCGCGAACGCGAATATCACACGGGGCGGCGGCTCCTCGAGGATCTTGAGGAGCGCGTTCCAGGCATCCCGCGTGAGCATGTGCGCCTCGTCGACGATGTACACCTTGTATCGCTCGTCGGTGGTCGGCGCGTACATGGCGCGCTCGCGGAGGTCGCGAGCGTCTTCCACGCCTCTATGGCTCGCCGCGTCGATCTCTACGACATCCAGCGACGCGCGCCCTGCCCAGATCCGCTCGCACGACTCGCACGTCCCGCACGGCTCCCCGCCCTCCCGATTCGGACAGTTGAGGGCCATGGCGAGGATGCGTGCGGCGGTGGTCTTGCCGACCCCGCGGGGGCCGCAGAAGAGGTACGCGTGAGCGACGCGACCCGATTCGACTGCGGTACGAAGCGTGAGGCCGATGTGGTCCTGCCCCACGAGCTCGTCGAAGCTCCGAGGACGGTGCGTTCTGGCTAGGGCTGTGCGATACACGTCGTCGGGTGCCGGGACTGCGGGTCGCTAGCTGACGCCAGTCCCCGTTCCGTTCCACCCGGATCGGGGTCCTGGAGAACTCCACAAAAAAAGAGCCCCAGGCGGACCGTGGCGACCTTCACACGCTTACCGCTGCTACCTTCACGGTCCTCACGGGGTTCACGCGCTCCGACCCCACGGGCCTGGGGCCATGCTATCTTAGCGGCCGTGGCAGGGCGGGGTCAAACCGGGCGCGTCGGGCTCGGCGCCCCCCGGCGCGATCGTGGTCAAGACCAAGAAGCCCCAGCCCTAGGTGTGCGTCGCAAGGACGTTATTCACCCTGAGCTCGACGAGACGCTGGAAGGGTGTACGTCGTCCGATCCCGGCGTGTCGCCGGGTGAGATTGTAGTAGCGTAGCCAGGC
>JBDHAC010000045.1:0-45959 GCA_039588275.1 Gemmatimonadota bacterium
GAGCGCCCATTCGGGTGCGACCCCGAGGGCCCCGGCCCCCTGTACGAAGTCGGCGCCCTCGGCCAGGGTCACGTCCTTGCGGGCAGGGATCCCCAGCGAGTCCGCAGCCGTGAGGAGATCCGACCGGAGCGCCAGGTCCTCCAGTTGGTCCATCAGCCCGAAGACTGAATCCTCGGTCGCAGGCGAGGGCGCGATCGGCACGTAGATCTGGCGGAGCGAGAGCGTGTCCGCGGTCCGATCATCCACCTGGAGCAGGTGGTAGCCGAACGGTGACTGGACGGGCTCGGACACGGCGCCGAGGTCGAGCGCGAACGCGACTTCGGCGAGCGAGGCGTCCAGGTTCTCGCGCGTCACGCGCCCGACATCCCCACCGCGCTCAGCCGATATCGAGTCGGCGGACGCCACCCGCGCCACGTCGGCGAAGTCCTCTCCGTCCACGATCCGCCGACGCAGAGAGTCCGCCCGCGAGAGCGCCGCTGCCGTATCCACGCTTGTGGGACGCAAGGCGAGGCTGAGCATGTTGACGCGTGCCGTGGCCGGGCGCTCGAAATCCTCCTCGTGCTCATCGTAATAACCACGCACCTCGGCTGCCGAGATGATCACGAGACTGTCCGGCACCGCGGTCGAGGGGTCGACGGTCAGGAATCGCACGCGAACCGTCTCGTTCGTGTCGCGAAAGTACCTCCAGGCCTCCTCCTCCGACACGTAGATGCCCTCCTGGATGACGGATTGGAGCTTGGTGCGCGGGAGAATCGTCCGGTAGTAGCTCTCGATCTGCAGGAGCATCGCCTCGTCGGTGGACGGGTCGGCGAAGAACTGCTGGTATTTCTGGATGTCGAAGCGCCCCTCCGTCTGAAACGCAGGGTGCGTGAGGAACTCGGGTGGGGGCTGCGTCAGGAACGCCTGTCGGATCTCGTCATCCGAAACGCCGATGTTCAGACGCTCGAGCTCGGACCGGAGGAGCGCCTGTGAAACCAGCTCGCTCCATGCCTCTTCTCGAATGATCCGGACGTCCTCCTCCGTCAGGCTGCCTCGCTGCTGACGAGCTACCTGAAGCTGGTTCTGGAGGTACACGTTCCAGTCGCTGTAGCGTATCTCCTGTCCTCCGACCTCGCCGACGACCGGGTTGAGCTCGGAGGAGAGGTTACCCCCGCGGCTCTGCACCCAGTCGAACACCAGCCAGCCGACGAAGGCCAGCGACAGCATCAGCATCACCCACTTTGCGCTGTCGCGCATCTTCCGCATGAACATCGCAGACGTCCCGCACTCGTTCCGTGATCGTCAATCCCAGAAACACCAAACGGCCGGAAACCGGCCGTGGCTCAGTGCTTCCCATCGGGAACGAAGGTATATCCGATCGGAAACCCTAGCAATCCGGGTCGGGTCCGTTACCTACTGGTTTGACAGTAAAAAAAAGGCGTCGGTATGTTCCGCAGGTAGTGAGATCTCCGCCGTCCGAGGAAAGAAAGCGCCCGCCCTTCGATGAGTCTCCAAGATACCGCCCTGGAGGAAGAGATCCGGCGCCTGGAGGATCTGCGGACCCGCAATCCCCAGGGCCACACGTTCGCGCGCCTGGCCGATCTGTATCGGAAGAGCGGCCTGCCGGCGAAAGGCCTCGAGATCGTGGTGGAGGGCCTGGCGCATCACCCGCATTACCTGAACGCGCATCTGATCCACGGTCGCATCCTCCTTGATCTCGGGCGCCGATCCGAGGCCGCGGGAGCATTCCGACGGGTCCTGGACATCGATGATGAGAATCTCGTTGCGCTTCAGGCGCTCGCGGCCCTTGAAACCGGTCCGGACAAGGCCGCGGGGCCGATGGATGTACACGTGCTTCCTCGCGCTTCGACTGTGGCCTCGGCCGATCGCGACATACCCGATTCCCGTTCAGAGCCCACCAACTGGCTGGCTCAGCTGGAGGCCGAGTGGCGGGAGAGGCGCCAACCGGCGTCGAGAGCCGAACGGGAGGAGGGTCTCGGAGTCGGTTCGGACCCCTCGCCGACCGACGACGAGGATGACGAGAATGTCGCGTCGGACGGTGCGGCGGGGGGTGAGGGTGCAGCGGGGCGGACTGAAGCCGCGGAGGATGCCCTGGATCGGGCTGAGGGTGATGAAGGGGCACTCGATCGTGCGAAGCCCGAGGCGGCGCAGGAAGTGGCGACAACGACCCTGGCGGAGCTGTATCTCCGCCAGGGACTGTACGAAGAGGCGATCTCGGTGTACGAGAAGTTACTGGCACGTGACCCGTACAGCGCGCGACTGGCCGCGAGTCTCGACGAGGCGCGCCGGCTGAGCCGCGAGGGACCACGCAGAAGCACGCCCGCCCCGCGCGGCAGCATGCCGCCCGCCCCTGAGGTCCCTCCCCCGAGTCGGGAGCTTCCACGCCCGGAAGCGATTCCCCCGCCCCTGCAGACGGACGATCCCGTCAGGCTCACGATCCGGGAACAATTGACGGCGATCCTGGCCGAGCGCGCGCACCCGAACACGAACCTCGAGCCGGGGGCGCTGCGTCGACTCCGCCGCTGGCTGGAGGAGGCGGCGACAGCCGGTGACGAATAGGCGTCAGACGTGCGCATCGGCGTCGTAAACGGCCCCAAGCTCAATCTCCTCGGCGAGCGGGAGCCCGAACACTACGGTCACCGGACTCTGGCCGAGATCGAGGCCATGCTTCGCACCCGGGCGGAGCGACGCTCGATCGAGCTCGAGTTCATGCAATCGAATGACGAGGGCGCCATCATCGCTTGGCTGCAGGAGCATGCTCCGGGGGTAGACGGCTGGCTCGTCAACGCCGCGATCCTCACACATTCGAGCGAGGCACTCCGCGACGCGCTTCTGGCGGCTGCGCATCCCTTCGTGGAGCTCCATCTGTCGAACGTGTTCGCTCGCGAGCCGTTCCGGCACCGCTCCGTACTCGCCGAGCACGCGGTGGGAGTGATCGTGGGCTTTCGGGAGAACAGCTATTTGTTGGCCCTCGACGCGCTGGCCGACTACCTGGAGAGGCGCTAGGCTCGATGGCCATCCGCGTTACGCCCGCGCTCGCCGGACGCTGGCAGCGATTGACAGACCTGCTCGGAGAACACCGGCTCGACGCTCTCCTGGTGACCAACCTCCCGAGTGTCCGGTATCTGTCGAGCTTCACGGGCTCCAGCGGGTGGCTGCTCTTCCGGCAGGAGACGGCCCCGGTGCTGTTCACGGACTCTCGGTACGAGGACCAGGCGGCGTCGGAGGTGCCGGACGAGGTCGAGGTAAACCTGGCTCCAGAAGGGCTCGCGAGCGCGTTGGGGGAGTATCTGTCTCGCGTGACATCGGGCGCCCGCCTGGGTTTCGAGCCGGAGTACGTCAGCGTCTTCGAACTCGGTCAGCTGAACGAGAGTGCGGAGGGTGGAACGTGGGTCGAGGTGCCTGCCGCGGTCATGCCTATCCGTGCGGTCAAGGACGACGAAGAGATCGACCTGATCCGCGAGGCCGCCGCGGTCGCGGAGGGGGCCCTCGCCCGCACGCTCGAGGCGCTGGGGAGCGAGCCCGAAATGACCGAGCGCTCGATCGCCGCGCGCCTCGAGTTCGAATTGCGGCGCGGCGGCTCCGATGCGCTGCCGTTCGATGTGATCGTCGCAAGCGGCCCGAGGACGTCGCTGCCGCACGCGCAGCCGAGCGAACGGAGCGTCGATGAGGGGGACCTCCTCCTGCTCGATTTCGGGGCTTCAATAGGCGGCTACTGCTGTGACATCACCCGCACCGTCGTCCTCGGAAGGGCCCACGCTTGGCAGCGAGACCTGCACGCCGCTGTGCTGGAGGCCCAGGAAGCCGCATTCGAGGCGATTCGAGTCGAGTGCCCCGCGGCCGACGTCGACCAGGCTGCCCGAGAGCGGCTGGCCAGAGATGACTTCGAGAAGTTCTTCGGGCACAGCACCGGGCACGGGATCGGGTTGGAGGTCCACGAGGACCCCAAGCTCTCCCGTCGGTCGTCGGATGTGCTCGCGCCGGGTCATGTGGTAACGGTCGAACCCGGCGTGTATCTTCCGGACCGAGGTGGTGTGCGGATCGAGGACGACGTTTGGGTGCGGGAGGGTGGCCCGGAGTTGATCACCGGCTTCACGAGACGCCTTCTCGAGTTGTAACTGTTTGCAGGATGGACATATACGGTATCGCCCCGGTGGGGCGAGACGGGATCTGATGCATGGCGGATACATCCGATTTTCGCAACGGAATGGTGATCGAGCTGGAGGGCGCGCTCTTCTCGATCATCTACTTCCAGCACGTGAAGCCTGGCAAAGGAGGGGCTTTCGTCCGCACGAAGCTCAAGGACGTGATGAAGGGCTCCGTGGTCGACAAGACGTTTCGGGCGGGCGAAAGGGTGACGGAGGTGCGGCTCGAGCGACGACCGATCCAATACAGCTACCAGGACGGCGGGTTGTACTACTTCATGGAGCTCGAGACGTACGAGATGATCCCGCTCTCCGCCGGCGCCATTGGCCAGGAGCAACTCCAGTATCTGCAAGAGAACATGGAGTGCCAGGGCCTGACACGAGACGGGCAGGTCCTCGCGGTGGAGTTGCCGCAGTTCGTCGAGCTCGAGGTGGTCGAGACCGAGCCGGGCGTGCGCGGCGACACGGCGCAGGGTGGGACGAAGCCGGCGAAGCTCGTGACGGGCGCCGTGGTCCAGGTGCCGTTGTTCGTGGAAACCGGAGAGGTGATTCGAGTGGATCGGACCGAGGACAAGTACATCACACGGGTCTCGTCATGATCGACATGGAGCTGTTGAAGAAACTGATCCGTCTCGTCGAGGAGTCGGGGATCGACTCGCTGGAGGTGGAGCGTTTCGCCACCCGAATCCGTATCCGCAAGTCGCCGGTCGTGGGAGCCGGGCCGGTCATCGCGTCCGCCCCCGCCGCCCTGTCGACTCCTACGGGGCCCTCCTCGGACGTGGCGCTCTCGGGTGCCACTGCCACGGACGCGTCCGCCCTGGCGGCGCACGCGCCTGGGGGTGACTCGGATCTGCACGACATCCTGTCACCGATGGTCGGGACCTTCTATCGCGCTCCCTCCCCGGATGCCCCCCCGTACGTCGATGTCGGGGATCGCGTGGAGAAAGGCCAGACGCTGTGTATCCTCGAAGCCATGAAGCTCATGAACGAGCTCGAGGCCGAAGTGGCGGGCGTGGTGCGCGAAGTCACGGTCGAAAACGCGGAGCCCGTCGAATACGGCCAGCTGCTGTTCCGCGTGGAGCCCGACGCGGCGGCGTGAGCCCGCCGGCAGCCGGTTGTTCCGCAAGATCCTGATCGCGAATCGGGGGGAGATCGCCCTCCGGGTCATCCGAGCCTGCCGCGAGCTCGATGTCCGCACGGTGGCCGTGTACTCGGACGCCGATCGCGACTCTCTGCACGTACGTTTCTCAGACGAGGACATCTGTATCGGACCGGCCCCGAGCCGCGAAAGCTACCTGAACATCCCACGCATCCTGGCTGCCGCCGAGATCACCGGGGCCGATGCCATACACCCCGGGTACGGCTTTCTGGCTGAGAACGCGGAGTTCGCCGAGATCTGCGAGAGAAGCGGCCTCGTGTTCATCGGCCCGACGGCGGAACAGATCCGGCGCATGGGAGACAAGGCCGAAGCGCGTCGCACGATGATGCAGGCCGACGTGCCCGTGGTACCGGGCTCCGAAGGCGCGATCGACGATGAGGATCAGGCGTTCGAGGAGGCCGAGCGCATCGGGTTCCCCGTGATGATCAAGGCCGCTGCGGGTGGCGGAGGCAAGGGGATGCGGATCGCGCGGGAGCCGGAGGCGTTCGTGAAGGCGTTCCGCATGGCCCGCAACGAGGCCGAGGCCGCCTTCAACAACCCCGCCGTGTACCTGGAGAGGTTCCTGGAACGGCCGCGTCACGTGGAGATCCAGTTGCTCGGCGACCGCCATGGCAACCTCGTCCACCTCGGTGAGCGCGACTGTTCCGTGCAACGTCGTCACCAGAAGCTCATCGAGGAAGCCCCCAGCCCCGCTGTCACGCCGGACCTGCGTGAGCGCATGGGGGAAGCGGCCGTGCGGGGAGGACAGGCGTTCGGATATCACGGGGCCGGTACGGTAGAGTTTCTCCTCGAATCGGATGGCCACTTCTACTTCATGGAGGTCAACACCCGTATTCAGGTCGAGCACCCCGTCACGGAGCTCGTGACCGCGCTCGATCTGATCAAATGGCAGATCAGGGTCGCAGCGGGCGAGAAGCTGGAGCTGCGGGCCGCTCCGGCGTTCCGCGGACACTCGCTCGAATGCCGGATCAACGCCGAGGATCCGGAGCAAAACTTCCGACCCTCACCCGGCACGATCACCACCTTCCACGCGCCGGGCGGGCCCGGCGTGCGCGTGGACACGCACGTGTACGCCGGGTACGTCGTCCCGCCCCACTACGACTCCTTGCTCGCCAAGCTGATCGTGCACGGGAAGACCCGCGAGGAAGCCCGCATCCGTGCATATCACGCCCTGGAGGAGTTCATCCTCGAGGGCGTCCACACCACCATCCCGTTCCTTCGGAAGGTGTTGAATCACCCCGAATTCGTGGCGGGCGATATCGACACCCACTTCGTGGAGCGCTTTCTAGCAGACCATTGAAGGACTCCGGTGGTCGAGGGCGACGCGTGACGGCGGCGACCGATCCCCCGATCGTCGATGTCGTGTGGGTACCTGCGGAGCTCGAGCGCCTCGACATCGCGGAGTGGTCCGTGGCCGTCATCGATGTGATCCGGGCCACGACCAGCATCCTCACGGCGCTGGAATCGGGCGCCGATCGCGTGATCCCCGCGGCGACGGACGAGGAGGCTCGGCGGGCCTACGAGGAGCTCCCGGCCGGCACCGGGCTCCTGTGCGGGGAGCGACGAGGCGTCAAGATCGAAGGGTACGACCTGGGTAACTCGCCGCTCGAATACGCCGACCCGAGCGTGTCGGGGAAGACCCTCATCTATCGGACGACGAACGGCACGCCCGCGATGCGGCGCGCCATGGCGGGACGTCGGCTCCGGCTCGCGTGCTTCAAGAACGCCCGAGCCACTTCGGATGCCCTCGTCGAGGACCTCGAAGCGAGTTCGGCGGGCCGTGGCATCGTGCTCGTCTGTGCGGGCCGTCTCGGACGCGTGAGCATGGACGACGCATGGTGTGCGGGCCATCTTGTGGAGCGTGTACGAGCCGAACGGGGTCCGGTCGGGCTCAGCGACGCGGCAAGGTCAGCCGGCCAGCTGGCGCGAAGCCTGGGTCCCCCAACGGCCGCGCGCCTCGCGGAAACATCGGCGGGACGCGCGCTGGGGTTACTCGGGTTGGCGGACGATCTCGAAGTCTGTGCCGACCTGGATGCAAGCAGGGTCGTCCCGGTGTGGCGAGGTGACGCGTTCGTACGTGCGGACGAGGGCCAGGGCGCGGATGAGCGGAAGGGGGGGTGATCGGGATGCTGGGTGAGCAGCAGCGCCACGAGGCGCTGGGTGTGGGGCTCGTTGCCCTCGGTCTCCTGATCGGCCTGGCGCTCCTCTCTCCGCTTCTTACGGGCGAGGAGACCAATCTCATCGGGCCGGCGGGGGCACTGCTGCACCGTTGGGGCCGCGCCGCGTTCGGCGCGGTAGCCGCCCTGGTCGCGATTCCCATGGTCGTGTGGGGTATCGGCTTCCTCGGCTTGTTCGATCGCGGACGAGCCATCCGCTGGACCCTCTTCTCGGTCGGAATCGTGGCTTTCGTTCCGAGCGCGTTGTGGCTCCTGAGCACGGGCGACGTGGCGGATGGCGAGTCGACCGGATGGGTCGGTCGCACGCTCGGCGCCGCGCTCGAGGGCGGCTTCGGATCGGTTGGCGCACTGCTGATCCTGGGAGCCCTCCTCCTCGTGCTCGTCGTTCTCACGCTCGGTCTCTCTCCGCTCCGAATCGCCGCTGGCACCGGTCGGTGGACCAGGCGCGGCCTCGCGCTCGGGACCGGTGGTGCCCGGACGCTCGGGGGAGCGATCGCGGATCTGTACCGCGGTGCCGAATCGGAGGTCGTTAGCCCGTGGGAGGGGGTGGAACAGGAAGCGTCCGACGAGGACGAAAAAGCGCCGGAAGAGCTTCCCGACCTGATGCGGAGAAACGGCGATCGTGCCCAGCCCGAGGATGCCGAGGAGGTGCTCGCCGATCCCGGCGATCTGGACCTGACGGCCTTGCCGCCGCTTGACTTGTTGGCCGAGCCGTTCCGACAGGGGAGCGGGCTCGAGTCACGCGAGCTGCGCGCGCTGGGCAGGGTGGTGGTCGAGAAGCTGGCCACGTTCCGTATCGACGGCGAGATCGGAGGCTGGACGACCGGTCCGGTCGTCACGCAGTTCGAAGTCGTACCCGCGCCCGGTGTGAAGGTCGGCCAGATCGCGGCCCGCGCCGATGACCTCGCCCTCGCGCTGCGGGCGCCATCGATCCGCATCGTGGCTCCCATCCCCGGCAAGGGAGCCGTCGGCGTGGAGGTGCCGAATCCCGAGCCCGAGATCGTGTTCCTGCGCGAAGTGCTGGAATCGCCGGCCTATCGAAGGTCGCGCGCCACGTTACCCCTGGCGCTGGGTCGGGATCTGTCCGGGCGCCCGACATGCGCCGATCTGGCGCGCATGCCTCACCTGCTGATCGCCGGGGCCACCGGAACGGGCAAATCGATCTGCATGAACTCGATCATCACCAGCTTCGTGTACCGCTACACGCCGCGCGAGCTCCGCTTGCTCATGATCGACCCGAAGATGGTGGAGCTGAGCGTGTACGGTGAGCTGCCGCATCTGCGGCACCCGGTGATCACCGACAACGACGACGCGGCGTCGGTGCTCAAATGGGCGGTGTACGAGATGAAGCGGCGCTTCAATCTGCTTTCCGCGAACGCGAGCCGGAACGTGGCCGAGTTCAACCGCCGGATCAGGGATGGGCGCGATGTGCGGCGTCCGGGCGGGGGACCCGACGATGATGAAGAGCGGCCGTACGAAGAGGGCGAGCTGCCGTACATCGTGCTGCTGATCGACGAGCTGGCCGACCTGATCATGACGGTACAGGCCGAGGTCGAGACCCCGCTCGCCATGCTGGCACAGAAGGCGCGAGCGGTCGGAATCCACCTCGTCGTCGCGACGCAGCGCCCCTCCGTCAACGTCCTTACCGGGTTGATCAAGGCGAACTTCCCCAGCCGTATCGCGTTCCGGGTAGCGTCGAAGACCGACAGCCGCACCATCCTCGACCAGAATGGCGCGGAAAGCCTGCTGGGCAACGGCGACCTGCTGTTCCTGCCGCCCGGCGAATCCGATCCGATCCGCATCCAGGGCACGTACGTCTCCAGCGAGGAGACGGAGCGGCTGCTCGACTGGTACCGCGCCCAAGCCGCCGCTCGGGCCCGAGAAGCGGCGCTCGAGCCCGACATACTGGAGATGGTCCGCGAGCTGGAAGAGCAGGAATCGGGCACCTCGGCGGGCGAGGTGCTGGAAGAGAGGGATGAGCTGTTCCGTCAGGCCGCCGAGATCGTGGTGGCCAACTCTTCGGGATCTACCAGCCTCTTGCAGCGGCGGTTGAAGATCGGGTACGGAAGAGCGGCGCGGATCATCGATCAGCTCCACCACGCGGGTGTGGTGGGTCCGGCTGACGGATCGCGGGCGAGAGAGATCCTCGTCTCGCTCCCGGAGTTGGACGACCTACTGTCGGACGTGTAGGAGATCGCTTCAGGCGTCGCGGAACGGGCCTTCGGGCCACGTGTACAGGGCGCCGACAGCCAGGTCGGCGTGTCACATCTTCGTGCGCGCACGCCGGCGCGCACACCCCAGACGGCCATCACTCACATGCGTAGAGCAGGCGCACAAAGACCCGATCGCAAGCGGAAACAGCCGCGTTTTGCCCGTGGGGGCCGGGGCCGTGCGCTCCTGCCGTTGCTTGTCCTGGGCGGTGCCGCGTGCGGCGATCGCGCGGACGAATCCGAGCGTGCGGAGCTCGAGGCGCGCTATGGGCCGCGCGTCGCCGCGTCCGACACCGTTGCCGATACGTCGGCCTCTGCCGGCGACTCGGATACCGCGAGACCCGGGAGCGGGCCACGTGCGCCGCTGAGCTCTTCCGCCGGTGGCGGGCCCGACGAGCGACCAGTCTCGCCCATGACGGAGCGCGAGCCCACTACTCCCGCAGGGCGGAGCCCCGAGGATGACACGCCGATGGCCGCGGCCCCGCCCGCTCCGACACCGCCGTCGGACACCGTGCGGGCCGACCCCCCCTCGACACCGACCGGAGCGGGAGCGCAGGAGCTCGATGTAGCGGAGCTCCTCGAGGGAGCCGAGGATGCGTACGGGTCGCTGGCGTCGCTTCGTGCCTCCTTCGTCCAGGTGATGGAGGTTCCGCTGCTCGAGCGGACCAGCAGCGGAACCGGGACCTGGTACCAGAAGGGTCGGAACCGCTTCAGGATGGATTTCGACGACCCACCGGACGACGAGATCGTCGCGGATGGTACCTACCTATGGCTCTACCACCCGAGCCAGAACCCGCACCAGGTGATCCGCTCCGAGCTGGACGCAGGCGAGGCAGATTCGGGCACGGCGGATCTTCTCGCTCGCATCCTGAGCGAGGCGCGGACGGCCTACGAAGCGCGCTACGACGGACGTGAGCCGCTCGATGGAGTCGCGATGCACGTCGTGACGCTGACGCCGATCGGCCGATCACCGTATCGCTCCGTGCGCATC
This sequence comes from Gemmatimonadota bacterium, assembly GCA_039588275.1. Lineage (GTDB taxonomy): Bacteria > Gemmatimonadota > Gemmatimonadetes > Palauibacterales > Palauibacteraceae > JBDHAC01. Next base: position 10,683 of record JBDHAC010000045.1, read on the forward strand.
TGGGTCGGAACCCGGGACCAGCTCGTGCACCGATTTCAGATCGTCGAGGTGAACGAGAGCATTCGGACCGTGACTCTTTCGGATCTGGAGCCGAACGCCGCACTCGCCGATTCGCTCTTCCGGTTCACGGTTCCACCCGGCGCCGACGTCTTCTCCGGCTGACGCATGCGTCTCGGCCTCGTCAGCCTCGGCTGCGACAAGAACACGGTCGACTCCGAGCGAATGCTCGGGTACCTGGTCGGGCACGGCGCCCGACCGGTGGAGGACCTGCGAGACGCCGAGGTGATCCTGGTCAACACGTGCGGGTTCATCGATGCGGCGAAAGAAGAGTCGATCGAGACCCTGCTCGAGGCGGCTCGCCTGAAACAGGATGGCGAGTGCAGGAGCGTGGTCGCCGTCGGGTGTCTGGTTGAACGGTACCGGGCGGAGCTGGAGGAAGCCCTTCCCGAGGTGGATCTGTTCCTGGGTCTGCGGGACATCGAGAGACTGGCCCCCGAGCTCCAGGCTCGCGGACTCCTGAGCGGGCCGCCCGCGAAACACCCTGGAGAGCGCCTGGCGCTGGGCTCCAGACACGTCAGCTATCTCAAGGTCAGCGAGGGCTGCGATCATGGCTGCGCGTTTTGCGCGATCCCGCTGTGGAGGGGGCGCCATCGCTCCTTCGGGATCGAGCAGCTCGTAGCTGAGGCACAGCGGCTAGAGATCCAGGGCGCCGTGGAGCTGAACCTGGTCGCGCAGGACCTCGCGCACTTCGGTCGTGACCGGCGCGACGGCTCGGACATCACGGCGCTCGTTCGAGCCCTCCTCGCGGAGACGGACATCCCGTGGTTCCGGCTCCTCTACATCTACTCGGCGGGACTGCGCGAGCCGCTCGCCGAGCTCATGGCCACGGAGTCGCGCCTGCTACCGTACATTGACATGCCCATACAGCATGCAAGCGACCCCGTCTTGGTACGAATGCGGCGCCCGGAGCGCCGAGCGGCACTTCGAGCCAAGATCGCCTGGCTGCGCGATTCCGTCCCGCACCTGACGCTGCGGACTACCGTGATGGTCGGGTTTCCGGGTGAATCGGAGGAGGACTTCCACGATCTGCTCGACTTCCTGGATGAGGTCCGCTTCGACCGCTTGGGAGCGTTCGCGTTCTCCCCGCAGGAGGGCACCCGAGCGGCAGATCTGGGACACCTGTATGTGGACGAAGATGTGGCTCAGGAACGCCTCGCAGAGCTTCTCGAGATCCAGCGCGCGATCAGCGCCGAGCGCCTGACCATCGCTGTCGGGCGGCTCGAGACGGCCATCGTCGACCAGCCGCAGGGCCGGGCCGGGGATTCGGACGGGCGATTCCGAGCGCTGGGGCGTCTGGCCTCGCAAGCCGATGACGTGGACGGCGTGACGGAGCTGTTCAGCCAGGCGCCGCTGGCGACCGGGACGCTGGTCGAGGCGGAGATCGTGAGCAGCGATGACTTCGATGTGCGGGCCGACGTGCTCCGCGTGGTGCGCGAGCCGAGCGTTCCCGCGCGCCCGCGCGAGTTGCCGGTGGTGGCTCTCGGTCTCGAGACGGCGTGGGGGCGTTGAGCGAGCCCGGCCCTCGCCAGGAGCGGACCCGCACCGCGGTGGCTCGGTTGACCGGTTGGCTGCCGGAGCACGCGGGGCTGCTGCTGGCGTCGGGGGTCCTGCTCGGACTGGCGCACCCTCCGTTCCATCTTCTCGTGCCTTCGTTCGTGGCGCTCGTCCCCTTTCTGGTATGGCTCGAGAGGCTGCCTCCCGGGCCCGAGGGCCGACGTGAAGCGCGGCGAGGTGGGTTCTTCCTGGGGCTCGTCTATTACACGCTCGTCTTCTACTGGCTGCTCGTCGCGCTCGTCTTCTACACCGCGTGGGCGGTCCCCGCCTTTCTCGCGCCCGTGCTGATCCTGTCGGGCTTTCTGTCGTGGATATCCGGGGCGATCCGATCCGTACGTGAACGCCTGGGGTGGTCCATCTGGGCGGCGATACCCGTCTTCTGGACCGCGAACGAATGGCTGCGCGCCCACCTGCTCGATGTGTCGTTCCCGTGGATGCAGCTGGGGGACACGCTCACCGGATACCCATGGCTGATCGGGGCCGCGGACGTCGTCGGATCTCGCGGGTTGAGCTTCTGGTTGGCGCTGGTCAACGGCCTGATCGCGGCGCTGTGGATGGCGCGCCGCGGCGGTGATCGGACGGATGCGAGCGCGGAGGCTCCGAAAGCGAACGCGCGGATGCGACTCGCCGTGGGGCTCGCGATCGTCCTGGCGGTTCCGGTGGGGTACTCGCTGGCCCGCTGGCGGACGCTCGAGCTCCGCCCCGCGGCCAGGGTGGGCGTGGTGCAACCCAACGTGCCCGAGGACCTGAAGCTCCAGCGGACCCTGGCGATCGATGCCGCGCAACGAGCCACCACGACCCTTGTCCGAACGTGGCGCGGAGGCGAAGGAGAGCTCGACCTCCTGATCCTCCCCGAATCGACCTTCCCCGCCTACGTGGACCCGATCCAGGCGATAAGCTGGCCCGGAAGACCGGACCTGGAGGCCTGGGTCGCGAGTCTGGCGACCCACGTAGAGGCTCCGGTCCTCTATGGAGCGCTCGGGGGAGCCGACTACCCCGGCGCTGAGTGGGCGTACTTCAACTCCGCGTTCCTGGTGGACGAGACGGGCGAGCGGATCGGGCGCTACGACAAGCGCTTCCTCGTGCCGATCGTGGAGCGCGTCCCGTTCTTCAACCCGAGGTGGTTCTCGGGGCTCACGTACTTTGGCGGCTTCGGGGTTGGGGAATGGAGCCCGCCCTATACGATCCCCGGGGGCGCCACCAGCGCCGGGCGGCGCGTTAGCGGCACGGATCCCGCCACGTTCGGCGTAATGATCTGCTACGAGTCGATCTTCTCACCCTTAGCGCTCCACTATCGCAGGGCAGGGGCGGATTTCTTCGTCAACATCACCAACGATGCGTGGTTCGGGCGGGAGACATGGTGGAGCCGCAGCAGCGCCCTGTGGCAACACCCGGCGCACCTCGTGATGCGGGCCATCGAGACGCGGGCCGGGATCGCGCGGTCCGCGAACACGGGTATCTCGGAGCTGGTCGACCCGCTCGGTCGGACCGCGCACGAGACTCGGCTGTTCGAGCCGGCGGCCTTCGCGGGGCAAGTGATGACCACGGATAGCCTTACCGTGTATGTTCGTTTTGGCGATGTAGTCGGGTGGGGAGCGGTGCTCCTCGCGATCACCGGGCTGATTCAGTCGATATGGAAGGCGCGCACGGCAAAGCGCGGGACGGCATGACGCCGCCGCCGACACCGGTTCGAGCTCGATGGCGTGCGCGAGGCCTCATCTTCGTGGCTTCGGCGGCGGTGTGCGTCTTCAGCACGATGCCGCCGCCGGTCGTTGCGCAGGCTCGCCCCGACTCGACCCGGGCCGGCCCGACCGCGACCGACACCACGGTCGTGGAGCTGGAGGCGATCAGCGTACGAGCCATGAGGGCGCTCGCGACGTCCGCGGGTGCGAGCGCCGTGCGCCTGTCGCTCTCTTCCCCCAGCCTCGTCCCGGTCCCGATCCTCGAGGACGCGCTCCGATCGATGCCCTTCGTCCAGGTGCGGGAGAACTCCCGAGGAGAGGCGCAGCTCACGCTGCGGGGGACCGAGTCGCGACAGGTAGCGGTTCTGGTCGACGGCGTGCCGCTCACGCTGGGTTGGGATGCCCGGACGGATCTCTCCGTAATCCCGGTCGCGGCAGCGCGGCAGGTACAGCTTTTCCGGGGCGTGTCCTCGGTGCTGCACGGCCCCAACGTCCTGGGTGGCGTTGTCGAGGTGGACATCTCCAGAGGCGACATGGCGCCAGATCCTCCGGAGAGCGCCTTTGACGGTGGGATAGACGACACCGGCGCGGCCATCGCCGGGCTCCGATTCGGTCGGCAGTTCGCGTTCGGCGACCGCACCCTGTGGGTGCAAGCGGGTGCCGGCATACGCTCGAGATCGAGCGTGCCCCTCGCCTCGGGCGTCGAGCAACCGGTCACGCCCGAGGATGGCCGCCGCCTGAACAGCGACCTCGATCATCTCAGCGGCTTCTTCGCGGCGCGCTACGGCGCGCCTCTGGGCGCCTGGCTCTCGCTCTCCAGCTTCGCGTTTCGAGCCGAGAAGGGAGTGCCTCCGGAGCTCCACATCAGCAACCCACGGCTGTGGCGCATCCCCGAAACGGCGCGGGTGGTGACCGCGCTGTCGGCCGGTACGGGGTGGAAGGAAACTCCGCTCGGAGAAGGAGACCTGGAGGCCAGCGTCGGTCTCGACTTCGGAGATGCGCAGATCGACCAGTACGAGACGCTGGCCTACCAGACGATCGAGGAACGCGAGTTCGCCGACGACCGTACGCTCACGGCGCGCCTCCTGGGCGACCACACGCTGGGGGCCGGAACGATCAGCTCGGCCTTCACTTGGGCGGAGACGCGACATGTCGAGCGGCTCGACCCGGGCGACACCTCCCGCTTCCGGCAGCGCCTGTACAGCCTAGGGCTCGAGATCGAGCAGCCTCTGTTCGCGAGGCCGGGTTCCGAGGGCCTGTTCACCGATGTTCGGCTGACCGCCGGCGGTTCGTTGGATCGCGCCAGCACCCCCGAGACCGGGGGACGCGAACCCCGTGGCCCGATCACGGAGTGGGGTGCGCGCGTGGGTGCGTCGGCACAGTTCGGGGGTGGGGACGGACGCCTTCACTTCGGCATGAGCCGTCGCGTCCGATTCCCGTCGCTTCGCGAGCTGTATTCGGGCGGGCTCGGCCGTTTCGTGCCAAACCCAGATCTTCAGCCCGAGAGGCTGCGTGTAATCGAAGGGGGGGTCACGGGTCAAGCTCGCGCCCTCGCGGGCGTGGTCGAGGGGCAAGTCGTCTTCTTCCAGCAACGCTTCTCCGACGCCATCGTTCGGATGGGGCTGGGGGATGGCCGCTTCATGCGCGAGAACCGCAATCGTGTGACGGCGGCGGGAATGGAGTTGCTGGCTTCCGTGCGCTGGAACCGCATCGAGCTGGGGGGTGATCTGACGTGGCAGAACGTGACGCTGACGGATCAGACGGCCCCATCGACACAACAGCAGGCCGAATACCAGCCGGAGATCGCAGGCGGGGTCGACATCACGAGTCGATTCCCTGCCGGCTTCACAGCGGGCCTCGAGCTGGATGTGGTCGGTAGACAGTATTGCGTGGACCCGGAATCGGGCTCGGACCTGGCGCTCGACGCCACGGCCCGGCTGGATGTCGTCGCCACCCGCGAGTGGACGCTCGGTGGCCCGCTCCGCAGGCTGCGGACGACGGTGGCACTCGACAACGTCACCGACCAGGCGGTGTTCGACCAATGTGGCCTTCCACAGCCGGGGCGCCTCCTCCGCTTCCAGGTCCAAATCAGGTAGGGCACGGATCCACACGTTGAGACGCGAGGGGGAGTTCCTGGCGAGCCTGACGGCTCCCGCGGGCGCCGTATCTCCGGACGCCCTGCTCCGTGCGACGGAGAGACTGGGGATCGTCGGAAGAGGGTTCTGGCAGGACGGCGGCCGTTGGCTGGCGCACGCCGGGGCGGTTTTCGAGATCGACAGCCGGGCTCCGGGCGCTGCCACGAATCGATTCGCCGCCGTGCGCGAGGAGGCAGCGGCGATCGGACGACTCCCGTGGTTGCGAGCGGGCGAGGCCGTGGGGTACGGCCCTCGCTTTCACGGAGGCTTCGCATTTCGCGCCGATCATCCGCCGGCGTGGGCGGACGGGGAAGAGGCCGGTTTCTGGGAGTCGTTTCCGGCCGCGCGCTTCGTGTTGCCGCACATCGAAGTCGAAGCGGGCGATGGGGGTACCGTCATCACGCTCACGGAGAGGTTCCCCGCGACGACTTCCGAGGACGAAGCGGTAGCCCGACTCGAGGGCCGACTCGAGGAGATCAATCTCGAGCTCGCGGACCCCTTCCCCGAGCTCGGGCCCCCGCCGAGCAGCGCCCTCCCATCGGCCGCCGGGATCGAGGAACCTCTCGACGCCGGCGCGTGGCGCTCCGGTATCGGCCGGATCCTGGCCGACATCGAACGACGGGAAGTGCAGAAGGTCGTCCTCGCCCGGCCCCTGGATGTGAGCCTGTCAGAGATCCCGGATCCGATCTCGATCCTGCATCGGTTGAGGGCCGCGAATCCGCTCTCACATGCGTTCCTGATGCAGTTTGAAGCCGATCATTTCTTGCTCGGCGCGGCGCCGGAGCTGCTGGGGTCGCTCGTCGGCGGGGCGTTTCGGACCATGGCGGTGGCGGGCTCAATCCCGCGCGGTTCGGATCCGGAATCGGATGAATGGCTGGGCAGGCAGCTATTGAGCAGCCGGAAGAACCTGGCCGAGCATCAGATCGTCGTGGACGACATCGTGGAGCGACTGCTCCGGTTCATCCCCGAGCCACGTCGGGCGTCGGAGCCGGCGTTGCTCAAGCTCTCGGGCATCCAGCACCTCCGCGTCACGCTCGAGGGCGAGGTGCCCGCCGGCACGCACATTCTGGAGCTGATCGAGGCGCTCCACCCGACGGCCGCCGTGTGCGGGTACCCGCGAGAGACGGCGCTCGAGATATTGACCGAGGAGGAACGCGTCGGACGGGGCTGGTACGCGGGTCCGGTCGGTTGGTTCGATGCCCACGGGGAAGGGGAATTCGCGCCGGCTCTCCGCTCGGCCGTGGCTTGCGGCCCGCTGCTCAGGCTGTATGCGGGGGCAGGGATCGTGGACGGCTCGCGTGCGGGTGCCGAGTGGGACGAGACGCGCGTCAAGCTCCAAACCGTCCTGCGGGCGCTCGGCATCGCGCGGGTTCCATGAAGCTCGCTCAGCCGGGTCCGGATTGGCCCAGGAGGACCGCGTGACGCACGCGAACCGCAACATGCTCTGGGCACAGGCCCTGGTCGACGAGCTCGGCCGCCAGGGGGTCACACACGTGTGTGTCGCCTCGGGGTCGAGATCCGCGCCCCTGGCCTTCGCGTTCGCCGGTGATGAGCGCTTCACGGTGCACTCACTCCTGGACGAGCGTTCCGCCGGGTTCTTCGCGCTCGGCATAGGTCGCGCCTCGGCCCGTCCCGCCGCCGTTCTCACCACGTCGGGGACCGCGGCCGCCAACCTCCTGCCGGCTGCCATCGAAGCCAGCCTCGGCGAGTCGCCGCTACTGCTCATCACGGCCGATCGACCGGCGCACCTGCGCGGTCTCGACGCGAACCAGACCATCGACCAGGTGAAGCTCTTCGGGCCGTACGTTCGGCTGTTTAGCGATACGCCTCTCCCGCGGGCCGAGGACACCGCGTTGCGCCATTTACGCGCCCTGGCGGCGAGGGCGGTCGCCGCATCGACAGGCCATCCCAAAGGGCCCGTGCACCTGAACGTTCAGTTCGAGAAGCCCCTGGAGCCCACACCGGTGGCAGGCGATGTGCCGGCGTCGTTGGCTACACCAGGCGCCGCCGGCGGCCGAACCGCTCGCGAACCTGCTCCGTGAACGTCTGAGTGCGGCCAGGAAGGGGCTCATCATCTGTGGACCCACGCACGGCCCCGACGCAGGGCATGCCGTCCTGCGCTTGGCCTCCGCGACGGGGTTCCCGGTGCTCGCGGATCCGCTCTCGGGCGCACGCTTCGCACGCGGGGCGACGGCGCACGCGATTGCCGGGTACGATCTCTTCCTGGCCTCTGCCCGGGCACGAGAGGCGCTGACCCCCGATGTGGTGCTGCGCATCGGCTCCGCGCCCACGTCGGCCGCGACGGCGCGCTTCCTCGATGGGTGCACCGACGCCGTTCAAGTCGTCGTCGATGCCGGCGGTCGCTGGAAGGATCACCTCGCGAGGGCTCACGACTACCTGCGAGCCGACGCCGCGTCGATATGCAAGACGGCCGCAAAGGGGCTGCAGCCAGCGGGCGACCCCGAGTGGATGACGCGTTGGCGCACCGCCGAGCGGCTCACGCAGGGCGTCGTGGCCGACGCGCTCGGCGGTGACCTGTTCGAGGGTGCCGCCGCAGCCTCCATCGCGGAGTGTCTTCCGGCGGGGAGCACCTGGTTCGTGGGCAACAGCATGCCCATCCGAGACGTCGATGCGTTCGCGCGCCCGCGCGATGAGCGCCTACACCTGCTGGGTCATCGGGGGGCCAGCGGCATCGACGGCAATGTGAGCAGTGCGCTGGGCGCCAGCGCTGTGAGCGCTGGCGCTACACTGGCGTTACTCGGTGATCTGACGCTCTTGCACGATCAGAACGGATTGCTGGCGGCCCGTCGGGAGCGCCTTCCCGTCGTGTTCGTGATCATCCAGAACGATGGCGGTGGAATCTTCCACCTGCTTCCGATTCGGGACTACGATCCTCCGTTCACGGAGCACATCGTGATGCCGCAGGGGCTCGACCTGGCGAGGGTTGCGAAGGTGTACGAGCTCCCCCACCGTCGGGTCGGCTCCACCGAGGAGTTGAGCGCTGCCGTTGGAGAAGGGCTCGCGAGCGGAGGCCCTGGTATCATCGAGGTGCCGATCGAGCGGCGGCGGAATTGGCAGATCCGAAACGACGTGTGGAGCGAGGTTCGGCGCGCTATCGAGAGGGGTCTGTAGGCAGGTCACGACGACCTGTTCGAAGAGGAGGATGCGACGAGTATGAGCGATGTCGTGTGGGAGTCCGTCAAGGAATACGAAGACATCACCTATCACAAGGCCGAGGGAATAGCGCGCATCGCGTTCAATCGGCCCGAAGTTCGGAACGCCTTCCGGCCCGACACGTTGTTCGAGCTCCTCGAGGCGTTCGCGGATGCGCGTGATGACGCGGACATCGGCGTTGTGCTGTTTACGGGCAATGGCCCATCGAGTGACGGGAAATGGGCGTTTTGCAGTGGAGGTGACCAACGCGTCCGAGGGGAGGCCGGATACGTGGGTCGGGACGGGGTGCCGCGCCTCAACGTGCTCGATCTGCAGCGGCTGATACGCTCCATGCCGAAGCCCGTGATCGCGCTCGTCGCCGGGTACGCGATCGGAGGCGGACACGTACTCCACATCGTGTGCGATCTGACGATCGCAGCCGATAACGCGGTGTTCGGACAAACCGGACCGAAGGTCGGGAGCTTCGACGGGGGTTTCGGCTCCTCGTATCTAGCTCGCTGCGTGGGCCAGAAGAAGGCGCGCGAGATCTGGTATCTGTGTCGCCAGTATGATGCGCATCAGGCCGAGCGCATGGGGTTGGTCAACGAGGTCGTTCCGCTGGAGCGGCTCGAGGAAGAAGGGGTCCAATGGGCGCGTGAGATCCTGGACAGGAGCCCGCTCGCCATCAGGTGTCTCAAGGCCGCGTTCAACGCCGACTGCGATGGACAGGCCGGCCTGCAGGAACTCGCGGGCAACGCGACGCTTCTGTTCTACATGACCGAAGAGGGGCAGGAGGGTCGCAACGCGTTCCTGGAGAAGCGCAAGCCGGATTTCCGCAAGTATCCATGGCGTCCCTGATCGAAGGAGGTGGTGCAAGCGACCCGATCACCGATGCGAGCGCCGCGCGTGCCTGGACCGCGGCGGCACGACCGAAGACACTTCCGGCCGCCATAGGCCCCGTCCTGATGGGCGGGGGATTGGCTTGGTCCGACGGCCTCTTCCTCGCCCTCCCGTTCGCCACCACCCTCGCGTGCGCCGTTCTGATCCAGGTCGGCACGAATCTCGCCAACGACTACTCCGACTTCGTGCGTGGCGCAGACACGCCCGACCGACTCGGTCTGCCGCGCGCCACCCAGGCAGGGTTGATCGCGCCGGACCGCATGCGACTGGGTGCGATCCTCACCTTCGGGCTCGCGTTACTCCTCGGCGTCTACCTGGTGTATGTGGGTGGGTGGCCGATACTGGCGATTGGTCTGCTGTCGATCGCGGCGGGAATCGCGTATACGGGCGGGCCGTGGCCGTTTGGCTACCATGGGCTCGGTGATGTATTCGTGTTCCTCTTCTTCGGACTGGTCGCGGTCGGGGGCACGTATTACGTACAGGCCCTCGAGTGGGCTCCCGGCACCCTCCTCGCCGGTGTCGGCGTCGGGGCGCTCACGACCGCGATCCTCGTCGTCAACAACCTGCGGGATGCGGAAACGGACGCGCGGGCCGGGAAGCGGACGCTCGCGGTAATCCTCGGACGCCGCGGCACGCAGGTCGAGTACACGCTGCTGTTCGCGATCGGTGCGCTCGTTCCGGCGATCGGTGTGTGGGCGTTCGATTGGCGAATCGCTTGTCTCCTCGCTGTGGTCGGGCTCTCGACAGGAGTGGGAGCGCTTCGGGAGGTGTGGCGATTCCGGGATCCACGCACCCTCAACGCGGCGCTCGGCGTGACGGCACGGGCCACGGGTCTGTACGGACTGCTGTTCGCGGTGGGGTGCCTGGTGTGAAGGCGGATCCGCCCATCGACGCCGGGGGCGACCCTCTTCGCCTCCAGGCCGAGCAACGGCCGACGGCGGTCGCGCTCGAGGCGGACGAGCAGACGTGGACGTACGAGGCACTTGACCACGGGGCCGACGAGCTCGCGACCCAACTGTCCGAGTCGGGGCTGGCGCCGGGGGAAATCGTCGGAGCCTGGGTCGATCCGTCCCCTGCGGGCATCGTATGGGTGCACGGCGTACCGCGCGGCGGTGGTGTGCTCGCCCCGGGGCACACGCGGTGGAGCGAGGCTGAACGGGCCGCCTTCTTGACGCGGCTGCGGCCGGCGGCCGTGATCGGTGAGGCGGGCTCGCCACCGCCCGCCGGTGAGTGGACGGAACGACGAATCGCCATCGAGGCGCTCGGCGGCGCAGAGCTTTCGCTGTTCCGACCGTCAGGGCCGGCGGAGCCCCGGCGTGCCCCGAAGGCCGCGCACGCGCTCCTGTGGACCTCCGGCACCGAAGGCGAGCCGCGCGTGGTTTGCCTGAGCCTCAGGAGCCAGCTGCTCAACGCCGGGGCTGCGAACCGACGACTGGCTTTTCGCTCGGCTGACGGCTGGTTGTTGTCGCTCGGGCTGGCGCACGTCGGTGGCCTCGCGATCACCCAGCGGTGCGCCCTGGCAGGCGCCCGTCTCGTGCTCGCCCCCGCGCGCTTCGAGCCTGACCGTCTACTCAGGCTCGTTCGGAGCGACACGGTCACGCACGTGTCGGTTGTTCCGACGATGCTGGACCGACTGCTCGATGCGGATTCAGGCGTGCCGCTCCCCGACCGACTGCGCTGCCTGCTGGTAGGTGGTGATGCGATCCCGGCTGGCCGCCTGAGTCGAGCGCTCGACCGGGGTTGGCCGTTGGCGCTGACGTATGGGCTCACCGAAGCCGCTTCGCAAGTCGCGACCGCTCCACCGGAGCTCGTGCGCAGGAAGCCCGGCACCGTCGGCGCATCGCTCGACGGAGTAAAGATCCGGATTGCGTCGGATGGCGAAATCCGGGTCGGCGGCTCGACGGTCATGCTCGGCTATCTTGGTGGTGATGACGTCCTGGACGGTGTCCGAGACGGGTGGGTGCGAACCGGTGATCGGGGTCGGCTCGACGAGGATGGCGACCTGTGGGTCACTGGTCGCGTTGCCAGCCGCATCGTCACCGGAGGCTCGAACGTCGATCCGGCCGAGATCGAAGACGTGCTCGCGAGACACGCCGACGTTCGCGCAGCCTGTGTGGTCGGGGTGCCGGACGACGTGTGGGGGGAGCGCGTCGTCGCCGTCATCGTCGCTCGCGATCCGTCCTCGACGAGACCCGAGGTCCTGGAGTCCGAGTTGGCTGCCTGGGCGCGTCAGAGGCTCTCGGGCCCGCGATACCCCCGCGCGTGGGTCTTCCTCGAGCGGCTGCCCCTCACGCCGACGGGGAAGCCCGATCGCGTCGCCCTGCGGAAGCTCGCGGGGACCGACGTGACTTCCAGGGGCTGAGTGACGTCGGGGCTACCCTCGTCTGGGACCTTCGGGGATGCGGGGCTCGTGCTCCGCACGACGGATCATGAGCACGCGATCGGCCTCGACGCGTTTTCTGAACCCGAGAAGATGCAGGACCCCGATCAGGAACCGACTCGGTGCCGGGCCGAGGACGAGGGCATCCGTGCGCTCCGAATGTCTCTCCACCCCCGGGATGAATGAAGCCAGGCGATCGGCACCGAGCCCTCGTAGGAGCGCTGATACGCGGAGCCAGGCCGGATTCACCTCGTGAACGATGAAGAACCCGTCGTTGCCCAACTCCTGATACAGCGGTAGGAAGATCCGCCCGCTCTCCGGCGACCGCACGGGACCGGAGCTCGAGGATCCGACCACCTGCCCCGCTTCCACGTGCGCGAAATTGCGGAAGCCAGGCAGCATCTTGAAGACGTCTTCCGACTGGATGTCGTGTCTGTACCGTACCTCCAGGGCGCGCGGTAGTCCCAGGCTGGCGTGCGCCAGGCGGGCGCGGCGGCGGGCCAGCTCCGGGATGTCCTCGATCGCGAGCATTTCGAGGGCCGCCAGCGTGATCCAGAGCGAATCCTCGTGCGCCTGTACCGACTCTTCGGCCCCGTGCACGCCCCCCTCGATGCCGATGCCGACGAGCCCACGCTGGTCGAGGTGCTCGAGCATCGCCCCGTCGATCTGTTCCTCCAGGCCCAAAACGATCGGAAGTGGCAGCTTGAGCGCGAACTCGCGGTTGGCTCGGGTGTCGCCGAGCGTTGCGAACGGAGCGCTCTCCGCGGATGTCGTGTGCAGATCCAGTGCGAAGATGTCGCCGCGAGCCTCACCGAGCTCTTGCCCGAGCGCTTCGAGGAGTTGCCGTTGCTCCCAGTGCTCGGAGGCTCCGAGCGAGGCTCTGCCCTCCGCAGGTTCGGCGGGCAGGGTGGGGCTTCCGCCCGCCTCGGATCGCAAGCCGGCGAGCACGGCGTCGACGCGCGCTGGCTGCCACATGCGATTCAGGTCTTCATCGATGTAGCGTCGACCGCACTCGAGGGCAGCCAGGTTGCCTGCCAGACCGACGAAATCCCCCCGCATCGAAGGCCGCCGGCGATGCAGTGCCTCCATGACGTGCTCCACGGCGATGACTCCGGCCCGCTCGTTCCCGTGCAGCCCGGCAACACACAACAGCAGCGGGCCGGGCCTATCGCCGACGTAGCGGCCGAGGCGGCGCCGATATGTGAAGCTGCTTTCCGCGGTCCGGGCGGACGCGCTCTCCGACGTAGTCACGGGCACTCCCTGGCCGTCACGGGCGCTCCCTTGCGAGCCGTCGGTCCGCAGACGACGGGGATTCGGGGTTGCACGGTGTGATGCGGTTCACTCGGCAGGCAGGTCTTCGGTCTTCGCCGCGAAGACGAAATCGCTTTCCGTGAGGCCATCGATCTTGTGCGTCCAGATGGTGACGCGGACGCGCCCCCACCTCAGAAAGATGTCGGGGTGATGGTCCTGATCCTCGGCCAATTCACCGACGCGGTTGGTAAAATCGAGTGCCTGTCGGAAATCCGGAAACTCGAACTCCTTCTCCAGGTGGTGCCCGTCGACGACCTGCCACCCGCCTCCCAACTCAGAATGCAGGCGCTCGAGTTCCTCGCCCTGGAGCGGCGGCACGCCGCCGCGACAGGGTACGCACTGCATCTGGTTCAAACGTGTGCTCATCGCGCGTCTCCGGCTTCCCGGTCGTGATCTGAATGGGCCTTGTCAGAAAGGTCGTGACGTTCGAGGAGGCACGCAACGCGCGCCGTACGAGCAGGCAGGATGCGCCGCCGGCGGGCTGGTCAGCGGGGTGGGAGCTTTCTGCCGGGCGTGCCCGGCGGTGGAAGCTGTGCCGTCGCCGCCTGATCGCGTCCCTCGCGCTTGGCCCGGTACAATGCGACATCCGCCTCCCGAAGAAGGCCCTTCACGTCCGAGCCGCTCTCTGGGTAGAAGGCGATCCCCGCCGAAACCGTGAGCCCGATCTCGGAGCCATCATCGGCCATCAGCGTGAGCCCCTGAACGTGTCGCCGTAATCGGTCGGTCACCGCGACTGCGCGTTCCGGGTCCGCCTCGATCACCAGGGCGGCAAACTCATCCCCGCCCAGGCGAGCCAGAACGTCCGTGTCGCGCAGCGTAATTCGCATGACGTCGGCGACCGCCTGCAGGGCGCGGTCACCCGTCAGGTGGCCGTGTCGATCGTTGATCGACTTCAGGTGGTCGCAGTCCACGAGGATCACGGCCACCCGGTTCCCGTACCGACTGGCCCGACGAAGCTGCTCCTCGAGACTTTCCACGAAGTGGCGTCGGTTGTGCAGCCCGGTCAGAGGATCGGTGACGGCCAGTCGACGGGTCTCCTCGTTCAGCTGGGCTGCCCGGATGACGACCGCCGCCTGCTGAGCCACGACGCTGAGCGGTCGCACGTGATCGTCATTATACGCGTCCGGCGATCGCGACTCCGCGTTCAGGACACCGATCACACGGCCGTCGACCTTGAGCGGCAGGGCGATTTCGCTCTGGGCCCCCTCCACGCCTTCGATGTAGTCCTCGACCTCCGCCAGGTTGTCGACGACGACTACGTCGCCTGTCTCGGCGCACCTCCCGGTCACGCCCTGACCGAGCGGGATTCGGAGCAGGTTGGCGCCCTCCGAGTATCCTCTGGCGGCGCGGACGATGAGCGATCGGCTGACCTCATCGATCAACAGAACCGCGACGTAGCCGTCGGGGACCAGCTCCTCCGTCACCTCGAGGATAGCCGTCAACGTGTTGTCTAGGTCATCCTGACCGCTCGCGAGCTGGCTGATGCGGTACAGGGCGTTCAGCTGATCGATGCGATGCTGGAGCCGATCGGTGGTACGCGCAGCGAGGATAGCCAGAGCAGCTTGAGAACCGAGGACCGTAAGGAGCTTCTCGTGTGTCTCGGTGAAGGCAGCCGGCCGTTCGGACTCGACGTTGATGACTCCGGCGACTTCATTCGCCACAAGAAGCGGTACGGCGAGGTTGGAACGACACTCCTGGAGACCGGCCACGTAGCGCGGGTCCTTCGTGACGTCCATGACGCTGACCGCCTGTCGGTGCTCGGCTGCCCATCCGGAGAGGCCTCGGCCGCGGGGAAGCCTGATCGACATCACTTCATCCGCTTGCTCGCCGTAGCCCCTTACACGCGCGACCCTAAGGCAGCCGGATTCGCGGTCGTACAGCATCAACGCGCCGTGATCGAATCCGATGAGCTCCTGCGCCTGCTCGAGGACGGTGTCGAGCAGGTCATCCAGACTGTCGATCAAGCCGACGCGACGCGTCGCGTTATAGAGGGCCGTGAGGCTCTCGAGTTCGTTCATCTAGCCTATCCGGACGTGGCTGCACCGGTCGTGGATGGTTTCGAGCGAACGTATCGCTCTCAAACCAGGTGTCAGAGGTTCAAGCCGCTTGCCAGTTTCGGGAGTCAGGCGGTGGAGGGACACCCGTGCGCGCGGTTGCCCGATTGAGCCTCGGGAAGTCTGCTTGCCTGTGCGCGATACGCCCGCCGGGCCGCGATTCACCATCCGGTCCATTATCTCATAATGCACATCATATATACAGCCGTAACTAATTTACGTGTAGATGTATACGCGTTCATTTGACTATGGCGTCCGACTCGGAAAGACGGGTTGAGCGAGGGCGTTGGCGTGGGTCAAAGCGGAAAGGGCCACGCGCCCTGGGGTGCGACCCTGGTCCACGTCCGCGGGTCTGAGTCGCCGCGATGTGGGGCTTTCTGCTAGCGCGTGTGGCGTTTCGCTCCGCTTGGCCGGTTCCTCCCCATCCACGGATCCGGGCAGGACCGCGGGCCCCGGCGCGTCGGCCGACCGGGTGCCCACCGGCAGTACGGTGCGGCGCGTTCGATGCGCGCCGAACGGAAGCTGATCAAGAGGCCGCTGCGACCGCCTGCCTCACCGCCTCGTAGTCGGGCTCGACGCCCGCATCCTCGGAGACCCACACGTACGCCACCCGACCGTCGCTTCCGATCACGAATACGGATCTCTTCGCGACGCCTTTGAGACCCGCGAGGTGCTCCGCGAGCACTCCGTACGCGCCGCTGACGTCCTTGTTGAAATCGGAAAGCACGAGGAAGGGAAAATCCTCGAGATCGCGGAAATGTGCCGTGACGAAGGGGCTGTCGACCGAGATGGCGAATACGCTCGCGTCGAGATCCTGCCAGCCCTCCCAAGAGTCACGCACCGTCCTGAGCTCGGTCGTGCACACGGAGCTGAAGGCGAGCGGAATGAACAGGAGAACGACCTTCTCCCGGCCTAGATGGTCTGACAGGTCGATGGTCTCGCCGGGGCGATGGGGAAGCGCGAACGTAGGGGCGCGCTCGCCCGTCTGTATGCTCGTGCCCGGTTCCATCGAGTTCCGATGACCTGCTAGAAGGCGCCGCCGCCGCCGCCGCCGAACCCGCCGCCCGAGAACCCACCACCACCGGAGAAGCCCCCGCCACCGAAGCTGGATCCGCCGGAGCTGCGGGGTGCAGATCGCATAACGTTCGCCGTCTGTCCGGTCATGCGACCCAGGTCCGAGACGAAGATGTGCGTGTTGAAGTGATGAAAGCTCGACCCCCGGTACCACTCGGGGGGCTCGCGGTACATGTCGTCGAACGCGGAGGCCCACTTCTCTTCGACGCCGAGCGCCATGGCGAAGGGAAGGAGCGCTTCGAATTGTTCGGGTCCGGTGATCATCCGCTTGAATCGATCCGACTCCACCCTCGAGAGGAACTCCTCGAATCCTCGGACCAGGCGGAATAACCGTGCCCCTTCGCGCGTGCGCGCCGGCATGATCAATCCGAACCCGCCGATGATCAACGCCGTCAGGACCCCACCGATGATGACCGGAAGGGTGGCCAGCCCGAGGCGCGCCCCACTGACGAGCCCCAGTCCCACGATGGCCACCCCGACGACGATGGCCAGGGCGATGTAGCGACCCGCAACGTGATCGGGGCGGCGCGCGTACACGCGGTGCTCGACGAGTGCGTCCATCAACCGATCCTTCAGATCCGGCAGATGCTTGTAGAACTTGTTGCGCAGATCGGAGAGCTCGACCACATCCCGCGAGCGTCCGAAGACGGCGCGGAGCAGCTTGCGCTCGTGAGGCTGCAACTCCTCCCACGACGCACGGTCTCTTCGAACGTGGTATACGTACTCCTTGTCGGTGATCAGGCCGAGCAGCTTCTTCTCTTCTTTCTCCTCGATGATCAAGTAGCCTCGCACCGCCAGGTCGACCAGCGTGGCGGTGATGTCGCGCATGTCGGCGGAGTTGTCCGCCACCACTCCCACCTCGGCCGGCGTCAGCCCTTCGGGCGGCTCGTACCGCGGCTCGATGGATCCGATCTCGGGATCCTTGCCACGCCGTCTCCAGGCGCTGAACATCGCGAAGAACGCGAACCCCGGGAGCGCCAGCGGCCAGTTGGCGCTCAGGAAATACCCGACCTCGTCCAGCGCCGAGGGCCGCTCGACCACGTCGGCATCCCAGGCCACGCCCACCGTGAGACCCTCGCGGAATCCGAGACTTCGACGAGTCGTAAACCGTACGACAGATCCCTCGATGAGCACCTCCGCGTCCTGGGCCACCGACCCGTACGCGCCGGTGAACGCGTGGGCCCTGACGCCCGTGACCTCGACGGGCAGCTCAACCGTCGCGCGCGCCGAGCCGATCGGTACGGGCCACTCTGTACCGGTCACGTTCCAGTACAGCTCGTCGTATGCCTCGGCGATGCCTTCCCGCTCGGCCTCGGCCTCGAAGTGACGGAGGGCCCTTTTTACTCGATACCGGAGGACGACGGTCCTGGTGGCGTCCACGGCACCCGGTATCCACACCTTGATCTTGAGATGCCCGTTCTCCCGACCGATCTCCCGTCGCAGCTCGGTGCCTCGCTCATCGGTCACGCTCTCCACGTCCAAACGCAGCTTGTACGCGAAGCCCGTTGGAGTGCGGTAGTCGATCGGAATCGTCCGATAGATCCCGTTGTAGCTCCCCTCGAAGCGCGGGCGGATCGTCTCGGTCACGACGACGTCACCGCTCCGGAGAACCGTGATGCGCGCGTCGAAGCTCTCGATCTCCCAGGAGCGAGCAGAGGCGGCGAGCGCGCCCACGGGCTCCGGCGGGGCGGTTGCGGCCCGCACGGGCAGGGCCGCGAAGCCGCAGAGCGTGAATACACAGGCCAGCGTGAAGCCCTCGCGCGGCCCGATAACCCGCCAGTCGCAGATCCGCCGCGAGAGATCGGGAGCGATTGGCCTGAAAGGCTGGCCGAAGAGCTCGATCATGCCCACACCCTCCTTGGCATTGAAACGTCAATGCCTTCGGCTATGAGGCCCCGTCCTTTTCGGGCAAGTCGACGCGTTCGGGGGAGTCCTTTGAGCGTGTCACCCTCAGCTCGGATTGTCCTGAAAGCTGACCTTCGGCGCCTCGCGCTCGCTCTCATCCTCCAGCGAGAAGAACTCGCGACCCGTGAAGCCGAACATCCCAGCAAGCAGGTTGGTGGGGAAGACCTCCGTCTTGGTGTTGTAATCCCGCACGACCGCGTTGTAGTAGCGACGCGCGTTCTGCACGGCGCCTTCGATCTCGTTCAGTGTGCCCTGAAGCTCTGTAAAGCTCTCGACGGCGCGTAACTGTGGGTACGCCTCTGCAAGCGCGAACAATTGACGAAGCGCACCGGTCAGGACGTTCTCGGCCTCGGCTTGCGCCGCAGGCCCCTGCGCGCTCATCGCTCGGTTACGGGCCTCTACGACGCCCTCGAGCGTGTCGCGTTCGTGGCTCGCGTAGCCCTTGACGGTCTCGACGAGGTTGGGGATGAGGTCCCAACGTCGCTTGAGCTGGACATCGACATCCGCCCACGCACTGTCTACTCGCACGCGCAGTCGGACCAGCGAGTTGTACATGCCGATCACGACGAACGCGATCACGGCTAGGATGATGAGCGTGATCCACATGGGCAGTGTGTCCTCTCAGGATGGGAACGGTCGACCGGTCAGACCGGGTGCCGGCGTGGCTGCCAACGGCAATATCGGCCGCGCCTCCCGACGTGTAAAGCAATGACCTCGGACTGGTCAACGGGCGTCACGGATGGGAAAATACCAGCATGCTGGTACAGGCTCGCCTGGACGGTCGGCTTCGCCTCTTCCGGCAGCACGATCACGCGCTCCTGGCTGGCCAGCTCGCCATGAGCTGGGTCGGGTTCGAGCGCGAACCGAACCCGCTGCCGTTCGACCTGGTCTTGGCCACCGCGCTGCATGACGCCTCGTGGCGGGAGTTGGACCGCCGTCCGGTCAGGGACGGCGAGATCGGACGCCCCCACACCTTCTACACACATCCATCAGAGTCGAGGCTCGTGGCGTACCGTCAGGGACTGGATCGACTCGAGGGCCTCTCGCGGCACTGCGCGCTGTTGGCCAGCATGCATTACACATCGTTCATGGATGCGGCGGAGGCCGCCGAGTTCATGCGGGCGGAGGCCGAGAGGCAGGAGCGGTTGGGCCGAGAGCTCGACTTCGGGGAAGAGGATGAAGATCGGCTGTCCAGCGAGCTCGCCTACCTGCGGCTATTCGACAATCTGTCGATCTTCCTCTGCCTGACGTTGCCGGGGAGCGATGACCGGCAACGGCCGGACTGGGTCGATGACCTGCGTCACCTGAAGTCTCCCGAGGGACCGCTGCTTCACCTCACCTGGCTGGGCGAGCATCTCGTGCACGTGGATCCGTTCCCGTTCCGGGATGCGGTTCCTCTCCACCTGCCATATCGAGAGCTCGCGCGGCAGGAGTTCGATACGCAGGACGAGCTAGATGAAGCCTGGGACGCGGCCCGCGAAGCGAGCTGGACCGCGTGGCTCAGACCGGCGCCCCGATTGGCGTAGCCCGGTTCCGGCACCCACTGCCGAGGGCCTCTCAGCGACCTGCCCCGAACGCGGCTTCCACGGTCGCGCAGTGGATGGTGACTGTGTCTTCGGTGTGGACGGCGTAGCCGCCCGCCAGGCAGATGGCCACAGGGATGCCCCGCGAGGTGAGCTGCTGCAGCACGTACTCATCGCGGCGGCGCAGACCCTCGATGGTCAACCCGAGCCCACCAAGCTGGTCGCTCCGGTACGGATCCGCGCCCGCCAGGTAATACGCCAGAGACGGGCGGGAAGCATCGAGGACGGCGGGGAGATGTTCGGCCAACAGCGTCAGGTATTCGTCGTCACCGGTCCCGTCGCGAAGCCCAATGTCCAGATCGCTCGGCGGCTTCGGAACGGGGTAGTTGTTGTCCTGGTGCATCGAGAGCGTGAAGACCGATGAGTCATCGCGGAATATCGCCGCGGTGCCGTTTCCGTGGTGGACGTCGAGGTCGATCACGGCGGCGGAGTCGATCTCGCCGGCTCGCTGAAGCGTGCGGACGGCGACCGCCACATCGTTCAACGGGCAGAATCCCTCCCCATGACCCGCGAAGGCGTGGTGATATCCGCCCCCGAGGTGAACCGCCACGCTCCGCCCGAGCGCTAGCCTCGCGGCGAGTATCGCTCCGCCGCAACTGAGCCACGCGGCGTCACGCAGGGCGGGCGAGAACGGCAGCTCGAGCCGGATCTCATCCGGGAGGCTCAGGTTGCCGGAGCTCAGCTTCTCGACCCACCGACGCGTGTGGACGAGGGCGATCTCGTCGTCGGTGGCCGGATCGGGTCGGATGATGTCTTCCGCCGCGATCAGGCCGTCGTCGATGAGCCGGGTCTTGATCAGGCGGTACTTCGCGGTCGGGAAGACATGCAGCCCGATGTCGACCTCGTATGCCTCGTGAAAGATGACCGGAGGCACCAGCCGCGAGATCTCCCGCACAGCGCGCTTCGTCGGTCCCATATCAATCGATCGTCGGTCATGGCTCGGTCCCGTGCAAGGAGTGATCGCGTCGTACCTAGCGGCCCGGGCTCGCGACCGCCCGTCCTGCAGGGTAGCGTTAGGTGTCGGAGCGTGGACATCTACTCGCTCGAGCAGGCCCGGAAGCTCCTGTTCGGGTGCCCGGTGATAGAAATGGAGCGACAGCATGCAGGGGCCGATCTTCCAGCTTGATGCGTTCACGGGAGAGCTGTTTCGAGGGAATCCCGCCGCCGTCTGTCCACTGGATCGATGGCTCGATGACGACCTTCTGGGTGCGATCGCGGCGGAGAACAACCTCTCCGAGACCGCCTTTTTCATCCCGGATGGCGACGAGTACGGGCTTCGCTGGTTCACGCCGACCGCGGAGGTGGACCTATGTGGCCACGCGACCCTCGCCTCGGGGTGGGTCATCTTCCATCGGATCGCACCCGACCGGGCCAGCGTGAGGTTCCGCACGCGGGGCGGAGAACTGAACGTCGAGCGAGAAGAGGAGCTGTTGGCGATGGACTTTCCGGCGCGCCCCGCCGAGCCGAAGGACGCGCCGCGGGCGTTGGTCGAAGGGCTCGGGGTCAAGCCCGTGGAGGTGCTCGCCGCCGCGCGTGACTATCTGGTCGTCCTGGAGACCGAAGAGGAAGTCCGTAGGCTGAAGCCGGACTTCAACCGCCTGCGCACCCTCGACCGACTGGGGATCATCGTCACCGCCGCCGGCACGGGGTGCGATTTCGTGTCGCGGTTCTTTGCCCCCGGGGTCGGCGTTCCCGAGGACCCGGTCACCGGTTCCGCGCATTGCACGCTGATTCCGTATTGGGCATCCCGCCTCGAGCGCGAAGACCCGGGCGCGCAGCTCCACGCGCGTCAGATATCGGCGCGAGGGGGGGAGCTCTTCTGCCAGGACCTCGGAGAGCGGGTGAGGATCGCGGGGCGCGTGGTGCTCTATCTGGAGGGAACGATCCACGTGTGACCCAGATCGGCTGTGTCGCGTCTTTCCCGTGAGAGGGCGTGACCGACCTCTCGGCAGAATGGGGAGGGCCCGGGCGGCGACCGACTACGGCGGCGTCTGAGCCTGCAAGACATAGCCAGAATAACGGATCGGAGGAGCCGATGGGTACGCAACCGAGCGCCGGAGGAGCGTGGTCGCTTCGCCGCCTCGCATGGCTCTTTGCAGGGTTGGCGCTGGGATCGATGATTTGGATGCCCGCCGACGGCGTCGCGCAGGATCGACGGCCTCGCCCTCGACCCATTGATGAGACGCACGGGCGGTACGATGGACACGATCACGAGTACCGTCGCGGGTCCCGCCTGCAACTGGGCGGGGGTTTCGCCTTCGTCGCTCCGCAGGGGGTTTTTGGGGACTTCGTCGACGACGGCTACGGATTCAACGTGCACTTCATCTACGGCCTCGATCCATCGAATGTGGTGGGTCTGCGGTTCGACGCCGGGTGGGTCAGATACGGGTCGGAGC
Organism: Gemmatimonadota bacterium; assembly: GCA_039588275.1. Taxonomy (GTDB): domain Bacteria; phylum Gemmatimonadota; class Gemmatimonadetes; order Palauibacterales; family Palauibacteraceae; genus JBDHAC01. The sequence continues at coordinate 32,870 of JBDHAC010000045.1, forward strand.
ACGTCGGGTCGCCACTCTTCCCCGGGACGGGCCGCGTGCTGTTAGATGTGGGGACCCACAACAACATCGCCATGTTCAGCGTGGGACCCCAGCTCCAGGTGCCCGCGGGACCGTTACGTCCCTACGTGAACGGGTTCGTCGGGATGGGCTACTTCTACACGGAGAGCTCGATTCACGACTCTTATTATCACGACAGCTTCGGTCGAACGACGAACTTCGACGATGTAAGCCTCGGGTACGGCGGCGGTGGTGGGCTGGCCCTGGTCCTCGGGCACGGACGCAACCCGCTGTCGGTGAACTTCGACGTGCAATATCGCAGGTACGACGACACGGAGTACCTCGTGGAAGGCAGCATCTGGGATGACGGCTTCGGTGGCGTGGTCATCTCGCCGCTGTTGAGCGATGTGGAGATGGTCCACTTCACCGTGGGCGTGTCCGTCGGGCTCTGAGCTGAACAGGCGGCGGGTCACCCGAGGGCGGCCCGCCGCTCACCGCATCCGCGTTGGCGAATCAGGCCGCGTGGCGAATCATGGCCGTGTGGCGAATCAGGGCCGTGTGGCGAATCAGGGCCGTGTGGCGACCAGACGCACCACGCGCCCGTCCTGAGACAGGACGTACAGTTCACCCGCCGAGTCCTCCCCGAACGAAGTCACCGCTCCGAGACCCTGAGACGCCCAGGTGCGCGGATCGACGGCGATGCCCCCCTCCAACCGGAAGCTACGGAGGAAGCCCGCGCAGAAGTCCGAGTAGAAATAGTGACCCGCCACCTCCGGTATGCCCGAGCCGCGGTATACGTAGCCGCCCGTCACCGAGCACCCCTGCCCGTGATCGTACTCCGCTACCGGAAGCGTCAGTCCCGACGTGTCGCACGGATCGGTCAGAAAACAGGACGAGCCCTCCGTCACGTTCCACCCGTAGTTGAGACCTGCGGCCGTCCCAGGAGCGGCGTTGATCTCCTCCACGCGGCCCTGGCCGACATCGGCGATATACAACGTCCCGGTGCTCCGATCGAACGAGGCGCGCCATGGGTTGCGCAGTCCGAACGCCCAGATCTCCGGACGTGCTCCGGGCTGGCCTATGAACGGATTGTCGGCGGGGATCGCGTACGGATCCCCCCCATCTACGTCCAGCCGCAGGACGGCACCGAGCAGGGTCGAGAGGTCCTGTCCCGATGCGAGTGGATCGCCGGCTCCGCCGCCATCCCCCATGAATACGTACAGCATGCCGTCCGGCCCGAATTGCAGCTGACCGCCGTTGTGGTTCGAGAAGGGTTGCGTGACTTGCAGGAGCAGCCTTGCCGAAGCGGGGTCGGCCCGATCCGGGTCGGCGCCCGTCCTGTACCTCTCGACGCGCGTATTACCGTTCACGTCGGTATAGTTGACGTACAGAAAGCGGTTCGAGGCGTAGTCGGGATGGAAGGCCAGCGACAGTAGCCCTCGCTCCCCTCCGCTACGTACACGCCCCGTCAGATCCAGGAACGGGGTCGGGAGCAGCTGACCCGATGCCACGATCCGGACCCTGCCGGGTTGCTCGACGATGAACAGGCGGGGATCGGAGGCCGGTGAGGTCAGATAAACGGGCGAGGCGAGACCCTCCGCCACGGTTTCGGTCGTGAGCGAGAGGCCCGGTGGGGGCGGGGGGGGCGGGGGAAGGCTGCTGGGGGCGTCCGAACACCCGATCGTGCCGAGCGAGCTGGAGCTCACAGCGACGGCGCACCATACGCGGAGGGCCGCGCTCGAGGGCGCGGCCCGTTTGTCCATCCGTCTCATTCGCCGTGGAACCCCTCAGAATCGGCGGCGTTCCGCATCGGGCCGCCCACCGATCCTGCTCAGCCCGTCCCGTTCCGATATGCCTTTATGAGGATCTCGGCGACCTCGGCGCGAGTGAACTCCACGGGGGGGCGCTCCCCGCGTGACAGCATCTCACGCACCTTCGTGCCCGAGAGGAACAGGCGGTCCTCCGGCGGGGCTGGAGAGGTCTTGGCGGTCGCCATCTGTTCCGTTCGTCGGCACCAGAACGCGTGCTCGAACTTGAGCGGCTCGATGCCCAGGAGGTCCCGGTCCACGCGATCGAAGATCTCTTGCGCGTCGTAGGTCCCGTAGTAGTCGCCTACGCCGGCGTGATCGCGGCCCACGATGAAGTGCGTGCAGCCGTAGTTGCGCCGCATGATGGCGTGGAAGATGGCTTCCCTGGGACCGGCATAGCGCATGGCCGCCGGAAGGACGGAGAGCAGGACTCGATCCTGGGGGAAGTACCCGTCCATGAGCACCCGATAGCACTCCATCCGCACGTCAGCGGGGATGTCATCCGACTTCGTCTCACCGACGAGCGGGTGTATCAGCAGGCCCTCGACGATCTCGAGTGCGCACTTCTGCAGGTACTCGTGCGCCCGATGGATGGGGTTTCGGGTCTGGAACGCTACTACGCTTCTCCAGCCTGCCTCGTCAAAATGGCGGCGTGTCTGGGCCGGTGTCAGGTGATCGGCGGGGAAGCCCGAGATATCGCCTTCGTACAGATACCGAATCGGTCCCGCCACGTATTTGGGACCCATCGCGTGCACGGCCGCCACTCCAGGGTGCGCGGTGTCCTCGGTTCCATAGACCGACGCGGTCTCACGGGCGAGGTCGCGCGGGAAGATCTCTCGTACGTCCACGATCCCGGTGAGCTGACCATCCGGGGTGCGTAGCGCGACGGGGTCGCCGGGAGCGAATCCTCGCGCCTCCTCCTCCGTCGCGGGCAGGACCACGGGAATCGACCAGGGCAACCCGCTTGGGAGCATCATCTCCGAGATGACGGACTCGTATGCGGAGGAGTCCATGAATCCGTCGAGCGGCGACAATCCTCCGACTGAAACGAGATACAGGTCGCTCAGGATCCGGTGTGAGAGGCCAATGGTTGGCAACGAGGCTGCGACTTCACGGAGTTCCGCCGCCTGCGGCCCGTCGACTCGGCGGTCGATCAGCTGGCCACCGTATGGTGGGATCGGACCGGGCGCCGCAGCTGCGGAATCCCGGCCTTGGGCGTCGGCGCGGGAGGCGTCTGCCGTCGTCGTCTGCATGAGGGCCTCCTACCCGGAAATGGCGCGGAGCTGGCCCTCACGCCCGATGTACCCGTGGTCTCGCAGGTAGTCGATTACCTGATCGGCGCAGGTCTTCACATCGTACAGATTCGTTTGTACGACCAGCTCGGGTGACTCGGGATCCTCGTACGGCGCGTCGATCCCAGTGAACTCCCGGATCTCTCCGGCGCGCGCGCGCTTGTACAGGCCCTTGGGGTCCCGAGCCTCACACACTTCCAACGGGCAGGACACGAAGACCTCCACGAAGTCGCTCTCCCGCGTCATGATCTCGCGGATTCGGCGACGGTCCTTTCGGTAGGGCGAGATGAAGGCGGTCACGACGACCGCGCCCGCTTCGGCGAACAGCTTCGCGACTTCGCCGACGCGCCGGATGTTCTCCTCCCGGTCCTCCGGGGAGAAGCCGAGGTCACCGCACAAGCCGTGTCGGACGTTGTCACCATCCAGTACGTACGAGAAGTATTTTGCGGCGAAGAGTCGCCGCTCGACCTCGATCGCGAGCGTGCTCTTGCCGCTCGCGGACAGGCCCGTGAACCATAGAACCGCCCCCCGGTGGCCGCGGCGTTCCTCGCGAGCCGAACGCCCTACCTGGCTCTCTTGCCAGACGACGTTCTCCGATCGGCGCCTGGTCTTGTCCTTTTCCTGGTTCAAGCTCGCCTCTTCCTCTGTAGGTGTGTCGCCTCAGCCGGCCGACGCACGGCCAGGGGCCGACTCTCGCGTCCAGCACGCCGAGTGCGATCGTGCTCTTCAGGTCTCCTCGGCTTCGAACAGCGGACGGGCAACGTCCAGCACGATGCGCGCCGTCCGCCGCCATACCTCCGGGTGGGCCGCGAAGATCCCGCCGGGTTGCCGCGGATCGGGCTTTCCGTACGACAACGGCCCGCCGGCGCAATCAGTCACGGTCCCGCCCGCCCCACGCAGCACCGCTTCTGGCGCACAGGTGTCCCACTCTTTCAAGAAGGGAACGGGGTGCACGTACAAATCCGCCTCGCTGCACGCGATTAGAGCACACTTTATGCCCACCGAGCCCGAGACCACCGTCTCGATCGCGCCCAGCGCGGATTCCAGCTCGCGAAGCCGTGCGTCGGGGTGCGAGCGCGATCGGACGAAGCGAAGCGTCTCGGCCCCGGGCGAGGGGTCGGCCAGCGAGACCCGCTCGCACGCGGGGTCCCGTTGTACGCCCGTCACGACCCACGCGGCTCGCTCCGCGATCCCCAGGTACAGGCGGTCGCGGGCGGGCTGATACACGGCTCCCAAGACCGCCGCTCCCGCCTCGGCCAGACCCACCATAATGCTGAACTCGCCGTTTCGGGCAATGAACTCCTTGGTGCCGTCCAGGGGGTCCACGATCCACAGGCGACCGGCGAGCCGTTCAGCCTCCGGTGCCGTCGACTCCTCGCTCAAGATTGCGTCCGCGGGGCGGGAGTCTCGTAGAAGGCGAAGGATGGCCGTGTTCGATGCGTGATCTGCGGCGGTTACCGGATCGTTCACCCCCTTATGCCGGACTTGCAGCTCCCCGCTTTCGTAGAACGTGCACGCGGCCCGACCACCGACGAATGCGGCCCTCGCGGCGATGCGAAGATCTTCGAGGAGGTCCGCGTCCGACGCCTCCGGGAACCGATCCACTCCCGGGAGCCGATCCGTAGCCAGCTGAATGACGTCGGGGGCTCCAGATAGCCCGGCATCCACTCGCCTGGGGTGGTCTTCTTCGCTCAACTCGGCCTCTCCATGTCGCAATCCGAGACTCTTGCCCGCATGCCTTGGCGGACTGGACCCGGGCGCTCACACGCCCGCCCGAAGGAGCATCTCGCACGCGCGAGTTTCGCCTTCGACCACGGGCTGAGACCCGTCAGTCTAACGATCACGGCCTCGTCTGCCAGCCTGCCTGTACACAACTGCAGAACTCATCCCGTCTTGCAGAGCTTGCACCGTCGAGCCTTCTCGTTCAGATTTCCCCTACAGCGCTTGCCACCAGCGAGGGTGCGGCGGACAGCCTTGGGAGCACGGTTGGGGCCACAGCTCCACCGTGGGCGTCACATGGGACGCAGCTACGCCGTTCTACAAGCAGGATCCCCCACGCCGCCTCTCGATCGGATTCGAGACATCCACCGGAGGCCCGCTGCCGGATGCACGGGCCCTCCGTTTTTTGATAGATACGCCGAGTCCAGACCAATCCATACCCCCAACAGGTAGGACTTCATGAGGAACAGACTTGGTCTGCTCATCACGCTGTTCATGCTGCTGGCTACAGCGGGGCTTACCGCTCAGCAGCGCACGATCCGGGGCACCGTAACGGATGAAGTCACGGCCGCCCCCGTAGCGTTTCCGCAGGTTGCCGTGAGAGGTACGAACATCGGCACGGTCGGGGACGAAAACGGTAATTTCGCCCTGCAGAACGCTCCATCCGGCGCGATCACCCTGGTGGTCACTCGGATCGGGTACCGGAGCGTCGAGGTCCCCGTCGCGGCGGGAGCAACCACGGCGACCGTCCTGATGACCGTCGATTATCTCCAGGTCGAGGAGCTGGTCGTGACGGGCCGGGCGACGGAGGCGCGGCGAATCAACCTCCCGAACGCGGTCGAGTCGATCACCGGAGAGGAGCTCCAGGAAGTCCCACAGCAAACGATCGACAAGGCGCTCCAGGGGCGCGTGACCGGCGCGGTCGTCGCGAGCAACAGCGGCGCGCCCGGCGGCGGTCTGCAGCTGAACATCCGGGGCTCGTCCTCGATTAACGCCGCGGCCGAGCCGCTGTACGTCATCGATGGCGTGGTCGTCTCCAACATCGCGATCCCGTCGAACGCGAACGAGGTCACGAACGCGGCCGGGGGCTCCAACCCCTCGCTCGAGCAGGACGTGCTCCAGAACCGGATCGCGGATATCAACCCCGACGACATCGAATCGATCGAGGTGCTGAAGGGCGCCTCCGCCGCGGCGATCTACGGCGTGAAGGCGAGCAACGGCGTCGTGATCATCACGACCAAGCGTGGCGAAGTGGGTCCGCCCCGCCTGCGCGGCAGCTTCATGGGCGGCTACTTCGATCTGTCCAACAAGATCGGCTCACGCGTCTTCGGAGATGTCGAAGAGGCGGTCGAATCGCTGGGCGAGACGGCGCGCGACTTCTTCCAGCCGGGCGTCGTGTACGATCACGAGGAGGCACTCGCCGGCCGGAACGCGTTCTCTTGGGACGCCTCGGCGAGCGTGAGTGGCGGCGCCTCCGACGGGCTGCAGTACTTCGGCTCGGCCACGTGGAAGAACGATGAGGGGATCATCCAGAACACGGGCTTCGAGCGCGAGTCCGGCCGGGTGAACCTTCGAACCCGCCTTGGCGACGCGGACATCAACATCAACACGAGCGTGATCCGCACGGTCGCCGGGCGTGGGCTGACGAACAACGACAACAGTCAAACCAGCTACTTCATGACGCTGTGCTGCACACCGAACATCATCGACCTCAGCCAGCAGTCGGACGGGACGTATCCCCTCAACGTGTTCGTGGGGAACGGGGGCAACCCCATTCAGACCGCCGCTCTGATGGAGAACGATGAAGAGGTGTGGCGCCTGATGACCTCGGCCAACGTGGACATCGGGCTCATCGAGAACGACCAACACCGCTTCAATCTGGTCACCACGGCCGGGGTGGACTTCTTCAGTCAGGAGAACCGGCTCTTCTCGCCGCCCGCACTCCACTTCGAGAGCTTCGACGGGAAGCCGGGGACGGCGCTCCTGAGCAACAGCGACAACCTGAACTTCAACGTGAACGTGAACGGTATCTGGCGGTACACGCCGGGCGCCGGGGGAACCACGTTCACGACCTCAGCGGGGTTCAACTACGACCGCACCGAGCTGGAGATCTCGCGGCTGATCGGACGGGATCTGACAGGTGGTAAGAACAAGGTCGATGCGGCGGTCGAAGTGCAGATTCGCGAAAACCAGGCGCAGGTCGAGGACTTCGGGTTCTTCCTCCAGGAAGAGATCCTTACGATGGACAACCGCCTGCTGGTCACCGGGATGGTCCGCTTCGACCAGTCGAGCGCGAACGGAGATCCGTCCGAGCTGTTCATCTTCCCGAAGGGGGCCATTTCGTACCGGTTCCCCGATCTCGGCGGCATCTTCGATGAAGTGAAGCTGCGCGCCGCGGTGGGGCAGACGGCCAACCAGCCGCTGTGCGATCCGCGCGACGGATGCCAGAAGTTCACGAGTCTCGTGCTCGACCGGAACATCGAGGGCATCGGCGGCTTCGCGCTCGAAGGCACGGTCGGGGGTGGGACGGACCTACAGCCCGAGCGGATGACCGAGTTCGAGGGCGGCGTGGACATCACCGCGTTCGACGGCCGCGCGACGCTCGAGCTGACCGGATACGTGCAGAACGTGGACGACCTGATCATCGAGGCGACGACGGCCCCGTCCACCGGGTTCGTGGACGTGATCTTCAACGGCGGCGAGCTCCGCAACTGGGGCTTCGAGACCGCGCTGGGCGTGACCCCGATCGCTAGTCAGAAGTTCACCTGGGTCTCGCGCACGAGCTTCTTCCTGAACCGGAGCGAGGTCACGCGGCTCGACGTGCCGGCTTTCGAGGCGGATGCCGGGTTCGCGCTCTTCCTCGGCGGGTTCTTCATCGAGGAGGGCAGCGCGCTCACGCAGATCGTGGGGACCGACCCGGACTGCACCGGCGCGGGAACCCCGCACGAGGGTTGCCGCAGCCTCGCGGGGCACGCGAAGATCGGGAACTCCGATCCGGACTTCAACATGGGGTTCACGAACAGCTTCAATCTGGGGGGTAACCTCGAGCTGTTCACCCTGTTCGAGTGGCGGTACGGGCAGGAAGTGATCAACCTGACCGAGCTGCTGTACGACGACGGGCTCAACAGCCCCGACTTCGGCAGCGTTGGTGACTTCTTCGATCTACTGGACACAGGGACTTTCGACGGGTCCGAATGCCACCCCGACTGTAACGGCGGAGAGCGCCTCGCGGCATTCGCCCTCGGTTGGAGCCAGACCTACACGCAGCCGGCGTCCTTCCTGAAGGCACGCGAGATCTCGCTCAGCTACACGCTCCCGGAGAGCTTCACGTCGAGCCTGTTCGGCGGGTTGTTCAGCCGTGCGCGGATCCGCGCGAGCGCCCGGAACCTGTTCACGATCACCAATTATCGGGGCCTCGATCCCGAAGTGAGCAACTTCGGGAACCAGCAGGTCGGTCGTGCGATCGACGTCGCCCCGTTCCCGCCGAGCCGCAGCCTATGGCTCGGGATCGATTTCGATCTGTAGCCGAGATGGCGAAGCGAATGAATCAGGAACCTCACTCTGGGAAGAGAGAGATGATGAATAAGCCAAGAAGAAACCTGATCGCGCTCGCCGTCCTGGGGCTCCTCGTGGGCTTCAGTGGCTGCGAGTCGCTGACGTCGCCGAACTCCAACTTCGGCGATCTGGATGGATTGACGAGCAACCCCGATCGCGTGAGCCTGGCCACGGCCGCGCAGGGGTTGATCATCGGGTATCGGGCCTATTTCTGGGACGCGAACGATCTGGTTGGCATGCTGGGAATCCTGGGCCGCGAGTCCTACAACCACGATGTGGCCGACCCGCGCCACGAGAGCGAGCTGCTGGGAGGCTCTCTACAGCCCTCGAGCCCCGCGTTCGGCGGGAACTTCTGGGCCGAACCGTACCTGGATATCAAGCTGGGCCAGATCCTGCTCGACGGCGCGGACCAGGTCGATGACGCGGAAGTCTCGGCGGGTGAGAAGGAGGGCCTGCGCGGCTTCGCGAAGACGATGCAGGCGCTCGAGTTTCTCACCCTGGTGAACACGCGCGATGACAACTGTGGGTGCGCGATCACGTTCCCGGACGATCCGAGGGAGCCCGCTGCCGAGGCCAGCAAGAGCCAGGTGTTCGATCACATCGTGACACTGCTCGATGAGGCCAAGGGACACCTGCAGGGGGCGTCGGGCTTCCCGTTCCGCTTCTCGAGCGGGTTCAGCGGGTTCGACACGCCCGCGACCTTCCTCCAGTTCAACCGGGCGGTGCGGGCCCGGGTGGCCGTGTACAGGTCGGACTGGGCCGGCGCGCTCCAGGCGCTGTCGGAGTCGTTCGTCGACGCGAACGGCGACCTGGGTCTGGGCGCCTACCACACGTTCAGCACCGGTTCGGGTGACCGGACCAACGGGTTGTTCCAACCCGGAGGCAATCCCAACCTGAGGGCCCACCCCTCGATCGCGATCGATGCTGAGATGCAGGCCGATGGGGTCACGCCGGATGACCGGCTCGTCCGCAAGACGCGCACGATCACCTCGCGCGCGTTCTCGGGTCTGTGCTCGCCGCAGTCGCAGTTCCCCAACTGCACGGTGGGCTTCGACATCTACAACTCGACCACCGCTCCGATCCCGATCATCCGGAACGAGGAGCTGATCCTCCTCCGCGCCGAAGCCAACATCGGACTGAACAACCTCGGGGCCGCGGAGACGGACATCAACGTGATCCGCACGCGCTCGGGCAGCCTGCCGGCGGTGACGCTGACGAGCGCCGCGCAGGCGCTAGATCAGCTCTTGTACGAGAAGCGTTACTCGTTGCTCTACGAGGGCGGACACCGGTGGCTCGACCTGCGTCGGTACGGTCGGCTGGATGAGCTCCCCCTCGACCTGCCGAGCCACCAGATCAATGCCAGGTACCCGATCCCGGTGGACGAGACGGCGGCACGTCAACCCTAGCCGCAATCCACCGACGGTTCACCGCAGCACGAAAGAGCCGGGGCACTCGCCCCGGCTCTTTCACATCTCGGTGGTGCCGGGCGTGGGCACGCCGGCGGAGAGGAACCGGAGCGTCATGTTGCCGACCGATCGGCTGTTCAGCACCCTTGAACGGCGGCAGAATCGTGAATCCATCAGACGGTATCAGAATGGGACGCCGCTTCGAGCTTACCACGCCGGTCGACGGCACCGCGGATCAAGCCTGGGCCGTGCTCACGGATTTCGACGCATACCCCCGTTGGAATGGCCTCGTCCTATTTGCAGATGGCACCATCGAACCGGGGGCTCGGGTTCTCCTTCGGGTCCGCGGCCCAGGTCGTCGCCAGCGGTCGGTACGTTCGACCATCGTGGGGATCGATCCGCGGCGCGAGTTGGTGTTCGAAGCCTCCGTGGGCCACCGGTCACTAGTGCATATGGTCCACTCCTTCACCGTGGAATCTCCGGCCGGTGGCGTTGTCCTGCGGCAGCGCTGGGTAGCCACCGGGATACTGGTTCCTGTTCTCTGGCCGTTTCTGCGTCTCGCGATGGCCCGCTTCCGCGAGTTCGGTGTGGATCTCAGCACGCGCGTTTCCGAATTGACAGCCGCCGCCATCTGAGAGCGGCTGGGGAAGCACGCCCGGGAGCTCGCGCTCTGCCCTGGGGCGCGCTCACGCGGGCGAGGGCCCACCGCAGGTCCCGCCCCCACGGAGCCGACACACGAGCAAGAAAGAACGGGCCGGCCAAATGGCCGACCCGCTCGGATGTTATGCACTCGCGCTCGCCCCTCGGGCGAGCCGATCACGGCTACGGCACGAGCTCCGGTCTCCGGTGCTTCAGGAAGAACACGCCTTCCTTGCCGCTCGTGACGACGATCGTACCGCTCTCGAAGAACGGGTAGTTGCTCCACGAGCCGTCGAACGTGATCTCCTCGCTCCACGGCACCGTGTCGAAGAAGCCGACCTCCTCGGGGTCCTCCGGGTCGCTGATGTCCAGGATCCGGAGACCGCTCACGTAGTTCGACTGGTACATCAGATCGCCCTTGATGTACAGGTTGTGGTCGATCGTGAAGGTCGAACCGAAGTGCTCCTTGACCATCACGGGGTCATCGAGATCCTCGATGTCCCAGACCAGCGTGCGCGTACCGGGCATCGGCTGGCCGGCCTGGACGGAGTTCGACTCGTCCCCCTCATCGTTCATGAAGAAGTAGCGATGGTCCTCGGTGATCCACCCCTGGTGGGCGTAGCCCACGTTAGGGTAGTCGGCGGAAGAGATCGCGACCGGGTTGTCCTTGTCGGTCACGTCGGCGATCGAGAGCGCGTTCTCGTTCGAGCCGAAGCAGACCTCCTTGCCCGCGTGCTCGGTGTCCGGACCGTCGTACTCGATGCACATCGCGTCATGCGAGTATCCGGTTCCGCCGTTCCCCGTGTTCGTGTCCGCGAAGCATCCGCGAAACGTCGGCTGGGTGGGCTCCTGGATGTCGATCATGTGCAAGCCGCCGCCACAGGTCTCGCCGCCGCTGTTGACACCGACGCCGTACGCGAACCCGCTCGCTTCGTTGATGACGATGTTGTGTGCCGAGGCGATGCCGTCGTAGTGGGCATCCTCTTCGAAGGTCACGGGGGTGTCCGCGACGTCTCGCAGCCTCGTCAGATCGAACACCTGCATGCCGTGCTGCCCGGCCCCGTCGGCCACGATGAACGCGTGGTCCTCGTACACCTTGATGTCACGCCAGGCGTTGCCACGGGAGCCGGGCGTCTTGGGGAGGTTGCCGAGGTAGACCGGGTTGTTCGCGTCCGTGACGTCGATAAACGCGGTGCCGTCCGTTCGACCGACCAGCGCGTATTCGCGACCGGTCTGCGGATCCGTCCAGCCCCAGACGTCGTTGGTCTTCGCTCCACGGCCTCCCCCGATGCCCGCGACCGGGAGGAAGGACAGGATGTCGACCTGGCTACAGTCGAACTGGTCGGCCTGTCCATCCTCGCAGCGCACGTCGTCGCCAGTGATCGCCGGGAGTGCGACCGCATCGGGGCCGAACACCTTCTGCGCGGCGCTCCAGGTGTCGCCGTCACGCTGAACGATGACCGCCGAGCCAAGTCCGAAGTCATCCCCGGTTGCGCCGATGACGGCGAAGTTCTGACCCGCGGCGATCATGTTGCCGAAGCCGTCTCCGACGTCGCCGCCCTCCAGCCCGCTCAGCTTCGACACGTCTCCGAAGCGACCCGTCTCTCCATCGTACGCGATTCGGTATACGCTGCCGGACACGTCCGCGCCCGGAGCCCCGACCCACAGCTCGCCCTCGCGCGCGGCGAGGCTTGTCCCGAATCGTGCACCAGGCGTTTGATCGTGGGCCCTCAACGTGATGCCCTCGATCCACTCACCGGCTGCACGGTCCCGGCCATAGGTTCGGACCTCGCCGGCCGCGGGTCCTCGCCCCGGTGCGCCGACGAGCGCCTGGCCATCGAGCCATGCCACCGAGTATCCCACGATGTCCCCCGCCTCGGCCTCTTCTTCACTCAGGACGAGCTTGGCCTCCTGGACCCAATCTCCCGGCCCGTTGCGGCGGAAGATGTACGCCGCGCCACGCTGCTGGAGCTGCTGGCTGGCCTGGATGGCGCCGGTGAGCAGCCGCTCCCCGTCGAACGCCAGCGACCAGCCGAAGAACTCCTGTGTCGGCGCGTCGACCGGCTCCAGCTTGGCTTCCTGCGCCCATGCGCCGCTCGCATCGCGCGCGAAGACCCACACCGCGCCCCGGCTCTCGTTGTGAGCGAGCGCGGAAACGAACAGCAGGTCGCCGTGCAGGAGACCGAAGCGGCCGAACGAGTCACCCTCTGCGACATCCTCGGGGCGCAGATTCTGAACGAACTCCCAACCGTCTCCGCTGCGCCGATAGACCCATGCGTTGCCGGTGCTCTGCTCGTAGGTCGTTCCGCCGACGATCATCGACCGGTCGTCGAGGACGATGAAACGTCCGAAGTAGTTGCTCTCCTCTCCGGCGTCTGGAGCGCTGAGCGTCCCGGTCTCCGTCCAACCGTCCCCCGCGCGACGGTAGATGTGAATGGTGGTCGGCGCCTCCTGATTCACGGGCTCGCCGATGTAGATCTCGCTCTCCCCGATCGCCGCCGAAGCTCCAAACTGCTGGGCCTGCAGCGGCGTTGCCGCGAGCGCGCCCGCGGCGAGCAGGTATACGGCTCTCCTCATACTGCACCTCGTTGCATGGGTCCTTGCCACGTCCGGAGCCTTGGCTCCATTTCGTTATTAGAGTTCGGAAGAGGGCCGGGGGTTGTTTCGCCTTTCA
>JBDHAC010000046.1:0-27563 GCA_039588275.1 Gemmatimonadota bacterium
CTCGTTACGGAGGGCGCCGGATACGATCAGCGCTGCGAACGAGGGGCCGAAGACGCCCACCTGGGCCAATAGCCAACGCGCGTCGTAGGCTCCGGCACCCGCTCGAGGGAGCACACCCGACAGTAGCCAAATCGGCCACGAGAGCAGGCACGTCAGGGTCAGGAACAACCAGACCGACCGGCCGGACCGACCGGAGCCATAGCCGCTACTCTCCGCCACACTCTCCATGCGGGCCACGGTGCCGATCGCGCCCGCGAGCGGCAAGACGATGGCCGCGCCCGCTGGCCCATGGACCCGACGCCATGTAGTGTCCAGTCGGCCACGAGATGTCCCCGTCGGAGGACGGCGCCATGTCTCGCCTATCCCCGATAACCGTCGTCCTGGCTCAGACGGTCATCCTCGCCTGCATGACCGATGAGTCCAGGGATCGCGCTGCCTCCGCCGTCCGTGACACCCTGCCGAACGGCGGTGTCCGCGTGCGTTACGCGGATCTACCGACCGACGGAGCTCTCGAGACGGTGCCCGACCTGACGTTGGGGGCGGTCGACGGAGAGCCCGCCCTGATCTTCGGCGATGTTCGCGGCATCGATGTGGGTCGCGACGGAACCATCTACGTGCTGGACTACCAGGCCTCCGAAGTTCGTGCGTTCGGTCGTGAGGGCCGGTTCCTGCGCCGGGTGGCCGCCAGGGGTGAAGGTCCTGGAGAGTTGACCGAAGCCAACGGGATGATCCTGGTGGGCGACAGCGTCCTCTGGATCCAGGACCACGGCAAGTGGGCGATGATCGGCGTGAGCACCGAAGGTGAGGAGGTCGGGCGGTTCCCGATGCCCGTACGCTCGTACGGGTACATGTGGGACGGCACCGTGGATCGAGCCGGCCGCTTCTGGAAGCCGATCGAGCATCGTGACGAAGAGTGGATGTTTCCGCCCGAAGAGGGACTGACCGAGAGCACCTTCCGTCGCTACCTCAAATGGTACGATCCGACTTCAGATGTCGCGGATTCGGTCTATCTGGGTGACGGGACGAGGCGGACGCACATCGCACGGAACCGCCTCGGTGGCCACTCCTACCGCGGCATCCGGTTCGATCCGGAGGCGATCGCGATCGTGGATCCGGGCGGGGGATTCTGGCAGACGGAAAGGGCCGCCTATCGGATCGCGCGCCTGGACGAGCGCGGCGACACCGTGCTCGTGATCGAGGTCGATGTCGAGCCGCTTCCCGTCACGCAGAGCGATCGCTCGGACTACGTCGAAGCGGACATGGAGCGCAGTCCCGACCAGCGGCGCGCCGCCGAGGAAGTAGCCGCCTTGATGCCCGAGACGAAGCCCGTCGTCGCGGGTCTTGTCGTGGACGATGTACGACGGTTATGGGTCGGCAGGATCGTCGGAAAAGACGAGACGCCGCTTTACGACGTGTTCGATAGACATGGCACGTACGTGGGCTCCGTTCGCCTCGGGTTCAAGCCCTCACCCTACCTCCCCCTCAAGATCCGCGGTGGCCAAATCTACGCGCTCGTACGGGACGAGCTCGATATCCCGTTCGTCGTTCGGGCCGGCGTACCGGAGCTGGAGCGGCCGACTCCGCTCCTGGGGCTCATTCGTCCCTACTCGGGCTTGCCCAAGACGTAGATCGCCCAGGGAGACACCCGTATCTCCGAAACCCACTCATGGGGGTCCGAGGCGTTTCCGAGCGGACGGTGTGTCTCCAGGAGCTCTAGACCAGCGGCCGCGTACAGCTCACGGTAAGCGGAGTCGTTCCAGAACACGTCCTCGACCGGGCGCCGGTCCGGAACATCGAGCATGACGATTCGGACCGTGTCTCCGTTCCTGGCCGACCGGTTCTCGGGGAAGTCTTTGGTGGAAAACGACACCCATTCGTTCACGTAGATCTCGGGTGCGGATACGAGGTTCACGATCCGACCATCCTCCTCGAGGAGCCTGGCGAGTCGCGCGAAGAGCTCCACTCTGTCCGCGTGCGTCGGGATGTTGTCGAAGGTGAACGCTGACAGCAGGAGATCGAAGCGCCGCTCCTCCACGTCGCTCAGGTCGTCTTCGGGGATCAGCAAATACTCCCCCTCGGGATCGCGCTCCCTCGCGCGATGCAGCATCGGCTCGGAGATGTCGACGCCGAGGACCGTGAAGCCGAGGTCCTTGAGAAACCGGGTCGAGCGTCCGGCGCCGCACCCGAAGTCCAGGGCGACGTCGCCGCGAACGTGACGTGAGATGAGGTCGGGAAGATCGCGAAAGGCGAGGTGGTAGGTGCCGGGGAACTCCAGATCAGCGTACGCGCTCGCCCGAACATCGTCCTCGTAGACATTCGTGAACCTCCGAGCCGATCCACTCCGTCGAGTGCGGTCTGCAGTCATCGTGTATCAGGACGTGGTACCGGGAGCCTCCAGGATGGCGGAACAACCGCCCTCGTGCCCCTGTTCGAACAGGACACGCTCGATGGCGACCTCGGCCCGATCCAGGTAGGAGGCGTAGCGTTCCGGATCGACGAAGGCCCGCTCATCGCCGGCGTCCAACGCGCGGATCTTATCGGCCAGTCCCATGAAGCCCCCGTGATTCGCGAGGAAGATGTCCGGGTCCAACGTCCGCAGATGCGCGATGCTGTTACAGAAGTCTCGGGCGATCCCGGGATACGTCTCATCTTCGCCAACCAGGCGGTAGTCGGGAAGCACGCTCAGGCTGCAGACCAGGACGAACGTCAGCGGGTCTCCATCGATCTCGACCTCACCGCTCCACGAAGTGCATCCGCGCGTGTGCCCGGAGGTCAGGTGTGCGGTGAGTGTGCGTTCGCCTACCGATACGATCTCCAGGTGGCCGATGACCCCGTCTGCGTACGCGCGTGCATACGGTGATAATGCTCGTGGACCGCCGCCATCGGCCACGAGGGCCGCATCGAGCTCGCTCAGAACCAGGTCCGAGCCCGTCACTTCGAGCATGCTCGCGATTCCGCCGACGTGATCGAAGTGGGCGTGCGTAGCCAGCTGAGTCCGTATGTCGTCCGGCTCGAATCCAAGCCTCCGGATGTTCGACAGCACCAATTGCGTGTTCACCCGCATGGGTGCGTCGATGAGGATGTGGCCTTCGTCCGACGTGAGCAGGTACGACGCCAGACCCGCCGTGCCCACGTAGTAGAGTCCATCGGCGATCCGAAACGGGTCGATGGCCTCGGTCCAAGCTGCGGGACTCTCGATGCCGGAACCGCCAGGTCTCTCCTGAGCCTCGACGCCAGAAGCCAGACCCAGGAGGCACACTACCGTAATTGCCCGATTCAGCATCCGATCCCACCTCAGCGGAGCCCCCTTTCGGGGCTCTTGGTGCGCCCTTCGAGGATGTCGAAGTAGGTGCTCACCGAGTCGACATCCATCTCCATCGCGATCGTCCACGTCGTCGCGACCGCGTCCGTCAGGACTCGGAGGTTCTTGGGCCCCATGGCTTCGAAGTGTGGGATCGCGGCCTCGAGCTTCTTGATCAGCTCGTTACCCCGGCCGGGCTTCGCGTACATCGTGCTCCGAATTACGTACATGGTGGTCCTCCATGCCAATTGTCGGGAGCGAGCCGAACTAGACTCATTACCGGACTACGAGATCAACGACCACAGGACGATGATCCGAGGCGACGGGCTCGGTCAGTAGTCTCTGCCCCAGCAGCTCGAACCGCTCCCGCGGGCGGAGGAGCACGAAGTCGATTTCCCGATCGGGGGCGTACGATGGGAAGGTGAAGTGATCTTCGCCTTTATCGAGAACCGTCCAAGACTCCGCGAGGTGATGCATGACTTCCGAGTCCGGAAGCGAGTTGAAATCGCCGGCCAGTACGGTCGGGAGGGGCTCTCCGCCAAGAAGCTCCTCCAGTCGTGTCGCCTGCGCGAGCCTCTCTTCGTCCGTCCGGTAGAGATGGACTCCGACAAACCGAAGCTCTCGTCCCGTCTTCGGCGACCTGACCCTCGCACTCAGGGCTGTTCGCGGCTCAGCCCCATCCGGCAAACGAAGGTTGCTGAACCCGGCGATGGGCCACCGGGACAACAACGCCATGCCGTAGGCTCCGCCCTGATACGGCATGAATCTGCCGAACACAGCCTCCAGGCGGGTGAGGCGACCTAGCTCGGCAGCTTGATCGACGGCGTCCGTCCGAGATGTAGCGCTGTCTACCTCCTGAAGGGCGACCAGGTCCGGGTCGACGCTACCGATCAGCGTCGCGATCCTCTCGAGGTCGAGAACCTGATCCATTCCTTCGCCATGATGGATGTTGTACGCGAGGATTCGTAGCGTATCCCCGGGCGAGTCACGTACGGCCTCGCGTGCCCTCTGATCGCCAGCGCAGGCGGGCATCAGAACAAGTGCGATCGCCACGGCGATACGATCGAGGCGTCGGGGGGGTCGGTCGTGCATCGCTCAGGTCAGTCGGAAGGGGCCGGGGCGAACGCCTCAGCTCTCCGTACTATCCGCCACCGGCTCCGACCCGACGAGTACCTCGGCCCGGGCCGCAATGAACTCCATCTGCTCCTCTCGCTCACGGGCCCAACGGGGTAGCCCGAGGACGCTGGAGATGATCGCGACCGCTCCCATCGTGCCGAGAAACACCGGAGCGAAGAGACCCTCGGCCGCTCTCCCGGTGAACAGAATCGCCAGCAGCGTGAGCAACCCCATTCCGATACCGAAGAATCCCATACGAGTCATCGCCTGAGCGTTTCCCTTCAGCGTACCCAGGCGAAGCCGATGACCCGTCTCGGTCGGCTCGACATACGCGTGCAGGTTGCCGTTCGTCCATTCGCGGAGGCTACCGTGCGATCCCACCTTCCCCCGAGCTCCGAAGGTCGCCCGCAGCTCCGCGACCAGCAGCTCCCATTCACGGTCGGTCGGCGCCCGGGGCAGGTCGACGGTCCGCCCCACCGCGATGGGCATCCCGAAATGGGTCCGACGGGGAAGGGCATCGCCGCTCCGGTCGAGCGCGGACGCCGCCTGGGTGATTCGCTCCGGCGCCAGCCCGACCTCGTGCCCGATCGCCTGTAGCTCCGCGAGGGTGGGGCCCTCCGTAGGAACAAGAGCACGCCCGTCCACTTCGCTCTCGCGCGCGGCGGCCTCGAAGATCTGCCTGACTTCTTCTTCTCGGTATCGGCGCTCGTTCGTCATGGCTCAGGCTGATCCAGTAGGTCTTCGACCGTCATACGATCGACAGCGGACCAGGGTGTCGCGGCACCAGGCCTCGCCCTCCAGAACTGTCACCCCATCCTGACGCACGAGGCTGCGGCTCACCGTCGTTCCGATCTGTATTATCCCCCCTAACGTTTCGGCAGCTCGGCGTTCCGAAGTACCTCGAGGTCACGAAGGATCCCGTCCACGGTGGCCTCCACGACGACACGGCCCTTCTCGACGGTGGCCAGGGTCGCGTCGCCCCATACGCCCGAGGCCGAATACGTCCCGGCCCCGTCGACCCGACGAGTCAGTCCGCCTTCCCTGTCCGGGTTATCCTCTCGTACCGCGAGGCTCATATTCACCCGATCCGGTGCGATATACAGCATCATCGAAGTCTCGATCTCGTCCGCGTGGGTCCCGCGAACCTGCTCTCGAACCTGTGCTTCCGCAGGGCCGGCCACCTCCAGGATGTTCGTGAAATGAAGGAGGATCCCTTCCTCGAGGAGGATATCGGCCGACGCCCGCAACGGGCGGAGCGTCGATACGCCCGTGTTGAGGACGTAGAACCGCCGCGGCCCATAGCCGGCCAGGCTGCGGACGATGTCCACGATCACCTCGCGCGCGGTCTCGAAACGGAGATGTGTCGAACCCGGATACTCGAGGAAAGACGGATAGAAATGGTATGAGATCGTCGGGGCGACCACGACATCGGCCGCCGCCAGGACTCGCCTCTTCAGGTACTCCGCCATCTGGAGGTCATTGTCGAGCCGAAGGTGTGGCCCGTGCTCCTTCGCGGCCGCGCCCAACGGTAGAACCACGATGCTCTCGGCGGTGAGGATCTGTTCGGCCTCCAGCCACGTGAGCTCGGCTAGCTCCACGCCGAGATTCGTCGCCGGCTGCGCGCTCCCGATCCCCGGAGCCAGGGCTAGAACGAGGGCACTCGAGCACAGGTACCGCAGGCTGTGAAGCATCACGACCTCGAAAGTAGGTGGCAGCCGCCCTCAGTTCTCCCGGTTCAGCCACGTCGGGTCGAGCATCCAGATCCACGCGACGGTGTCCGCCTCGAAGTGTACCAGGTGCAAGACGCCCCTGTGGGTATAGTTCACGGACGAGTTATCGGGCGAGCGGACCTCCGGCTCCCCGTACAAACACTCCACCAGAGCGCGCGGAGAGCCGATACCCACCCCACCCGCCGTCCGTCCCGCACAGGGTGGCACGAGCTCGATCAATCCGACGTCCCTCGTGTGATCGGGGCGCCACATGAACGTCACGGCCACCCCGGCGTGCGGGCCCTCGTCCCACATGAGCCCGTGGCTCGTCCCGTACCAGTCGATGAAGCGGGGGCCGTCCGGCTCGCCGAGCTTGGCACGCACCGCTTCTTCCAGATCGCCCATGAGCAGGCCGTCGGCGCCCACGCCCCACACGATCCGCGGGTTCGCCATGGGCGTGGT
Source organism: Gemmatimonadota bacterium (assembly GCA_039588275.1). Classification (GTDB taxonomy): domain Bacteria; phylum Gemmatimonadota; class Gemmatimonadetes; order Palauibacterales; family Palauibacteraceae; genus JBDHAC01. Next base: position 6,589 of record JBDHAC010000046.1, read on the forward strand.
GCCACACCGAGGTGCCGCGACGGAATCGCAGGCCTCCCACACGACGGTGAAGAGCAGGAAGGACACGAGCGACCCCGGCGTCGTCACCGATCGAACCCGTTGTTTCGGATGTAAGACTGGTAGTCGTAAGCGCTGGCCTTCCAGATGCGCTCCTGCGTCTCGAAGTCCACGTGCACCAATCCGAATCGCCGGCTGTATCCGAACACCCATTCGAAATTGTCGAGACACGACCAGAGGTAGTATCGCTCGAGATTCACACTGTCCTGGATCGCCCGGTGTGCCGCGACGAGATGTCGCTTGATGAAGTCGCGTCGCAGCTCGTCGTTGACCTCGCCGTCCACCAGGCGGTCGTCCTCGGGCCCAAAGCCCGCCCCGTTCTCCGTGATGTAGATGATCGGCTTCCCGTAGTCCCGATCGATACGCACCAGCAGATCGTAGAGCCCGTCCGGGTACACCTCACCGTTGAACGCCGGCTTCTCGTCCGGGTTCGGGAGCTCGAAGATGCCGAAATGACGCGACGTGGGCTCGGCCCTCGCTCGGGTGGGCGAGTAATAGTTGACGCCGAGAAAGTCGACCCGGCTCTCGCGGAGCTGCTCCAGATCACCGTCCCGAATCCCGACATCCGCATGAGCGGAGTAGAGCGCCAGGATGTCCTCCGGATACTCCCCCTTGAGCACGGGGTCCAGGAACCAGCGATTGTGCAGCCCGTCTGATACGTGCGCCGCGGCCGCATCCTCGTCGCTGTCCGTTGCCGGATACGCCGGCGAGATGCTGAGCGTGATCCCGATATTGCCCCCCATCTCCAGCTCGCGGTAGATCCGCACCGCGCGCGCATGCGCGAGCATCAAGTGATGGCTGGCGAGCGCCTGACCGGCCTGTAGTTCCGAGGGCTGGGCGAAATAATCGTCAACAGGTTCGATCTCGGGATCGAGGAAGCTGCGGATGGCTCCGCCGATAATGATCACGTCGATGAAGGGCTCGTTGAACGTGATCCAGGTGTCGACGCGATCCCCGAAGGCTTCGAACACGATTCTGGCGTACTCGGCGAACCACTCCACGGATTCGCGGTTGTGCCAGCCGCCGCGATCGGCTAGGGCCTGGGGCAGATCCCAATGAAACAGAGTGATGGCCGGCTCGATGCCCGCGGCGAGGAGCTCGTCGATCAGACGGCTGTAGTAGTCGAGGCCGGCCTGGTTCACCTCTCCCGTCCCCTGCGGCAGCACCCGACTCCAGGCGATGGAGAATCGGTAGCTCTGGATCCCCATCTCCCTCATCAACGCCACATCTTCCACGTACCGGTGATACTGATCGATCGCGACGTTCGCGGTTTCTCCGCCCGCGAGACCGTAGACGTTGGTGTAGGTGTCCCAGACCGAGGGGCCCTTGCCATCTTCCTGCCAGCCGCCTTCCACCTGGTAGGCCGACGAGGCGGTACCCCATACGAAGTCGTCGGGAAAGCGAACAACCTGCTCGGCGGGTTCAGTCTCTGTCATCGTGCACGCTAAGCTCAGACTCGCCAGCGCCGCGATCGAGCAGGCTCCTCCCGGCATGCGGACCCTGGCAAGGGGTTCTCTCTTGCCTCGCGGATCGGGCATGATCGCTCCTCTCGGGCTAGAAGCTGTCTGGGCCCACCCACCTGTCAAGGAACCCTCTCGTACTGTCACTCAGGCACGATGGCCCCCGCGGCAGGCCAGTGTGTGTCTCTCACGCGAGTCAAAGTCACCTCGAAGAACCGGATCGGCTCGTTGCCGGGCACAATCCGCTCACCTACCTCCTTCCACGTGCCATCTTTGACGACCGCCGTGTACCGTATCGTCATGGGTCCGGCGGGTATCTCCCACTGAAATCCGTCGGCGGTAGGGGTAAGGGCGAAATCCCCGACGCGGCCCTGCGCGTACGAGCGCATGTTGTACGTGTCCGCGTCCGCATCATAGGAGATGATGGCCAACGCGTTGAAGCTGACACGACCGTCATCCCCGTAACCCCGACCTTCGACGACTTTGACCGATCCGTCCAGGAAAGGCCCGATCCGCTCCGTCTGTGTGATGTCGTGCCTCTCGCCAGAGGGAAGGATGGTCCACGCCGGGCCCTTCCACTCGCCATCCATGAAAGCCAGCCGATCCATCGCCTCACGCTGGGCAGCCACCAGCACGGCTGGATCCGGGGGGGCCTGCGCCGAAGCGATCGATGGCGCTCCAGCTGCGGTCAATGACAACCCAAGTAGGGCGATTCGGTGCCTGCGCATTCCGTTCTCCTGTAATGATCGCTCGGGCCTTCTCAGACCCGGTCCAACACCGCCTCGACCGCGCGTCTTCCTTCCGCTGTGGCTCCCGTCCAGTTCTGGTGGCCCCGGAGCTCCGAGTGGCCAATCGCGATGCGGCCGAACGGCTCGCGGATGACTTCGGCGGGAGCGGGCTCGCCGCCGGAGCCGAAAAAGAACCCGGGCCCTGGGGCCACATAGGCGTGTCCCCACCGGTTGAGCACCAGCCCTGCGATGTCCGCGGCAGGGTCGAAGCCCGCGTCGCCGAACAGCTCGAACATCTGAGTTCGGAGGCGTCGCTCGTATTCGGCGAAGCGCGTACTCAGGAGTTCGGTCCGGCCGCGCGCCCCCTGCTCCGCCGCTGATGGCCCTGGTGCCTCGAACGTGATGTAGAACGTAAGCAGCGTCGGGTGATTGGGGCCGAAGGGCGGTCGGTACGAACCGGCGTACATGGGCCGGCGGATGTTGCACGAGAAGCCGAGATCGCCCTCGTACAGACAGGCGGCGATCCCGAGCCGCTCGAGGAACTGCCAGTTCCGGAGAGCCACGTTCGCGACGAGGATCGGCGCGTGGTGGAACGTCTCGTAGGCCGCCTGGTGCGAGTCGGGCAGATCGGGCAGCACATAGCGGTTCATCCAGCCGCCCGAGGCCATGACCACACCCGCGGCTTCGACGGTGTAGGCCCGGCCGCCGTACAAGTATGTGACACGCACGCGCTCGCTTGCATCACGGGGCCCTGCGTGACGGACATCGATTACGGTGGCCGCCAGTCGGATCCGGACGGCCTCGCCCTCCCGGTCGAGCGAGGCGAAGTCCGTGTGTCCGCCGATCACGTCCCCCAACTCGAGCGTTCCCTCGATCGAATCGGGCCGGAGGTTCTTCACGAAATAGCGTGCGATCCCCGTGTTGCCCCCCGGAAACGAGTGGAACGTGACGCCGTCGTAGCGGGATGGAGCCCCGAAGCCGGGGAGCGCGAAGTGATATCCCCACCAGGCGGATACGGCGTCGCAGCCGAGCCCGATGATGCTCGCGAGAATCGGGTCCACGTAGGCGGTCACCTCGGGAGGGAGCCCCAGTACGTCCTCGTAGTATTCCTTCAGCGTAATGCGGTCGAGCCAGCGGGGCGGCTCGTCCGCCGCGTCGGCATCGGCAGGCCGGTGCTCCTCGACCCGGGCGGTCCGCCAGCGGCGGAAGCCATCGCGAACGGCGTCGGACCACGGCGCCTGTGCCACGTCGTCCCACAGATTCCGCACCCAGCGTCCGCCCTGGTCTTCCCTGAAGAAGTGCCCGACCGAGTATCGGTCCTGCACCCAGTGCATGAACCCGTAGTTGTCGAGTGGGGCGCGAATGTCACCGGCCTGTGGGGCGTACTCGAACTCCCGGGGGATTCCGAGCGCGGAGAAGTAGTCGTCGTGGTCGCCCGTGGCCGGCCGTACCGTGAAGTCGTTCGAGCCTTGTGGGCCCATGAGCCGCACCCCGTCGACTTCGAGCTCGTTGCGCTTCGCCTCGCCGCCGAACACGGGATGATTGTCGAGCAACAGGCAACGACCGGACGGATTCAGCCGTTTGAAGTGGTGTGCGGCCGACAGACCGGCCAGACCAGCCCCGACGATCACGACGTCGAAGCGATCGCCCGTGTCGATCGCGTCTTCCAGGCTCGGGGCGCGGGCGTCGCGCAATCGATGCGCCGCACGTACGACGTCCGGCGTATTGCCGTGCGAGGATGCGTAGTCGCCTAACCCGCCCGGGCCGTACCAGTCCGGGCCGAGCGCGTCGGACCACGGGTCGGATGGGGACGTCGAGAGGGCCTCCGAGCCGCCGGCTCCATCGGTCCCGCAGCCCAGGAACGCAGCACCGGCTAGCCCGGCACCCGTCAGGTGCACGAAGTCGCGTCGCGTAATGTCGCGATGGAGCCCCAACTCATCGTCGCGCAACCTGGTCATTCATTCACTCTCGAGCAGACGGCTCCGAGGGGCCGGACGGCGCCCGCCTCAGAACCGGGGACCAACCGCTAACTGGGCTAACGGCGCGAACGGACCACCATGCCCATCGAGAACGCGAGCTGCAAGGCGAGCGCTCAGCACCAGCCGCTCTTTTGCCGGCTCACCAGCGCTGGAGGGATCCATAGTGCATCGAACTCGCCTGGGAGGGGAGTTAGGAGTCGACGACGTCCAGCGCTTGGTGGGCTCGCGAGGACAGCCTTACAGCTCCAAGTAGGCTTCCTCCGGGTCGATAGCGAACCGTTGAAGTGCCCACGTGCACATGAGAATCAGCGATCCGACCAGACCGCCAGTTCATTGCCGCTCGGATCGGTGAAGTGAAAGCGTCGTCCGCCCGGAAACTCGAAGATCTCTCGGACGATCCGACCTCCATTCTCACTGACTCGAGCTTCGATCTCCGCCAGGTTCGTGGAATAGAGTACGACCAGAGGACCGCCTGGCGGCACTTCCGGCGCTACGCTAAAGCCGCCGGCTAATCGGCCATCCGTGTAGCTCGTGTAATGGGGGCCATAGTCGGTGAACTCCCAGCCGAAGACCTCTGAGTAGAACCTCTTGGTCTCCTCGATGTTCGTGGTCAGAAACTCTATGTAGTCAACACGACGGTCCTGTTCTACTTGGCTCATGAGCTCATCTCCTCTCGAGATAAGGCGTCGTGTACGACCGTAGCCTTCAAAGCGTGCTGAATGTGTAGCCGACGAAGATCCGCGCCTCCGGCGTCGCCCAGAAGTCCGCCCCGTCGTCATGCCGGCGTGCGAGAATGGCCTCTATGTCAGCGTCGTGAACACCCACCACTACTCACCTGGGGGCGGCCTCCCGCTTCAGGATGGCTTCCCTGCAACCACACACCACACCCGATGCTCCACCACCATGGGATCGGGGTATTCTCTACTCAGGAGACGACTCAGAGCATCATCGAAACGCAGCACCTTAGACGGAGAGAGGCCGCCAGACCCCACCCCGTTGCATGTCCGCATTCTCCCGCGCCAACGAACATGCGAGAACTCCTCGTCATGGTCGTAACAAAAGGCCTCGATGAGTCTAAGCCCGCCGTGGATCACTTCGTCGATTAGCTCGGGGAAGACCCCAGTCGATCCAGCCATGGTCCACGACGGATTGAACTCCAGAATAAGGTCCTCGGTATCGTGCGCTACAGGGGTATGCTCTGCCAAGTAGGAATTGTAAGCGATGGCCAGCACACCGCCCGGGCGAAGAACACGCCGTACTTCCGCCATTGCGGCGCCACGATCGAACCAGTGCCAACACTGGCCGGCTGTGGCCAGGTCAACGGAGCTCGCATCCAGACCGGTCTTCTCCGCGCTGGCGATCCTGAAGTGCACCCGGTCCTCCAGGTTCCGTTCCTTCGAAACGCGTCTTGCCGTATCGATTTGTTCCGCAGATGTGTCGATGCCCACGACAGAGCTGCCAAGCGCACCGAGTTCTAGTGCGATCGTCCCTGGGCCAGTGGCAAGGTCGAGAGACCGAGATTCTTTGATGCGAGTAATCGCGTCGATTCGCTGATAGAAAGACGCGGGAAGCCCCGGGCGATAAGCCGCGTAGTCCTCGCTGTGTCTTCCGAAATCTATGTTGCTCATGAGTCGGTGGAGCGTGTCAGATGGCGACCGTCAATCTCACCGTGCGCTGTCTTGTGGCCCAGGGTTTCCCGATATGGAAGAGCCTATTCGCAGAGCAGCGCGGCGGTCTCTCGTTGCGCAGGCGTCGCCTTCGACGGCATTGCGAGCACGAAGCCGCGGCGGTTCGTCGCTTCGGGGAGGTGGATGAGCATCGGGCCCAGGGGTGGCGGTTCGGTGGTCGCCTCGGCCCTCCCGTTATCGGCGATCGTGGTCAGGGAACCGGGCTCGATCCTCCCGGCCAGCCAGCATCCGTAGGCGAGCCACACGGCGGCCGGGTCGGTGTCGGAGGTTGTCTCGGTTGCCTCCACGTCTTCCCTATAACGGGCAACGGCCTCCTCGTACGCGGCAGCGTCGAGCGACTTGAGCTTGCGAAGAAGAGCGCGGTAGAGCGGTTGCACGTCCTCGAGCCCGTGCTTCTCGAGAGATCGAGCGTACGCGTCGCTCACGTCAGCCATTGGATCTCCGAAGCGTGAGCGGGATCAAGGGGACGGGTTCGAGACGTGCTCGACCGAGCTCCGGACCAGCTCCTCCAGCACCTCCATGTCCACGTCATCCAGCTTGTTGATGTACAGGCACCCTTTCCCGGTCTTGTGCTTCCCGAGCCTGGACATCAGCTCGCCGTGCTTTGAGAAACCGCCCATGATGTACAGCGTCAAGCTCTGCTTGCGGGGCGAGAATCCGGCCACGAACCAGTCGCCTTCTCGCCCGCTCTCGTACTTGTAGTGGTAGCTCCCGAACCCGATGATGGACGGTCCCCACATCACGGGCTCCTCACCCGTGACGCGCTTCATCAGGTCGAGCACCGTGAACGCGTCCTCACGACGGCGTTGGCTCTCGACGCTCTCCAGAAAGGCTCCGACGCTCCCGTCGTGCGGCTGCGTCTTCAGCTCGGCCATCGAGCTTCTCCTGTCATTCGTGCACGGCGATTCTGTTCGTCAGTCGCCCGCGGTGAGTCTAGACCCTCACTCCCCCGCGGCCATCGAATCCAGGAACTCCTGGTTCGTCTCCGTGCGCTTGAGCCGCTCGATCAGGAACTGCACCGCCTCCGCGGCTGGCATGTCGGAGAGGAAATTCCGCAGCAGGTACATCCGATTGAGCTCGATCTCGTTCAGGAGCAGCTCTTCCTTCCGCGTGCTCGAGCGGTTGAGGTCGAGCGCCGGATAGATCCGCTTGTCCGCGATCTGCCGGTCGAGGATCACCTCGCTGTTGCCGGTCCCCTTGAACTCCTCGAAGATCACCTCGTCCATGCGGCTGCCCGTCTCGACTAGCGCCGTCGCGCAGATGGTGAGGCTACCGCCTTCCTCGATGTTGCGGGCCGCTCCGAAGAACCGCTTCGGCTTGTGCAACGCGTTCGCGTCCACACCACCGGAGAGGATCTTGCCCGAATGTGGCACGGTCGTGTTGTAGGCGCGCGCCAGACGGGTAATCGAGTCGAGCAGGATCACCACGTCCTGCTGATACTCGACCAGTCGCTTCGCCTTCTCGAGCACCATCTCGGCGACCTGCGTGTGCCGGTCCGCCGGCTCATCGAACGTCGAGGCGATGATCTCGGCCGCGACGTTCTCCTCCATGTCGGTGACCTCCTCGGGCCGCTCGTCGATGAGTAGCACGATGAGCTTCACGTCCGGGGTGTTCTCGAGGATCGAGTTCGCGACCTTCTGGAGGAGGATGGTCTTCCCGGCCTTGGGTGGGGAGACGATCAGGCTGCGCTGCCCCATGCCGATCGGGGCGATCAGGTCCAGGATGCGCATCGAGACGTCCCCGTCTTCCCGCTCGAGCTGCAGGCGCTCTTCAGGATACCGCGGTCGCAGGTTGTCGAACGCGATCCTGTGCTTTGCCTTTTCCGGGTCCTCGCCGTTGACCACCTCCACCTTGAGCAACGCCAGGTACCGCTCGCCCTCCTTGGGAGGACGTACCTGCCCGAGGATCGTGTCGCCGGTCCGCATGTCGAAGCGCTTGATCTGCGAAGGCGAGACGTAGATGTCGTCGGGGCCGTACAGGTAGTTCCAGTCCTGGCTGCGCAGGAAGCCGTAGCCCTCCGGCAGGATCTCGAGGACCCCCTCTCCCCGCAGCACGACGTCCGAGTCGAGCAGGTTCTGCTCGATCCGGAAGATGAGATCCTGCTTACGGAGGCCCGAGTAGTTGTGGATGTTCAGCTCGTCGGCCATCTCGTGAAGCTCGCCGATGGACTTTGATTTCAATTCGGCGATGTCCACCTGTCCTCTCCGTGAATGTGGTGTGAACGGCGGCACCCGCGCGCGCCCGCATCGGGTGCTGGAACTCGTGTCAGCGAATAGAATCGGTTACTGCAGCCGTGATTCTGGGGTTGTGTTCTCGATTGCTCGGGGTTGTGTTTTCGAACGGATTGTGGTGCCGGGGGATGGGTTGGACACCCCGAGGATAACGGCTTGCATGAGAGTGGTCAAGCGAAGGGCGAGTGGACAGGGACGCAGGATCGGTCCGGCCAAGGAGGAGGCATGGCGCGTCACAACCAGGAGGGGAGAGGCGTCGATCAGCACGGTAACCTGTGGAAGATCGGGTACCAGCCGGACTGGCTGAGGCAGGTCAAGATCTCCAGAGAGCTACCGGACGGCAGGCGCCGATCCAGCCTGACCCTATTCCGAAATCCGACGCGTCAGGCCCTGGCATCGCCCGGCAAGTCGATTCGGACGCGCATCTCGTCGCTGGATGGGTCGGTCGACGTCCAGATCTCGCTGGAGGATCGCGACGGCGTCGTCGATCACGTCATCGTGGGGATGAAGCGGAAGCGGGGGCGGAAGTTCGAGAGCATCCGGTTCGTGATTCAGGGAGGCTTGCCAAAGCCGCGTCGCTGAACCGCAACGCGAGGTGTAGAACCCTAGAAGATCCGGATACGCAGCCACCGGTCGGGCCGCGCGGTCAACTCGGCCACGACGCTGTCCAATCGAGCTCGTAGCAGCGCCAGCTGATCCTGGATCTCTCGATCCCGAAGCGCGCGTCCCGCCGTGCCTTCGCCGGCATCCAGCCTCGCCTCCAGCCCTGCGATGCGGGTCATGAGCGCATCGAGATGGCCGGCCAGCTCTTCGAGGGGCATGCGCTCCTCTGCATCCTCCCCGGACCTCACCGAGAGCGCCGCCAGCCGGGCCCGAACGCTGTCCATGCGCGCAGGCATCAGCGAGTCGGTCAGGAGCCGGCCCAACGAGCCTCTCTCGAGATCACGCACGAGCACGTCGCGAAGCCGGGCGAGGTCACGCCGGAGAGCCGCGCGAAGCGGCTCATTCGATGCGAGGGCCGACAGCGTACCCCTGGGGTCGTCCAGCGTACGGCCCAGCTCCACGGCCCGGTCGGAGAGTCGGCTTCCGGCCGCGCGCAGCGAGTCGACGAGCTCGAGCACGTATTCCTGATCCAGATCCTCGGAGACGGCGCGCAGGGTATCGGTGAAGTCGAAGGGCGGAAACCCAGGCGTTCCGGGCCGGATGCTCACGACGACGGGCTCCAGCAGGTCCGACGGGCGGATCGACACGGACGCGTCGGATCGGATTACGTCTCCCACCGTGCGCTGAAGCACCGCGTGGATGATGACGTTGTCGCGGCTGTCCGGATCTGGAGGCCGGAACAGCACCTTGAGCACCCGGCCGACGGGACGTCCCGCCACCCATACCGTCGACCCGGGCTCGAGACCCGGGGCCGTCGCGGCCGCTATCGTGACTTGTGGCCCCTCCTGCGTGGCGCGCATCAAGTCATCGAGGAAGAACACGGCCAACGAGATCGTGGTGACCACCGCGATCCATATAAAGCCGATCCCCGCGCGTCGGCGGGAGCGTCTGGGTCCTGACCTGGCCATGCAGGAGAATGTCGGATCTCGACGGGCTCGCCGCGAGCGGGTCAAGGAGATTTGTGCCACTGCCGAAACTGGCACACCCGGGGTGGAGCCGGGCGCGGACCGACCGCAGCGTGGCTATCACGAGGAGCGTGGTCTCGCGACCGAGACCGCCATGCCCGACTTCACCTTAGGAGGAGAAGCGCCATGTCCCGAACCGTCAACCGAGTCATCCTGCTGGGGAACGCAGGAGCCGAGCCCGATGTGCGTGAGACCGGATCCGGCACGCGCGTGGCACACCTTTCGCTCGCGACGAATCGCCTCTTCCGACAGAACGGTGAGTCCCAGGAGCGGACCGAATGGCACCGCCTCACGTTCTGGGGTCGGCAGGCCGAGACCGTCGAGCGCTACGTGAACAAGGGCGCGAAGCTGTACATCGAAGGTCGCATAGAGTACGGTTCGTATGACCGTGACGGGGTTACGGTCCCGACGGTGGATGTGGTGGTGGAGGAGTTCGTGATGCTCGATCCACGGCCCATCGATGCGGACGAAATGGATGAGGTGCTCGTAACGGCCTGATGCTCGCGCGGACCGCTCTGGGCGGCGCCGCACGCGCGGCAGATCGACAGGCTTGACCGGACCGTCCGAGACCACGTGAACCTTCAACGATACCACGGAGCGTGAGCGAACCGCCGGCGCACGATCCCGGCTTCCTGACACTATCGAACCTCCTTTCGCTGAGTCGAATTCCGCTCGGCGTGGCGTTCGTGATGGTAACGGACGTGGGGGTTATGGCGATCCTCATCGCGGCCGCGGCCGCCACGGACGTCCTCGATGGGTTCATCGCGCGGGTGAGCGGCACGGTGTCCCACATCGGGCTGCTGCTGGATCCCCTGTGCGACAAGCTGTTCGTGTTGTTGGCGCTCTCCGCCTTCGTGGCCGGACCGGGACTCGATTGGGCCGCGTTCCTGATCCTCATCCTGCGCGACATCTTCACGGCTGGCTGCTATTTCCTCGGCCGGCTGATCCACATCGTCATCCCGTTCACCCCTCGGTGGGGCGGCAAGATCGCGACCGCTTTGCAGCTCCTGACACTGTTCGCTCTGATCTTCGGGCCGGAGTATGTTCCGCTCCTCGTCGTGCTCGTCGGCATAGTCTCCGTGTACGCGATCATCGATTACGGAACGAGCGCGCTCCGTCTGCAATGGCAGCGGACGACGGCCTGACGGGATGCCGAAGCAAGCCGAAGCGAATGTCTCACGTTCGGGGCACGTGTGGGAGCGAGCAGGGGTGAGCGCAGCGTGAGATCGGAACCGGTCGACATAACGATCATCGGTGGAGGCCCGACCGGCCTCTACGGCCTCTTCTACGCGGGAATGCGAGGCGTGTCGGCTCGCATCATCGATGTCCTCCCGGAGCTGGGCGGACAGCTCACCGCGCTGTATCCCGAGAAGGATATCTTCGACGTCGCGGGCTTTCCCAAGATCCTCGCCAAGGACCTCGCCCGCGATCTCGTCGCGCAGGCCATGCAGTTCGACGCGGACGTCTGCCTCGAGGAGCGCGTGGAGGAGCTGAATCCCGACGGGGATTTGTTCGAGCTGCGGACCGAAGCCGCGGTGCGCCCGACGCGCACCGTGGTCATCGCGGCCGGGAAAGGAGCCTTCAAGAGCCGCACGCTCCCGGTATCCGGCTGGGACGAGTTTCTGAAGAACGGGATCGAGACCCACGTACGGGACCCAGAGGCGTATCGTGATCGACGAGTGCTCATCGTCGGAGGAGGCGACTCCGCGTTCGATTGGAGCTGGGGGCTGCGGGAGATTGCCTCCGAATTGGTGCAGATCCACCGGTCCGACAAGTTTCGCGCTCACGCTCACACCGTCGAGCTCGTGCGAGGCGCCCAGGAGCGCGGTGAGCTCGAGTTACTGACCTACTACGAGGTGAAGGAGATTTACGGAGCCGATCGGCCGGAGAGCGTCACCATCTTCCACAACAAGACGAAGGAGGAGCGCGAGTTGGAGGTGGACGAGATCCTGGCGCTCATCGGGTTCGTGCCGAATATCGGGCCCATCGCCGAATGGGGGCTGGAGCTGGAGGGCAACGCCATCCGCGTAGATTCGCGCATGCGCACGAACCTGCCCGGCGTGTACGCCGCGGGGGACATCGCGACCTACGAAGGGAAGTTGGAGCTCATCTCGACGGGATTCGGAGAGGCGGCGATCGCCGTGAACAACGCCGTCCACTACATGGACCCGACTGCGAAGGTGGATCCCGGCCACTCGACCAGTTCCAAGGCCTTCAAGACCAAGCAGCCTGCTAAGCGATGAGTCGGCTGCTCCACCTCGCCGATGTTCACCTCGACGCGCCGCTCGGCGGCTTCCGGCGCGAGGCGAACGCACGCCGGCGCGAGCTGCTCGATGCGTTCCGCCGGCTCCCGGATCTGGCGAGCGAAGGTGCGGTCCACGTCGTCCTGATCGCCGGTGATCTGTTTGACGGTCCGCAGCCTGCCGAATCGACCATCATCGCGGTTCGCGAGACGGTTCGCCGCCTCGTCGAGAACGGGATTCCGGTGCTCGCGGTCCCCGGAAACCACGATGCCCACGCGCTGAATCCGACCTTGTACGAGGAGGCTCTGCCCGGGGCCACCGCCTTCAACGCGCCCCGTTTCGAGTCGATCACGCTCCAGGCAGGCGAGACGCCGGTGCATGTGTACGGGGTGGCGTACGACGCGGCCGAAGAGCCCGACCCCCTTTCCACCTTCGAGAAAGTCGCGGGTGAGGGTTTCCACGTCGCGCTGGTCCATGGGGCGGTGCCCGGTGCGCCGCATTGGGAAGGTGGCACCGCGCTGCGACTCCCGATCGAAGGCCTTGCGGCCCTCGACGTCGACTACATCGCGTTGGGTGACCACCACCGTTTCCGCCCCCCGTCGGAGTTCTCACACGAAGGGAAGTCGCTGCCGGCCTGTTACGCCGGCTCGTTCGCCGCGGTGGATCTCAGCGAGCTGGGGCCGAAGGGGTACGTCTTGATCGACCTCGTCGAGGGGCACGAACCGGCCATCGACTTCCGCTCGAGCGGAGTGCGCGAGGTCCACCGGACCGAGCCGTTCGACGTGACCCCGTTCGACTCCGAGACCGCCGCCGCGGACGCGCTCGGCGATCAGCTGGTCGACTCGATCGTGCCGGTGACCACACTCATCGGCGAGCCGAGCTTCCCACTCGATGCCGACCTCATCCGCGCCGCGCTCGACGAACGGTTCGGGTGCTCTGTGGTGGTCGATCAGACGCGCTTCTTCGATGCGGCACGCCTGGAGGAGCTGGCGAGCGAGAACACCATTGCGGGTCACGTGGCGCGGCTCGGGCTCGAACGGATCGAGTCCGCGGCGACCGATGAGGCTCGGGCCGGGTTCGAGCAGGGACTCCGGATCGCCTTGCGGCTGATGGAGATCGCATGAGCGGCGTACGCTACGACTTCGTGGAGCTCGCCTACGGCCGCCACGCCGGGCGAGTGGAGTTCGATGAAGTAGACGCACCGTTCCTGATCGTCGGCTCAAACGGGACCGGCAAGTCGACGATCATCGAAGCACTCGTCCGCTCGCTGTACGGGTTCCGGCGTCTCCGTCGAGAGGAACGCCGCGGACACAGACGGCGACGACCATGGACGGGGGCCCAGTACCGGGCGATGGTCGGCCTCAGCGGCCCGGAGGGCTCGCTCACCTTCGACCGCGACTTCGAGAGCGATGAGGTGGTCGTTCGACGTGTAGGGGAGGAGCCTCCGTTATTCGAGGGAGAGGCGAATCTCGCCCGCGCGGGGGAAACCAGCCGGCGCTACCGCGATGTACTGCGCCGCCAGTTCGGGCTGGGGGATCTCGACGCCTACGAACGCACGGGCTGTATACAGCAGGGTGGGCTTATAAGGACGGAGCTCAGCGAAGACCTGTTGCGGGTGGCGGCGGGTGGGCACGCGGATGTGGAGAGCGCCCAACGGCGACTTCGCCGGGAATATCACGACCTCACCCTCGAGCCCCTCGCAGAAGGGGAGGCGCGCAGGCGCAAGCTCGGCAGGCTCGAACGTCTGCAGGAGCAGGTGACCGAGCTGGAGACACGTGCGCGTGACGCACGCGCGGCCGAGGAGCGGCGCGCGCCGCTCGCCCGGGAGCGGGACCGACTGAAGGGCGAGATCGCCGGCACCCAGACGGAGATCGAGGAGCTCGAGGCGGCCTTCGAAAGCGTGTCCGAGCTGGAGACGCTGAGAACGGCCGAGGAGGCCAGCCAGGGAAGCGTGCGGCAGCTCGAGTCGGCCGGGCACGAACTTGATGAGGCCATGGCCCGCTTCGATCTCCTGCAGACACGTGACCTCGGACAGGAGGATCGGGTCTACCCGGATGACTTCCTCGGCCGCATCGCTGCCCTCGAGAAGGGTCTGTGGCCTCGCCGGGACAGGCTGGACGCCACGCTCGGGAACCTGCGGGGCCGACTGGCAGACGTCGCGGCCCCGGGCCGCGAAGCACACATGCGTCTTCTCGCTCCGGCCGCGGCGGCTGTGATCGGGGTGTGGTTGCTCGCGCAGTCGATGACGCTGCCGGGCGGCCTGCTGCTCCTGCTGGGAGTCGCGACCGGCGCTGCGCTCTGGGCGCGTGTCCACGGCCTCGCGGCCGAAAGAGCGCGGCTCGCGGACGAGCTGCACCGGGCCGACGAGGAAAGCCGGGACCTTGAAGACCGAATCGAGGCGCTGTTGAGCGACGTGCCCGACGGGGACTCGCTCACGCCTGACACGGTACCTCGCCGCCGGCGCGAGTTCGAGCGTCAGATGGCCGAGCTGAGGCAGCTGGCGGACGCCGAGCGTTCGCTCCGGAACGCCATGGACCGGGCCAACCGGGTGCTCGAAGCGGAGACGACGGCCAAGTCGGAGGTGGATGCTGAGGAGGACGCGACCGATCGCGATCCGGTCCGCGACGTACGCCGGACGGGAGGAGCCACCGGGTTGGTCGACCGAGGGCGCCACCTTCTGAAGGACATCCAGCGAGCCGTATCGAACGAGCGAGACGAGCGGCTCGCGCCCCTCAAGGTCCGCCTCCTGGAAGCCTCCCGGCGCAGCTTCAGCCTACCCGCGGGTGTGGACGCGACGGGCGCGGCCGTGCGTGCGGCCCTGCAGGAGCTGCGTGCGAGGAACGGGGAGCTTCAGGAGGAGCTAGCGGGCGCAGAGCGCCGTATTGCGTACGAGGGCCGCCCCGGACAGAGTGCCCTCGCCCTCGAGCGAGAGATCGAGCAGCTCCGCGAGCAACTCGAGGCCGTGGGCCGGAGGGCAGCGGCGTATCGGGAGGCGAGCGCGCTGATCACCCACGCGTACGAGGCCTTCCGTAGCACCGACCAGGAGCGCCTGCTGTCGGCGATCTCGCGACACCTCGCGGAGATCTCGAACGGAGAGCTCGGCCCTCTGGAGACCGAGGAGGGCCTCGAGACCGCCCGTGTCCGCGCAGGTGATCGCTCGCTGCCGCTGGCCTCCCCTCCTTTGAGCTACGGACAGCTCCACATGACGCTGCTGGCGGTCCGGTTGGGAGCGGCGGATTTCCTGGCCGGGCTGGGCGTGCGGCTGCCCCTGCTGCTGGATGACCCGTTCGTTCACCTGGATGCGGGCCGCGCACGAGAGTTGTGGCAGGTACTCGCGAACATCGCTACGGAGCGGCAGGTGATCGTGGCGACCCAGGATCGGCTGCTCATCGACCACCTCGCCGTTGAGCCGGACCTGGACCTCGACGCGTCCCACGAGGTGGCTGACGAGGTCGATCCCGGTGAGAACGCCCCTCAGGACATGGCGTCGGAAAACGGATCCAAGACAGGCCCCGGGGGCACCGGGGCGCGCAGGACGAAAGCACGCCCGGCGGGGGCACGGCGAGATCCGGCCAAAACCGCCCCCACCGACACCGAGGCAGCCTCTGCAGCGGACCCGGACTTGTGGAGCGCCCTCGGGATAATAGACGAGGAGGAGTCGTGAACGAGAGCCACGGCGCGAGACTGTCCGTGCTGCCGCTCGAAGGAAACGAGCCGACGGTACAGGAGATCTTCGGGCGCTTCCTGAAGGAGCGGGGCAACGTCCCGAACATGTTCCGGACGGTGGGCCACCTTCCAAAGCAACTCGAGACGATGATCGCCAACTTCGTCACCGTCATGCGGCAGGGAAGTGTCCCCGCGCGCCTGAAAGAGATGATCTCGGTTCGCGTCTCGTGGCTCAACGGGTGCAGGTACTGACTCGCCTCACACACGCAGCTGGCAGCTGCGTTCGATGCGACTGCCGAGCAGATCTACGGATTGATGGCCGACGCGCTGGACCCGGAGCTCTATACGGACCGGGAACTGGCGGCGCTCGAGTTCTCGGAACGCATGACGAGGGGCAACGGCCAGGTCGAGCCCGCAATCTCCGACGAGTTGAGGGCCCATTACTCCGAGGCGGAGATCGTCGAGATCACCCTCGTCGCGGGCTTGTTCGCCTACTTCAACCGAGTGAACAACGCCCTGGATGTGGAGCCGACGGCGCCCAGCCCGTTCTTGGATTAGGCCCCGGCCTCCGGACTGGAACCCCCCGGTTCCAGGAACGCGGAGATGCGATCCCAGTTTCGCTCCACGTCTTCCTCTCCAAGCTCGATGAGCGTCGAGATATAGGCGCTCTCGAACAGGAGATAGCTGATGAAATCCGCGCTCTTGCTTCCGGAGGTCCCGAGCCCGCGCACCAGGAAGCGAAGCGACCGTGGCAGGCGGACTTCGAAGGAAGCCGCGAGACGGCCGATGTCCTTCGAGGGACGCTGAATGTAGAGGTCCACGTGCCGCAGCTCCTCCGCCCGGCGCGTCTCCTCCGGGAGCTGCTCGATCAGGCCGTTGATGCGCTCGACCGTCGAGGCATCCCAGTCCAGCGTGTCGAGGAACACGGAGTTGAGCAGGATGCCGAGAATGCGCGCCGGTGGCGGATACCCGAGCACCTCCGGCCTGCGTGCTTCGATCTCGCTGCGCGCGTAGCGTGCCGAGATGGCCAGGATCCGTTCCGCACCGAGCTGGATCGCCGGTCCGAGGGGCGCCGCTGAACGGAAGCTTCCGTCTCCGTAGTATTGCTGCCCGATTTTGACTGCCGGGAACAGCAGAGGGATCGCGGAAGAGGCCATGATGTGCTCGATGGTGAGCCGCGCCCGTACGGCCCGATGGTGGACGCTGGGCGGCTCCAATCGGATCGGTACGTCCCCCTGCACGAACGTGACCGTCCGGCCCGTCTGATACGAGAGCGCCGAGAGCGCGACGGCATCGTGAACCCCCTCCTCGAGGTTCTTCTCGATGTCGGTCGCGTCGATGCTCCGCCGGAGGAACCCCCGCAGCGGGGCGGTATCGACGAGGCTGCGCCCGCGTGGCGCGAGCCGGGATCCACCCGAGGCGATCGACAGCCCCCAGCGCGCTCCGGTCTTGAGGAGCGAAGGCGGATCGGTGCGAAACACCTCCTCGGTGGTCAGCGAGAGCCACCGCCGCTTCAGCGCCTTCGTGGCCTCGCCGAAGTTCCCGCGATACGCGGCTATGAAACCGAGGTTGATTCCGCCGGCCGAGGTGCCGGTCAGCAGTGGCGTTGCGAGATCGGGCCGACGCATCCCGAGTCCGCTGAGGACGCCGGTTTGATACGCGGCGCGGGCACCTCCCCCCGAGAGCACCAGCGCGAGACCCATGTCCCGCGGATCTCCCGGGTCCGAAGCGCGGTTCACCGCTTCAGGGTGCGTGCGCCAGCGTCAGGTCTGCCGAGCGCGGGCTCCGACGCCCGACCCGGCGAGCAGGCGAGCGTGCCACGTGTGGGCCGCCGGCCGCTCGAAGCCACCGGATCTCCAGTCGCCGAGACGACTGAGCGTCAGGTCGAAGACCCCGATCTCGCCGTCCACCTGCCCCTCCTCGCCGAGCTGCCGAAACTCTTCCCGGTCGCACGAGACGATGTCGCCCGATGCATCCCGGTACCATACGAGCCGGCCGTTGAGCAGCTCGACGCCCAGGGCTCGCTCGAGCTCCGTGAGCTGGTGGATCAACGTGTCGATGGAACAGCCCGAAGCCGCGACGCGACTCTCGTCCACAGCCACGAGCACGAAGCGATCCTCGAAGAGCCTGAAGCCCGCCGTGAGCTCGTCGCTGTGCGCCGTCCAACGCTCGATGAAGCGGGTCAGGGCTTCGGTGACCTGCTTCGCCTCGTCCGGAGTGAGGGCACGGTCGGATCCGAACGCCCACAAACGGGCGTCGGGAGGGAGCAGGTCGATATCGGACGGGGCCATGGTCTATCGCTCGTCAGCGGGCTTTCGGTCCTTTGATCGGGACGGTTGGCAGGATAGGGCGGACCGTGAGGCGTGTCCAGTTGGCCTACCTCGGCCGACGGGTTACGACCTGAACGCCTCGCCGGCGAAGCGCCCGCTCCGCCCGGGCGCCTCGGTCGCGTGGATCTCTACTCGTAGCGGAGCGCGACGATCGGATCGAGCCGGGCCGCGCGGCGCGCGGGCCACAGACCGAAGAACACGCCGACGGCGCCGGCGAAGAGGACGGCGAGGCCGACCGCTTCGGGTGCGATCGCGGTGTTCCAGTTCGCCATGTTGGCCAGCGCGCTCGAGGCGGCGAACCCGAACCCGATGCCGAGGATCCCGCCCACCAGACACAGCGTGGTGGCCTCGAGCAGGAACTGGAGCAGGACCGCGCGTCGCGTCGCCCCGAGGGCCTTCCGAACGCCGATCTCCCTGGTCCGCTCGGTGACCGACACGAGCATGATGTTCATGATGCCGATGCCACCCACGAGAAGGCTGACGGCGGCGATGCTGGCGAGCAGGGCGGTAAAGGTCTGGGTGGTCTCCTGTTGCGTCTCGAGGAACTGCGCGCTGTCGGAGATCCAGAAGTCGTTCGCCTTCCCGAGCGGTAGCCGGTGCTCGCGTCTGAGTACCTCTTCGATCTGCACCATGGCCGGCGTCATCGCCGCCCGACTCGCCACGACGACCTTGATCGACCCCAGCCGATCGGTGCCCAGGAGACGGAATTGAGCGGTTCCGAGCGGCACGTAGAGTTGCTCGTCCTCGTTGAACCAGCCGCCTCCGCCCTTGGCCCGGAGGACGCCCACGACCTCGAACGTGATGTTCCGGATCGAGACGGTCCTCCCCACGATCTCCGCCGCCGTGGTGTTGAGGCTCGTGAGCACGCCCCCTCCCAGGACGGCGACGCGCCTGCGCCCCTCGTTCTCGGCTTCGTTGAAGAAGCGGCCGAGCTCGATCTGGTAGTTGTTCACCTCGGCGTAGTTGGGTGTCGTGCCCATGACGCGGATGTTCGCGTTCGTGCGACCGAACTGGACCTGGAGCGTGCCGCGCATCTCCGGCGCCATCGCGATCAACGCGGGTGCGCCACGCTCGACCGCCTCCGCATCCTTCACCCTCAATCGGGCGTCGCCGCCCCGTACTCCGCGGAACATCCCCTGCCCCGGCCGGATCGTCAGTACGTTCGTCCCCAGGCTCTGGATTTGCTCTTCGACGGCCCGCTGCGCGCCCTCGCCGAGCGCCACCATCGTGATCACGGCACCCACGCCGATCACGATGCCGAGCATCGTCAGAACCGAGCGCATCTTGTTCGCCCGGATCGCGTCCATCGCCACGCGCACGATCTCGAAAAAGATCATCCTCGGTCCTCTACGTTCCGCGTCTGCTTGATCGTGCCGCGTTCACTGTCGTCCGACTCGCGCCCGTTCCCCAGTCGCCGTCAGTTTCCGTTGCGACTGATCCCGGGCACGCCGCTCCGGCTCCGAATCCGCTCGAGTAGATCCTGCTGCTGGACGAGCGACAGCGGAACGGTAACCACCTGATCCCCCTCCTCGAGACCTCGCAGGACCTGGGTATGGTCGAAGTCGCTCAGTCCGATCATGATCGGCTTGAGACTCAAGGCGCCGCTCTCATCGGCCACGAACACGAAAGCAGGCTTCGGGCGCGAGGGATCCCCGCGGTCCGCCTGTGCCTGCCCTTCGCGCTGCCGCCGGAAGAGTTGAAAAGCCCTCTGTCGATCGGCCTCGGACAGATTCGTGAACCACCGCCGGCGCTCGTCCTGCGACATCGTCGCGAGCCTCGAGACCGGTACACCGCCGATGGTCTCTTCAGACGCCTCGGCCTCGCCCGCGCTCTCGAGCTCACCCTCCGCTTCGCCGTTCCCACCCGGTGCGCCGGGTCCGCCTCGTCCGCCCTGCCGCATCTCACGCTGCAGCTCCTGAACGTCGGCATCGATCGCGAGCGCCTCTGCGAGCTGCGTCGCTTCCTGGGGTGTCTTGACGGCGCCGTTGGGGAGGGCGAGGACATCCGACTCACGCCCCACGACGACCTCGACATCCGCGTTCATACCGGGCTTGAGCAGGTCGTTCTCGTTGGCAATGCGGGTGAGCACCGCGAACATGGTGACGTTCTGCTGCACCACTGCTTGCGGCTCGATCTTGAGGACGTTGCCGTTGAACCTCCGCTCCGGGTACGCCTCCACCGTGATCTCGGCGCCGAGGCCAGCCTCGAGCCGCCCGATGTCCGTCTCGTCCACCAGCGTTCGAACCTGCACCTCGTTCAGATCGGCCATCCGCATGAGGACCGTTCCGCCGGTCAGATCGCGAGTGCCGGTGATGACCTGCCCCTGCTCGACGGTTCGTTCGACGACCGTTCCGGAGATCGGAGCGCGCAGCGTGACGTCGTTGAGCCGGTCCTCGGCCAGCTCGAGGTTCGTCTGCGCACGGACCAGGACTGCCTTGGCGTTGGCGTGCTCGAGGATCGCGCCCTCGAGCTCCTCATCGGTCACGATGTCGGAGTCGTGCAGCGTGCGGATCCGCTCGAGCTGGCGGGTTGCCACATCGAATCGAGCTTCGGCGACCTCCAGATCGGCTGAAGCCTGCTCGAAGGCGTTCCGCACGTCGCGGGGGTCGATGCGCACGAGCAACGTGCCTTGCTCGACGTAGTCGCCGAGCTCGACGGGAAGCTCGAGGATCTCGCCCCCCGCCTGGGACTTGACCTCGATGATGCGGATCGGCTCGATCGTCCCGGTTGCCTCGACGCTGGAGACGATCGTTTGTCGCTCGACGGTCGCCGTCGTCAGCGCCGATAGGGCCTCGTTCGCCTCCCCGGATTGGCACCCGGCGGCGGCCGCGGCCAGTGCGGCAACGATGCCGATCGGCCCACGGAGGTTTCTGCTTCGAGTCACCTTTGTATCCATTGCCCTGTCGTCTGGTCGCGGCTCATGCCGCTGTCTCATCGAGGTCTCGTTCGGAGGAGTCCGTGTCCG
>JBDHAC010000047.1:0-27135 GCA_039588275.1 Gemmatimonadota bacterium
CGGCGGAGGGCCGGATCGTCGATAGGAACCTGGCGCATTACGATGGTGATCACCTCGTCTTCGAGCCGCGCACCGTCACCCGCGAGCAGGTGCTGGAGGCGTTCGGCCGGATCATGCGCGGCTTCTACTCCTGGCCGAGCATCGGTAGGCGCTGGTGGAGGCTCGTGACGACGTTCCTGGCGAGACGGATCGGGCACCGCCGCGTCCTCCGAGCGCTGATGATCTCTTCGATCTTTCTGAAGCTGTCGATTTTCCAACGAGACCGGGTGAAGCAAAAGGTCGCCGCGATCGTGGCCTCTCCAGGCCGCTGACCCGACGAAAGGCCTTGCCGCCGCTGTCGTGGGGTCGGCGCGCGAGCTCGGCCCTATCGGCCGCCCCGCAGTCCCTCGATCGCCGCGCGCGCGTCGGCCACAAGCGGTTGCACCACGTCGTCGCCCTCGGCCCAGGCCTCGACGAACTTCTCGTACATTTCGACGGCCCGCCGCTCGTCGCCCAGCTGCCGATACAGCTCGCCCCGCTCGTACCAGGAACGCACGTGGAGCGCGCCCCAGAGGTTGGGCGAGGCATCCGTGTCGAACAGGGCGTATGCCTCGGCGGCTTCGAGCGGCCGACCCAGCTCCTCGAGAAGCCGCGCCCAGGCGAAGAGCCGGGCCGCCCCGGGATCTCCGCTCAGCTCGACCTCGTCGCGGTTCGTGAACCCGGCATCGAGACGAGCCCGGGCCCGGCTCGAGTCGCCGCGGGCGAGCGCCAGGTGGGCGTCCATCGTTCGCCAGGTGCGAGAACCGGTGGTGTCCACGGCTGCCAGGAATCGAGTCAGGGATGTCGTGTCCTTCGTCACCAGATAGGCCGCCAGGACCGTGGATCCGGACGCCGTCCAGCGCGTCTGGTGCGGCACTGTGCCGGGCCCGTAGTGCTCGTCGATCGCGTCGAGCCACGCGGGGAGGGCGACGCCCAGAAGCTCCACTTCCGCACCGACGACCGCCTGGATTCCCACCGTGAAGAATTGCGCGAGCATCGCCTTGGAGTAGGTGATGCTGTTCGGGCCGGCGACCGTATCGAGGGGCACGCCAGATAGCAGGGTTTCCGCGAGCTCCTGTGCCCTTCGCAAGCGAGCGCCGCTGGTCAGCGAGCTGAGTACCAGGTCGACGCTTCTGGGGACGAGTTGGCGCGCCACGACCGGATCGTCGATCGCCCGCTCCATGGTGCGCGCCGCGACCCCGTAATCCTGCTCGAGCAACAGGATCCGACTCTCCCACGCCGAGGCGAGACCACCGGAACCCTGACCTCGCAACATGTCGATCTGATTGCGGGCCTCATTCAGCCTGCCATCGCGGATCAGATTCCCGAGCAGCTCGTTTCGTGCACGCAGGGAGCGGGGGGCGGCGGCCACCCAGGCGTACCCGGCGGCGAACACATCCTCACGGGCGCGGGCGCGCATCTCGGCCACCGTCTCGGTGCCGTATTCGCTCTCCAGCTCCTCTCGGGTCGCATACACGGCCGAGTCAGGAAAGCACAGCCACGGACTGTCCGCCGCACAGTTGCCGAGCACGTCCGTGATGTGCTGATAGGCCATCACGTAGGAGGAATCGAGCTCGAGGGCGCGCCGGAACGCTGCCAACGCGGTCCCCATGTTCCCCAGCGTATCCGGATGGGGAAAGCTGCCGGGGCTATGGTGGAAGTGTGCCTCCCCCAGCTGATACCAGGCTTCGGCGTCGGAGGGATCGCGCGCGATCATCTCCTCGGCGATCTCCCTCGCGCGCTTCAGCCGCCCGAGTTCGAACGCCTCGTAGTACTCGACCAGCAGCCGGTAACGAGGAGGCAGGTTCGCCTTGTGAGTCACCGCCTTCGCCACCAGCTGGCGCCGTGACCCCGGGTTCTCGATGTTCGCCCACCCGTCCACGTCGCGGAGCCGCAGGTACGCGAGCGCGAAGGTTGTGTCCAGCTCGACGGCGCGCTGGAAGTAGACCCTGGCGCTGTCCACCTGGAAGAGCTGGAGCGCTCTGCTTCCTTCGAGGTACGCTCGGTACGCCCTCAGTGACTCCGTCGTCTGGGCGAGGAGATCGGGGCGTTCTCCGGGCGGCGCTCCGCTCACCTGCAGGATGCCCGCGGCGAGCGAGTTGAAGGGCGCGCGCGGATCGCTGCCCCGAGCCACCAGGTCGATTTCCGTTGCGATCCGTTCGCCACTGAGGAGGTCGTATACCTTCGCTTCGACCGCGAGCGAGTCTCCCTCGAATCTGAGCTCGCCCAGGACGAAAGTCCCCACTCCCGCTTCAGCGGCCATCTCGCTGGCCGAGTCGATGTCCAGCTCGGAGGCGGATTCGATTCCTCTCCGGCGCATGAGGGAGCTGGTGCGCTCATCATCGTAGACCCGCATCTCGGCCCAATGAGAAACGGCAAGCCCGAGGAGGTCCATCGAAGCGTCCTGCAAGTAGTCTTGTTCCGCGGACCCGGTCAGGTTGTCGAACGGGAAGACGATGAGGCTGTGGCGTGGGTCGCCCTGGATGACCGGGCCGCCCCGCCCTCCCAGCCGCATTACCGTGAGCGCCCCGGCGGCGACCGCGGCCAGGATGACGAGCCCGACCATCAATCGGGCTCGACGGGGCGATCGCGCCAGGCCCGGTACCGCGATGACATCGCCGGCCTCCATCTCGGCGTCGGCCGCCCCCGTCCGCTGCAGCCCGCTCGGGGTGAGGTCGAAAGCCCATGCCAGGGCGACGGCGACAGGAAACCCGAGGACGCACAGGACGATCACCAGCTGCATGGCCCACGACGGGAACTCGAAGGCGTCGAACGTGATCTCCGCCGCCTGCACGATCAGCCAGGCGACGACCGCGTAGGCGCCCGCGACCCGGAATACGCGTCTTCGTCCCAACTCCTCGAACAGATTGTCCAGCGACATCGCTCCCGTCGGTCGATACCGGTGACCGGTCAGCTTACGGCCCCTCCCCAGGGCTGACCGGCGCGGCTAAACTGCCCGGTGCTGGAACCCGAGTCCACACCCGCCGAGCCATGGCTCCCACCGGCCCTCGATGCGACTAGGCACACGCTCCGATTGCAGTAGTTTGGACTCTTCACGTTCACGTCAGTGCGCCTGCCGCTTACGCGCGCGTCGGCGGGCGCGCCGCCGTGATCTGACGGATACGAACATACGAGCGGATCGAACTTCCCATGCACGACTTCTTGAAAGCTCTCGGAATCGAAGAGCAGAACCCCGGCGGCTTCGCCGGTGAATGGATCGGCAGCGGCGACGAGCTCGAGGTGACGACCCCGATCGACGGCTCCGTCATCACGGCCGTGCGACAGGTGACCGAGGACGAGTACGGACAGATCGCGGCCAGGGCGCACGAGGCCTTCCTCGCCTGGCGACGCGTCCCGGCTCCGAAGCGTGGCGAGATCGTGCGACTGCTCGGAGTCCGTTTGCGGGAGCGGAAGCACGAGCTGGGGCAACTCGTCACCCTCGAGATGGGGAAGATCGTCGCCGAAGGGGAGGGCGAGGTTCAGGAGATGATCGACATCTGCGACTTCGCGGTCGGTCTGTCGCGCCAACTCTACGGGAACACCATGCAGTCCGAGCGCCCGGACCACCGGATGTTCGAGCAATGGCACCCGCTGGGCGTGGTCGGCGTGATCACGGCGTTCAACTTCCCGGTCGCCGTGTGGAGCTGGAACGCGGCGATCGCGGCGGTGTGCGGGGACTCGACGCTGTGGAAGCCCTCCAGCGACGTCCCCCTGTGCGGGATCGCCGTAACGAAGATCGCGGAGCAGGTGTGCCGGGAGAACGATGTCGATCCGGCCATCTTCTCACTCACGGTGGGTCGTGGGGCCACGGTCGGGGAGCGGCTGCTGAAGGACCCGCGGATCCCGCTCGTGTCCTTCACCGGCAGCACGCCCATGGGGCGGCGCGTGGCGGAGGTTGTCGGCAAGCGCCTCGGGCGCACGATCCTCGAGCTGGGTGGCAACAACGCGATCATCGTGACACCGCACGCGAACATGGACCTCGTCCTTCCCGCCATCCTGTTCGGCGCGGTGGGCACGGCCGGGCAGCGCTGCACGAGCACGCGCCGAATCATCGTGCACGAGTCGATTCGCGAGGAGCTCACCCGACGCCTTCGTACCGCGTACGAGGGCATTCGAATCGGCGACCCGCTCGACGAGAGCACGCTGATGGGGCCGCTGGTGAACCAATGGGCTCTGAAGGACATGCAAAAGGCCCTCGAGCGAGTGAAGGAAGAAGGCGGGCAAATCCTGACCGGCGGCGACTCCCTGGAGGGAGATGATTACCCCGGTGGGCACTACGTCAGCCCCTGCATCGTGGCCGCGGAGAACGAGCTCGCGATCGTCCAGGAAGAGACGTTCGCGCCGATCCTGTACATCATCGGATACGGACGCCCGGACGCGACGCCAGCGGAAGCCGTGGAGGAGATCGAGGATGCCGTGCGGATACACAACGACGTCCCGCAGGGGCTCTCTTCCGCGATCTTCACCGAGCACGTGCGGGAAGCCGAGTACTTCCTTTCGCACCGGGGGAGCGATTGCGGCATCGCGAACGTGAACATCGGGACGAGCGGGGCCGAGATCGGAGGCGCGTTCGGTGGCGAGAAGGAGACGGGGGGAGGCAGGGAGTCGGGATCGGACGCCTGGAAGGCGTACATGCGACGGCAGACGAACACCGTGAATTGGAGCCCGGACCTGCCGCTGGCGCAGGGGCTCGAGTTCGGCTGATCACGGGCCGAGCCGTTGCTCGCGGCCCGGGTACCTGCGCCCTGTCCGGCCGCTGGTGCGTCTCGACCTCGCACCGCGCGTCCGAGCCCGGCGAGCGGAGACGGAACGTCCTCGTGTCTGAACGGTTGTATTCAATAGCGGTCGGTCGGTCGGACCGGCGGCAGCCCCGCTCGAGGACGAGGAGGTACGAGTGAGCCTGACACGCCGAACGTCGTTCTTGCCGGTGGGCATCTGCCTTCTGCTGAGTCTTCCCGCGATCACGGCCGCCCAGACGTCCGAAGAAGAACCGAAGAGGCCGCTACTGGTCGCCGAGGGCGAGCCCTTCTCGGTGACTGTCGACAATCGGGGGTTCCGGGACGTGGTCGTCTACCTGTTCCGGGGCGGCATCCCGATCCGGCTGGGCCTGGCCAACTCGCGGCGCGTCTCGAAGCTGCGCTCGACGTGCGCTGAGTTCCTCAATCGCTCGAATGACTTCCTTCTGCGATCGATCGCGGGCGAGACCTTCCAGCTGCGGGGCGAACCGCTCGCTCGGTGCGATCAGACCATCAAGATCGTCATCTACCCGATAGGACTCGACTTCTCCACGGTGTGGGTCTGGTAGGAGTCGGTCCCATCCCGCTCTCAGGGCGTCTGGCCCCGCATCCCCGCGACCAACGTTTCAGCCGTCTGCGCATCCTCCAGCAACCCGGCGGCCGGTAACCGCGGCACCAGCTCGGCCCATCTCGAGTCCTGTGCGAACGAGCGGGGGCGCAGCATGAAGCTCCTCCTCACCACTGGCTATAGCGACCTAGCTCGACCGCACGGGTGAGGTCGAGTCGTGCGAGGGCCGCTTGGCGTCTCGAACCGGGTCATGCAATCGGGATCCGAGGACGCACCGCAGGTGACGTGGGAATGACCCCGGTGTGACGTCCCCTGCCTACGATTCGCCCGGAACAAGCAAAGTAGACATTCCACCACGCTGGGTAAGCGGGATAGGCGGATCTGGGTAAGCGGGATAGGCGGATACATACAATGAGACGGTCAATCCCATATACGGTGCTCGCCCTCTGCATGCTGGCAGCCATGGCCGGCTGCGAGGACCCCCTGGCTCCCACGGCGCCACCCGGCCCGAACCCGATGGGGGTCGGTACGCTCGAGGTGTCGATGTCCACAAGCGACCCCGGTTCCGACCAGGGTTTCATTCCCTACGCCTTCGATGTCTACCTCGATGACCAGCTGGTCCGGCAACTGGGTCGGAACGACGTCGTGACGTTGTCGCTATCCGTGGGCGACCACCGGATCGGCCTCAGCCGACTGGCCCGGGGCTGCACCGTCATCGGTGACAACCCGCTCGTGGTCGCCATCCGATCGGGTCACACGACAGAAGCGACGTTCGAGGTCGCATGCGAGGAAGTCCCGAGGTAGGACGAGGTCTCGAGACAGGCTCGCCGGGGCTCAGTCCGCCCGAGGCTCAGGTCCGCCCGAGGCTCAGTCCGCCCGGGGCTCAGTCCGCGTATCGATCCGCGAAGGTGACGAGCGCCTGCTCGAATATCGATGCGGGCGGCAGAACGAGCCCCGCCCCGATCTGGCCGATGCCAGGCTCCCGGTGTGCAATCCCGGTATTGACGCGGGGCAGGATACCGAGCTCCACCACCTTGCGGATGTCAATGCCGGTCGGGGACCCGCGAAAGTCGAGAGGTGGGATCGTGAAGTGGTCGTGCTCGGTCACGCTGATCTCGTACATCTCGAGCGTAGCGTTCAGGGCGTCCCTCGGCGTTCCGCTTACGAAGCTTACGATGGCGGGGGCCGCCGCCATCGCGAAGCCACCGATGCCGACGGTCTCCGTGATCGTGCTGTCGCCGATGTCCGGATTGGCATCCGCGGCGCTGAACCCGCTGAAGTAGAGCCCTTCGGGCGTTTCGGCCGGTGCGACGAACCACTCGTCGCCCAGCCCGCTCACCCGAATCCCGAAATCGGTCCCGTTACGCGCCATCGCCGTGACGACCGTGCTGCCTTCGACGCCGTGTGCCGCATCCGCCATCGCCTTGCACGCCGCCATGACGGGATTGAGCACACTGAGCGCGTTCTCGCCCAGAAACGCGAGCACCGCCGACTTGACGGCGCTGTCCCCCTCGAGCCGCGCGATGAGCGGGGAGAGGGACTTCAAGAACAGCAGCGAGCCGGCCTTGTTCCGGTTGTGCCCCTCGTCACCCATGTGAAGCGCCTCGGCGAGTAGCGCTCGCAGGTCGAGACCGTCGCCGGCTTCGAAGGCACGCGCGAGTAGCGGCCCCATCTCGTCGTTCATCCACCGGAGCTTTTCGAGCACATCCGGCGCGTAAGCCCCGTAGCGCAGGACCTTCCCGTACCCCTCGTTCAGGTTCGAGTACGCGCGGTTCCCCCCTTCGGTATTCTCGACGACGTACACGGCCATCGATGCGGATGTGACGCCGGCCATCGGCCCGACGGCCTGGTGATGGTGACACGGCTCCAGTTCCACCCCGCCGCTCTCGACGAGCGCGATCGCCTCGTCCTCGGCCTCCGCGAGACCTTCGAACAGGAGCGCTCCGACCACCGCTCCGCGCAGCGGTCCAGAGGCGCGCCTCCACTCGATCGGCGGTCCGGCGTGGAGCAGCAGCCGGTCATGCATGCCCGGCACGACGTCTCGCGCCGGCGCTACGGTCCTGAGCACGGGTCTGGCGGACATCATGCGCTGGACGGCCGTCTGATTGGCAGTCGCGATCTCCATGTATCGTCCTCGTTGGCTGTTCAGCTTCTGGCAGCCCCTTCAGCGTCTCTCAGTCTCTCAGCTTTTCGAGTATGGACATGAGCTTCTCGTCACCTCCAGCGGGGGGGCGCCACTCCACGTGTACCGCGGTGGCCCCCTGGTCGAGCAGGCTATCGTGGAACGTTCGCACGCCTAGGTTCACCGCCGCTACCGGTGTCCGGAGGACATCCAGGTCGACCTCCCGAAGGTCCGTATCGGGTGGAAGGCCCGCGCCGGGTGGGTGCTCGGTGTCGGGGGGCGGAGAGTCAGCGGCTGTCGGGCCCGCCGCCGCCGAACTCGCCGCTTCCGCGCCCAGCCGACGGGCCGCGAACCGGACGGCCTCGCTCGTGTCCGCGAAGACTCGCGCCCCCGCTTCGGTCAGCCGATCGATTTGCGCCGCCAGATCCTGAGGGTCGTCCTCCGTCCCGATCACGATCATGGCGAACTCGATGTCCGTCTCGCTCCGCGCAAGCTCGATCGCGGGCGCCAGCTCGGCAGCCGGATCGGGATGGGCGCCGTCCCCCAGTACCACGTCCAGGAGAATGACACCCGTTTCGGTGTCCTCCGTCTCCTGAGCGATGCGACGCAGGCGAAGCTCGTTGTCCATCATGGGGTGCAGACGGCCCACGGTGAACTCGTCCGCCCCAAGATCCAGGATCGTGTGCTCGCGGCTGCGGGTCGGATCGGCCAGGGGACTCACCCTCTCGAGCGACACGTTCGAGTGAACCGAAGGCAGGAAGGCCCGAGCCACTCGGGTCGCCTCGAGGGCGAGCGTGCCACCGGCGAATAGCCCGCGCAAGTACCGCCCTCCGGCGGCGCCGGACACCGGCTCACGGCGATCCCTTGCCAAGACAGCGGGCTCTGACGGAGCGGGCTCTGACGGAGCGGGCTCTGTCGGCGTGGGTTGCGAGGGCTCCGAGCGGATCCCGGGCGGCGCGTCCGAGCCCGCGAGCCGGACGGCCAGCTCGGCACATTCGGAGAGGCTCGTGGCGAATCGCACCGGGATCGTCTTCCCGGCCCCGGCCGGCGGAATGTGGTCGAGGAAGTGGACGATCACCGGCTTTCCCGCCTCGCGCGCCGCGGACATGAGAGTGTGGGCTACCGCCTCGTCGGGTGGCTTGGAGACGATCACGATGACCTCCGTCTCGGGATCACGGCTGAGGAGACTCATCGCCTGTCGGGCGGTGATCGCACCCACGTCCGCGTGCAGATCGCGCCCACCGGTCCCGAGAGCCTGCGAGACGCCACCTCCGAGGGCATGGATCCGGCAACTGATCGCCTGCAGACCCGTCCCGGAGGCTCCGATGAGACCGATCGCTCCGCGGCGGACGCGGTTCGTGAAGCCGAACCCGGTGCCGTTGATGATCGCGGTCCCGCAATCCGGCCCCATGAGCAGGAGCCCGCGAGTAGCCGCCTCGCGCTTCAGCGAGACTTCGTCGGCCGGTTCGACGTTGTCGCTGTACAGGAATACGTGCAGCCCTCGCTCGAGCGCGTCGCGGGCGACCGCGGCCGCGAATCGCCCCGGTACGGATACCAGCGCCCAACTGGCCGAGGGCAGTCGCTCGAGGGCGGAATCGAGGCTGCGCGGACGGAACTCCTCCGCGCCATCGCGGCGCCGCTCCGCGAGCAAATCATCGATTTGACCGAGGGCGCGAATCGCCGCGTCCTCGTCGTCGGCTTGAACCACGATCACGAGATCTTCGGGACCGAACTCGGGCAGGCCGGTGGCGGATGCCGTATCCAGGTGCAATCCGCTCGCCGCCAGCAGCGCCACGTTCTCTCTCGTCCCCATCACCGCCCCCGCGTCCCGCACACCCGGGAGCTTCGCCAGCGCGGCCTGCAACTGCATGAGGACGATCGAGTCGTGGTACGCACCGGATCTGATCTCGGCGCGAAGGACGGTCATATGGTCGACCCCGGGTCCGGTTGCTGGTCTCGGTCTCGCGGGGCCGTCGGCGTCAATGGTGCTCCAAACGCCACCGCGGCGACGAAGCCCGGTGCGGGACGGAAGACCAGGGGAGCGGATCCTCGTCCCTCTCTCCCTCTCCGCCTGGCCTTCAGGCTGCCCAATAGGCCTTCTCCACTCGCCTTCGCGCGGGCCTCGGCGGAGGTCCAGGCGGCGAAGAACAGTTGTGCCTTACGCATGGCGGTCGGAGCTCGACGGATCGCCTGGTACTCATCGGCCAAGAGCCAACGTTCCGCGATCTCCTCCATGTGCATGATCGGCCTAAGCCGCTCCACATCGATCCCGACAGGGGCCCGGTGACTGACGGCGATCAGCATGAGCTCGTCCGAGTGCGAGAGATTGAAGTGCAGGCGCGATCCACTCGTCGGACCTGGCGGATCGCGAAGCAAGGGCTTCCCGGCGTCTCCGTAGCGGAACGTGAGCTCGTGCGGTGACTTGCCTGTGTATCGTGCGAGCACGAGGCGGAGCACACCGCGCCCCACCGTGCACCGCCTTCGGTGCCGGCTGGATCGCAACCTGGCGCACCTCGCTCGATCGTCCTGAGACAGGGTGCTCCGGAGGTCGGCGACGCTCGCAGGAGGATGCTGTAGCGAAGCGCGCCATACATGAATCTCGGGTCCACCCGCATCGACGAACCGCACTGCCTCGGTCGCCTCACAGTCCTCGATCGCTCTTACGATCAGGGTCGGCCTTGGAGCGCGACTGGAGCTCTGTATCACCCCGACTCCTTCCACCTGGAGGCTCTCAATAGTCCATGCCGCATGGAGCATCTGGCAACCGTACGACGTCACCCAGCGAGTAGTCGCGACCGATGGCCAACTCTCTTACACAGTGCTTGTTGTCGTGGGACCACGCGCCCGCCTAGGTTGCCGGTGGCGGAGCATGCCGCCGGGTCGTCCGGTGCCAAGCAGCATTCAGGGGGGAGGTGGGGATGTCTCTAAAGCGGAATGGATTCACGCTCCTGGAGCTGTCCATCGTGCTCCTCGTCATCACGGTGCTCGCCGCCATCGCCTGGCCCGTGTACTCGGGGATCAGGGAGCGGGCACAGATCGCGGCGATGCAGAGCGACCTGAGGAACCTGGCCACCGCGCAGGAAGTCTACTTCAGCGACCGCCAGGCTTATGCGTTCGCCGCGTCGCAGCTGGATGATAGTATGCGAGAATCGCCGGACGTGTCGGTGTTCATCGACAGCGGGACGGCGACCGGCTGGGGCGGGACGGCCACGCACGCCGGGACTCTCGTGTCCTGCCGCATCGCCAACAGCCGCAGCGGCTATCAGTCGCCGGTGTGTGACGACCAGGTAAAGCTGAAGATCCTCCAGCCCCGTCCGGGAGCGCTGATCCGTGGCGATGAGGTCGTCGTGTCGCTGGGTGCCGCCGGCATCGAGCTCGCGCGCGAAGGCGGTGGAAATGGCGCACACCACCACCTGTTTCTCGACCGCGACCCATCACGATCCGGAGAGGTGATCCCCGAGGGGGTGTCGGACGTGATTCACCTGGGTCCGGGGCAGAGCGAGTTTCGGATCCGCGGCCTGGCATCGGGCGACCACCAGATCATCGCGGCGCTGGCGGACGAGTCGCACGTTCCCCTGGCGGGTGCACCGGTGGACACGGTGCGCTTTTCGGTGCGGCGTGGGTCCTAGGCTATCGCCCAACCGAGCTCGAACGCCGTCTTGCCTTGCCGGCCCGCCCCTTTCCATTCCGTGCCTCCACGCGCGAACTTCAGGAAACCCGTCCCCCTTTTCGTGAGCCTGCACCGGCGGGATGAGAGAATGACTGCGGTATCGACCAGGTTGACGCTTCCCGTCGCGACGGCGACCCTGCTGAGCGGGTGCCTGCTCGCAGCCGGGGCCGGAGCGGGTGGCGGCATCTACCTCACCAACCAGGGCGTGGAATCGGTCGTCCCGGGTGGGGTGGAAGCGGTCGCCGCAGCTACCGAGCGAGCCTTCGAGCACTTCGATCTCACGCGGACCGAGCTCCGGGTCGAAACAAACAGTCAGATGCTGCGTGCCGAGCCTTCGTCTGGTGGCGATCCGGAAGTCACCGTCACGATTCGGCCGGAGGGGGAACGGTCGTCAAGGGTCGAAGTGAAAGCACGCACCAGCGTCTTGACTTGGGACAAGGACTACGCCCGAGAGGTGATCGAGAAGATCGTGGAGTACGCTCACTGACGATCTCGGTCAGGCAGGGATCACTCGAGGCCGCGATAGCACCAACAGGAGGCCCACGATGGACGAGGAACTGATCGGAACGGTGACTCATTACTTCGCCAAGCCCGAGGTCGGCGTCCTCAAGCTGACAGCGTCGATCTCGATCGGCGACGTGCTCCACTTCATCGGGCACACCACCGACTTCGAGCAAGAAGTCACCTCGATGCAGGTCGAGCACGGACCTATCGACACGGCCCAGGCTGGCGACGAGGTCGCGATCAAAGTGGGAGAGCGCGTGCGAGAGCACGACCAGGTGTTCAAAGTGACCTGAGACGGCCCGGTATTCGCGGGTCGAGCGCTCCGCCCGGTACATACCGGGGCACACTCCCCGCCAGCCTCCAAACAGGGCGTCTCGCTCGCAACGCCGTGATAGTCGACGGCGACGCCCCCCGACGGACTCCCGGGTGGACCTGCCTCTAAAGCGTTGCGGTATATTCACTTGACAGGTACCTGACCGGCCTTCCTGACCTTCCTTCAATAACACGGCGATCGCGCCGACGTCCAGGACCGGACGAGACGATCGATCGCTCATCGAAGGGAGGTACATTATGAGGCGGCTCGCCGTCCCCCTCATCCTCATCCTGGTTATGGCCGCGTGCAGCGATCGGTCGCCCCTCGGGCCAAGCACCCGCGCGAACCCAGAGCGGGCGGGCTCGCCCGCTCTCGACGTGCTGACCTGGAACGTCTACGTCGGCGCTCAGGTGCAGGATCTGCTCCTGATCGAGGACCCCAACCAGATCCCGTTCGAGGTAGCGCGCGTGTTCGGGAAGATCATGGAAACGAACTTCCCCGAACGCGCCGATGCGATCGCGGACCAGATCGTGGCTGCGCGCCCGCATGTGGTGGGGCTCCAGGAAGTGTCGCTGGTCCGGCTGCAGTCACCGGGCGATTACCTGGCAGGCAACCCGGTTCCGGCTACCACGCCCGTCCAGGACTGGCTGAGCATCCTCCAGCAGGCACTCGCCGACCGGGGCGCCGACTACATCGTGGTGGCAACGGTGACCAACTTCGACGTCGAGGCCCCGATGGTGAACTTCGGCACCGGCGGGCTGGATGACGCGCGGCTTACCGATTTCGACGTTCTGATGGTGCGCGCGGACGTTCCGTGGTCGAACGCGCAAGCGGGCAACTACGCGGCCGTGCTTCCAATCTCGCTCGGTGGCGTGGAACTCCCTAAGCCCAGCGGCTGGAACAGGGTCGACATTAGGCTGAAGGGACTCACGTATCGGATCATCAACGCGCACCTGGAGGCTGCCGACCTGGCGCCCGGGATCGTCGATCCACAACTGGCGGCGCTTCAATCCGCTCAGGCGTCAGAGCTGGTAGCCATGGCGGACGCGTCGCCGCACCCGGTGGTTCTGGTGGGTGACCTCAACACCGCCGCCGACGGAACCACGACGACGACGTACCAGGACCTCCTGGCCGCCGGGTTCGTGGATGCGTGGACGGTCGGTCCTCCTCGGGGCTTGGGGTACAGCTCGGGGCAGGACAAGGATCTGCGGAATCCCGCATCCAAGCTCCGCCACCGAATCGACTACATTCTGTATCGGGACGAGCGGACCCGCGCCGGGAAGCACTTCAACGGCAGCGTTCACATCGAGCGTATCGGTGAGGAACCGGCCGACAAGACCGTGACCGGCATGTGGCCGTCCGACCACGCGGGCTTGTTCGGCTCGCTCCGAATCGCGCCCGGTCTCGGACGCTGATTCGACGGCGCAACTCTTTCGCCCGTGTACCGTGGCGCGCCGTCCCCTCCGGCCCGGGGTGGCGGTGCGCCCTCAACCCTTGACCTCCGGCCTGGGCGCTCTAGTGTACCCTCGGTACTTATCGCCGTTTGGCAGCACAAGTGCCGAGGAGGCTCAGTATTCCTTCCCTACGGGATCGTCTCCGGGAGGCGCTCGCACCCACGTATGTGGTCGAGCGGAAGGTCGCCACCGGAGGCATGGCGTCCGTCTACCGGGGCTACGACCCCTCGTTGGACCGGCCGGTCGCCATCAAGGTCCTTCGCCCCGAGCTCGCTACCGCCCGCGGCGCGGAACGTTTCCTTCGTGAGGCACGCCACCTCGCGCACGTCAGCCACCCGAACGTCGTCGCGATCCACGAGGTTGGAGAGGCCGCGGGACTCTTCTTCTACGTGATGGACTTCCTGGCGGCTCCGACGCTCGCGGAGCTGCTGGAGCGCGGGGCGCTCTCGCAGCGCGAGTCGGTCCGCGTGGCGGTCGACCTCCTGAAGGCTCTGGACGCAGTCCACGGGGCCGGTATCGTCCACCGCGATGTGAAGCCAGCCAACGTGTTCGTGACGGACGACCGCGTGCTCCTCGGCGATTTCGGGATCGCCAAGACCGTCGACGCGCAGGGGGCGGATCCGCTGACGACCGAGGGGCAGGTCGTCGGTACGCCCGGGTATATGGCGCCCGAGCAGGATGTCGGCGAGGAGGTGACCCCTCGCTCCGACCTGTACGCGGTGGGTCTCGTCCTCTTTCAGTGTCTCACGGGGATGAACTTCGGCGAAGCAAACACCCTTCCCGCCGACGCCACGTGGTCGCGCGTTCCGGCGAGTCTCCGAAAACCCATCGAGCACGCCCTCGCTCGCGATCCCGCGGAGCGGTGGCCCGACGCGGGCGCGTTCAGGGATGCCCTTCAGGCGGCGACCCCGAGCGGCACTTCAGCCCCTCGTACCCCGATCACGCGGCGTCGGCTGGCCGCCGCGGTGCTCGGGCTGGTGGCGCTTTCGACCGTGATAGGCGTCCTGTTCTGGGGGCGTGGTGACTCGCCGCCCGTCGACCTGGTCGCGTGGCTGCCCTGCGACGACCTCAGTAGGGAGGGCGATCAGACGTACGTCGCCGGCAACCTGGCCGAGGAGATGACGAACCGGCTGTCGACGATCCCGGGACTGCGTGGCGTGCCGCGACCGACCGCCTCGGCCGTCAAGCAGCTTGGACTGAGTCCCGAGGAAATCGGGGACCTGATCAACGTGGGTGCGGTCGTCGAATGCGACGTGCTGAGGGAAGGCGACTCGATCGAGGTCGGTGTCCGGCTGTCCGACGCGCGAACGGGGGACTTGCTCCTGGAGGAACACTACGAGGGCGCGTGGTCCGGCGTGTTCGCGATCCAGGAGGAGATGACCGGCGACGTAGCCGCTGCGCTCCCCGGCATCGAGGCGCCGACTGCAGCGCCGCCGACCCTGCCCAATCTGGAGGCCTACGACCTCTACATGCTCGGGCGGCACCGATGGTGGGAGCGCACCGGCCCCGCGTTGAGCCAGGCGGAGGAGTGGTTCTTGAACGCGGTCGAGGCGGACCCGACCTACGCCCGAGCGCACGCCGGGCTGGCCGATGTCTACCTAGTCCTCACCGCACGTGGCCTGCGTGACCTGTTCCCCGACTCTGCCTTCCGCGTCGCGCGCCAGCACGCGGAAGACGCGATCCGGCTGGACAGCACGTTGGCCGAGCCGTTCGCCGCGCTCGCCGAAGCCAAGCGGGCGT
The DNA here is from genome assembly GCA_039588275.1 of Gemmatimonadota bacterium. Lineage (GTDB taxonomy): Bacteria > Gemmatimonadota > Gemmatimonadetes > Palauibacterales > Palauibacteraceae > JBDHAC01. The sequence continues at coordinate 15,126 of JBDHAC010000047.1, forward strand.
ACTTCTGGGAGGATTGGATCGAGGCGGAGGACGATTACCTGCGAGCCATCGAGCTCAACCCGAGCTATGCGCTCGCGCACACGTGGTACTCGCTCTACCTGTCGGCGATGGGGCGGCACGACTCGGCGGTCGCCGAGGCGAGCGAAGCGGTCCGGCTGGATTATCTTTCACCCAACATGGCGACCGGGTTGGCCGTCGCTCACTTTTACGAGGGCGACTTCGAGCGAGCACTCGCGGCCGCCGGAAGGGCCTTCGAGCTGGATCCGGCGTATACGGAGGCGCTCCTCTGGCAGGTCGGCGCTCTGCTCGCCACCGGAGCGCGCGATCAGGCTCTAGCGCTCCTCCAGGCCGCCGAGACCCAGGCGGCGGCCTCGCCCCCCGCCCCGCTCTACCATGCCGTGCTGGCGTACGGGTTCGCGGCGGCCGGCGAGCCTGATCATGCACGGACCATCCTGCGGCGCCTGCCGGCATCGCCGGAAATCGTCGAGACGTACGTCTCGCCCTTTTGGATGGCCGTGGCGAACGCGCACCTCGGAGAGACGGACCTCGCGATCGAGTGGCTGTCGGCCGCCTATGATTGGCGCGATGAGTTCATGGTGCACCTGAGCGTGAGCCCGTTCATCGAGCCGCTGCGAAGCGATCCTCGCTACTCGGCCATCGAGGACAGCATGTCCGCTTTCCTCGGCCACTGACGACCGGCGTGCCCATGATCCGCTGTCGCACGCTCGGGCCACTTCAGATCACCGTCGATGGCGAGCCGCCACCACCGGAGCTGACTTGGCGCAAGAACGCCGCTTTGCTCGTCTATCTCGCACGTTCGCCGTACCGGACCCGCACGCGCGAGCATCTGTGTGGCCTGCTATGGGGCGAGAAGCCGGAGTCGGCCGCGCGGCACTCGTTGAACGAGGCGCTGCGGGCCCTGCGCCGGTGCGCGGCAGAGGACGTCGTGCAGTCCGAGGGTCGGCAGGTCACGCTGTCCGAAGAGTGCGTCCGCCTGGATACCGAGCAGTTCGAGCGCAGTCTGGGACGCGAGCAGTGGGAGATCGCCGCCAGCCTCGTCGCCGGGCCGTTCATGGATGGCTTCGGCGTACCGGACGCTTCGCCGCTCGAGGATTGGCTCACGACCGAGCGGCGGCTGTGGCAGCGCCATTCGGTCCAGGCCCTGTCGATGTACGCCGACGACTGTCTCGCTCGTGGGGACATCGTGGGGGCGACCGGGGCAGCCGGCGAAGCCCTGGCGCTGGATCCGCTTTCGAACGCCGCTACCCGCACGACCATGCGGGCTGCGGCCCTCACCGGAGAGCGAGCCGCTGCCCTCGAGATCTACGAGGCGTTCGCGTCGCGCCTCCAGGACGCGCTTGCCGTCGAGCCGGAGCCCGAAACGATGCGGCTGGCCGATCGAGTTCGACTGGAGCGCACCTGGCGTCTTCCCGAGATCCTGACCGAGGAGGAGCGCACCACGCGTCGGCCGCCGGTTGTGGGTCGTGAGTCCGAGCTCGCGGAGCTTCACGAGGTCTGGACGCGGTGTGTCCGGGAAGGGAGGGGCGCGCTGCTGGCGGTCTCGGGGGATCCGGGGATCGGCAAGACACGGCTGGCCGAGGAGGTCGCCGCGCGCGCGCGGCTCGACGGCGGGACCGTGGTCGGCATCCGAGCCGTGCCCGTCGATGTCGAGGTGCGGTTGGGCGGGATGATCGGGTTGTGTCGAGGCGGACTCGTGGAAGCTCCCGGGCTCCTGGCGGCGCCGTCGCACGCGCTGGCTTCGGTCGCGGCGGAGCTACCCGATTGGGCGGAGCGATTCGCCGACGAGATCCACGGTGCGGAGCCGATGCCGCTCCCGCGAGCGGTGAGCGAGATCCTCAGAGCGGTGACCGAGGAGCAGCCCCTCCTGCTGTTCGTAGACGACGCGGAGTGGCTGGACGCGGAGTCGCGGGAGGTGCTGACCGGGCTGTTGCGCGACCTGAGCGGGCTTCCGTTCGCCCTGTTCTTGACCGTCGCGGGCCCCACGGGGCGGGATCTCGTGGATGAGCTGCGCGATCGAGCCGATGCGGATCAGCTCGGCGCCTCGCTCTCCCTCGAGCCGCTCGACGCCGGTGACATCCGGCGGCTGACCGCGTTCACGCTTCCCGAGTACGGAGACGAGGAGCTCGACCGTCTGACTCGGCGAATCGAGGCCGATTCCGCCGGTCTCCCGCTCCTGGCCGTCGAGCTCGTGAACGCGGTCCGGCTCGGCCTCGAGTTGGACGACACGATCTCGGCGTGGCCTCAGACGGCGATGACGCTCGATCAGACCATGCCCGGAGATCTTCCGGACGCGGTGGTCTCTTCGATTCGCGTGGGCTTTCGCAGGCTCTCCCCGGAGGCGCAGCAGGTTCTCGCAGCAGCGTCGGTCCTCGGCGAACGCGTCGCCGCGGACGCGTTGACGCGTGCCACCGAACTGACTCAGTCGGAGGTGAACGCGGGCCTGGACGAGCTCGAGTGGCAGCGATGGTTGTGCTCCGAGCCGCGAGGATACGCGTTCGTCGCCAGGATCGTGCAGCGGGTGGTGGCCGACGACATGCTGACGCCCGGGCAGCGGCGGCGGATCCAGGAGGCTGTCGCCGCCCCCTGATTGCCGTGCTCTTGTGGTGGTTATCCGCCCCGGGCCAACTGTACTGCGGCCACCACGAGCACGAGCGCGAGCACCGCATTCGCGCGCGCGAGCCAAGCCGCGCGGCGCCGGACCTCGATGGCCCGTGGAGAGCCGGGCTCGCAGCGGGACGCTCTCGGGCCGAGGATGTAATCATGTACGGCCTGAAGCGGGAGCATCAGGATGACCGCCCCGAGCTTCCACGCCAGCGCCCGGCCGTACGACGCCCCTCAACGCCGCGTCCCCGAGGGCCGACCTGTGCAGCAAACCCGCGAAATAGAGGTTGCCGACGCCGGTCAGGAGGAGGATCGCGATGGCGATCCAGCCCCACGCGCGTGCCTTGCGACCTAGGTCACGGAATAAGCGCGCCCGGAGCTCCGATGGCTCGACCGCCCGAAGCACCGGCGCGCCCACGGCGGCCAGAGGGAACATCCCTCCAAGCCAGAAGATCGCCGCGAGGACATGGATCGTGATATTCAGCTCGTAGAGTGACATAGGCAGTCGGAGGATGCGGCGCCCTGCCGCGACCGGCAAATGACGGTAGGGGCCGCCGGTCGGCGGTAGCCGGCGACCGCACCCGGGAGCGGGCGTGTCGGCACCGCCGCGGGACCTTGTTCACCCGCCCTTCCGCTCGCGAGATTGCCCCCTGGTTCACGCCCAGGCACGACCTGAATCCACGGAGTTCCACGATGAACATCGCCCAAGCCCGTGTCGGCGTTCTTCAGCCCCTCTTCTGCCGCGCTCTTCTACCGCGGTGTCTCCACGCTCTCCTGCTCGCCGCCTTCGTCGCGACCGTGACGGCCGTCCCCGCGTATGCGCAGAACGGCTCCAACGGAGACGAGATCGTGGAGGCGATCAGCTCACTCGAATGGCGGCCGATCGGACCTGCCAACATGGGCGGCCGCGTCTCGGCGATTCAGGGCGTTCCAGGGGACCCGCTCACGTTCTGGGTGGGCGGCGCCGACGGTGGGGTGTTCAAGACGACGAATGGTGGCGTGACCTTCGAAGCGCAGTTCCACGATCAGCCCGTGCTGTCGGTCGGCGCGCTCGCGCTCGCTCCCTCCGATCGCAACGTGCTGTGGCTCGGGAGCGGGGAAGGGGATCCGCGGAACAGCGTCTCGTACGGGAACGGCGTGTACCGCTCGACGGATGGGGGCGACACCTGGACGCACCTGGGCCTCGACGACACGGAGCGGATCAAGCGGATCGTCGTGCACCCGGACGATCCGGACGTCGCGTACGTGTGCGCGCTCGGACACGAGTGGGGGCCGAACGAGGAGCGTGGCGTGTTCCGCACGACCGATGGGGGTGCGAGCTGGGACAAAGTCCTGTACCGGGATGAAGACACCGGGTGCTCGGACATCGACATGGACCTTTCGAACCCGCGTGTCCTGTACGCGGGCATGTGGACCTTCCGCCGCCGCCCGTGGCGCTTCGATGATGGAGGACACGAGACGGCCGTCTACAAATCCACCGATGGCGGCGATACCTGGCGCAAGTTGAGTCGCGGACTCCCGCGCGGTCCGATGGCCCGCATCGGCGTTCAGGTCGCGCAGAGCGATCCCGACGTGGTGTACGTGGTCACCGAAGCCGTCGATGAGGGCACTCTCTTCCGGTCCGAGGATGCGGGCGAGAGCTGGGAGATGGTGCACGAGGACGCGAGCATCAACTTCCGCCCCTTCTACTACTCCGACATCCGCGTCGACCCCAACAACCCGAACGTGGTCTACTCGCTCTCCGGCGGGCTGTTCAAATCGATCGATGGCGGACACGAGTTCGACCGGATCGCGAGGGGCGTGCACGGCGACCACCAGGCGATGTGGATCGACCCGGAGGATTCCCGTCGCGTGCTCAGCGGCAGCGATGGCGGCTACCAGGTCTCGTACGACGCGGGCGAGAACTGGGACATCATCAACAACGTCGAGCTGTCACAATTCTACCAGATCTACTACGACCTCCAGCAGCCCTACCACGTATGTGGCGGTCTCCAGGACAACGGAAGCTGGTGCGGTCCGCAGCGCACGACGCACAACGCGGGCATCCTGAAGGACGACTGGTTCCGGGTGAGCGGGGGCGACGGCTTTTACGCCGTCCCGATCCCGGACGAGCCGCACCTGATCTACACGAATCTGCAGGGCGGCGTGTTCATGCTCACCGACATGCGCTCGGGGGGCACGCGCCGCATCCACCCGTACCCGAACAAGATCGGCTCGGCGGGCGACGCGATGCTGGGGCACAAGTACCGCTTCAACTGGGACGCGCCCATCCACATCTCGCCGCACGATTCGAAGACCGTCTACATCGGTGGCAACGTCGTCTTCAAGTCGACGGACTACGGTCACTCGTGGGACGAGATCAGTCCGGATCTCACCACCGCCGACACGACGAAGCAGCTGACGAGCGGCGGGGAGATCTACCAGGACAACACGGCGGCCGAGTTCCACACCACGCTCCTGACGATCGCCGAGTCGCCCGTGCAGGCCGGGATCATCTGGGCCGGCACCGATGACGGCAACGTCCAGATCACGCGCGACGGCGGCTCGACGTGGACGAACGTCTCGGCGAACGTGCCCGGGCTTCCGGCCGAGACCTGGATCGCCAAGATCGACGCCTCGCACCACGAGGCGTGCACGGCGTACATGGCCGTCGACAACCACCGGCTGGACGACTTCACGCCGCACGCATACAAGACGGCGGATTGCGGGGATACGTGGAGCGACGTCAGCCGCGGCCTGCCGCAGGACGATTACGTGAAGGTGATCCGGGAGGATCCCCGCAATCCGAACCTGCTATACGTAGGGATGGATCGCGGTCTGCTCGCTTCCTGGGACGGCGGCGCCACGTGGACCTCGATCCGCAACAACCTCCCTCCCGTCTCGGTGCGCGACATCCAGGTCCACCCGCGCGAGAACGACCTCATCATCGGCACGCACGGCCGCGGCGCGTGGATCCTGGACGACGTCGGCAGCTTGCAGGGAATCGCCGACGCGATGACGCAGGACGCTCACCTGTTCGACCCCCGGCCGGCGATCCGCTGGCAGATGGGGAGCCGCGACGCGTCCATGGGACAGCGCACGTACCGTGCGCCGAACCCCGACTACGGCGCGTACATCGACTACTATCTTCGCGAGGCGCCCGAGGACACGGTCGTCATCACGATCACCGATCCCGACGGGCAGCTCGTGCGCGAGCTGAAGCCCACCAGCGACCCCGGTCTGAACCGGGCCGTTTGGAATCTGCGCCACGAGGGATCGACTCCGCTCGCGAGCGCCGGCGGTGGCGGCGGTGGCGGTTTCTTCGGAGGAGGCGGCGGCCCGCTGGCCATCCCGGGCGATTACGCGGTGACGCTCACGATCGGCGACTCCGAGATGGAGACCACGTTGCAAGTGCTCGCCGACCCGCGCATTCAGGTGGCGATGGACGACTATGCAGCGCAGCTGGCTGCATCGCTCGAGCTGCGAGACCTCATCTCGCAGGTGAACGGACTGATCGACGGAACGAACAGCCTGGACGAGCAGATCCGAAATCTGAAAGAAGCCATGAAGGCGAATCCCGATGCCGTGCCGGACTCGGAGGATGCGCTATCCGGCGCCGACGACGCCCTCGAAGAGATCGAGGCGTTCAAAGACAGGCTGACGTACCCGGTCCCTGGGCTGGGCTATCGACAGGTGCCGCGTCTGAGGGAGGAGCTCAACTCGCTCCGCGGCTCGGTAAGCGGGCCGCCTTCACCTCCGACGGAAGGGGAGATGGTCAGGCTGGCCGAGCTGCGCGAGGAGACCGCGCGGACGATCACCGACTTCAACGGGCTCCTCGCGGGGACGATTGCAGGGCTCAACGAGCGCCTGGGTGGCGCTACCCGAATCCTCGTGAAGCAGCTCGTGCCGTAGCCGTAGCCGGGCAAGCCCACCTCGGAGCCAGCGCGAGAAACCCCGTGCTGGTCTCCTGAAACGACGAGGCCCGGGCGGGGAGCCCGGGCCTCGATCCGTGTTCGCGCCGTGCCGTCTCGGACGTCGCTTCATCCGATCGGCACCGACCTCGAGACGGCCACGAAAGGACTGGCCGCCCCGAGTCTGGAGACTTGGGTCAGGCGTCTTACGGCGTGTGGCACTGCAGAGTCGCGTTGCCGCTGGCCGAAACCGTCTCGTTCCAGTTGGCGGTAAGAGTAGGGCCGGTAACGGGCAGGACGATCCCGCACAGGAGACCGGGGAAAAACGGGTTGTTGTCCGTGTCGTATTTCACGGCCCGCCCCTGGCTGTTCGCGAGCCCTTTGGCCTGGCACCTCAGGTGCCCGTTCCCATTGGCGTTTACGGCATCCACGATTTGCGTGTTGGTGGTCAGCACCAAGCCGCCGTCACCGTCGAAAAAGCCACACAGCGCGGGCGGATGGATCACGACCGCCGGGGCCGTCAGGTCGTAGGCAGGGCCCGCGCTGAAGGCGAGCACCAGCTTTTTCGCCCCGACCTCGGAAGGAGCCAAGCATGGCGTCACGCACGTCCCCGTACCGGCTGACTGCGCTCGTCACAGTGTCCGTGGCGTGCGCTCGCGCGCCGAGCCCGGTGGCTCAGGACATGGCCGACGTCGAAGCGATTATGCGTGTGGTGGACGAATGGGACGAGGCCGTAAGCGCCGCGGATATCGACGCGACGCTCTCGCTTTACGCCGGCGTCGCCGTGGCGATGGCGCCGAACGAGCCTCAGGTATCGGGGCCAGGCGCGATCCGCGAATGGTTCGAGGCCTTGCACGCTCGAGGGGCGGTTGAGATCGACTACGAGGTCGGCGGACTCGAGGGAACCACTCGCCAACGAGTTATAGGCTACGGTACGTACGCCCTATCCGTGACCCCGGAGCGTGGTGAGCCGGTCTTGGAGAACGGCAAGTGGGTCGCCGTGTTCCTGCAACAGCCTGATCGATCCTGGAAGATCACGCAACATATCTGGAACAGCGACCGGCCCGCTCTTGCGGGAGCTCCATAGGCTGGCGTTCGATCGCCCCCAGTCGAGACCAAGGCTACCGCTGGATGTTGCCACGGTGTCCAACGGACTGTCTGCGGGATGGAATTCGGGCGACCGCTAAGCAGCCGCCCGAATCAGAAGACTCGAAGAACTCAGGTCCCTGCAGATGGATTGAGGTTCGAGGTTATGGCTTGAACTGACACTTGGCGTGACCCGTTCCTCCGGGGGTCAGGTTGAAGGTCCCGGGCCCGGAACCGACGTTGAAGAAGCAGTTAAGGTTACCTTTCGTGTTCTCCGTGACGCCTGGACCGGCGACCAGCTCGGCATTGCAGTTGACCTTCCAGTTCCCCGACGGGGTCAAGACTTCCGTGTAGTACCCCACGTAAAAGTTCGGGGGAACATTGATTTGGCAACCCTCGTGGTTGAAGACCACGGCTCCGTCTCCGGCTGCGGCAGGCTGGTCAAGGGCCACTGCACCGACGGCAACGCCCGCAACAACTGCGGCCGTGATGAGTTTCGCGAACATATGTACCTCCCTGCGAAGGGTTATAACCTGTTTCTTCGAGTCTCCACTGCACCTGATAGGTGGGCGAACCCCGGGAGCGTGATATCGGCCTCGTGCGGAACCCCGGTCGGCGAGCGGTGTTGAAGGGACAACGCCACAAGGCTGGCGTGTTATATTGTCTCTATACGCACACACGGGCATCTCGCTACGAGGGTTCGTGTGTCGGTCGCTGTCAGCTGGTGAACTTTCGCGAGGGAGCCAGCTGGCAGCGTCTTTTTCTTGCGAATCGAGTCTGATCGCTCCTGTTCCGCCCGATTCCTCGGACCCCGATCTCCGGACCGAAGGCTCCAGGGCGAGACAAAAAAAACGCGCAGCCGTTTGGGCTACGCGCCGTACCTGATCATGTCAAAAGCGTACACCTCACCGAATTCGGCGATCGGAATCTATCGTTTGACGAAACCGCTCGGAGTCGCCGCATTCTTCGCTGTAGCCGAAGAAACACCCTCCTCCTCCCCAGCCCCCACGTGCTTGGCAATATGCAAGCTAACGCGATCCGACGTGGCGACACAAGAGTTTCGGACCCGAATACCTGCACTGTCCGAAAACCTCCACCCCCTTGAAAACACACCCTCTCCTTTGCGATGTGCGGTCCTTTCGTGACAGGCTGGCACTGCGGATTGCCGCGCTGTGGCACCAGCAGCCTGAGCACGATGCGAGACAGGAAGGACAGTGGGTCGAGCGCGCGGCAGCGGCGGAATCCGGCGCCTCTTGGCCAGCCGCTTGTCAGCCCCCGAAGCGCGGGTTCACGACGTTGGCGAACTTGGACCCGAACGTGAAGCTGAGCCCGAGCGACACGAAATACTGAAAGGTCGTGGCCAGCTCGCGGCGTCGCAGCAGGATCTCCTCGTCGGTCACGCCACCGCTCGGGAGAGCCCGTTGATCCGCGATGTGGGCCACGCTCCCGAACACGTTGAAGCTCAGCCCGCGGAAAACCCGCCAATCGGAGGTCACGAACAAGCTCACTCGGTTCTCGCTCAGATCGTTCAGGAACGTCGACCCCCCGAGTTCGAACGTGGCGGATCCCCAGGGCTGCAGGAGGTCGAGCGAGACGCTCAAGTTCTGCTGCAGGAGCGTCTCTTCCGTCTTCTGGAAGATCGTCTCCTCGGTGTAATCGAACGAGTTCACGGTGACCGAGTACAGGAACCGGAGCTGGCGTTCCGTGGACTCCGCGTACGGGAAGATGTTGTACTCGAGGGCTGGCCCGCCCCGGATCGTCAGATCCTGATTGAAGAAGGTCGAGGTGGAGACGTTGGCCCGAACGCCCGCAGACCAGTGGTCGCTGATGCTCCCCACGATCAGCAGGCGCCCGCCGTAGGATCGCGAGGTCGAGGTCAACGTGGTGGAATCGCTGAGTTCGAACTCGTCCCGGCGATAGCTGCCGTTGACCCCGAGGCTGACCTTCCAGTTCTCGTCCGTGCGGTTGGCCCCGATGTTACCGTCCAGCGAAACGGATTTCGTGGAGCTCTGCCCGTCGAGGTTCCCGTTCAGACCGACTGAAAATACCCACAGATTCCACGGGTCGTCCTCGCGATCGGCCTCCGCCGCAAGTCCGCCCGGGGGGGTGTAGAAGAGCTGGACCCAGCCTGCGCGGTCCGTCCCCGCCAGGTAGCGCACCAGACCGAGCTTCAGCGTCTGGGTCAGCCCCGCACGGCCCTCTTGCTGGGTGTCGGTCCGGTCGGAGGTATAGGTAAGACGGTCCTCGCCCCCTTCGAACTGCCTCCGGCCTATGATCTGGATCGTGATCTCGGACCCGCCGCCTCCCGTCGTCTGGCTCGTGATGAGGAGGTGGAGGTCCGCGTCCTGCCGATCCCGGACCCAGTCGACGAATAGGATCTCTCTGCGAAAATGATCGAAGTCGCAATACGGGGCCTGACAATCCAGGAAGACCCGGAGGGCTGGGCCGGCCTCCGGAGTCTCCTGCCCGGCCTCCAGCCGCGAGATGATGTTCGAGATCGTCGTATCGGCCGGTTCCTGCGCCACCCCAGAGGGCGCAACGGCGAGAGCGAGCGTGACGAGCAGCCCACTCCACAGGGCGGATCTCGGGGAGGTCACGGTCAGGTCGCCTTCAGGTCACTCTCGTGAACCGCTCCCGGCGCCGGCCGAGGCTTGCTCCTCTTGAAGCGCGCTCTCGACGAACGACTCGAACACCGCAAGCGGTTGAGCTCCGACGAGCGCCCGGCCGTTGACGAAAAACGTCGGAGTCCCCCGCACGCCGTACCCCACACCATCCTGCAGGTCCTTTCGCACAATTCCGGCCTTGCCGCCGGAGTCGAGGCACTCCTCGAAGACCCCCCCGTCCAGACCGAGCTCGGCCGCATGCCGCTTCAGGCTCTCGACGTCGAGCTCCGTCTGGTGCGCGAACAGCCGGTCGTGGTATTCCCAGAACGCCCCCTGGTCGTGCGCGCACTCCGCCGCCTCCGCCGCCTTCTGCGCCCACGGGTGGAGGCTGCTCATCGGGAAGTTTCGCACCACGTAACGAACCGTTCCCTCATATCCTTCCTTGAGGGCCGGGTAGGTGATCGAGGCGTGCTGCGCACAGAATGGGCACTGATAATCGGTGAACTCCACGATGGTGACGGCGGCGTCTTCGGGTCCCCACGCGGGTCGACCCTCCGTAGTCACCTCGATTCGCGGTAGTTCGGCCTGGGGCGAGCCCGCCGTGGGTGCCCCGGCTGCCGCGTCGGCTACGCCCACCTGGCCCGAGCCCGCGGACCGGCCTACGAACAACCCTGCCGCACCAGCGCCACTCCCGAATCCGATCAGCAGTGCGACCGCCACATAGAAGTAGAGTTCCTTGCTCGTGAACGAGCTCTGGCTCCGTCCGCCGTCCATGGTCAGTCCACCTTTCGGGCACGCGTTGCGCTCATGGCTGGAGCGCGCTGGGCTCGGGCGCAGTTGCGCGCCCTTCATCTTACGCCCTCTGCAAATGCGGGAGAATGCCTGGGGTACCGAAGGATCTTTGCCCCCCCCGTATTGGGGCAGTGGCGCGGCGGATTAGATCTGCGCGCTTCTCTTAACCGACGCTCGCCAACCGATCCATACGATGCCGGTCACGATCAGCTGGATGAGCAGCATCCGCCAGTCGATGCTGTGCGGCCCGCTCAAGGTCATGCCCCCCATGCGCTCCACGTCGACTGGGAAAGCGTAGAAGGGCTGCGACCAGACTGGCGCATAGACTTGAGGGGCACCCGCGACCTGGGCTCTGAACGGCACGACGGCGAGCTGCGCAAGCAGGAGCACAATGAAGGGAAATGATACCAGGGCCTTCACACCGCGAGAGGTGCGAGGCGTCGAATCGTCGTTCTGCTCCGTTTGGTTCATTTGCACGCCGTTCTTTCATCGGGCCCCGGCGCAACTACCACGCAGAGCCCGCGCCGGCCCCGCCCCGAGTGCCGCCCCGGAACTCGGTACGCGGCGCCGCGAGAGCGCGAATCGGTTGTCCGGCAAGAAAACGGGGCCGCCAGGCGGCCCCGTCCAGACTCCCACACACCAAATTAGCTCATGCCAGGATCCCATCAAAACAGCCAATGACAATTCGCGTTGGTATTCCCCCAGGGCGTCTCGCTCGACCGAGTGAGTGCATCCCCGCCGGATACCGAGAGGCCCTCACACCCTGCGGTGGGGGTGAGGGCCTCTCGTTGGAATCCACGAGCCGCGATTCAGTTGTGGAAACTGCAGTTGCCGTTGCCGCTCTTGGTGAGGTTACAAGTGCCAGTAACAGCCCCGAACGGGCTGCCAAAGATGGCGGTGAATCTCGTCTGTGACGAGACAGCACTCCCGGCAACGACTCCAGCGTTGCACTGGCCGTTGACGTTCCCACTCGGAGTAGCGACCAGGGTTGCGGGGCCAATGTACAGCCCGCCGGAC
>JBDHAC010000048.1:0-31337 GCA_039588275.1 Gemmatimonadota bacterium
TTGACCGCGACTGCACGATCGTGCTTCAGGTCGCGGGCGAGAAAAACGGCCGCCATACCGCCCCGGCCGATCTCGCCCTGCAGGGCATACCGATCGGACAGCGATGCCTCGAGCCGCTCGTATCGATCTGGCATTGCAGCGCTCCGCGTGGGCCAACGCTAGGCTACTCGTCGCGTACTGCGCTCACCAGCCCCTGATCCTTGCCCGTCCCCGTCTGTACGACCCGCCTGACGACATTGATATATGTGCTGGCGCAGGCGGGTCAGGTTGTCCCCGCGTTAGGGCAGACTATTCGACCCGCCGGTGACACGACTGTCCCGGTGTGCCGAGTGATCGGAGGCCCGCCCCGGTCAGCATCCGGGGGTCCGAAGGCCACGGGGCGTTGCGCCCCGTCAGCCGGAGCGCGGCGGGTGTCCGACGATCCGCTCGTAGATAATGGGATCCGTGGCGCCCTCCGTGGCGATCACGACCACCCTTGAGTCGGCGTCCAGCCCGAGTCTTCCTCGCGCTTCCTCATCCGACGCGACACACACGAGCCCGGCCATCGACGCCGCCCCCGACTCGCCTACGGCGATCGGCGGATCGTCCCCCTCCATCGCGAGCCGGCGCATGGTCTCGGCGGACACCTGGTCGGATATGGCGAGGAAGAAATGTGCGCCCGGCCGCAGGATCGACCACGCGAGAGGCGATGGCTCGCGGCACGCAAGACCCAGCATCATGGTGTCCAGCGGCCCTTCGAGCGTTACCGGGTGCCCGGCGCGCGCGCTCTGGAGCAGGCAATCGGCCTTCTCGGACTCCACGATCACCATCGTCGGCCGGCGCTCGCCGAGCGCCTCCCATAGGTGGGCAGTGACGGCGCCGGCGAGACCGCCCACACCCGCCGGTACGAACACGTGCGTCGGGATCGAGTCCCCGGGGAGCTGCTCGAGAACCTCCCCGGCGAGAACGGTGCAGCCCTGCATCATGTCGCGCCCCATCTGCTCGGTCGCGGGGCCCTCGGATTTGTCCGAGATCACCTGCCAGCCTTCCGCGGCAGCCGTGGCGCGCGCGACGTGGCTGGCCTCATCGTAGCCCCCTTCGACGCGTACGACATCGGCCCCGAAGGAAACCATCGCCTGCGCCCGAGCCGGGCTCATCGCCGCCGGAACGAAGATCACGCACCGGCAGCCAAGAAGTCGGGCGCCCCAGGCGAGCGAGCGACCGTGGTTGCCGGTGGAGGCGCATGTAACCGTCGTTCGCGAGAGCGCCTCGCCGTGGCCGGTCCTCAACTGCGCGAGCGAGATCGGCTCCGATTCGCCGGCCCGGCCGGCCACTTCTCGGCCCATCTGCCGGACGACTCCGTACGGCCCCCCCAGCGCTTTGAAGCTTCCCAGACCGAATCTCGGGCCTTCGTCCTTGTGCCAGACTGCCGCCAGCCTCAGCTCACGCGCGAAGCCGCGCAGAGGATGTAAGGGCGTGGGCGCGTACCCGGGCCACGAGCGAATCTCCTCCCATGCGTCGGCGTGGCAGTCGAGGGTCAGGATCGCTCGCTCGGCGCTGCCATAGGGACGATCCTCGACGTGCGGATTCGCGAGCAATCGCCAGTGGCTGTCCGTGGGCTCGTTCCCGTCGGGAGTCATGGACGAGCAAGGGGTCGAGACAAGAAAAGGGGCCGTCCTCGATCATCGAAGACGGCCCCGATCGGCTTTGGCGGCCGACGCTCGGTGCTCAGGCCTCGGTAGCCTCGGTGGCCTCGGTAACCTCGGCAGCCTCGGTAGCCTCGGTGGCCTCGGTGGTCTCGGTGGTCTCAATGGTCTCCGCGGTCCCCGCGACCTTCCTCACGTTGTCCGCGGCTGGGCCCTTACGCCCCTCGACGATTTCGAACTCGACGCGATCGCCCTCGTTGAGCGTCCTGAAGCCTTCTGATTGGATCGCCGAGTGGTGGACGAAGACATCGCCCTGGCCGTCATCAAGCGCGATGAAGCCATAGCCCTTTTCGTCGCTGAACCACTTCACGGTCCCGGTGCTGGCCATGTGCCTAACTCCCGTGTCTCTGGTGGTGTGGTCGGGAGTCCGGGCCCTGCCGTAACTACCGACTACGTGCGCTCGCGGTTCTCATCCCCGCGTTGGGCTCGCGCCCCCCGCTCGAGAGCGGTGCGGCGCGCATCACGGCGAACGAACGAGAAACGGGAACGAGGCTCTCCCCAGGTCCCGCATCGACGCGCGACGGATGCTGGCAAAATGTAATCACGCGAGGCGCTTATGCCAACGACGGGCTAACGGTCACGTGCATCGGCCGGTACGATAATCGGCCGGAAGACAGGCAAACCTCCACTCGGCCCATAACCCGCGCTCGGCCGCCTCGGCGTCCGCGACCGCTGCCCGGATCCGCGCCTCGTATCGACCATTGGGCGGGATTATGAGCGGGACGGCATACCCCAACCACGCCAGGCGCTCGTTCACCAGCGTACCGTCGGAGCCGTGCAGGTAGGTCAGATACCGTCCGAAGTCGTCCCTGTGCTCGACATCGAGCTCCACGCTCAGTCTGGCGGCGATCGGAGCCAACCCCAGAAGCGCGGCCCGCGCGAGATCTCCCCACGGAGTCTGCCCGAGCTCCGGAGCGTCGATCAGCAGCAGACGCAGCTCCCGTCCATCCGCACACCGCAGCGAATCCCCGTCGATTACGGTTGAAACGGTGCAGGACGCCTCCGATGTGCTGGGCGGCCCGAGGCGTTCCTCGCCGCAGCCCGGCTGAGCTCCGGCTATGAGGAGCGCGAGAACGGCACCTCGCGAACGGCATTCTCGGCGGAGCATGTCCATCTTCTGTCACCGCCGTTGGAACGCGGTCAGCCCAGGATGTTCACCCGGCTCAACAGCTTCAGGATCCCGGCGCCGATGACCGAAAGCGCCAGGATCCATTGGATCGTCGAGACGGTACCGGCGGAGCGCGCGGCCGCGACTCGGTCCTTGTAGGCCAGGAACAAGAAGAGGGCACCCCAGGCGAGCGGGAGGAGTCCTTCGTAGAGGCCCTCGAGCGCAAAGTCGAATGGCGCCAGCACCAGGGAGATGAGCGCCAAAGCCAGAAACATCTTGTTCATCAGTCGGCCCTCGATTCCGTTACCCCGATCGGCAGGCTTCAACCCGCTCGCCATCGGGGCCAGCACCATTCAGGCGGCTTCCGGCGGTTCCGGGTCTCCCACGCATCCACAGCGATATGCCACCGGATCACTCCGATCTCAAGCTCACGACGGGCTCTCACGCTCACGACGGGCTCTCACGCTCACGATGGGCCGCCGCCGTCCAGATCCCTCCCTCGGACGGCGGCCGCTGAGGAGGGCGTCGAGGAACCCGCGCGAGGCGCAGGAGCACGTGCAGCGCAGCCTGGCCTAGCGACTCGCTCCGGGCACGCGGCGGCCGAGGGCGCGGCCCACCATGCGCAGGCGCTCGCGCCAGGGCAGCCTGAGCAGGTTCGTCTTCACGACGCCGCGCGTGAAGAACGTCTTGGCGGAGTAGTCGATCGCCACATCGACGACGCACGGATCCCCGCCCCCCATGATCTCCGCCCCGCGGTGGAGCACCGGATCGATGTCGTCGTTCTCGTCCATCGAGAGACACTCGACTCCGACGGCGGCGCACAGGGCGGACAGATCGTAGTCGGGCAGGCGGCTGGCGACCTTCCGGTTGAACGCCACGTCCTGGAACTGCGCGATCTGCGCCAGCTCGCGATCGCGAAGAACGAGCACGAGCGCCGGTACCCCCTGGGCGCCGGCAGTGAGGAGCTCGAGCCCCGTCATGAGGAAAGCGCCGTCGCCCGCCAGCGCGATCGCCGGGCTCCCCGGGCATGCCATCCCGGCCCCGATCGCGGCGGGGACCGAGTATCCCATGCACGAGTAGTCGACCGGCGCCAGAAGCCGGCCGGGGCGGTCGAGGCGCAGGCACTCCACGGCCAGGAAAGTCCCGTTGCCGCTGTCCGCCGTGAAGATCGCTTCGGGACCGAACCGCTCCTGTAGCGTCCGGAGCAGCAGGAAAGGCGACACCCCCGCCCCGGGCTCGGTCGCGGAGGCCGCCGCGCGCCAACGGTCCTCTACCTCCTCGTGTCCTCGGCGGATTGCGTCGCGCAGCGTGCCGTCCGGCTCGCGCGCCTGCAGGTGCGGGAGCAGGGCGCTCACGAAGGCCGCCGCCTCGGCCGTCGCGGCCACCTCCGCCGGGTAGTTGCGGTTTAGCACGTCCGGATCGATGTCTACGTGTATGAGGGGCGCTGGCGGATCGACGCCGTAGCTGCCGGTCGCTACCTCGCCAAAGCGACACCCGATCGCCAACGTCGCGTCGCACCCGCGCACGACCTCACGCGCGAACTTCGGCGCGGCGTCCCCGAACCCCGGCCACAGGAACAGCGGGTGGCTCTCCGGGAACACGCCCTTCCCCTGGAATGTGGTGGCCACCGGAGCGTCGAGGGTTTCAGCGAGACGGACGAGGTCCTCACCCGCGGCTGCCGCACCCAGTCCCACGTAGACGAGGGGTCGCTTCGCCCGGTCCAGGATCGCGGCCGCCGCTTTCACGTCTCCGGCAACGGGCTCCGACACGGCGGGCGGGGCGGGCTCCGGACTCTTCTCTCGGGTCGCGCGGTGCGAGAGCAGGTACAGGTTCGCGGGCACCTCCACCATCACCGGTCCCGGGGCTCCGCTTCTAGCGACGCGGCACGCGCGGCGCACCGTCGCGTACAGCTCCTCTCCACGCTCGGGACGCAGCTGCGCCTTCGTCACCGGCGCGACCATGGACAGCTGGTCGATGTCGTGGAGCTGGAAGGCGTGTCCCGTGTCGCGCCGGATTCCGCACCCCAAGACCAGCATTGCCGCGTTGTCCATGTACGCTTCGGCGATCCCAGACAGGGCGTGCGTGAGTCCGGCGCCCGGCACGACGTTCACGCACGCCAGGTAGCCGCACGAGCGCCACACGGCGTCCGCCATGAAGGACGCGCTCTGCTCATCGGTGACGAGGACCGGTCTCACGCTGCGAGACTGCGCCAACGCGTCGTAGAGCTCGATGTTGTGGGTACCGGGGATCCCGAACGTGAACGGAACGCCCTCATCCTCCAATGCGCGTACCACCGCTCGTCCACCGGTTTCCCTCATCACTGCTCCTTCGACTGTCTCGGCTGCCAGGCGTCCAGGAGATCGGCCGCGTCGCGGCGCACCCCCTCGGCCGTCCGGTCCGCGAGCGCCATCACGGTCAGGTACGGGTTGATCTGGAGCGCGTCGGGGAACAGGCTGGAATCGGCGACCCGCAGCCATGGGATGCCGTGCACGCACCCCCAGGCGTCGGTCACGGAGTCGGCGGCCGTGCGCCCCATTCCGCACCCACCCATCAGGTGAGCGGCCGATACCGAGATCGTCCCCGCCCGGAAGTGGCGCTCGTCGATACGAGCATCCACCCGGTCCGCCTCGCCGGCCTCGATCAGCGGGGGATCCGCGCTGGGGGCGTGTACGCGGACCGCTCCGGCCGCGAAGAATATCCTCGCCGCCGCCCGCGTCGCCCGCACCAGCGCCGTGATGACGTCGTCGGTAAAACGGTAGTGGACGACAGGCTTGCCGCTTCCGTCCACGCCGACGTGGTTGCCCGCAACGGCCCGGTCGCAGGCGAGCACCAGGATCATCTGGAGCCTGGGGAAGGCTCGCATCAGGCGGCTGTGGTCGGGCCCGAACCCGCTCAGGTTCTTCGCCGTTACGAACGGGAAGTACATGCAGGTCTCGAGTACGTACGCCTCCTCCGCCGCCCGGTCCATATAGAAGCTCTTCGGGTGCCCGACGTCGTTGGTGATGTCGTGCGGGTGCTCCGCGACGAGGATGTGCGCCGGGTGGCACGTGAACCCCTCCCCCAGTCGAGGCAGCCGGACCGGGAGGCGGGAATGGATCAGGAGCGCGGGACTACCTACCGCGCCCCCGGCCACGACCACGATCCCCGCCTGCACGCGGTACTCGCCCGGCGCCCACTCCGAGGGAGCACCCTTCTCTCCGGGCTCCTTCTCCGTGACCCGGACGTGGAGCGTGCGGTCTTCGACCCGGGTCACTTCCGCCCGGGTGACCACCTCGACGCCTTCCCGTTCCGCAGCCGGGAGCTGGACCTGGTCCGTTCCCTGCTTGGCCCGGTTCGGACAGCCGAGATTGCACAGGCTCGAACCCCGGCAGCCCTCGATGTTCAGCGGAAACTGCCTCGCCTCGTACCCGGCAGCCCGGCAACCCTCGACGAACAGACGGTTGTTGTCGTTGATCGCCGCCTCGTCCAGATAGTGGACGTTGTTCTGGGCGGCGAATCGCTCGGATCGCGCCCGAACGTCCTCGTGGGTCAGCCCCGGAACGTCCCACGCTTCGATAATCCGCTCGGGTGCGATGAGCGAGGTGCCGGTGTACACGGCCGTCGACCCCCCGTAGGTCCGACCGAAGGCCAGCGTCATGGTGCCTTCCGCCGTCAGGAATCCGCCGCCGTCCGCGTAGAGCGCGTCGGCCATCTCGAGCTCGAGCCCGGTGAGCTCGCCGTCCCGGAGCCGGGGGCCCTGTTCGAGCACGAGGATCCGAAGCCCCTCGCGAGCCATCGGGCCCAGCTCCTGGGCGACCGTGCCGCCGCCCGCTCCCGATCCTACGATCGCGATGTCGTAACGGCGTTCGTTCAACGGACAGCCTCCCGGACCCACCCGAGGGACTCCCGACTCATCGAACCGCCTCCCACCCCTCCGGGCGTGCCCGGTAGCCGAGCTCGGCGTGGATCTCCGGCTGAGCGTAGTAGCCCATGAAAACGAGGCTGCGAAGACCCCATATCCCCCGGCGAAGCAGAAGCAGGCGGGAGCGCTGCAGAGATTCCATGAACCGGAGGCGACGCTCCGGCTCCAGCTTCGCGAGTCGCCGGCCGTGTCGGATGAGCGAGATCCAGTCGAGCGCACGCACGAGCAGCGCGACCTGCCGTTGCACCGCGCGCGGCCAGCTCCGTAGCGCGGTCTCGACGATCTGGAAAGACCGTTCCCAGCTCGGCCCATCCATCCCGACGATCTCGGGTACGAAAGTTTCCGAAAGCGCACGGAAGGCCCCTCGGACCGGAGTCAGAGCTCCGGCCCCGTCCGCTTCCGTGCTGAGGCGCTGTTCGTACATCGACGGCCCGGTCCCTCGACGACTGAGCAGGATTTGCGGTAGGCGAGTGAGAGTTCCGTATCTGCGTTTCCATTATAGTTTTGGGGGTACGGATCGGCGATGCGTGGCCGCCGCCACGTTCCTACATCGTCGGCCACGGGCCGAAGGAGATGACGGCGCATGAAGCGGACATCCGATGTCGTAATCGTGGGCGGCGGGCTGATGGGGTGTAGCACGGCCTTTCACCTCGCTCGGGACGGCGTCGACGTGACCGTGCTCGAGCGGGACAGCGTGGGCCTCGGGGCGACGGGGCGGTCATCGGCCATCATCCGGCAGCATTATTCCAACGAGCTGACCGCCCGCATGGCCCTCCACAGCCTTCACGTGTTCGAGGACTTCGATGAACGCGTGGGGGGCGAGTGCGGGTTCACGCGAACCGGGTTCCTGGTCATCGTCGGGGGCGAGGACCGAGCGGGCATGGAGGCCAACATCGCGCTGCAAAGAGAGGTCGGGATCGAGACCGGGTTGTTGTCACCCGAAGAACTTGCCGGAGTGATGCCGGGGCTGGAGACAGGGGATCTCGCGTGTGCGGCGTTCGAGCCGAAGAGCGGATATGCCGACCCGCACATGACCGTGAACGGGTATGCCGACGCCGCGCGCCGCCTGGGGGCCACGATCCTCGTCGGTCGGGAGGTCACAGGCATCCGGTTCTCGGGGGACCGCGTGGTCGGAGTCGACACCTCGGACGGAGGCTTCGACGCCCCCATCGTCGTGAATTGTGCCGGGCCCTGGGGGGCGGCGGTGGCAGCGATGGCCGGCGTGGGGGCGCCGATCGTATCCAGTCGGGTCCAGGTCGCCACCTTCCAACGCCCGACCGAGTTCGAGGCTCCCCACCCGATCGTGATCGACTTCGTGCACGGCACCTACTTCCGTTCCGAGACGGGGCGCTTGACGCTGGTGGGCTCCGTCGACCCCTCGGAGGCCGACGACGTCGTCGACCCGGACGCGTACGCCGAGCATGTGGAGCCGGAGTTCGTGGCCGAGGTCGGCGAAGCGTTCGCTCAGCGGTATCCGCCCATGGAGGGGGCGCTGAGCACGGGAGGGTTCGCGGGTCTCTACGCCGTCACGCCCGACTGGCACCCGATCATCGACGAGGTCCCGGCTGGAAGCGGCCACTACCTGTGCACCGGATTCAGCGGCCACGGATTCAAGCTCGCCCCGGCGGTCGGTCTGATGACGGCAGACCTCGTAACAGGCGTCGCCGAGCCGGAATTCCCGACAGACCTCTTCCGGCTGTCACGTTTCGCCGAGGACGACCCGGTACGCGGGCGGTACGCCTACAGTATCACGGGGTAAGCGGGCCCGGCCGGCGCGAACGGGCTTGCCAGCGCGCGGCCACCCGCGGCGGGCCCGCCCCCGCGGCTACCAGACGGGCTCGTAACCCTCGGGCAAGAGGCTGGGAGGCGACCAGATGTGGACCCGTTGCGTCGGTCCATCCTCGTCCTCGAGCGGTCCCCCGACGTGGGTCCACGCGAGGATCGCTCCCCTGAGGTTCAACGCGTTCCAGCCGCGGTTGGTGAGCTCCTGCGCGTAAAGACCACTTCGATGCCCTACCGTGCAGTATGCCACCACGGTAGCGCCTTCATACTCGTCTTGCCTCGTGTCGAACTCGTCCGCGGTGATCGCGCCGACGATCATCGAGACGGCTTGCTCATCAGGGCGCCGCACGTCCACGACCACGAGGTTCTCCTCGCCAAGCCGATCCTTCAGCTCCTCCGCGGTGAGCTCGGGCGTATCGGCGAATAGCCGCTTCGACCTTCGGTATATGGCTTCAATCCGGTCCCGTTTGGCCTCGTCGGACCTCGGCTTCCACATCTGCGTTTCTCTCCCTGACGGTCATTGCCGAACGCGGTCTGACACATTTACCTGAGAGTCAGGCGATAGTCTACAACCAAGGGCGGGGGAAGCATACATGTCGACCGACGGCCGGAAGAAGCTCGTGTTGATCGGAGGGGGGCACGCGCATATCCACGTCCTCGAGCGCTGTATCGAGGACGGCCCTCCGGATGCCAGGCTGACGCTGGTCGTCGACCGGCGCATCGCCCTGTACTCCGGGATGGTGCCCGGCTATGTGGCCGGCCAGTATCGGGCGGAGGAGCTACAGATCGATGCCGTCGCCCTCGCCGAGCGTGCCGGAGCGGAGGTGGTCCTGACCCCGGCGACCGGTGTCGACCCTGCCGGGCGACGCATTCTCCTCGAGTGTGGGGAGGGCGTGGCGTACGATGTGGCATCGTTCGACATCGGGTCGACCGTTACGGGCCTGGATGTGCCCGGCGTGAAGGAACACGCCCTGCCAACCCGCCCCATCGCCACCTTCGTGGAGGAGTTCGAGACCGTGGTGGAGGAGGCGCGCAGGCACCCGGAGGGTGGCCCCTTCCGGGTGATCGTCGTCGGCGCGGGAGCCGGAGGCGTCGAGCTGGCCTTCGCCATCGATCAGCGCATTCGCGATGCCACCGGGCGGTCGCCGGAGGTGACCCTCATGGAGTACGGACCCCGTATCCTGGCGCGTTACTCCGGTTCGCTGGTCCGGCGGGTAGAGCGCGCAGCAGCGGCTCGAGGCATCCTGATTCGATGCAACTGCGAGGTCGTTGCCGCCGATGCGGGTTTCGTTCGACTTCGGGACGGTGCGACCGTCGTCTGCGATTCGCTGATCTGGGTCACGGGTCCCGCCAGCCACGACGTGTTCCAAGACTCGGACGTCGCGACCGACGAGCGGGGATTCGTGCTGATTCGGCCTACGCTCCAGTTTCGCGATCACGATGACCTGTTCGCGGTCGGCGATTGCGCGAGCTTCATCGACTATCCCGACACGCCGAAGGCCGGCGTCTACGCGGTCCGCGAGGGTCCGTACATCACGGACAACCTGTACGCCGCCGTGGAGGGGCAACCGCTCCGTTCGTACAAGCCGCAGGGAGATTTCCTCACGCTGATGAACCTCGGCGACGGTCGTGCCATCGGCGCCAAGTGGGGCCTGTCGTTCGATGGCCGGTGGGTGATGCGCTGGAAGGACCAGATCGACCGGAAGTTCATGCACCGCTTCCAGGCTCTGGCGGGCGGCGTACCCGCACCGGCATAGGCGCAGCGCCGAGCGCCCCTCGCGTGTTTGTGGGCTGGATCTTGCGGTTTCGGCGCGGCGCCTGGAGGATCCGCGTCGCCCGAAGCGCGATCTTGTTCGCTCAAGAGCGGCTCGAATACACGGTGCGCAGTTGAGTTTTCGACCACCTTCGGACATGACAGGAGCCCGGACGTCGCTACCGGGCCGGCTAAGACCGTTGGTGGCGCTGTTCACCGCGTGCATGGGCGGCGGCGCAATCCTCGGCGCGTCTCCCCTGAGTGCACAGGTCGCCGAATCCGATTCCGACGCCGGCGACCGTTCTTCGAGCGCGTCCGTCCGAGATGTGCCCTCCGTGCTCGCGGCGCGCCGAATCGATGCAATCCACGTTGACGGGCGGGCCGACGAGAGCGCGTGGCAAGTCGCACCGACCGCGACATCGTTCGTTCAGGGGGATCCCGACGAGGGAGCACCACCCGCGCAGCCGAGCGAGGTCCGTGTATTGTTCGACGACGATGCGTTGTACGTGTTCGCGCGGCTGTACGAGCCCGATTCCGATCAGATCGCCGACCAGTTGGTGCGGCGCGACGAAGAGGGCCAATACGACTATTTCGAGCTCTCGCTCGATCCCAACCACGACCACCTGACCGGGTATCGCTTCCGCGTAAGCGCTGCTAACCAGCAGAGCGACTCGTACCTGTACGGAGACACCCGGGAGGACGACAACTGGGACGCGGTCTGGTCGTCCGGCACGAGCCGAGACTCCCTTGGGTGGAGCGTCGAGATGCGCATCCCGCTCTCCCAGATCCGGTACGAGGCGGGTACCGGCGCGCAGACCTGGGGCGTGAACTTCACGCGCCGCCGGCTGGCGTCGAACTCGACGAGCTACTTCTCGCTCCAGTCACGCACGGTGCGTGGCCGGGTCAGCCAGTTCGGCGCGTTGAACGGGATCGAAGTCAGCGGCGGCACTCACCGACTGGAGGTTCTCCCGTACTTCGCGTCGGAGTTTCACCGAGCAGAGGCGGACCCTGGCGATCCGCTCTCCGACGGTACTGAGCTGACCCACCGATTGGGGCTCGATGTCCGCGCCGGCCTGGGAACGGCGTTCAGCCTCGACGCGACGGTAAACCCGGACTTCGGACAGGTCGAGGTCGATCCGGAGGTCATCAACCTCACGGCCTTCGAAACGTTCTTCCCCGAGAAGCGACCGTTCTTCGTGCAGGACGCTCAGGTCTTCGGCTTTCAGCTCGGGAGTCGCTCCGGCGGTGGGGGAGGGGGAGGAGGGTTCAGGGGCGGCGACCAACTGTTCTTCTCACGGCGGATCGGGCGCACGCCGCACGGACGCGGACCTGACGAGGCGGATTTCACCGACATCCCCGGCCAGACGACGATTCTGGGCGCCGCGAAGCTGACGGGTCGCACCGAGAGCGGGCTGTCGGTCGGGTTCCTGACCGCCGCCACCGCGGCGGAGAAGGCGGACGTCTACTTCCAGGACGACGATCTGTTCGACAAGTCGCTCGTGGAGCCGGCGTCCCAATTCGGGGTCGCCCGTCTGCAGCAGGATTTCCGCAACGGGGGGACGACCGTCGGAGCGATCGCGACCGGGATGCGCCGCGACCTGCCCTCCGACGGGGAGTTCGACGATCTGGCCTCGAACGCGTACTCGGCGGGGCTCGACTTCGAGCATCAGTGGGGTGGAGCGCAGAGCCGGAACTGGCGACTGTTCGGTTTCTTCGCCGGCACGCACGTGCGGGGCTCCACCGAGGCGCTCCTCGACATCCAGCAATCGTCGAATCACTACTTCCAACGTCCCGACGCCGACTACCTGCAGGTCGACTCCACCGCCACCTCCATGACCGGCTTCAACTGGCGACTGCAGTTCTCGCGTCAAAGTGCCGAGCACTGGACGTGGTCGGTCTGGCTCGCTCAGATCACGCCGGGATTCGAGGTGAACGACCTCGGCTTCTCGCGATCGTCCGAGCGCCTGGATGGCGGCGCCTCGCTCTCGTACCGGAACATCAGACCCGGATCTCTGTTCCGGAGCTATTCCGTACGCCTCACGACCTTCCACAACTGGCGCCAGGACCTGCTCGACGACTTCTTCGACGCCGGGCACTGGGCGCGGACGTACAAGCGTGGGACGTTCAGCCTGTCCAGCAACTTCGACTTCCTGAACAACTGGGGATTGAATCTCAGGACCTCGTGGAACCCCCAGGGCCTGAGCGATACGAAGACGCGGGGTGGGCCGCTGATGACCGAGCCCGGGTCCGTGAGCTTCAACGTCTCGATGAACACGGACCGGCGGAAAGTCGTGAGCCTCAGGCCTTCGGTCGAGTATCGCCCTCGCTTCCGCGGCAACGGGTACGAGGTGAGCACCGGACTGAGCGTTTCGCTCCGACCGTCCTCGAACTGGGAGATCGAGCTCCAGCCACGCTTCAGCCGCGAGCGGAACGGCTCGCAGTACGTCACGGACAGCGACGCCGCCTTCTTCGAGCCGACGTATGGCGACCGTTACTTGTTCGGTGATCTCCTGCGCCACTCGTTCTCCATGGAGACGCGCATCAACGTCGCGTTCTCCCCGAAGCTCAGCCTGCAGCTGTTCGCACAGCCTCTCGTCTCCACGGGCGAATACCTAGCGTACCGACAGCTCGAAGCCTCTGAGACGTTCGATTTCATCGAGTTCGAGGAGGGGGTCGCGACGGAGACCGAAGGTGGCGTGCTCTGCGGCTCCGGCAGCACGTGCGTGCTGGATGGGGAGCGCTACGTGGACGTCACGGGCGATGGGCTGGCGGACGACTCATTCGGTGACCAGGACTTCAACATCCGCTCGCTACGCGGCTCGGCCGTGTTGCGCTGGGAGTACCGGCCGGGGTCGGTGCTCTTCCTCGTGTGGCAGCAGGCACGGCGGGAGGAGCTGGACAACGGGGACTTCCGGCTGGGACGCGATCTGGGCGGGATCTTCTCGGCGCCGGGCGAGGACACGTTCGTCGCGAAAGCGAGCTTCTACGTAGACTTCTGATGCCCCTCCCGGGTAGACCGGCTCGACGCGCCGGCCCCGACGCGCCGCCACTGATGAATAACGACGTCTGGAAGCCGCGGGGTGAATTACCTACCTTGGGGTCGTTAATCGCCACAGGAGAAGTCCGAGCATCGGCCGAGCAACGCGAGTCCTGATCCGCGCGGCTTGGTGCCGGCGTTCGGCCCGGCCCGGAGGTGATGGCCGTGACCCCGCTCCCCTTCGACGATCTGTCGTCTGCCTATCAGCCGCGTCGCACCGGTCTTCAGCTTTACGCGAACGGCGCCAAGGGAGGTCTGCTGGCCGGCACGGCCGCCTTCGCCGTGCTGTTCGTGTACGACCTCGTTCGCCTCGACCCGCTGGCCTCCTCTGCCCTCCTCTCCGCCGCGGTGCTGGGCCAAACGATCGACGTCACACCCGGCGTCGAGGCCGCGCTCCGAGCGGCCGACGTGGTCCGCATCGCGCAGGGGTTGGCCGAGTACGCCGTCCTGCATTTCTGCGCCTTCGCAGGGATCGGGATCGGAGCCGCCTTGCTCTTTCAGCCGGAAAGGCTGGCGGCGAACGCGTTGATCGGGGCGCTTTACGGAGTCGTCGCGTGCTCCGCGGTATTCTACGCGGGCATCACGCTATTGGCGGGTGGCATGGTGGCGATGCCAGACTGGCGAATCGTCGTGGGAGCCAACGCCGTCGCCGGCGTGATCATGGTCGCCAACCTGCTGGGTGACCGGGACGCACCGGTCAAAAGGGACGGGGTCACTTAGAGCCGGATCCGTTACGCTCCCGCGGTTCGGCCGCCTCCCAACACCCTGTCCAGCGCCATGATGTGGTCCGCCACGGTTCGTCGAATCTCGTTCAGCGAACGGAGCGAGGTCCGGTCCGGGTCGACGACTTCGAAACCGTCCGCGGGGAACGAGGCATCGCGCTCGGCGTAGACGCTCCAGTCCGGGATCACGGACGCTTCCAATCGCTCCAGCAGGTTCACGGCCGCGTCCACCTCCCGGGTCTCGGTGCGCCTGGCCTTCGCCTCCTTGATTCGCTGCTCCAGCGCGAGCAGGTACTTCAGGTCGTCGATCCCTTCGCGGCTGCGCTCGTAGTCCAGCGTAGGCCGCAGCGAACCGTCTTCGATGTGTACGAGCGATCCGCGCCGGTTCGGTCCGAGGTTGTAGTACCACTCCACTTTTCCGCGGCCCCCCAGCTTGGTCATGCGCCAGAAGAAGAGCCCGAAGGGGAAACGGCCGCTGCCGGTGTTCACGAACCATGGGATCGCGCCGGTCTCGCTGCGTAGCTCGGAGATGAACGTCGCGTTTGCCAGTTTGCGACCGCGGTTGTGGTTGTCGATGCCGTCCCACCCGTTGTTGAATGCCGCGACACTCAGATAGGGAGCCATCTCCATGACCTCGCGATACCCGTTCATGTCGCTGGTCGTCGCGAGCTCCGGCAACTCCTCGAAGACGAATCGCGCGAGCTGTCCCCCTTCCCGGACCCCCTCGAGGCCGCGGTTGGTGTACTCGTCACCGATGCTGAACAGGGTGAGCTGCCCGCGCTCCCTCGTCTCGCGGTGCAGCCTTCGCATCACCTCGATGTACTTCTGCTGGAACCGCTTCGAGTCGATCGGGCCGTATCCCCGCAACCGTTCGAGGGTCAGAACCATGGGGGTCGCGAAGTACATCGGCTGCGTGAACCCCGATGCCTGGTAGGTCTCGATGAACGCGGACAGCTCCGTGGTGTCGTCGTCATCGACGGGCAGGTGAAACTCGTACAACGGGGCGACCACCGTCATACCATGCTCGCGCATGTCGGCCAGGTGACCGGCGAGCGCTTGCGGGTCGTGCGGGTCGGAGTAGTTGAACCCGAGGGCGAAGGGCGGCTCTTCCAGCCGAAGAGGGAGCACATCCAGCACGAGATCGAGGCGCGCGAGCGTCTCTCCCGCGCTCGCGATGCTAACCGTGCCCGCATACAGCCCGGGCTCGGCGTCGGGCGGCACCCGGACCGTGACCCAGAACAGGCGCGTCGAGCCGGCGGGTAGCTCGAGCCCGGGTCCGACATCGGCGAGCACGCTGCGACCCAGGCCCGGGACGCGCTCTACCGAACGCACGCGTACGTCGACGGCCGGAATCACACCCATCGGTCCGATCAGCGAGCTGCTGCTGATCGCGACGTCTCGAAGCGGCGCGCGGTTGGCCAGGGCGATGGCGACCGGCTCGTACTCTCCCGGCGTGGCGAACAGGGTCGCCCGCCGGCTCCGCCGTCCGCCGAGCGGTTCGGGCTCCGCGCCCGCGGGTGCCATGTAATCCGTCACGTATAGGTCGATCTCGCTCGTCGGCTGCTGGAGCACCCCCAGGAGCATCGCCACGAGCAGCAGGACGTTCATGGGAGGGGATCCGGCGCGAGGGTGGCGTCGTCCAGCCAGATCGTCCCGGTGCCCGTGCTGTTCAGATAGACTCGGAAGCCCGGCGCGCCGGGTCCCAGCCGCCCTCGCACGTCGATCAGCTCCCACTCGCCGCCCACGCGCTTTCGCACCGACCCGCTCGCACCGGCGTCGAAGGCCACGAACAGCTCGTTCTCACCCGATCCCTTGGCCCAGACCGAGAACCGGTAGCGTCGTGTATCGCCGATGGCTGGCAGCACGGGGGTGAAGACGGCGATCCGCCCGCGGAGACCGGTGGACGCGATTCGTGCCGAGTGACGCCCGGAGCGCACGTGCCGCCCGCGATCTTCCCAACGCATCTCGTATTCCCCCTCCCAAAGCCACCCTTGCCACCAATGCCAGCGGGAGCGGTTCGGGCGCGTGTTTCGGTCGATCGACTCGAAGCCGCCGTTCTGGATCAGGTCGAGGGGACTTTCGATGGCGAGCATCGTGGGGGTAAAGGTCCCCTCGAGGCGGGCGCGGAGCATACTCCGTCGGCGCTCGTAGCCGACCTCGCTGATGAGACCCGCCGTTCTCTGCTCGTCGAGGGCGGCGAGGGCCCTCTCGACCCTCTCTCGAGGCCACAGCTCCGCCGTCAGCTCGGCCCGGGTCTGAGCGATCAGACCGGACCCCGGGATGAAGGTGGTCGACGCGAGAACGGCCAGCGCGTAGAGGACAGCTCTCTTCAATTGCGGTCGCTCCTCTCCCCACCTCGGGCTGGCCCTCCCCCCACCTCGGGCTGGCCCTTCTCCACGTCGGGCTAGCCCGGCAAAAAGCGGGACCGCCGGAGCGGCCCCGCTTTTCTACCCCTGTGCGGCGTCTCGCGATCGCCGGACGGCGATCATGCTCGACTACATCGCGAGCTTGGCCATCGCCTCGTGTCGGACGAGCGCGAATCCCACGAAGTTGAAGTTCGAGACTGCCACCTCGCTGAACAGCGCCTGGGCCTCTTCCGTGTTCCCGGCGCCCTCCTGGGCCAGCCCGAGCAGGTATTTCGTGTAGATGTTCGTGAGGTTGCCCTGCCCCAGGTGGAGGATGGCTTCGTCCCAATTCTCCTGCTCGAGGGCGATCACCCCCTGCATCTCGTGGACCGGCTCCATCTTCCGCGGGTTCGGATCGGGCTCGACGAGTCGCGCGCATTCATCGGCCTTTGCGGCGGCGGTCTCGAAGTCACCCCTGCGGGCCGCGAGCATGCCGTCCCAGTATGCGATGTTCGCTTCCTGCCCGCGCCGGAATTCCTCCGTGCCCACCGTCTCGGCGGCGATCATCATGGCCTCGCTGCGTCGCTCGAGCGTCCGCTCGGCCGCCGGGAAGAGATCGTGGTGCAGCGCGATATAGATCATGTTGGTCAGCGTGTTGATCTTCTGGCCGTTCCGCTCGTGCTCCGGGATCCCCATTTCCTCGGTGTCGATGGACGCGAGGATGGACTCGAGCTCATCGATCGCGGCTTGCGGGTCACCCGCGTGCACGTGAGTGAAGGCGCGGAAGTTGGCGAAGCCGGCCTTCTGCCCGCCGATTCCCATCGCGATCGCCGCGTCGTAGTCGGCGCGTGCCTCGTCGAAGTTCCCGAGGAAGGAGTTGATGTGACCGCGCTTCAACGTCGGGATCCCATCGCTCGGATCCAGCTCGGCGCTCCTTCCGTAGGCGTCCCGGGACTCCTCCAGCCGCTGCTGGGCTCGGAGGGCGTCGCCGAGCATCTCGACCGGCTGCCCCTCGGTCGGCGCGAGCTCCATCGCCTGCCGCATGTAACGCTCCGCCTGCTCGTAGTTCTTCGGGTCGTTGAACAGGTAGTTCGAACCGAGCTGCAGATGCGCAGCGACCATGTCGGGGGCCAGCTCGATCGCCTCCATCATCGTCGCGCGCGCGTCTTCGTTGCGGTTCAAGGTCGTCTGGACTCCGGCAAGCGCCAGCCGGGCGCGAGGACTCTCCGGAACCAGCTCGACCAGTCGCTGGCTCAGCTCCAGCGCGCCCTCGATGTCGCTCGCGAGGAACGCCTTGTTGATGTCGATGAGGATCTTCTCGGCCTCGGTCGCCGCCGCCGAGTGCTCCGCGGCCATGTTGGTGTACTCGTTGAACTCGTCGAGCGACGTCGCGCTGTTGGCGGCGTTCACGTAGGCGTGCGTGAACTCGGGGTCGAGATCGATCGCGCGTTGGAAGGCGTCTCTCGCGTCGTAGAACCGACCCACATCCGACGCGTATTGCCCCTCCATGAACGCGATCCTGGCTTCCTCGGAAGTGGTCGTGACGGGCAGGACCATCGGGACCTCGACCGTCTCTGCTCCCTCGAGCGGGCTGGCGACCTCGCCCATCTCGGTAGTGTCCGCGGTCTGATCGCCGCCGCAGGCCACGAGCCCCGCCAGAAGCGCGAATGACAGCAGGGTGTGAGCGGTGCTCCTATTCATGCTGGATCCTCCTTGGGTGAATCGACCCCACCAGCGCGACGGGGCCACGCTCGCCCGGTGTGCGGGTGTCGGCAGTCGATCGGAAATCGCCACGGGCGAGAAGCCAACCGGAGGCAGGCGCCCGGGACCAGGTGGTGGTACGACGAAAACGGCAAACCTCTGACCTCAACGACAGGGTATAGCTACCCTCAACCCGCCCGTCCCGTGATAAGGCAATTTCCCGCCGCGTCGATCGGATCGCAAGCTACGGAGCTCGTACACGGGGTGTCGTTAGCCCTCTCGAGGCGCTCCAACCGTAGCCATTACGGCTTCGGAATCATCCTCCCGCGCGGCGTCGGGTACCGGCTCGCTCGCGCTCCGAGCAGGGGTTCCGCCCGCGTCGTCGGTGCGAAGCATGCGCGAGTACAGGCTCAGACTCGGGTCGGACACCCACTTGAACAGCAAGCGGGTCCACGAGGTGTGGGACACGAGGTTCTCGTAGTACTCGGGCGCCGTTGCCTTGAGCTTCGGCAGACGGTTCCACGGGATGGACGGGAAGTCGTGGTGCTCGTTGTGGTACCCGACGTTGAAGGCGAGATGGTTCGCCGCCCCGTAATAGCTGTATGTCTCCTGCGTAGTCCCCATCAAATAGTGGCGCTGGATCCAGCGCGCCCCGAGCGGGTGAAATCCCGCCGAGAAGAACATGGAGGCGAGGAGATACCAGAACGCGGCTGCCCCCCACATCTGCCACACCAGGACATCGACGCCGATGATGATGATCCAGTTCAGGATCACCCAGCCGTCCACCGTGCGAATCTCTTTGACCCGAAACGTGTGCGTCACCGCGATGATCGGGAACAGGAGCAGCCATAGCGCCTTCAGGATGCCCGAGTTCCCCACCAGCTTCGCTTCCCATTCGTTCGGTACATCCGCATCGAGCTCGTAGATGCCTTGATGGGAGTGGTGCGCGAGGTGGTAGTGCTTGAACGACACCGAGCTCGGGAGGGCGCTCGGGAAGTTCGCGAAGATACCCGCGAGCGTGTTCAGCACCTTCGATTTGAACAGGAGATTGTGGGCGCACTCGTGGATCATCACGAAGAGGGCATGGTTCGAGACGGCACCAACCGTGTACGCGAGGAGCAAGAGCAGCCACCATGGCCGCCCCACGATCCAAGACGCGAGAAACATCTGGAGACCGACGAGCGTCACGATCCCCATGAAGCTGTACGGGTTTCTGCCGATGTGCTCCCGAACATCCGGATGCTCACGTAAGATCGCCCGCGTACGGGCCTTATGCGGCTCCGGGCTCTCAGATCGGGAGAAGCCCTCGGGCACGGTGGCCATGCGCTCGTTGCCTCTTTTTCAATGGAACAGAGATGACAGGGGCCGCTCACATTACCCGTCGGATACGCCTGCTGGCAAGGCAATCCCGGGTCGAGTCGCTGACCGAACGGCTCCCCGGCGTACCGGAACTAGCCGCCTTCGCGCTCGTCGGAGGCGAGGCTGCGAATCACCTCCAGCCGCTCCGAGACGCGGTCCACCGCGTGATCGAGCGGGCCGCGCGCGCGAGGATCCAGGGGACCTCCCCCGGTCAATCGCGAAGGGCGACAGTCCAGGACTCGCGCCCAGGACAGGGCGGCCCACGCTCCGACGTCCCGCAGCAGGTCGGGGCCGGGTCGCCGGAGCGAGAGCCCCAGACGCCGGCCCGCATCCTCCAGCTCCGTCAGCAGTTTCCGGAACTCGGCTCCGATCTCGACCAGCCGTCGCCCCTGCCCTTCCACACCGGGCTCGACTTCTCGCTCGATCCGCTCGAGCAGTCGCTGGGCCTCGAGGGCCAGCCGTCCGAGCCGAACCTCCAGACGCCGGCGTTGGGTCTCGGTCAGTTCCGGGGGCGCGGCGTCGGTCAAGCCATGGCCCGGAGCGAAGCCGATCCGTTCAGGGACCGAGCTCCTTCCGCCGCGGTTTGAGGACGAACAGACCTTGGCTCATGCTCGAAACGATCACCGTGTCGCTCTGCGGAAACCACGAAGGTGGGGAAGATGGGTCGTCGCCGATGGTGCGGCCAGTCACCGGCATTTCGCTCTGCTCTCTCGCGGGTGCTCCTCCTCTCGTGCGTATCTCTCGCCCCATCCCCACCCGCCGACTAGACTAGGGCGTTGTCGCATCCGCTCGTTTCCTCGACCTGGCCCGGAGGTCTTCGCCCATGATGCCTGCGATCCGTCTTTCCATCGGAGGCTGCGCGCCACATCCTCGTTTCCCGCACAAGGGCGTCACCGTCTTCGCATTGGTGCTGGCCGCAGTGTCGTGCGCACCGGCTACCCCGGTGTTCGCACAGAGCTCGGAGAGCGAGGAGGGAGATCGCTGGACGCCCGCCCTCAGCATGAAGTACCGCGCGATCCAGGGGACGGCGATCTCTCCCGACGGTGGCCGGGTGGCGTACGTCGTCCGGACGCCGCTCATGGAAGGGAGCCAGTCCGAGTATCTGAGCCACGTCTGGATCGCCGCCACCGACGGATCGTGGGCGCGGCAGTTCACGCGGGGCGAAGAGTCCGCGGGCAGCCCCTCATTCTCACCGGATGGAGAGTGGCTCGCGTTCACGAGCGGCAGGAGCTCGAGCGAGGAGAACGGCGGCAGGAACCAGGTATGGGTTCTTCCGCTCACCGGGGGCGAGGCTCGCCCTGCGACCGACGCTCCGGCCGGCGTGGGCGCGTATCGGTGGTCGCCCGACGGCGCCCGGATCTCCTTCGTGATGCGGGATCCCGAAACGGAAGAGGAGAAGAAGGCCAAGGACGAGAAGACGGACGTCATCCTCGTCGATCAGAACTTCAAGTACGGGCATCTCTATGTCGTCGATGTGGATCCGGACGCCGATGAGGCCGCCGCCGCGGCGCGGTTGACCGAGGGCGAGTACCACGTGACGGGATTCGACTGGTCCCCCGACGGCACCCGGATCGTCTTCGGACACCAGCCCGATCCGCGCATCAACACCGGGCGGCTTTCGGGCGACATCTCGATCGTTTCCGTCCCGTCCAGCGCGGAGATCGAGGCGATGCGGGAGTCCGAGGCGGCGGAGTCCGCCGATGAGGACGACGCGGACGAGGCCGCGGAAGACGAGGGCGATGAGGAGGCCGAGCTCGAAGCCGTGGGGGAGGTGACGCGCCTGGTCACGGGTGCGGGGGTGGAGAGAAGCCCCCGCTGGTCTCCGGATGGCCGCTGGATCGCGTACGCATCCACCGGCTCGCAGATCGAGCCCATCGGGCTCGGTGACCTCTACGTCGTGTCGCCCGATGGTGGCGAGCCCCGCATGCTGGCCGAGACACCGAACCGGAGCGTGAACGTAGTCGGCTGGTCGGGCGACGGTCGTCACCTCTTCCTGAACGAGTCGCTCGGGACGACGCGGCATCTGATCGCGGTCCCCCTCGAGGGAGAGGAGATCCGCCAGGTGAGCTCCGGGGACGGCGTCATGGGCTCGGTGTCGTTGACGCCGGACGGCTCACTGGCGGCGTTCACGTGGCAGACCCCCGACGAGCCGTGGGATGTGCACGTGTCCTCCACCGACACCTACGCGCCGAGGCGTGTCACCGACACACACGCCGGCGTACCGAGACCCGAGATGGGGCGAACCGAGCTCCTCGCGTGGACCGCGCCTGACGGTACCCCGGTGGAGGGGCTTCTGACGTACCCGGTGGGCTACGAGAACGGGCGACGGTATCCGCTCATCCTGAACGTGCACGGCGGACCCGCGGGCGTGTACTCGCAGGGCTTCACGGGGTCCCCGAGCATCTACATGCTGCAGTACTTCGCGCAGGAGGGGTTCGCGATCCTGCGCCCCAACCCCAGGGGCTCCACCGGATACGGGAAGGAGTTCCGCTACGCCAATTTCCGGGACTGGGGCTACGGGGACCTGAGCGACCTCCTGGCGGGGGTGGATCACGTCGTCGAGTTGGGGGTCGCGCACTCCGACAGCCTGCTTCTGATGGGGTGGAGCTATGGAGGCTATATGACCTCGTTCGCGGTGACCCAGACCGACCGCTTCAAGGTGGCCAGCATGGGCGCCGGACTGCCGAACCTCGTGAGCATGACGACCACGACCGACATCGGGGATTACCTCGTGGGGCACATGGGTGCCGAGTTCTGGGAGGACTACGAGGAGTACGAGAGGCATTCCGCGATCTACCACATCGCGAACGTGAAGACTCCCACGCAGGTAATCCATGGGCAAAACGACCTGCGCGTACCGTTCACGCAGGGGCAGGAGTTCTATCGGGCCCTGGGGCGCCTCGGCATCCCGACGGAGTTCGTCGTCTACCCCCGCACGCCGCACGGGCCGCGCGAGCCCAAGTTCGTCATGGACGTGTCGGAGCGGATCCTGGAGTGGTTCAAGAAGCACCTGCGGCCTGAGACGGTGACCGCAGCCGTGGGAGAAGAGGGTAGCTAGAGCGAGGTGGCCGCAGGCCGTTTCGAGCAGTGAGGTCGACCCGAGTCGAGGAGCAGGAACCGTGGCAGAGCCATTCGCGCGCCTTCCTTCATCAGGTGTCAGTCTGTCCGCACGCATCATCGGGCGGCGTGCCGGTCGTACGGCCGTTCGCGAGCTGGAGGCGCTCTTGGCCCGGGCCAAGAGCGTGCGAGACGTATCGGTCGAAAGGGTGCACAGACTGAGCGCGTCGCACGGCATCGACCTTCGCGAGCGTCTCCGGACCCCACGGCGCAACCTGTACCGCCGCTTCCTCGAGCACTGCCTGCTGGACTGCTCGCTCACGGAAGAGGAAGCAGAAGAGCTCGCCCATCTCAGGAAGCTCCTGCATCTGGCCGACAGCGACGTGGCGCACGTTCACGATGCGGTGTCCCGCACCGTGTACGGTGCGGCGCTCGAGGATGTCCTCGACGACCACAAGCTCGACGAGGAGGAGGAGCGCTTTCTCAGGAGACTGCGAGACGAGCTGGGCATGTCCGATGTGGATGCGAGCCGCATGTACGAGGAGGAGGCGCGCCGCGCACAGCAGCGCCTGCTGTCCAGCTCGCCGAACGCCGGCATCCTGGCGTCCCGGCAAGGTGTGGTCGAGCTGAAGGGCGCTTCGACCGTCGGTCTCCAGGACGCGATCCAGTCGGTGGTCGACGAGTCGAGCCATGCCTTGCCGCATCTCAGCTGGGCCGAGTTGAGCGAGGTCAGGGTCCGGATCGAGAGCGGACACGTCGCCGAGTGGCAGATCAAGCTCAAGGCGGGGTTGGCGCCGCCTCCGACGGCGTCTTCGCCCGATTCGACCGCACCCCCGACGGACTCATCGTCCGCACCCTGACGCGCGAAAGACGCGATTGTTTAGATGACCGATCCGCACGAGATCCTGCACGCGGAGCTCGGTCGGCGGTACGAGCTGCAGGACATCCTGGGCGAGGGTGGGATGGGAACGGTGTACCTCCCCTGGATTTGAAGCACGGCCGACGGGTCGCCATCAAGACCATCCACCCTAAGCTCACCAGCGAGGTGGGGCCGATCCGCTTCGAGCGCGAGATCTGGCTCACCGCGAACCTGCAGCATCCGCTCATCCTCCCGTGAGGCCACCCAACCCGGTCTCGAGTCCATCGTCCCCTCGGTCGGATTCTCTATGGCGGCCCCGACCCTTCAGCCGTATACTCGCATATACGGGTATAGAGCTTCAGGCGACGGGGAGGTCGTGTCACGTGCGTGAGTGGGCCGGCTGGTTCAAAGCGCTGTCCGAGGAGATCAGGCTGGAGATCCTCACGCTCCTCCTGAGACACGGGGAGCTGTGTGTGTGCGAGATCGAGAGCCTGCTCGAGGTCTCCCAATCCACCGCTTCCAGACATCTCCGGTATCTTCTGAACGCCGGGCTGGTCGACGACCGGCGCGACGGCCTGTGGGTGTTTTACCAGGTCGCGGACCGAGATGACCGTCGTCATCTGGAGCTCGTGCGCTTCCTGCGCTCGCTGTTGGAGCATGCTCCCCTGCCCGATCTCAGCCACGAGCTCGACGCCATGCGCTCGGAGCGTTGTCAGCCGGCGGTGGCCCCATGAGTACCGCCGGAATCGCCGTCGCGCGTCGTCTCTCGTTCCTCGACCGATATCTGACCCTGTGGATCTTCGCGGCCATGGCCGCGGGGGTCGGGATCGGGTACCTGTGGCCGCGGGCGATCGAGTCCTTCAACAGCATGACCCAGATCGGTACGACCTCGGTCCCGATCGCGATCGGGCTCATCCTCATGATGTACCCGCCCCTGGCCAAAGTCCGGTACGAGAAGTTCGGGTCCGTCTTCCGGCACAAGAAGATCCTCGGACTGTCGCTGCTCCAGAACTGGATCGTGGGCCCCATCGTGATGTTCGTCCTCGCGATCGTCCTGCTCAGGGACCTGCCGGGCTATGCGGTGGGGCTGATCCTGGTCGGGTTGGCCCGGTGTATCGCGATGGTGCTGGTCTGGAACGATCTCGCCGATGGCGATCGCGATCTCGCCGCCGGACTGGTCGCCGCGAACGCCGTGTTCCAGGTGCTGTTCTACGGCGTGTATGCCTGGGTCTTCATCACCTTCCTCCCTCCCCTCTTCGGTCTCGAGGGGTTCGCGATGGATGTCGGGATGGGGGACATCGCGCGCACGGTCCTCATCTATCTCGGAATCCCGTTCTTCGGCGGGCTGATCACCCGCCTCGTGCTGTTGAGGGCGAAAGGCCTGCGCTGGTACGAAGAGGTATTCATCCCTCGTATCAGCCCGCTCACGCTCGGGGCGCTGCTGTTCACCATCGTGGTCATGTTCTCGCTGAAGGGGGAGCTGATCGTCCAGCTCCCCGTGGATGTGCTCCGCATCGCGATCCCGCTCACGCTGTATTTCGTGGCGATGTTCGCGATCACGTTCGTTGGAGCGCGCTTGCTGCGGGGCGAGTATCCGGAGACCGCTACCGTCGCGCTGACGGCCGCCAGCAACGACTTTGAGCTGGCGATCGCGGTCGGGATCGCGGTGTTCGGGATCCAGTCACCCCAGGCGTTCGCGACCGTGATCGGACCGCTCGTGGAAGTCCCGGTCCTGATCGGACTCGTGCGCGTCGCGCTCTGGGTGAGGCGTCGATTCTACGCGCCGGAGCCGGTGCGCGAGGAAGCTCTGGGGGTCGCGCGCGCGACCGACTCCTGATGGGCTGAACGACTCGGTCTGATGGCGGGTGAGTCCCGGGGACGCCCGCTACAGCACCTCGTCGAGCAGAAAGAGGTTCGTCAGGGTCGCACGCACGTGAACCGAGGCGTTCAGATTGTCGATCAGCTGTGAGCTGATCGATGGCTGCGCCAGCACGAGTCTCACCGCCGCCCGGGCGCGTTCCGCGTCCTCCCGCGCCACGTCGATCATGCCTCGATACGCTTCGGGCGGCTCGAGTCCCTCCCGATCGATCAGGTCCGGCAGCCCGCCCGAGAGCGCTTCGAGCGCTTCCTCGATCTTGTGGAGAAACTCGCGCACTTGAGCATCGGCGCGACGGGCCGCGTCCCCGGTGGCTCCCCGCGCGGCGAAAGCGAGGAAGAACTCGTAGCTCTCCTCGATCGCGTCGATTCGCTCCTTGAGATCCGCGCGGTTCAAGCGTCGCTCGAGGGTTCCGCGTCCCGCATGGCGCCGGCGTCCTGAACCGCGGCGGTGACCTCCGCCCGGCCGGCCTCTACCCCCGCGACGTTCCCGGCCGGGCCGCCGTTCAAGACCCAGCGCTCGGGATCGTGGTGCAGGAGGTATTCCTCGCGCTGGATCCACCCCCACACCATCGAGCGCATGAGCCAGCGCTTCTCGGGTCTGATCGCGAAATACACGTGGGCGATGGTGAGCGTGATGAGGCCCACGCCGGAGAGGCCGTGGAGGACGTACATGATCCCCCACGCAGAATCCGAGAGGAAGTACGGGTTCTGGTCCCAGAACGGGGTGTCGATGCGGAACATCATCAAGACGCCCGTGACGATCGCCACCACGGAGACGACCGTTGCGGCGTGATGGTAGAGCTTGTGATCGAGCGGGTACTTGCCGGCTTTCGGTGGTGGCACGCTAGATCGGCGGAAGAAGCGGGCGACCGCCCGCGAGCCTTCGTGCAGGTCTTCCGCACCGACCCACATCGAACGGAAGTCCTGCCGGAACGTCGCGTAGAGCACGTGATACACGATCGTGAGCGTCAGGACGACGCCGGCGATCCAGTGGATGGTCACCCACGGGAAGCGAATCCCCGCGACCGGGAGGAACGCCGTGATGAGGAGCGCGATCATCGCCAGCGCCATGACCCAGTGGAAGGCTCGTGACGAGAGGGTGTGACGAGTTACGCGCTCGGGGATCCCCGCACCCGACACGAACGCCTCCTCCGGGCGCACCGGCTTCCTGATCCAGCGGACGTGGATCCAGTGGGCGACCACGAACGCGGCACCTGCGATGAGTGCGACCCACATGAGGTCCCAGGCGATCCCGACCAGGACATCCTGTCCCCACGGGTTGGTGGCGCTGCGGAGGATCTCCACGTCGGCGGTCCGCTACCCCTGCGCCGCGCGCAGCGCGCGCCTGCGCCGCGGACGGCCAACTCGCCCGCGGCCGCGGCCGTGTCTTCGTTCGTCTCCATCCCTTGGACGAGGTCTTCCACATCATGCAGGCGAACCGGAGTGGGGGCCACTCCGTTGATCGCGATTCGCGCGCGCTCGACCCGACCGCCGCTCGTCACGATCGCCGAAGCGACGTTCACGAGAGCGAAGTCCCACGACTGCCGGTCACGGACTTTTTCGAAGTAGAACTTCGCCCCGGCCCACGCGCCCGGTAGCCGGATTCGAGTCAGGAGGTCCCCCGGCTCGAGGACCGTCATGCGGGTGATGTCGATCTCGGGCCCGAGGAAGTAATCCTCCGCCGCCACGACGCGCTCACCGTCCGCGCTGCGGATCACCAGCTCGGCGTCCAGCGCGATCAGCGCCGGGGCGGTATCCGAAGTGTTCACGGCGACGCACCGGTTCGCCCCGAACACGCAATGCTCCCGATTCATGGACTGCGGCGTCGCGGCATAGCAGGTGTTGCCGCCCGCCCGGTAGCACGGCCACCCGCCCCTGTAGTACCAACAGCGCGTGTCCTGAGAGATGTTGCCCCCGATGGTCCCCTGATTCCGGATCTGTGGTGTGGCCACGTGTCCCGCGGCTGTCGAGAGCAGCCCGAACCGTTCGACGATCTCCGGATGCGTCGCGACCTCCGACACGGTCGTCAAGGCTCCGATCTCCAGCCCACCCGAGGTGGCGCGCACACCGCGCAGCTCCTCCACACCGCCCAACTCGACCACCGCCTCGGGTCGCTTCACGCGGTCCTTGAGCCAGTCCAGGCTGTCGAGCCCGCCCGCGAGCACCCACGAGCGCTCTCCGTAGCGCTCCAGCAGGGCGACTGTGTCCTCGACGCTCGTCGGCTGTAAGAGCTCGAACGTCGGCATCATGTCGCGAATCACGGCCATCGTTACGCTCCTCTGGAAGCGTGTTGAGGAATCCCGTTCGCTCGGCGCGTGCGCGGCGTCACACGTGTACCTCCAGGCGAGCGTAGGGCTGAGCCCGGCCCTCCAGCTCCGCCAGGATCACGTCAGTCGTCAACGGCGTACGGCACAGACACACCCCGCCGAGGGCGTCGGAGATCGCCGAGACAATCGCGGCCGAGCCGGCACCGATGGGCGGCTCGCCGATCCCCTTCGCGCCAACCGGGTTCTCCGGATCGGGCTGATCCACCGCTCCCCAATCCATCTCCAGCGGCGCGTCCAGGATTCCCGGTGGTCGTGCCGTATAGAAGCGGTGCGCGAAGGGCACGCCCCACTTGGGATCGAACACCCATTTCTGGCTCCGCGCCTGCCCGAACCCTTGCACGCCGCCGCCGTGAATCTGAGACGCGACGTTGCGCGGGTGGAGAACCGTGCCGCAGTCCGCGGCCCCGGTGTACTCCTTGATCTCCACCACGCCGGTCTCCACGTCGACCTCTACACGTGCGAACCCGGCTACCCATGACCAGGTCCCGCCGTCGTGCGAGTAGTTGTCCCTGGCGACCCCCATGAGTCCCCGCCCCGCGAGCCCACCCGCCGCGCTGACGGTCACGGCGTGGATGTCATCGGGAAGCTCCTATCCGATGTAGCGAGACGGCGACGACCTCGAGAACACACGCCCATCCGCGGTGTCGTAATCGTCCGGGGAGCCACCGAGATCACGTGCCGCGATCTCCTGCAGCTTCCGTTTCGCATCCATCGCGGCCGCGTGGTTCGCGCGCGTGTGCGCGTGCGCGGTCTGGCTGCCGGCCTGCACCGAGCTCCAGGGCAGGTGCTCGGACGTGTCGCCCCAGATGATCGAACAGCGATCCCACGGCATCCCCAGAACGTCGGCCGCTGCCCTGGCCGTGTCCGCGAACGAGTGGGTGCCGAGGTTGCCAATCCCCTGGTGGATGTAGAGGTCGCCATCGGGCCGGATCACCATCAAGCCATCGAAGCCCGATGACCCGCCCACGTATGGGCTGAGCCCGACGCCCACGCCGGTGACCTTGGTGCCCTCGCGCCTGCCGCTGAGACGGCTCTTCTCCTCCCACCCGAAGACCTCGGCGCCTCGGTCCAGGGCCTCACGGACGTAGGCGCTGGTGAGGCCACCCTGGTTCGGGCCGAATCGCGAATCGTGATCCGGCGCGTTGACCCGCCGCACTTGCACCCGGTCTATGCCCAGCTCGCGCGCGGCCTTGTCCATGAGCGGCTCGAGCATGGCGACGATCTGCGCCCCGCCCGGCGCGCGCTGGGCCGAGCGCGGGGGCGTGTTGGTGTACACGGTGATCCCGCGGAATCTCATCGCCGCAGGTTGGTACATGAGCGATGCGACCGCCGATGCGGACGTGTGGTCTCCCGACCTGCCGTAGGAGCCATGGTCCTGGACGATGTACAGGTCGATCGCGGTGACGACCCCGTCGTTCCGCCACCCGATCCTGGTCCACGCCTGGAACCCCGGTCGGGCGCGACCGATGTAGTGCTCCTCGTAGCGCGTGATTCGCAGCATCACGGGGCGGCCCACCTTGCGGGAGAGCAGGGCCGGCACGTGCATGATCGGGCTCATCGTGATCTTCGAGCCGAAGCCCCCGCCGCAGTACGGGCCGACGAACACCACGTCATCGGGTTCCATGTCCAGCGAATTGGCGAGCGATACACGAGCCCGCGCCGTGCTCTGGGTGGAGCCGTACAGGTGCAGCTTCCCGTTCTGCCAGTACGCCATGCAGCTTCGCGGCTCCATGGGGTGATGTGTGAGCGACTGGTGGACGCTGGTGTCCTCGAGGATCAAGTCCGCTTCGGCAAAGCCCGCGTCGAGATCGCCGACGCTCCACTCGTCCACGTGCTCGCCCAACGGGAGCTGGCCCTCGGCCGTTGCCTCGAAATCGGCCTCCGTCCACTTGACCGTCTTCAGCTCGCGACCCTCGATGGTGTTCCCGCCGGTGCGGGCGTTGGGGCCGTCCGGGCGCAGGCTCTCGAGCGGGTCCAGGACGAAGGGGAGCGGCTCGAGGTCGACCTCTATCGCCTCGATCGCGTCGGCCGCCGTGGTCTCATCCACCGCAGCCACCGCGAGGATCGGCTCACCGACGTAATGCGGCTCGCTCGCGAGCGCCCGCTCGCTGGGAGGATCGGCAGCGGGGAGATCGTCGGCGGTCAGGATGTCGATGACACCCGGCATCGCGAGCGCACGGCTGGCATCGATGCTCCGGACGCGGGCGTGCGGCATCGGGCTGAGGAGGAGCTTCGCGAACAGCATCCCCTCCGCCCGGAAATCCTCGGCGAACTTGGCCGCCCCCGTGATCTTGGCCACGAGGTCGGGTGGAACGATGTCCTGACCGATCAGCTTTTCCGCCATGGTCTGTCGTCTCCGCTAGTGGCAGGCCGCTGAGGAACTCGAACGGGCCTCGCTACGCGCTCCCCGGGGGTAGGCCCGGGACGTCGCGCCGCGATCGCCGTCGGCCTATGCGCGTCGTGCGTACTCGGCGGCGCGCATGGCAGAGTCCAGGATTTTGTTGTAGTCACCACAGCGGCACAGATTGCCGGAGAGGTGGTGTGCGGCCTCTTCGCGCGTGGGGCTCGGGTTCTCGTTCACCATGGCGACCATGCTCATGATGATTCCGGGCGCACAGAACGCGCATTGGAAGCCACCTTCATCGAGCACGCCTTGCTGTACCGGGTGAAGCTCACCGTCTTCGCCGGCCAGCCCTTCGATCGTCGTGATCTCGCGTTCCAGAACGGCGTTCGTGAGGAGCGAGCACGAGTAGTGCGGGACTCCGTCGATCAGCACCGTGCAGGCACCACATTCGGCGCGGTCACAGCCTAGCTTCGTCCCGGTGAGTCCGAGCTTGTAACGCAGCGTCATCGCCAGCGTCTCTTGCGGCAGGACATCTACCCGTCGGGACTGACCGTTCACGCTCAGGGTCATCAGGCGGGGCATGCTGCTGCGGACGGAGGGGCTGCCGGCCACGGCGCTCGAGGCGCGGAACAGGTAGCCGGTGGAGGAAACCGCCGCGCCGGCGGCAATCACCCCCTTTATGAAGCTCCGTCTGGAATAGGGACGCGGCTCGGATTCGACGATGATCTCGATGTCACTCATGATCGACCTCGACATGGGCATCACGCAGCGTCGCTTGAGCATCCTGGGACACGCGTGGCTTCCAGACAAGACGTGCGGGCGGTTGCCGCGGCGAGGGTCGGTGGCCAAGGTGACGGCATTGGCGAGCACCTACCCGATGAGCACGAGCGGAGGCGTATGGAAGACGTTGCGGTCCGGCCCGCGGTCGCGGCAGATGTACCGGCGCTCGAGCGCCTATGGGTCGAGTTCATCGACCACCACGCGGAGGGAGACCGCTACTTCAAGCGAGCGCCCGGGGCCGCGCGGATCCATGGGGTTCGCCTCGCGGAGGAGCTGGACCGGGATGACCGCTTGATCCTGCTCGCGGAAAGCGCGGGCGAGCCCGTCGGGTTCGCGATCGCCGAGATCCGCGGCGCGTCCGAATTGTTCCTCGTCGGGCCATATGGTTTCGTCCGAGATCTGGGCGTCACCCGGAGCGCACGCCAGCTGGGGGTAGGCCAGCGGCTGTATGCCGAGGTGCTGGCGTGGTTCGCTGAGCGCGGGGTGCGGAGGGCGGAGTTGGATGTGACCGTGAAGAACGAGGCAGCGCTCAGATTCTGGGAACGGTTCGGGTACCGCCCGCTGTACCTCCGCATGACCGTGGACCTGTCCGACTGAGGGCTGGCTGTCCCCCTCACCCCCGGCACGGCCGCCCGTGAGCAGCCACGCAGATCATGAGGTCCGATCGCTCAGCTCGCGATTCAGCCATGCCCGCGCCAC
>JBDHAC010000049.1:0-26606 GCA_039588275.1 Gemmatimonadota bacterium
ATGAAAGGATCACGAAACGTGAAGTCGTCGGTGAGTAGATCGCGGACTGCCGCATGCCGGGCCTTACCGGAGAAGAACTTCGCCAGGTAGGCGCGCACCGTTTCGACGTTGGACATGTGTTTCACCGACCTAGTCCCGTGGGCAGGGAGAGGTTTCGGGATGGGCGGTCCAGGTGTCGAAAACCTCTCCCCCGGTCGGCAGCTCGACAGCCGTCGTTTCACCGGGTGGAAGATCCGTTCGCCCCGTTGGCCCCAACTCGGTGCCAGTGGACAGGTGGACCTCGACCCGAACGGCACACAGCGTCCGTTCGGTCGTGTTCTCGACGGTCCCTGCGAAGGCGTTGGACTGGGGATCGAACGACAAGACGAGCCTCGCCCCGTTCCGCGTCGTATCCCAGGTGTCGTCCGGCCCGATCTGCACGCCCGACTCTTCGCCTGCTTCTCCCGATCCGTGCTCACCCCCCTCGCCTTCTTCGCCATGCTCCCCC
The DNA here is from genome assembly GCA_039588275.1 of Gemmatimonadota bacterium. GTDB lineage: Bacteria > Gemmatimonadota > Gemmatimonadetes > Palauibacterales > Palauibacteraceae > JBDHAC01. The sequence goes on from JBDHAC010000049.1 coordinate 488, forward strand.
TCGCCCTCGGAGCCCGAGTGCTCGCCTTCGCCCTCCGAACGCGAGTGCTCGCTTTCGCCTTCGCTACCGCCCTCGGGCATCGCGCGCTCACCGCTGCCTTCAGGGCCAGGTTGCTCAACACCTCCCTCGGACCGAGCCTGTTCACCCGCTCCCTCGAGAGCGGCGGCTGGCTCAGCCTCCGCTTCCGCACGCGGTTCTTCTGTGCACGCGGCTATCCCAAGGGACACGATTACTACGGCGACGGTCGCGAGACACTTCCAGGTCGATTCCCTCATGGTCTGGTCTCACTTCCGTGGATCAGTCCGTCCTTCATGTCGGGCTCGCGCTCACGATCGGGGCGGGACCTCTTCGTCGTCGATGACCGGTACCGTCCGGTGCTCGACCAGGTCGTTCCAGCCCGACAGATGTTTGGCGACGGCCGCCGGGTCATCTGCCTGGACGAGGATGAAGCCGCGGCTCGAGCCGGGCTCGTGCCAGCGACCCAGCAGCTCTACACCCGGTGGTGTGGGAGCGCCCTGCGTCTCGAAGCGATCGAGCGCCGCCGCGTAGTGCTGCGGCGGGATATGCCAGGTGATCATGTACTTGGCCAAGGTCAGTACCTCCTTCTGGGGTTTCGACCCTCCGCCGGCTTGGCTCCGCTCAAAGTTGTCGGCCAACCGGCCGTGGTTGTGGAGGCTATCGGCCTGCGGACGAGGGATCGATGACGCGACAGGTTAGAGCCCCGGCGCGGCTCCGCGCTAGGCGTTGCGGTTGACGGCGGCTATGAGCGTTAGCTCTTCGTCGGTGAAGCCGGTTTCCGCGAGCACCCCGAGGATGAAATCCGTCTTGCCATCGATGTAGGCATCGATATCCGAGGCGAAACGTGCGGCGAGCTTCTTCTTGAGCTCTCCATAGGCGGTCGCCGTGTCGGGGTGAGATCGCAGATAGTCGCGGACGGCCAGGTGGTTGAGCAGTCCGAGGTTCCCCTCCGGGCAGACGTACAGATTGTGGGCCGGTAACCCGGGAGGGTTGTCGAACGCCTCGCGCCCTTCGACTCCCAGGTTGCCTCGATGCCGGTAGCCCAGTTTCGCCAGCCGGTCGATGGCCGCGGGGACGTCGGCGTCGAACGCGACCACGACGCTCATGTCGATGACGGGTTTGGCGACCAGCCCGGGTACCGACGTGCTGCCCACGTGCTCGATGGCGACCGCGAGCGGTCCGAGTCCCTCCGATATCGTCGCGCGCAGCCGCGCGAAAACCTCGGGCCACTTCGGCTCGTAGTCGACGACGAGCGTGCTCATTCGGCTCCGTGTCAATGCGGTACCCTGGACCGCTAGGGGCAATGCCTGCCGGGGGTCGACATGTGCACGTAAGCTGTACACGGCTGACTCCAGACCGGATCCTGGAGTGGCGAAGGGGTTTCGAGCGGCACGTTGCGGATGACTGAATCGAGAACGGACGGGCGTATCCGCTGATGGACGGCGAACGACATCTGGGCCTGTTCGGTGCGACCGCGCTCGGGGTCGGTGCCATCGTGGGCGGCGGCATCCTGGCCCTGGCGGGCGTCGCGTTCGCCACGACTGGACCCGGCGCTATCGTGGCGTTCGCAGTCAACGGCGGCATCGCGTTCCTGACCGTCGCCAGCTTCGCGCAGCTGGCGCGTCGCTTCCCTGAATCGGGCGGCATCTACACGTACGCGAAGAAGGTGCTCTCGATCGAGGTGGCCTTCGTCGTGGGGTGGATAGTATGGTTCGCCTCGATCGTCGCTGGCGTCCTGTACGCGTTGGGGTTCTCAGCGTTCGCGGCCGAGGGACTCGAGCGGGGCCTGCGGCTGCTCGGGCAGTCGCCGGAGTGGATCCAGGGGTCCGCGCTTCGGACCGGGATCGCGATCGGGGTCATCGTCCTGTACACACTGGGACTCGTTCGGCGCGCGGCCGGCGCCGGTTCCGGCGCCTCGATCGGCAAGGTCATCTTCTTCGCTATCCTGATTCTGGGCGGAGCGTGGACCTTGATCGGCAAGTCCCCGACGGAGCTTTTTGACCGGCTGACGCCGTTCTTCTCGGCCGGCCCGGTCGGGCTGCTCCAGGCCATGGGGTACACGTTCATCGCGCTTCAGGGCTACGACCTGGTGGCCGCGGTAGGCGGAGAGGTGAAAGACCCCGAACGGACGTTGCCGCGCGCGATGTACCTGTCGCTCGCGATCGCCCTCGCCATCTACATCCCACTCCTCTTTCTGATCGCGACCGTCGGGGCGCCGGGGCAGGGAGGCATCAGGGCGGCCGCAGCGGCGAATCCCGAAGCGCTGGTGGCGAACGCGGTGGAGCACTTCATGGGTCCGGGCGGTTACTGGCTCGTGATCGGGGCCGGGATCCTTTCGATGCTCTCGGCGCTGCACGCGAACCTTCTGGGTGCCTCGCGCGTGGCCTTCGCGATGGCGCGCGACCGCACGCTGCCCCGCCGATTGGGCCAGGTGCACGGGACGACCGGGACGCCGGCCGTGTCGGTCGCTGTCACGGGAGCGATGGTGCTGCTCATCGCGGTCGTGATCGGTGAGGTGGCGGCGGCCGGGGCAGCATCGAGTCTCATCTTTCTGATCTCGTTCGCGATCGTGCATTTGGCGGCGATCCTAGTGCAACGGCGCTCCGGTGCGCGAGGATCGATACGCCTTCCTGCGCTGGGTGCCACGTTGTGCCTCGGCCTGGCGATCTTTCAGGCTTTCGCTGTCCCCGAGGCCGGCAGCGTGATCGCGATGTGGCTGGCAATCGGTGGTGTCCTGTATCTGACACTGTTCGCGCCGGGAGCTAGGCTAGCCGACGCCAGCGCCCAGGCGCGCGACCCGGATCTGGCACGGCTGCGCGGCCGGAGCCCACTCGTGCTGGTCCCGATCGCGAACCCGGCGAGCGCCGCAAGCCTCGTCGACGTGGGCGCCACGCTGCGAACGCCGGGTGTGGGACGGATCTTGTTGCTCTCGGTGGTTCGGACCACGGATCAGGCTCTCGCAGAGGGGGACCTGGCCATGCGCGACGCGCGGGATGTACTCGGAGAATCGCTGCAGCGCAGCTTCGAGCACTCGCTGGTCGCGGAGACCTTGTTCACGGTCGCGCCCGACGTATGGAGCGAGATCGCACGCGTGGCGCGCGGGCACGATTGCGAAACTGTGCTGTTGGGGCTTCCGAACCTCACCGAGCCGGGTGTCGAGGGGAGGCTCGAGAGCCTGATCGCCGAGCTGGATACGGATGTGGTGGTCCTGCGAGCTCCGCACCGGTGGCGGATGAACGAGGCGCAGAGCGTCCTGGTGCCCATCGGCGGAAGGCGCGCGCACAGCCACTTGCGTGCCCGCCTCCTCGCGAGCCTGTCGAGGTCTGGCGCGCGGTCGGTCACCTACCTGCGCACGCTGCCAGAGAGGACGTCCGCCGATGCCCGTCGTCGTGCGGAGCGCGAGTTGAGGAGCCTTGCGCGCGACGAGGCGACCGGTCAGCACGAGGCCGTGTGCGAGTTCGCGGAGGCTCCACGCGAGGCGATCGTCCGGCACGCGGCCGTCGCCGACCTGGTGGTGATGGGCATGCAGGGGCGCAGCCGCCGGGGTAAGCACCTGCTGGGCGAACTGCCGCTGGCGATCGCGCAAGAGACCGACGTCCCGCTCGTGCTCATCGGCCGCCGACCAACCCGCTCGCGGTCGTGGTCGGGGAGCCGTTCGCTCTAGCTCCTCTTCCGTCGCAAGGTTGCCGGCCTGGCCAGGGAATGCAGATATTCCGGTCGGCGTGTCCTCAATCCCACGAGGCTGGAACAGAGAGGACGGCCGGTCACACATCGGGGAGAAGACTGGATGAGCCAGTCGGAGCGCGGCGGCCGTGTCGACTGTCCTTCCTGTGGCAGCGATGTGGCCGCGACCTATCGATACTGCCCACAATGCGCCGCCCCCGTCTCCGGGGCGGGTGGCTTGTTCTGCGAAGCGTGTAAGTCACCGAACCCCGCGGGCGCGCACTTCTGCTACCACTGCGGTGCCATGCTGGGCGCGTTGGCCGATGCGGATCGCCGCATCATCACCGTGCTGTTCGCGGATCTGTCCGGCTTCACCCCCCTGACCGAGCAACTCGACGCGGAGCACGTCCGGCAGCTCATCGCCGGGTGCCTCAACCCCCTGTGCGACAGCGTCACCCGCTGGGGCGGGCACGTCGACAAGTTCATCGGCGACTGCGTAATGGCACTCTTCGGTGCGCCGGTGGCGTACGAGAACGAAGAGGAGCGCGCGATCCGTGCGGCGCTCGACATGCACGACGCGCTCGAGCGTTGGTCCGAGCACGGAGGTATGGGCAGCTCGTCGGCCTACCCCAAGTTCGGACTGAAGGTGGGGATCAGCACCGGGCCCGTGGTGACGGGTGCGTTCGCCGGTGGCGGGGCACACAACTACACGGCCATCGGGGATGCGGTGAATGTGGCGGCCCGTCTCCAGGGCCTGTGCGAGCCGGGCCAGATTCTGGTGGGGCCGAAGACCTACGAGCTCACGCGGCACATCTTCGAGTACGGAGATGAGCGAGCGCTCCAGGTGAAGGGGAAGCAGAAGCCGGTTCGCGCTCATGCCGTGCTGGGTGTACGCGCCCGCCGCGCTCCGCAGCGTGGTGTAGGGGGGCGGTTGACGCCTCTCGTGGGGCGGGAAGGAGAGATGTCGAACCTCGAGGCAGGCTGGACGGCTCCCGCAGGAGAGGGGGTTCGGCACCGCCTGATCATCGGGGCTCCCGGAATCGGCAAATCGCGACTCGCGCACGAGTTTCTCTCGAAGCACGAGATCGCGGAGGAGGAAGTGGCGGTCGGCCGCTGCTACCCCTACGCGCGCAGCACGCCCTGGGAACCCATGTCGGAGCTGCTTTGCGACCTGTACGACGTGCCCGCCGGGCTCGATCCCACCGAGGCGACGGCCACGGTCGTCGAGCGAGCGCCGGGAAGCTGGTCGCCCGGGACCGCCTCCGCCCTCAGCGTGGCTCTCGGCGCCCCCGTCACCGAGTCGCATGCCCTGGCCGGTTACGATCCGAGGGAGCGCCAGGAGCGGATCGCGGAGGTGGTGGCTCGCGCGTTACGCGAGGGCGCGGGCAGGGCTCGGGTCCTCGTGCTCGAAGATCTCCAGTGGGCGGACCATGCGACGCTCGAATTTCTGGCTTCGCTCCCGACGCGCGAGCTGGACGATTCGGTCTTCTTCCTTCTGACGGCTCGCTCACCTCTGCCCGGCGAAGAGTACCTCGACATACTCCACCGCGGTCTCGAGCACAGCGTCGAGCTCGCTCCGCTGTCGCACGCAGACTCCGGCATGCTCATCGAGGCGGCGCTCGGAAAGCATCGCCTCCCGCGAGAGTTCGTGGAGCTGATCATCGAACGGACGGAAGGAAATCCGCTTTTCGTCGAAGAGATGCTCAAGACGCTCGTCGGGCTCGACGTCATCCGCAGAGACGACGGTTGTTGGCGCGCGACCGCCGGACTGCGCGAAGTGCACGTTCCGGACAACGTGGAGAGCCTGCTCAGCACGCGTCTTGACGGCCTTGAGCCCCGTACGAAGCGCGTCGTCCAGTGCGCGGCGATCGTCGGCCGGCGCTTTTGGTCCGGCGTCCTGGCGGATGCGCTGGTGGGTCGCCAGGTGGACTCGGAGCTCGACGAGCTGGTGGCGAGCGAGATGTTCCGACCGCGCTCGGAGTCGTTCATCCTGGGCGACCGCGAGTACATGTTCGAGAATCGGCTCTTGCAGGAGGTCGCCTACCGGGGCCTCCTGCGGGAGTTGCGCGCCGAGCTGCACGGCGCCGCGGCGGGCTGGCTGGAGGAGCGGTTGAAGGACCAGTCGGCGGAATCGGACGACCTGATCGCGTTCCACCATGAGCGGTCGACCGAACCGGCGCGAGCGGTTCCGTTCCTCGAGCGGAGGGCCGAGCGCGCGCGCGGGCGAGGTGCGTTGTCCGACGCCCTCGACCTCGCGCGGCGAGCGCTCAGACTCTCCCCACCTGAGACCACACCGGCGAGCCTCCTGTACCTGGCCGAGGAGATCGCGGGGGAAAGTGGAGAGGCGGAGTTCCGGCTTCAGGCGATCGAGCGGTTGGAAGCGACGCGGGGAGCGGACGATCCGGAAGTCAAAGCCGAGGCCCGATCTCGACGTGCTCGATACCTGCTCTCCGTGGGCGAGCTGGCCGCGGCGAAGGACGCAGGTGAGGAGGCGTTGGAGCTGTCTCGTCGGTTAGGGAACCGGTCTCGCCAGGGTCACGTCCATTCGCTACTCGGTCGGGTGGCCCATCTGTGGGGCGACTACCCGGTGGCGCGCGACCACTACCAGGCGTCACTCGAGCTTCAGCGCGAATCGGGCGACCGCCGGGGCGAGGCGGAGATCCTGGACCGTTTAGGGCTCGTTGAGGTGGATATCGATGATTTTTGCCGGAGCCTGGACTTCTTCGATCAGGCCATGGCGCTCGCGGAGGAACTGGGCGACCGGACGCTCGAGGTGAAGGTGCTGTCGCACCGAGCTACCGCCCTCCGGTGGCTGGGAAGTTACGAGGAGGCCGGGGAGGCGGCTCGGCAAGCCCTGGAGCTGGCGCTCGGGTCCGGATCGCGACGACTGCGCTCGACCGCGCAGATGACGCTCGGGTTCGTCCTGGCCGGTGCCGGTCGTGAGGTCGAGGCTCGACAGACACTAACCGATGCTCTCGAGCTCGCCGGTGAGATCGAGCGCCCCGCGCTCGAGGCACGCATATGGCTGGAGCTGGCGGGCCTGGTCGGCGACGAGGAGGCCATTAGGTGCGCGCGGCGCGCCCGAGAATTGGCCGCGAAGACTGGCCTCGTACACGTGGACATTCTCGGGCAGACAATAGAGGCCGACCTCGCGCTTGCGGACGGCGACCTGAGCGCCGCGGACGAGGCCTCCGCGGAGGCCGTGGACAAGCTTCGCGTGCACGGGAGCGTGCAGGGTCAGGAGGAGCTCGTTCTCTTCGTGCGAAGTCGGATCCTCGACGCGCTCGACCGGGCGGACGAAGCCGCCGCCTTCGCCCAGGAGGCCCGTGAGCTCGTCGAGGGCAAGGCGGCCTGGATTACCGACCCCGATCTCCGGGCCTCTTTCCTCGAGGGGGTGAGCCCCAACCCGGAGATCCTGAGCGTCGAGAGACGGGAGGCGCTGACCCCAGAGCCCGTGGACCCGGAAATCGTCGAGAGGGTGCCGTGAGCGCCGAGGCCGTGTGGGTTCTCGTCAGCTTGCTCACCGCCCACTATCTAGGCGATTTCACGCCCTTGTTGACCGACCGCATGCTGGCCGCCAAGCGCGAGGGACGGCCAGTGGGCCCGATCGCGCTGCACGGCGCCATTCATGGGGTGCTGGCTGCCGTCGCGATCGCCGTCGTCGCGTCTCCACCACCCCGCACGCTGGGAACCGGGGCCGCGATCGTGCTCGTGTCGCACTTCGCCATCGATCTCGGGCGGGCTCAGTTCTCGGCGCGCTTCCCGGCGCTGCGCGACTCCGGCCGCGGCGCGTTCTGGTCCGCGCTGGGCTTCGACCAATTCCTCCACGGATTGGTGCTCATCGCGGTCGCCGCGGTGGTCCTGTGAGCGTCGGGAGGTCGCGCGTGAAGACCTCGACGCGCGACGACCTGTCGGGCCGGTTGATCCCGCGTCCCGAGGAGGAGCCGACGCTCGAGCTGGAGGACGGAGGCAGGGTGGCGGTGATCGGCGGCGGCCCGGCCGGTAGCTTCTTCTCTTACTTCCTCCTCAAGCTGGCGGAGACGATCGACCTGGACGTGTCGGTCGATATCTACGAGCCGCGCCACTTCATCCACTGCGGTCCGGCCGGGTGCAATCACTGCGGTGGGATCGTTTCCGAGTCGCTCGTACAGATCCTGGCCGCGGAAGGCATCAACCTCCCGCCCAGCGTCATCCAGAGGGGCATCGAGTCCTACGTCGTGCACATGGATGTGGGCAGCGTCCGGATCGAGAGCCCGCGCCGCGAGCAGCGGATCGCGGCCGTGTACCGAGGGAACGGACCGCGCGACGCGACCGACATGCCGTGGGAGAGCTTCGACGGGCACCTGCAGGGATTGGCCGCCACGCGGGGCGCCCGGATCGTGCGGAAGCTCGTGAGCGGGATCCGGTGGGTGGGCGGTCTCCCGATTCTCGACCACCCGGACGGCCGCTCGGGACCGTATGACCTCGTGGCCCTGGCCACGGGGGTGAACAGCAATCTCTTCCAACTCCTCGACGGGTTGGACGGCGTGGACTTCGGCTCACGGCCGCTCAAGACGACGCGCACCTACATCTGCGAGTTCCACACCGACCACGAGACGATCCGCCGCGTGCTCGGAAGCTCGATGCACGTCTTCCTGCTGAGCTTGCCCCGCCTGGAGTTCGCGGCCCTGATCCCCAAAGGGGAATACATCACGCTCGTGCTGTTGGGGGAGGGGATCGACGCCGAGCTCGTGCGCAGGTTCCTCGAAACCCCCGAGGTGTCTCGTTGCCTCCCACCAGGTGTCGAGCCGCGGGTGTGCAATTGCTCTCCGCTCATCAATATGCGCGGCCCATCGCGTCCGTTCGCGGATCGGATGGTGCTCGTCGGGGATTGCGGGATGACGCGGCTGTTCAAGGACGGGATCGGCGCGGCGTACCGGACGGCCAAGGCCGCCGCGGAGACTGTGGTCTTTCACGGGATCGCGCTCGACGACTTCCAGAAACACTACTGGCCGGCCTGCCGCACGATCGACGCCGACAACAAGATCGGGAAGCTCATCTTTTCGACGACCGACTTTCTGAAGGCGGTGCGGCTGTCGCGGCGCGCCATCCTCCGCATGACCCGGAAGGAGCAGGAGAAGGACGGCGCGCGCCGGATGAGCCAGGTGTTGTGGAACCTGTTCACGGGGAGCGCGCCGTACCGCGAGGTGTTCATGAACACGCTTCACCCGGCGTTTCTCGCGGGGCTGGCGTGGAACGTGGTGACCGCGCTCCCGCCGGGCGGCAACGGTACGCGCGGCCGTCGCCGCGGTGGGAAAGGCGCGAGTCGGAATGGAGCCTCCCGGGCCACCGCCGAGGCGCCCCCGGCCGAGGCAGCCGTGGACGAGCCTGCGGTGGACGGGCCGACCGTAGATCGGTAAGGAGCACGGACTCCCATGCGCAAAGAGGGGCTCGGAAAAACGTACGCGGACGGCGACGCGATCATCACACAGGGTGACGTTGGCGATTGCATGTTTGTCGTGCAGGCGGGGGAGGTCGAGGTGCTACAGGATGCCGATGGCGACTCCGTGCGGCTCGCCGTGCTCGGGCCGGGCAGCTTCTTTGGCGAGATGGCTATCTTCGAGCGCGAAACGCGATCGGCTACGGTGCGCGCCAGGGGAGAGGCCCGGGTGCTGACGGTCGACAAGCGCACGCTGCTGCGGCGGATCAAGAAGGATCCACTGCTGGCGTTCAACATCCTGCGAACCATGTCAGGCAGGATCCGCGAGCTTAACGCTGAGCTGCTCCGCACCGGGGCCCGACACGCCAAGGGCGAATAGAGATGGAGGGGAGCGGTCCGATCTTCAGGCCTCAGCAGAAGACAAAGCCGGCTCCGTGCATGACGGCTTGTCCGAACTGCGGCGACATCCGCGGTTGGATCGGAACCATCGCGCAGCGGCGCAAGACCGGACTGGGGCGCGAAGAGGCGTACCGGCAAGCCTGGCAGATGATCACGGACGTGAACCCCTTCCCGAGCGTGCTCGGCCGCGTGTGCCCCCACCCGTGCGAGACGCACTGCAACCGTGAAGGGAACGACGGCGCCGTGGCCATAAACGCTTTGGAGCGCTTTCTCGGCGACCGGGCCATCGAGGAGGGGTGGTCGCTGGAGCGGCTCGAGGCCGATTCCAAGCCCGAGTCGCTGGGCGTGATCGGCGCTGGCCCATCCGGGCTGTCGTTCGCGTACCAAACGGCGCGGCGCGGATACCACGTCACGGTCTATGAGCGTCTGCCGAAGCCCGGCGGAATGCTCCGCTACGGGATCCCCAACTACCGGTTGCCCGCATCGGTCCTGGACGCTGAAATCCAGCGGATTCTGGATCTGGGCGTCGAGCTGAAGCTCGACACGGCCGTGGGCCGGGACGTCACGCTCGATGACCTGCAGGCCGAGCACGAGTTGCTGTATCTGGGAATCGGCGCGCACAAAGGCCGGGCACTCGGTGTATCTGGCGAGTCCGGACCCGGCGTCTGGAGCGGCATCGCCTACCTCGCCCGCATCAACTGCGGAGAGGCCGTGGACCTGGGCCAGCACGTGGTCGTGATCGGCGGCGGTGACGTGGCGATCGATGCCGCACGCGCGGCGCGTCGCTTTGGCAGCGCGGTCACGATCGCGTACCGGCGAACGCGCGATGAGATGCCGGCGATCGAAAGCGAGATCGATGCCGCGCTGGAGGAGGGAGTCCGCATCGAGTTTCTGCTCTTGCCGCTACAGGTCTACCGGGAAAACGGACGCGTCCGTGCACTCGGGGTGCAGCGGATGAAGCTGGGCGCCCCCGACGAATCTGGGCGTCGCCGACCGATCCCGGTGGATGGGTTGGGGCACCGCATCGGAGCCGACGCCGTGATCGCTGCCGTCTCGCAGGAGCCGGATTGGGAGGGGACCTTCGACACGCTGATCTCCTCCCGCTGGATCGATGCGGACGATTCGGGCGAGGTGGTCGATGGCTTGTGGGCGGGTGGGGATGTACGGGGCCTGGGGATTGCGGGCATGGCGATCGTCCAGGGACGCACGGCGGCCGAGACGATACATGCCCGTCTTCGCGGGGTGCCGCCGCCAGCCCGTGCCGACGGACCGCCCATCCAGACGGACTCGGTGAAACCCGATTTCTACGGGACCAGGCCTCCCTTGGTCCGCGAGCACCTGAGCGTGGGCGAGGGCCTCGCAGACCCGGACGCGGAGGTGGCGCTCCCGATTACCGAGACGCAGTTCCTCGAGGAGATCTCTCGCTGCTACTCCTGCGGCCTCTGCTTCGGGTGTCAGCACTGCTGGATGTACTGCTCGGCACAGTGTTTCACCCATGTGGAGGAAGCGGGGCCCGGAGCTTACTTCACGCTCGCGCTGGACAGATGCGAAGAGTGCGGAAAGTGCGTCGAATTGTGTCCGTGCGGCTACCTGGGGCTGGTCTAGCGTGCCCCGAAGGCCACCTGGAGTACCGGTCGAGGTGACGTCGATGCGAGAGGTCGCGCGCCAGATCGAGATCGACGCTCCACGCGAGCGAGTGTGGGCCCTGCTGGCCGATCTCGAGGGCGTCGCGGCGTGGGCACCCAACATCGTGGAGTGCCGGTTGCTGTCCCGGGTCCGCCAGGGCGTGGGGGCCGCTAGACGCGTGCGGCACGCCACGGGGATCGTGCTGGACGAGGAAGTCGTCGCCTGGGACGAGTGCAGCGGATATACGTACGAGATCCGCGGTCGGTTGGGTCCGCTCAGAGAGCTGCGGGAGAGCTGGACGGTGGCGCCTGCGCCGTCGAGTTGCGTGGCGTCCGCGACAATCCGGTATGACCTCCGATTCGGAATGCTGGGCCGGGTGGTGGACCGGCTCCTTCTGCGGCTGCTGCTACGGCGTCAGATGTCCTTGGGACTGTCGGGCTTGAAACGACACGCCGAGTCACGGAATGCCCCGCAGAACGCCCCATAACAGTCGGCCTGTTTCCAGAGCACCGGGCGACTGCCGCGTTGGGACTCGTTGACACCGTTCCTACACCTGCCCATCGTCCACCACCACCGGGTCCGCGGCGTTTGGCTTGCCCAGCCTGAAGTCAGCGGGAAAGCTCGAGGATCATGTCTATCTGGAAGAACCTTCGCGAGCGCCGAATCATCCAGATCTTCGTCGCCTACATGGCCGCAGGCTGGGTCGCGCTGGGTGTTCTCGATCAGTTCGCGGATCGGCAGGTCGTTCCGGAGCTCATGTACAAGTTGGCGCTCGTCGCCTTCCTCGCCGGGATCCCCGCAAGCCTGATCCTCGGGTGGTATCACGGGGAGAAGGGCGCCCAGAAGGCCACCCTGTCGGAAGTCTTGCTCCTGGCGGTCGTGGCCATCGGCGGGATCGGGGCGGGCGTCACCGTCATCAACGCGAACACGACCGAAGATCTTGCCGACGTCTCCACGCTGGACCTCAGCCGCATCGCCGTCCTCTACTTCGAGGACGCCGGCCTGGGCGAGGAGCAGGCCTTCCTGGCGGACGGCCTCACGGAGGCGCTGATCGATCAGCTAGCCCAGGTGTCCGGCCTCGATGTCGTGTCCAGAAACGGCGTCGCGCCGTTTAGAGACACGGGGTTGGCGCCCGACAGCTTGGCGCGGACGCTCCAGGCCGGCACGCTGATCACGGGGAGCCTGGAGCCCGCCGGAGACGATCTGCGGGTCTCCGTCCGCCTGCTTGACGGGGCGAGCGGAACGGATATCCACCGCGAGAGCTTCGACTGGCCGGCCGAGAATCTCCTGGCCATCCGTGAAGACCTCGCCTCTGAGACCGCGCTCCTGTTGCGGGAATGGCTCGGGGAGGAAGTCCGACTGCGGGAGCGGCGCGCGGGGACGACGAGCGTGCCGGCCTGGGTGTTGCTGCAGCGGGCGGAGCGCGAGCGGAAGACGGCCGAAGCCCTGGCGTCGGACGAGGACTTCGAGGGCGCCTTCCTGGCCTTCTCACGGGCCGACTCGCTGCTCGATCAAGCGGTGAATCAGGATACCGCGTGGGCGGAGCCCGTGGCCCTCAAAGCGCAATTCGACTACCGGCGCTCTCGACTCTCGTACGTCATGCAGGACCTGGCGCAGACCGTGGAATGGGCACGGCGGGGCCTGGACGAGGTGGACCACGCGCTGGGTATCGAGTCCAATCACGCCCGTGCTCTCGAGATCCGGGGCACGCTGCGCTACTGGACGTGGCTCCTGAATGTGACGCCGGATCCTGCGGCGCGGGACCGGTTGTTCGAGACCGCTCAGGCCGATCTCGAGAGAGCGGTACAGATCGAGCCTGCGCTGGCTTCTGCGCACGGGACGCTCAGTCACCTCTATTACGGAGACGACATCGCGTCCGCCGTGCTCGCGGCACGCAAGGCCTACGAGGAGGATGCGTATCTCGACAACGCCGATGTGATCCTCTGGCGGCTGTTCAACGGTTCCTACGACATGGCGCAGTTCACCCAGGCGCAGCGCTGGTGCGACGAAGGCGCGAGACGATTCTCGGGCGATTATCGGTTCACGCTCTGTCAATTGCTTGTCATGACGATGCCGGCCAGCGAGCCGGACGTCGGCCAGGCGTGGAGCGCGCTCGCGCGCCTGGATACCGTTTCGGCGCCCGAGTACCAGCGAGTGTACGCCGAGATCATCGTCGGTGGGATCCTCGGGCGGGCGGGGCTCAGGGACAGCTCGGCGAGCGTGCTGCTACGGGCTCGGGCGAAGGCCGACCCCCAGCTCGATCCTACGCAAGAACTCCTCTCCTACGAGGCCGCCATGCGCGTGATCGCGGGGGACCAGGACGAAGCCATCGAGCTTCTCAAACGATACATCGCGGCGAACCCTGACCACGCGTTCGACCCCCAAGAAGAGATGGGGTGGTGGTGGCGCCCCCTCCAGGACCATCCCCGTTTTCGCGAGTTGATCTCCGCGCCGTAGCCACCACGCCCTGACCAGGTCGGCCGCCGGCAAAGGGGCGGTGCAAAAGGCGAAGGCTCCCTAAGCAAAACGAAGGCTCCCCAGGCAAAAAAAGGACAAGTCGTATCCAATAAAAGACAAACGGGTCTGGACGGGGCCCGATTGGACGGTCTAGATTACCGCTTGTCTCCGGTGGGGTGGGATGGCTCGGGCGCGCGCTACTCGTGCAGAATACGAGCTATGACTTCACGGTCCCATGCAGTATACGCTACGAACGCCTTGCAGTATCCCTCACTCCGCCGATCCCGACCAACCGCGTCGGGTCTCCGCAGTTCGGCTCGCACGGCCAGGATGAGCATCAAGGTAGTCCATCCGGCTGGGTGCCCCATTCCCGGGGGCGAGTTCTAGTGGCCGTACCCAAAGGAGTCCTCCCCATGAAACGGTTGCTCTTCATATTGGCGATGTTGCCGCTGATGAACGCCTGCCGGGACATGGAGTCCCCGACCCAGCCGCCTACGACCGGAGACCTGCCCGGTCCGTCGTTGGCGATCTCGGATGCAGCCCACGACGGCCTGGACGGCTTCTGGTTTCTCCCCCCGCTCGTGTCCAACCCGAACACGGACGGTCCGTTCAACCCGGACATCTCGCCGGTGATGGAGGTCTGGGACATCGGCCCGACTGCCGGGCCGGCCGTCCTTCCCCCGGCATGCGTGGCGGGGGACCGGACCGAGGCCCCCTTCCCGGTAACGGTGTTTCGCGGTGATGACGTGGTGGTGGAGGAAGACCACTACAAGATCGAGTGGGACACGGGGGACTCCAACTTGGACACGAACAAGAACTACCAGCTCCGGATCTGCGTCGGAGAGTTGGAGCTGGGCTTCGCGGATGTGGACCCGGCCGCGACCGGGAAAGAGATGAAGAACGCGGCTGACGAGGTGATCCCGCTGAAGGATGGCCGGACGCTGCCGGTTAAGTTCTTCGTCACCGACGTCGCCTTCGGGTGCGAGGATCCGGCCGAGTGCATCGTCAAGACCATTACCCAGGCCGCCGGTGGAAGCGGCGCGACGGACGACGGTCACATCGCGTTCGACGTGGATCCGGGCTTTCTGCCTCAGGACGTCGTCGACCTGGGAATCACAGAGGTGACCTTCAACATCCAGCCACTCCCTCTGCCCTGTCTGGACCAGGGGCTCAACCTTCCGCTCCAGGAGCGGGACCAGTGCGTCAGGGGGGAGACAGAGCCCGATCTGACCGCGCTGCCCGAGTTCACCCAGTTCGAGACGACGACGGGCGGCGACTCGAAGGTGCGGGTCGGGATGTGCTTCGATGATACCGGCCTCACCCCGACCGAGGCAGGCCAGTTCCAGGGGTGGAGCATCGACGAGACCACCCTCGTGCAGACCCCCCTCCGGAACCTCCCGGACCCGTCGGGGCTGGATTGCTCCAACTTCCCGCCCATGGGTGCCAGCCGGATCCCGATAGTGAATCTGGCCAGGGCGACCTGGCGGACCGTGACCGACCTGTTCAGGCCGAGCCCGCTCGCGGCCACCCACCGGGGGAACGGGAACTCGATCGGGACCTTCAGCCGGATCGTGTGGGCCCGATCGCTCATCATCCAAGAGAACGCCGGAAACAATCAATCCGGCGCGCCGGGCGCCACGCTCCCCAACCCCGTCGAAGTGAAGGTCACCACGCCGGTCAACCACCTGGAGCCAGGCGATGACCCGTTCCAGGTAGCTGCCGTCGCGGCAGTGAACGTGCCGGTGACGTTCGTGCCCAGCGGCGACGGCAGCGTCGGGTCCAGCGTGGTCAATACAGACGGTTTGGGGCTCGCTTCCACGAGCTGGACGCTGCCCACCACGGGCACGAGTGCGACGCTCGAGGCAACTGCGGCTGCCATCGGCTCGCCCGTGACCTTCACGGCGAGTGTCGTGATTCCGGTCGCGTCGTGTGGAGGAGGATTGATCGACGGCATCAACAGCCCGGGTGAATGGGCCCAGGCCGCTCAGATCCAACCGAGCGGAACGGGGTCACTCGCCGGGTCGACGGTCTACGTGACGAGCGACTCGCAGAACCTGTGCATGGCCATCGACGTGCCGGACGCCACCCTGTCCACCAGCGATAACTTCGAGGTCCGTTTCGACAACGCGAACGACGATGTGGCGTCAACGGGTGACGACGAGTTCTCGGCCACGCCCTTCGGACTGACCGACACCCACTTCAACGGGTTTTGGGGACTCGCTGACACCCAGCAGGATGGCGTCTCGGCTGGCCGAAACGCCGCCGGCCGCAACTTCATCGAAGTGAGCAAGCCGTTGAACAGCGGGGATTCGGACGATTTCTCGCTGACCGCGGGGCAGATCCCACCCTTCTGTGTTCGGTATTTCCTCGATGGGACCGCGACAGGCGACTTCCCGTTCGCGTGCTTCACGACTTCAGCCGGTTCGGATCAGAGTGGGTACCTGGAGCTGATCGATTTCGAGACACCCGCGATCTCAACTCCCCCGAGGGAGATCAGCGACCCATATACGGACGCGACGACTGGGGTGATCTTCACGGCCGAGCCGTCTGGTTTCGGCGATGAGGTCATTGTCCTCGCTCAGAATCAGGCGGGTGGTACGAGCGCGTGCGCCGACCCAACAAGCACCAACCAGAAGCTCGCCACCTGGCGCTCATCGCTGTTCGCTGGAGGGGGTGGCGGGAGCGATTTCCCGATTCGGGCGACCTTCCCCTCACCCCTGTCAGGAGCCACTGTCGCGGCCGAGTTTCAGGTGCAGGCGGGACAGACCGCACGGATCCGACTGTTTGATGGCAGCGCCACGCTGGTTGGTTCGTCAACTGTCGTCGCCGGACCGGCAAGCGGAACTTGCGGCAACCCTGGGCTTCCACGAGCCCGAAGTACGGTGACCGTGTCGTCGACGAGCTCGGTGGCGTACGCGATTCTAGACGGCCCCTCTGGCGGATTCGTCTTCGTCATCGACAACTTCATCTTCACCCCGTAGGAGTGCGCGAAGTCCTCGGGCTTCTCGCAGGAAATGAAGGCGGGCTCGCCGATTCGGGCGAGCCCGCCTTCGTTGATCCTGGCTGCCAGGACTAGCCGGTGACAGGGACCCGAGCCCACCTGCACGCGCCAACGTATTTGTCTTGGTCCCAGACCTGATCGCCCCCGTTCGACAGCACGTTGCATCCGACCCTGGTCGTCGCGCCGGTCACGCGGCGTCCTCCGACATCGCCTGGTGGAGGGCCTCCGCATCCTCGGGGGGCCGGGTCAGAAGCGACACCACCACCGTCGCCAGCAGGGCGAGCGCGAACGCCGGTACCAGTTCGTACAGGTGCGATTTGAGCGCCGGCACGAGGTACCAGATGACGGTGGTCGCGGTCCCCGTCAGGATCCCGGCGATCACTCCCGCCCTGGTGGCGCGCGGCCAGAAGAGGGCCAGGATGGAGGTGGGGCCGAGCGAGGCGCCGAGCCCCGCCCAGGCGAATAGCACGAGCCAGAACACCACCTGCTCGGCCACCATCCCGAACCCGACGGCCAGGGCGACGAGCAGCACGACGACAGCCCGGCTGAGGAACACCAACCTCCGCTGCGACAGCGTCTCGCCACGGTGGAGCACCTTCTCGTACACGTCCCGCACCACGGCCGAGGCCGCCACCAACAGCTGCGAGTCGGCGGTGGACATGATCGCCGCGAAGATGGAAGCGACCACGATGCCGAATAGCACGGGAGGCAGGTGCTGCTGGGCGAGGAGGGGGTACAGGTTCTCGGTGTCACCCGCGGGAAGCAGGCTCGCCTCGGGGAAGTAGGCGCGGCCCACCAGGCCGATGAACACTGCCCCACCGCTCATCACGACGTTCCAAATCGTTCCGATGACCGCCGAGTAGCGAAGCTGAGCCGGGTCATCGATCGACATGTAGCGGGCGAGGATGTGAGGGTTGCCGGGCGAGCCCAGGCCGATCCCCACGAACCCGATCGCGGCGCCGGCGGAGAGTGCGAACGGATCGACCAGCGAGGGATCGAGCGCCGAGAGCTGCTCCAGCACCAACGACAGCCCGCCCCGGTCAGCGATGGCGATCACCGGGAGCAGCACCAGCGCGAAGATCATGAACAGGGCCTGGACCATGTCGGTGAGGCTTACCGCCAGAAAGCCTCCCAGCATCGTATAGACGAGGACGATCGCGGCCGTGAGGAGTACGCCCGTGGTGGGCGTGAGACCGAACCCCGCCGCGAACGCCTTGCCGCCCCCCACAAACTGAGCCGCCACGTAGCCCACCATGAACAGGAGGATCACGATCACGAGCACGACGCGGAGCGAGCCACGCTCGTCTTCGAAGCGGGTCGCGAAGAAGTCGGGTACGGTGATGCAGTCGTATCGGGCGCTGAAACGGCGGAGTCGCGGGGCGTAGTAGAGGAAGAGGAACAGCTCTACGACGGTGTAGCCCACCGTCGCCCACAGGGCGGACGGCCCGATCGCGTAGGCCATCCCGGTGACGCCGAGGAGCAGCCAGGCGCTGCGCCCCGACACGACTGCCGACAGCGCCACGACGAAGCGGTTCATACGCCGTCCGCCGATGAAGAACTCCGACACGCCCGCGGACGAGAAGCGGGTCGCGTAGACACCGATGCCGACCACCAGCAGGAGGTAGGCGATGAACGCGCCCACGGCCCACGGGTTGGCCCTGACCGCGACTTGGAGGCCGCCCTCGGCGACGAGGTCCTCCTGGGGCGCAGCGGCATAAAATATTGACAAATAATGTGCTAGTGAGCGTGATATCATGTTACTTGTTAACAGTGCGCGTCGTAGCCGGCCCCGAATCTACGCCCCTGACGGTCGTATCAGCGTGCGACCGTTTCGGCAACCGACCGGTGGGGCGAGGTCTGGGCAAAGAGGGTCGAGAGACAGGGCAAAGAAGTCTCCCCGTCGGCTGTCATGGGCGCTATTTTAGGTGCGGTCGAGGCCCGCGATTCGGTTCCCTGACGGCGGATCGAACTCGGCAGGTATGAGGTTCGATGTTACCCGAACGGCTCGCCATCCTGACCCTTGTAAGCGTCGCCACGAGTGCCTGCGGACGGACCCCTTCGGCTCGCGCGGAGGGGGACCCGGGGCCGGGTGCTGACTCGACCGCCTCCCTCCGCGTGGGGGCGCCCATCAACGCCCACGTGCTACCCGCACCCCGTCCCGCAGGAGAGATGTCCCTCGAAGAAGCGCTCGCGCAGCGACGGTCGGTTCGGGAGTTCGAGGCGACGGCGCTGACCGAAACCGAGATCGCACAGCTCTCCTGGGCGGCACAGGGGCGCACGAGCGCCGAGGGACTGCGCACGGCGCCATCCGCGGGCGCGCTCTATCCGCTGGAGCTCTACGTCGCGCTGCCGGCCGGGCTGTATCGGTACGACTCGGGCGACCACCACCTCGAGGTGCGGTCCGACGTGGACCTGCGTGGGGAGCTGCAACGGGCCGGACTCGGACAGGGTGCGATCGGGGAAGCGCCGGCGGTGTTCGTGATCACCGGTGTCCACGAGCGAACGGCGATCAAGTACGGCCAACGTCGAGCGCCTCGATACGTGCACATGGAGGCCGGACACGCCGCGCAGAATCTCCTCTTACAGGCTGTCGCGCTCGGCCTGGGGGCGGTGTCGATCGGGGCGTTCTACGACGACAGCGTTCGCGAAGTGCTTTCGCTCCCGGCGGGCGAAACGCCCCTTTACCTGATTCCGGTGGGTCACCCGCGTCGCTGAGCGGCGGTGGCCCCTACCAGCCGTCGAACAGGCCTCCGTCGAACCAGTCCCACAGCACGTATACGAGGAGCTCCGTGCTCCGCGACTCCGCATGGTTGAGCGGGAGCCGCACCCCCACGTTCAGCATCACGTGCTGTCGCGCGTTCAACGTCACCTGGACCTGCGGGATCAGGTCCCAGGCCACCTCGTTCTCGTCCGCGAACTCCGCGACGCCGAGCACCTCGATCATCGGTGACCAGGCGCGCCCGAACTCGCCCTGCGTCCAGGTGCGCCCGAGAACCGCGCGCCAGAACAGCTCGTTCGACGCGTCATCCGTGTCCACGGGGAACTCGGCCCCTCCCTGCGCGTGGAGGAAGGCGTCCGGGCCCAGCAACTGGCCGAAGGAGACGAAGGGCTCCAACACGACCGTGCCCTTGCCGAAGCCGTCGTCCTGGTCCCCGGTCGGAAGCTTCACCTCTCCACCGAGGCTGAAGATCGAGCCCGATTCGAGCCCGTGGAAGAGCGCCGTCTTCCACCCGAGCACGATGTCCCCCAGCCCCGCCTTCCAATCGGAGGACGAGCCATCGAGGACGTCGGGATCGGCGGCGTTTCGGAACCCGAACGGCACGATGACCTCGACCTGATGACGCGCGCCGATGCGGCGCTCGTACACGAGCTCGTTCCCGACAGCGCCGGGCGACTCGAGGCTGAAGTCGGTGGCCCATACCAGCTCGTCCTCGGGGTACGCCTTCTCGGTGACGAGCGGCCGGGGCAGGTTCAGTTCGCCGCGCGGCCACCTGTCGTCCTCGCAGAAGGTGCGGACGTGGCCCATGATCGCCTGGAGCTGATCGTCGTCGAAGGCGTCACCGAACGCGGGCATGCTCTCATCGAACCCGCGCCCCGGCCCTCCGTCGTGCGTGACAGCGATCCAGTCGGCGTCCGGCTCACGCGATGCGAAGCTGCAATCCGTGAAGTCCGGCACGGGCACCGGCAGCTGCAGGTTCGGGGTTCCGGCGCCATCCTGGCCGTGGCAACTGGCGCACACCGCGTACAGAACCGCACCGTCGGGTGCTTCCTGACTCCGCGTGAGGGTGTCGGTCGCGACCCCGTCATGCTCCCACCAGTCGAGGCGTTGGGGGTCGGGTGGCATGTCGGAGGGCCCTACAGCGCCAGCTGCCGCAATCGCCACCGCGAGGCTGAGGAGGGAGATTCCCGCGGTCATATGGCTACTCTCCGGTCGTTCGGCGTTTAGAGTCAGGGACAGATTGCGAGCGGTCGCGGCGCCTGTAAAGCGGTTGAGTCGATCCGCTATTCAGCGAGACCTCAGCGGGGCGTCGAGCGCGCGTCTGAACGTCGCGCGGCGGCCTTGCGCCGAGACCTCGTGCGATCGAGTGTGGAGCAGATCGTAGTGTGGCCCGGATGAGAGGTTGGCCATGAAGTATCCGCTGTCCGGCACAGTTGTCGTGCTTTCCCTCACGTCGGTTTCGTGCGCGACTTCACCTCCCCCCGTGCAGCTGGACATGAGGGAGCACTTCAGTCGTGCCAGAGGGGTCCATACGGCCGTCGCGCACGGCGATCTCGCTCTCGCGCGCGAGTCGGGCCGCCTCCTCGCCGAGCCCCGGCCCGATCCGGGGCTCCCGGAGGGTTCGGAGCTTCACATCGCCGCCATGCGAACCGCCGCACGCTCGGTCAGTCGTGCGCCCAGCCTGGCCGAGGCGGCGGTAGGCGCCGCGGAGATCGCTCAGGCTTGTGCGGGCTGCCACCGGACGTATGGAGCCGGTCCCGCCATCGAGGTCGCTTTCCAGCCCGCTGCGGGCGAGTCGGTGGGGGCGCACATGGCCCGTCACCGATGGGCGCTCGATCGGCTGTGGGAGGGTATCGTGGGCCCATCCGATGCCTCGTGGGTCGCCGGTCTCCGAACCCTCGAGGAGCAGCCCATCGATGTGGGCGAGCTCGCCGAGCGTGGCGGGAACGCGGCGATCGCGCTCGGCAGGCGTCTGCACGAGCTGGGCTCCACGGGCATGCTCGGGGCGAGCACGCGTGAGCGGGCGCGGGTGTTCACCGAGGCGCTCCAGACCTGCGTCGAGTGCCACGAGTTGACGGCGGACGCGCCCTAGAGGGATCCTCCTCGCCGAATCCATCCTCCCCTCTCCCGCTCGAGCGTTGTCTCGCGGGCGGGATCTTTCTCCGCTCAGGCCGCGTTTGGCCGGGTTGTCGGCATTACTCATGACCGTGTGAACGGGAGGAGGAGTAGGGATGCAACGATTGGCTACTGCTGTATTGGTGACCGTTCTACTGGCCGCCGCCCCGATGGCCGTGCAGGCACAGGACAGGGGCTTCGGAATCGCTGGAAGCGCCGGAGCGATGATTCCCGGAGGTGAAGACTTCGAGGAGCTGGAGTCCGGGTTTGGCGCCGAAGGCGCCTTGAGCTGGGGGTGGGCGAGCGGCTTCGAGCTCGGCGCCGTCCTCGGCTGGAGCACCCACGACGCCGAAGACGAGAACGTCGACCTGATTCGACTTTTCGGGGAGGCCGGGTGGCGCTTCAACTCGCGCCCGGTCAATTCCGCGGTTGTCATGCCGTTCGTGAAGGCTCGCGGAGGATACGCGCGCGCCAGCGTGGACTCGGCCTCGGACGGTTTGGACTTCGACGGCTACGGGGTGGGCGGCGCAGCCGGTGTCGAGGTGTGGCTTTCACGGGGATTCGCCCTGACCGGCCAGGCCTCGCTCGATTTCCTCTCGCTCGAGGGGGACGAGAACGACGCGGACGCCGAGCGATCGACCGGGACGCTCGTGGGCGTCACGGGTGGCGTGAAGATTCGCTTGAACTAGGCGTCGGTGTCCGTAGCACTCCGTCAGGAAAAGAGAAGGGCGGCCACGCGGGCCGCCCTTTCTCATTTGGCCTTCACGAAGACCGGCGGGCGCTGGCCCGGATCTCCGTCGGCAAGCGGGTCAATTCCCGGCATCGCCCTCGTCATCGCCCGCACCCGTGCGCGGGCCCAAGATGTAGATGCCGTCCCTATGCACGGGGCACGCCTCGCCGAGCGCGTTGGCTGGCGAGCCCGCGGCCTCCACGGCCTCGCCGACTCGTTGGTTGGATTCCTGCCAGGCATCCATGAAGGTGTTGACGTCCTCCGCGACCCAGTAGAACCCGACGTTCCACTCGGACGCCCACGTGTGCGCGAACGTGCCGGCGCCACGCAGCTTGCCCTCCTGGATGAGCGCCTCCTGCACCGGAAGCGAGAACTCGGAGTACTGGTCGAATACGTCGCCGATCCGGCCGTAATCGCACTGGTACATCGAGATCACGAGAGCGGGGTTGCCGCCTGTCGGGGCGCCCTCGCTGTCCGCGACGGGCCCGAACTGGTAGAAGTTATCGCGGTGCACGGGGCACGCCTCACCGAACGCGTTCGCGTCGGGGTGACGCTCGGCGAAGCGACTGTTGGCCTCGGCGTTGGCCGCGACTGCCGCTTCCATGCTCTCTGCGATTCTGTAGATGCCGACGTTCCACTCATCCGCCCATTGGTGGACGTAGGAACCGGCGTCCAGGAGCATCCCTTCCGCGATCAGCTCCTCCCAGATCGGAACGTTGAGCTCGAGCTCGGGGCCGATGTCACTCAGGCGGTTCCAGTCGCACTGGAAGTAAGACAGAACGAGCGTGGCGGGCGGAGCTTCCTCCTGCGCGTTCGCCGCCTGGGGCGTTACGAAGGCGAGCAGGAGACACAACAGGATGAGCGGGACTTTCCTCACGGTTTCCTCCTGTGGCGGTGAGGGAGGGAGGGCCCGCGGCCCTCCGACCGATCCAAGCGACCTCGCGACGCTTGAGACGACGGCCGAACGTAGCTTGTATCGGCAATCGGCCGCCAGATGACTAGATGATAAGTGGACCAGTGGATCCTAGATTGGCGGCATCACGAACAGCCCAGCTCTCGATGAACGAAGGGGCCACTCATGGATTGGATGCGATTTGAACGGGCGATCACTCACTGTGGCCGGGAGCTCGGACGCCCGCTCACCGGGGTCGGAGGGTCGGTCGCCGTCCTCGCTCTCACGGGTCTCATCGCACTTCCCACAGCGGGGACGGCGCAGTCTCCCGGGGCTCGGGCGCCGACGCACGGGGCGTACGCCGAAGCGGAGCCGGGCCCCCCGTTCGAGGCCCCCTCGGCCGAAACCCTGAGCGCGCGTCGGACCGCGCTTCTGGATGCCATCGGTGAGGGCGTCGTGCTTCTCAAATCAGCCTCGATGAAGTCCATCGAGGGCGATTATCCGCAGGATTCCGATTTCCGGCAGCACAACGATTTCTTCTATCTGACCGGCCTCGAGACGGCGGATTCGTGGCTGCTGTTGAGCGCCGACGCGAACGGCTCGCGCTCGGAGGCGCTCTTCATACCGGAGAGGAACCCGGACCAGGAGCAGTGGACGGGCCGCAAGCCCTCTTTCGAGGAGGCGGCCGCGATCTCCGGTATCGCGGGCGTTCGCGCCGCGCCCGAGTTCATGCGCGCGCTCCAGCGCGGGGTCTTCTTCCGGCGCTCGGCCCCGGTCGTGTACGCGCCGCTGAATCGCCACACGCGGGACGACGAGATCGTTCAGCGACTCGTGTTCGAGGTCGGGGTCACGGTCCAGGACGTGGAGCCGGTGATGGCGGAGCTCCGGCTGGTCAAGGATCAGCACGAGATCCGCATGCTCCGGCGAGCGATCGACATCACGACTGCGGCCCACCGCGCGGCCATGCGTTCGGCTCGGCCGGGCATGCACGAGTACGAGCTCGAGGCGGTCATCGAGTTCAACTTCCGGCTCGGCGGTGCCGAGCGGGTCGGCTTCCCGAGCATCGTCGGATCCGGCCCGAATTCGGTCGTGCTCCACTACGACAAGAGCCGCCGGATGATGGAAGAGGGCGACCTGGTGGTGATGGACATCGGCGCGGAGTACAGCTACTACACTGCGGACGTGACCCGGACCATCCCGGCCTCGGGGCGGTTCACGGAGCGGCAGCGGCGGATCTATACGCTCGTTCTCGGCGCGCAGCAAGCCGTTCTGGATGCGATTCGACCTGGTGTGACCGTAGGGAATCTGACGCGGATCTCGCGGACGTGGCTGCGGGAGAACTCCGGCGGAGCGTGCGGCGAGCAGACCTGCGACGCGTACTTCATCCACGGCTTGAGTCACTGGCTCGGGATGGACGTGCACGATGTGGGCAGCTACGAAACGCCGCTCCAGGCGGGGATGGTGCTCACCATCGAACCCGGGATCTACCTGCCCGGCGAGAACCTCGGCGTGCGGATCGAGGATGACATCCTCGTGACGCCGACCGGATACGAGAACCTCTCGGCCGCCGCGCCGAGAGATCCCGACCAGATCGAGGCGCTCATGGCGGACGAGGTCGCGCAGTAACTGCCGACGGTCGCGGGATCTCGGTTCGGGAATCGATGTCGCGCGGACGTGGCTTCCAAACGTGCTCTGTGGTCAAGGGAAAATGCAGGCCTCACGAGAGGCCTCACGGACCGCGGAGCGAGACAATGGAGATGCTCTTTCACGTAGCCCTGGACGTCCTGATCGTGGCCGGCTTCTGGTGGGCCCGGCCCCGAATCTCGGAGATGGCGGAGGCGTCGCTGTCGACGTGGGATACTCCACCCGTCTGAGCCCGCGGTCAGCGCCGCGCTGTTGATTCCGACGGAACGAGCCGGCGGGCGCGAGACGAAAAGAAAGGCCCCGTGGAGCGTGCTGCTCCCGGGGCCTTCGCTCGTGTAACGGCCGAGCCTGCGGTCGCCCCCGGAGGGGCGCCGTGCGCGTTTAGAACATCCGAAAGCCCGGCGCCCCGAACCGCTCCATCCCCAGGTGCTGGATGATTGGCCACGCGTACGCCGCTACGATCAAGACCACCGCGATCACCACCCACAGCCACAGCTTGTCCAGGATCCGCGCCTTGTCGCCGGGTTCCTCCAACGGCTCCGCGAACTCGATGGGCTCCTGGGTCTGCTTTCGGCCGGCGAACGCGGTCCCGAGCATCACCGCGATGAAACAGGTGGCGCTCACATACAGGAAGATGCCACCGAGCGCGGAGATGCCGGTCGCCGCCAGCCATTCCTGCGCGATGGGGCTCCCGCCGTACTCGAAGTTGTAGATCCGGCGCGGCATGCCCTGGAGCCCCGAGAGGTGATTCGCGACCGAGAACAGCAGCATGCCACCGAACCACAGGTAGGGTTGGATCCGGGCCAGGAGCGTGAGCTCCAGCTCCCGGTTCATGAGCTTCGGGATCAGCCAGTAGGCGCCGCCCATGAACGTGAGCGCCGTAGCGGTACCAACCGTCAGGTGGAAGTGCCCCTGCACCCACGCCGTGTTGTGGACCATGGCGTTCATCCCGAATGCCGCGTTGATCGCACCCCCGAATCCGCCGACCGCGAAGATCAGCATGGCGAGCGCCACGCTGGAGAATTGCGGCTCGCCCCACGGGAGCTTCTCGAGCCAATCGAACCAGCCCTTCGCGCCCTTCATCCGTCCGGCCACCTCGAAAGAGGCGACGATCGTGAACGCCGTGATCAGACTGGGGAACAGGATCGCCTGCGTGTTCATCGCGTGGAACAGCTTCCAACCGGCCTCGATCCCGGGATCCAGGAACTGATGGTGAAAGCCGACAGGGGTCGAGAGCACGAGAACACGACCCGGGCCAGCGGGTCGCTGAACAGCTTCCCGCCAGCCACCCGGGGTGTGACCGTATACCAGATCACGTACGCCGGGATCAGCCAGGAGTAGACGAGTGGGTGCCCGAACCAGCGGGCCCTTGTATCAGCTCAGCACCTTGGCCGTTAGCTCTTGCAAATTAAAACAGGTAACATAGCGGTCAATCG
>JBDHAC010000050.1:0-28902 GCA_039588275.1 Gemmatimonadota bacterium
ACTCCTGGCACGTGATCTCGAGCATCTCGTTCGCCACACAAGAGGAGAGACCCCAGATCCGTGCGACTCCGTCCTTGACCTCGAGGACCTCGCCGACTTCTTCGACCTGAAGCTCCTCCTCGTACCGATCGATCTGCTCGATGAGGGCCTTCTTGATCTCGCTCGCGCGCAGCGCGCTCTCCGAACTCGTCATCTCCGTCTTGTCCCGATATCCACTGTGGTCCGTGTCAGATCAGTTCCCACTTCAACCGCTCCAGCTGGCGTCGGAGGGAGGCGTCCATCAGTTGATCGCCGACCCGAACGATCAGGCCGCCCAGGATGGCCGGGTCGAGCCGGAAATCCGGCACGACCTGCTTTCCGAAGTGTTCCTCGAGGGCTCCGACGATGTGGGTCTTGAGCGCATCATCGGGCTCGAACGGCAGGGTGACGGCGGTCCGCAAGCGACCGGCCTGCTCATCGAGGGAGTCCTGGTACGCTTCCGCGATCCCGGGAAGGACCCGTTGTCGCCTCCGCTCCAGGACCACCATCAGGAACCGGATGAAGAGCTCCGGCACCTGATCCTCGAAGGTGCGGCGGAGGACTTTCTTCTTCTCTGCGAGCGCGATGCGGGGCGTTTCCAGGAAGCGCCGGAAGGCGGACTCCTCTTCGTAGAGTGCCGCCACCTGGGCGATCAGCTCCCCGTAGTGCTCGACGCTCTCCTCCCGCTCCGCGAGCTCGAAGAGGGTCGCGGCGTAGTTGCGCGCGACGGCGGATCCACTCATGCGCGGTGGGTCATGTCAGCTCGGAGACGTACTCTTCCACGAGCCGCCGATTCTCGTCCGCGTCGAGTCGCGCCCGGATCAGACGCTCCGCGGCGCTGAGCGAGATCTCGACCGCTTCGCGTCGGAGATCCTCACGGAGCTGATCGCGCTCCATCTCCAGCTCCCGCCGTGCATCGACCAGCAGCGCCGACTGCTGCTCCTTCGCCTCGGCCAGGATCTCCTTCTTCAGGCTCTCGGCCGTGGAGCGACTCTTCTCGATCAGATCCTGCGCCTCTCGACGAGCCGCCTCGAGGGCCTGGTTCTGGTCATCGAGCAGTGCGCGAGCTTCATCGCGGCTCCGCCGCGCCTCATCGATCGACTCCTGGATCTTGCGCTGTCGCTCTTCCAATCCCCCCGCGATGAACGGGAAGACCTTCCATGCGAGAATCCCGAGCGTGAGGAGGAACAGGACCCACGTCCAGATCACGAGGCCCAGGTTCAGCGAGATGATCGCGGGGCCGCCCTCCTCCTGAGCGAAAAGCACCGAAGGCGTCGCCGCGAGAATCGCGACGCCCGCCGTCAGTCCACGCGAGATAGCCGACCCGAACGTGGTCACTTGATGAAGCCGGCGATCACGAGCCCGAATAGCGCCGCACCCTCGATCAGGGCCGCGAGGATGATCGCGCCTGTCTGGATGTTCGCCAGCACCTCCGGTTGCCGTGCCATCGCCTCGGTCATGTGACCGCCGATCTTGCCAATCCCGACCCCGGCTCCGAGCACCGCCAGTCCGCCTCCGACCACCGCGAGGCCGGACGCGAGCCCGTCGCCCACCGAGAGGGATGCCGCCTCCTGCAACAGCGCCAACATGTTCAGCATCGGTTTGCTCTCCGTTCTTTTGTCACCACTTCCCGCGTCCGGCGCGGGACCCTTTCCCCGGCTACCCGGGGGTCAATGCGCGTGGCGGATGAGCCCGATGAACACCGCCACGAGCATCGCGAAGATGTAGGCCTGGAGGAACGCCACGAAGAGCTCCAGGAACATCACGAAAAGCGCCAGGAGCAGTGGGCCAATGATGGCGAACCAGCCACCGAAGCCCCCGCTGAAGCCGCCCGATGTGATGATGATCCCGAGCAGCGCGAGGAGGGCGAAGTGCCCCGCGGTCATGTTCGCGAACAGCCGAACCGCGAGCGCGAACGGCTTCGCCACCTTCCCGATCAGCTCCACCGGGGTCATGATCAGCAGCATGATCACCGACATCGCTGGGTTGAGACCCTTGGGCACGTAGAAGATCGTGCTCAGATAACCGCGAGGCCCGAGCGCGGCAAAGCCGGCCGTCTCGATCACCACGAAAGCGATGATGGCCAATCCTGCCGTGACCATGATGTTGCCCGTCGCCGTCGCCCCGAAGGGCACGAGGCCGAGCAGATTCGAGTAGAGGATGAAGAAGAAGAACGTGATCACGAGGGGGACGAAGCGCTCCCCGCCATGGCCGATGTTCGCCAGCGCGACCTCGTCCCGCAGGTAGAGGTAGAACGCTTCCATCGCGTTCAGGATACCTCCGGGCGCCCTCTCTCCCTGCTCGAGCTTCCGCGAAGCGCGCGCCGCGGCCCACATGGTGAAGATCGTGAGGATCGTCGCGATGAACAGGAACACGACGTGTCGGGTGACGGAGAGGTCGATCTCGAACCCTCCGACGTGGACTGGCGGAAAGGAGAGAGCGTCGAGGGAAATCTGACCGAAGCCCAGATCGATGACGCGATCATCCGCGATATGGTGGATCATCGCCTCGGTGTCCCACGTCTCACCGTGGGCCTGGGCGGCACCCTCCGCCCCGTGCTCCTGGACTACCTCGGTCGCGTGCTCCTGTGCCGCGACGAGCCAGTCCCACATCGGGGCGGTGGGCGATTTAAGCACTTCCGGTATCATCCGGTCGATTCCCTATGCGTGCCGCCGGTTTCTCTCAGCGGCCCGCGTTGCGCGTGCCGGCTTCTAGCCCACCCGAACCCGTCCGCCACCGACATCTTGACAGCCATACGGCCTCTACGAGGAGGAGGATCACCAGGCTCACCCCGTACGCCAGGGGCAGTTCCTGACCCACAGACGTCGAAGCCGCCGCCACGGCCGCGACCTGCACGACCCATGCGGCGAGGGCCCCCGCCGCCATGGCGCTCGTATCCACGCCCGGCCTGCGTGCCGCTAGACCCAAGCCTATCGCGACCAGCCCCAACGTGGCGAGTGCGTATCCGGTGGCGGATGCCCGACCCGTGCCTCCTGCGTCGCTTCCGCTAGTCGGAGTCATCCGCGGCGGCCTCGTCTCGCTCGTCGCTCCGCGGCGCTCGGTCCGACTCTCTCCCGCGCAGCACGAGCCGCGAGTACATGCTGTAGAAGCCGGCGCCGAAGCCGACGAACGCGCCGACCAGGACGAAGAGCGGCTTCGTGCCGAGCCGATCGTCCAGCAGCGAACCGAGCCACGCGAACAGCGCCGTGGCCAGCGCCATGGTCAACCCGAAGCCAGCCAACTCCCCCAGCTGGCGGGCCGATTCGGAGCCCCGCGGACCCCCACCAGGGGGTCGTCCGGCCGCGCCGGGCTCGCGCTTCCGAGGGCCCGTCCCGCTGGCTGGCTGACTCATTTGAACCGCTCTCCTGCCGCCGGTGGGACGCGATGATACCGGCTTGTGAAAAAATGCGCAACCTGCGGGAAGAGCTTGACGTTACGCGCAAAACCTCTAGGTTTGCCGCACGATGAGGACACCCTCCAGATGACCTTTGAAGGGCCGATCGGCCACCCTGATTCCGACCCATCTCGATGCGCTCCGACGGCGGCCTCGGGGGCCGGCCACATCTCGCCCTGGCCGGCATAGACGACCATGGAAACGATGGAAGCCAGCCCACGCTTGGATGACGTCGCGCTACTGGAAAGACTCGGCGAGACGAGGACGGCGATCGAGGAACAGGTCGCGCAGCGAATCGTCGGGCAGAAAGGCATCATCGAGAGCCTTTTGATCACGTTGCTTGCGGACGGACACGCGCTCCTCGTCGGCGTCCCGGGCCTCGCAAAGACGCTGCTCGTCTCGACGCTCGCCGATGCGCTCCATCTCGAGTTCAGTCGCATCCAGTTCACGCCTGACCTGATGCCGTCCGACATCACGGGGACGGAGGTGTTGCAGGAGGACCCGCATACCGGCGTGAGGGCGTTCAAGTTCATGCCGGGTCCGATCTTCGCGAACGTCATCCTGGCGGACGAGATCAACCGGACGCCGCCGAAGACGCAAGCCGCGCTGTTGCAGGCCATGCAGGAGGGCGAGGTGACGGTGAGCGCCGAGACCTTCAAGCTGGAGCCGCCGTTCTTCGTGCTCGCGACGCAGAATCCGATCGAGCAGGAGGGGACCTACCCCCTCCCGGAGGCGCAGCTGGACCGCTTCATGTTCGAGCTGCGGATCTCGTATCCGACTCCGGCGGAGGAGGTGGAGGTGGCGGCGCTGACGTCGCGCGAGGACGTCGCCGCGATCGAGCCGGTAGTGACGGCGAGCGAGCTGCACGACTTTCAGGGACTGATCCGTCGCATCCCAGCTCCACCATCGCTGGTCGAATACGTCGTCAAGCTGGCGCGGGCTACCCGGCCGACGGAGCCCGAGGCGCCCGAGTTCATCCGCAGGATGGTGAGCTGGGGAGCGGGCCCCCGCGCCTCGCAGCACACGGTGCTCGCCGCCAAGGCTCGAGCCGCTCTCAACGGTCGACCGGTCCCCAACTTCGACGATGTTCGGGCCGTCGCCCCCGACGTATTCCGTCATCGCATCGTGCCCGGCTTCGAGGCGGAAGCCGCCGGGCGGACGGCCGACGACCTGATGGCCGAGCTGATCGAGGTAAGCCGCTCATGGTAGGAGACGGCCTGCTCCGTGACGGCTCACCGGCCTCGGAGGCGGACGGGGAGCCTCCGGAACCCGAGCCCGAGGTGGCTGCGCCGCCTCAGGATCCGGCGCCACACGACGCAACGCCGCAGGTATCGCCGTGATCGGGACGATCATCCTGCTCGTCGTTCTGCTGATCCTCTCAGGTTTCTTCTCGGGAGCGGAGATCGCGTTGTTCTCGATCAGCGGGGCCAAGGCGCGTGCCTTGCTGGAGGAGGGGAGACCGGGTGCGCGTGCCCTGGTCGAAGTAAAGGAGAAGCCCGAGCACGTCCTCATCACCATCCTGATCGGGAACAACGTCGCCAACATCGGGGCGGCGTCCGTCGCGACCTACACCGCGACGCTCGCGTTCGGCTCGGCGGGCGTGGGTCTCGCGACCGGGATCATGACGCTGCTCGTCCTGTTCTTCGGCGAGATCACTCCCAAGAGCTTCGCCGCCCGAAACGCAGCGTCTCTCTCGCTCGTCGCCGCACCGATCTTGAGGGTGCTGGGGCGCGCGCTGTGGCCGCTGGTCGCTCCACTCGAGGCCATCGTGCGCACGCTGCTGCCCCCGAAACCCGACGGTCCGGGGACGACGGAACAGGAGATCCGCATCATGACCCGGATGGGTCACCATGCCGGGGAGATCGAAGAGCACGAGCGCCAGTTGATCGAGCGTACGTTCATGCTCGATGCTCGTCGCGTATGGGAAGTCATGACACCGCGCGTGGACATCTTCGCATGGGAGGACTCGCTGACGCTGGCCGACATCGCGCAGGACCTGCAGCGGGTCCCGTACAGCCGCATCCCGGTGTACGGCGAGTCGGCGGACGACATCACGGGTCTTCTCTATCTGCGGGACGTGTACCAGGCGTTGCTGGCGGGGCAGCGCGATCTCCCACTCAAGGAGCTGGCTCGCGAGCCCTTCTTCGTGCCGTCGAGCGTATCGCTGATCCGGCTCCTCGAGGACTTCCAGAGCCGCCGTATCCATTTGGGACTGGTCGTCGACGAGCACGGTGGCATCGACGGGCTGATCACGCTCGAGGATATTCTCGAGGAGCTGGTCGGCGAGATCGTGGACGAGACGGACATTCCGGAGGAACCGATCGTCCGCATCAATCGAAACGAGATTCTGGTGGATGGTGCGGCCGATCTGCGGGAGATCAACCACTTCTTCAACACTTCGTTCCCGTTGCTCGAGCACCGATCGCTGAACGGGTACCTCCTCGAAGAGATGGGACGGGTGCCCGAGACCGGCGAGACGATCGACAGAGAGGGGGTCCGGATCGAGGTCCTGCGGGCCTCCGACACGCAGGTCACGCGAGCGCGTTTGAGACGCGTCGCCGCGCCACCGGGGCGGCTCGGGACGTCGGTGTGAGGGACGAGGTCCCGGGTTAACCGTACGGGAGACCGCCGTCGGGGATCAGGGCGACAGGAAGTCGGCGTACCAACCGATCAGCGCCTCTCCGAACAGGAACGTGACCGCCGCCCCCAGCGCGAGGAAGACCCCGAACGGGACTAGCTTGCCGGTCTTGAGACTGATCGGCCCGAAGATCAGGGAGCCGGTGAGCGCGCCCAGGAAGATGGTCATTACAGCGCCAAGCGGACCGAGGAACGCGCCCACCATGGCCATCATCTTCATGTCTCCGCCACCCATCGCCGGCTTCTTGAACGCCCGCTCACCCAACCACCCGACACCGAACAGGATCACGAAGCCGAGCGCGGCTCCGATGACGGCGAAGACAGGGGTCGGTGGACCCGGTAGAAACGAAGCCGCCAGTCCGGCGGCCAGGCCGCCGACCGACAGCGGGTCGGGGATCAGATAGTGCTTCGCGTCCGTGATCGCGATGGCGAGAAGGATCGAGAACAGGATCCCTCCGACCAGTCCCCGCGGCGTGGGACCGTACAGGAGCGCCATGCCCACCCAGATCGCCAGGGTGGTCGCTTCGACCGCCGGATACTGCCATGAGATGCGCTCGCGACAGCTCCGGCACCTCCCGCGCAGGAGGGCGAAGCTGAGGATCGGGATGTTGTCGTACCAGCGGATCGATTCGCCGCACGCCGGGCACCGCGAGCGCGGCTTGACGATGCTCTCGCCGGCCGGGAGACGGGCGATGCAGACGTTGAGGAACGAGCCGATCGCGGCTCCCAGGAAGGCAGCCCATATCAGGAACACCGCATCCACCATCTACGCTTCCCCTCTGTTCGGCTGCCCCGCGTCTTCCTGCCGGTCGAGCGTGTGCTCTCCGACCAGCAGGCGGTCCAGAATGATCGCGCCCGCCGCCGCCACGTTCAGCGATTCGACCGCGCCCGCCATTCGTATCGCGAAGGTCCGGTCCGCTGCACGCTTCACGCCATCGGAGAGCCCGTGCGCCTCGCTCCCCAACGCGATCGCCAACGGCGACGGCGCCAGGTGATCGCGCTCGAGCGGCTCGCCCCCGGCGTCGGCAGCCCACAGGGGGAGGGCACGAGCGAGGAGCTCGTTCTGCGCCTGCTCCCAGACGGCCCGCAGGACCGGCACCCTCAGGCCCGCACCAGCGGACGACCGGACCGCCTTCGGTGACCACGGATCCGCCGTCCCCGGGAGACAGACCACTCCGCCGATCCCAAGCGCGGCACCGGTGCGAAGGAGCGTCCCCAGGTTGCCCGGGTCCTGGACCCTGTCGAGCAGCAGGATGCTGTCGGATCCGACATCGGGCCAGCCCCATGAAGGGATCCGGACGATGGCGAGGACAGGCTGCGGTGTGACGGTGTCTGCAAGCTCGCGCACGTCGCGCGGTTCGACCTCCTCGACGATCCAATCCCGGGCGCGTACCCCCTCGATCAGCCGGTCGACCGGGGTTTCGTGGGTGGCGTCCCGCGAAACGAGAACGCGTTCCACGGTGACGGAGGCTCGCAGGAGCTCGGAGAGGAGTCGCGGTCCTTCGGCGAGAAACAGCCCGCTCGCCTCGCGACCCTTCCGGCGACGCAGCGAGCGCCAGAGTTTTCGCTCGGATCGAGTCGGCATGCGATAAGTGTATAGCATGAATATGGAGCAGGGAACTTTCGGGCGGCTTCCACGGGTCTGGCCCCCTCCGATCGCGCTCTCCATCGCGGGTAGCGACTCCGGGGGCGGAGCCGGCATCCAGGCCGATCTCAAGACGTTTCACGCCTTCGGCGTGTTCGGGGCCACGGCGATCACCGCGGTGACGGCGCAAAACACCCGCGGCGTGCTGGGTGTCCGGGTGCTGGAACCCGCGTTCGTTCGCGAACAGATCGATGCGGTGTGTGACGATCTTCCTCCCACGGCCCTGAAGACGGGGATGTTGGGGACCGCCGCCATCATCGAGACGGTTGCGGACGCGGTCTCGGACCACGCGCTCGAGCGCGTGGTGGTGGATCCGGTGATGGTGGCCACGAGCGGTGACCCGCTTCTCGACCCGTCGGCGGTCGGCGCCCTGATCGAGCGCCTTCTGCCGCTCGCGACGTTGGTCACGCCGAACGTGCCGGAAGCGGAGCTCCTCACGGGAGTCTCGATCGGCGATGAAGCGGGGATGCGAGACGCCGCGGCCCGCATCATCGACCGGGGGGCCGGCGCCGTCCTCGTCAAAGGAGGGCACGTGGGGTCGGACGAGGTGGTGGATCTGCTGTGCGACGGGTCGCGCACCCGCGCCTGGCGGGGCCCTCGGATCGAGACGCCCCATACGCACGGAACCGGCTGCACGCTCTCGGCGGCGATCGCCGCCGGACTCGCGCTCGGCGCGCAGCTCGACGTCGCCGTCGATAGGGCCATCTCGTACACTCGCGAGGCCATCGCTTCCGCGCCGGGGCTGGGAGGCGGACACGGACCCCTCAATCACTGGGCTCGCCCGTCGCCCGCGCCCGGGAGCCCGGACCCAGCAGGGCGAGACCCGGGGGGGGCAGCCCGATGAGTCCGTTCTTGTACTTCGCATCCGGAGCACTGGTGCTCGCCGCCGGCTACGCCGTGTTTCGCGTCTTGGTGCGGCGGGATTACGAGCGTCGAGGGCGCCTCTCGGCGCTCTCGGTATCGCTCGAATGGGCCGCGATCCTGTTGTGGGTGGCGTTCGGGAGCGTGAATCAGCCAGCTGACTGGCCGGCCCTACACGTGGGCCCGGTCAGCCGAGTCATTGGGTGGGGCCTGGTGGTCAGCGGGGTACTGACCATGCTCACGGCCATGTTAGTCGTCCTAGGGATCAAGCGCTCGCATGGACTGGATGCCGAGCGGCTGGAGCGGAGGAGCCTGTACGGCATAAGCCGAAACCCGCAGTTGCTAGGCTTCCTGGCTGCGATGATCGGTTATCTCGCGCTGTGGCCGTCGTGGCGCAATCTGGGCACGATGCTCCTTCTCGCGGTGATCACCCATCTCATGGTCCGGACTGAGGAGGAGCACCTGAGGCGTCAGTTCGGCGAAGCGTACGAGCGTTACTGTTCGGCTGTCCCACGCTACATCGGGCCTCGCCGGCGCTAGCCCGGCCTTCTTCATCACGGATCCTGGAATCCGACCTGGATGGCGCCCCGGGGTTGACATTTTGGCGGGAATATGATTGATTGATCTATCAATTGGGACGGACTTGCGCATCCAGCGCCCGGGCATCGATTCGCGCGAGGGGCCGTTTTCTGTTGATCGCTCAGTCAAATATGCCAACCGGGGCCGAAACCAAGGCCCGGATTCTGGAGGCGGCTGCCGAGCTCTTCCACAAGGGAGGGTTCGAGGCCACCGGGGTCGCAACCATCTTGCGCCATGCCGGTGCGCACAGCGGCAGCCTGTATCATTTCTTCCCCTCCAAGGAAGCGCTGCTCGTGGGTGTCATGGAGCGGCACCTGCAGGCCCTGCGGCCGACCCTGCTGGATCCCGCCGAGCGCGCCAGCGACGATCCCATCGAGCGTGTATTCGCCCTCCTCGAGCTGTACCGGCGCGATCTGCGGATCACGGGGTGCACGGGGGGGTGCCCGGTCGGCAACCTGGCTCTCGAGGTGGGTGACCGGAAACCCGAGGTGCGCGCCCTGATCGAGGAGTACTTCTCACGCTGGGTCAGACGTGTGCGGGGGTGGCTCGAGGGAGCCGGTGATCAACTCCCGGCGGGCTTGGATAGGGCGGCGCTCTCGAGGCTGATCCTCTCGGTCATGGAGGGAGGCGTCATGCAGGCCCGCGCGAGCGGCGAGATCGGGCCGTACGACGCCTCGGTCGCGCAGCTTCGCGGCGGCTTGGCTCTCCTGATGGAGCGCGCTGTCCGTGAGAGGGATGCGAGCCGAGAGCCCGCCGTCGGTGCGGAGTCCGTCGCGCCCCGCGAGGACCGGGGTCATGAGGAACGGGACCATGCGGAGCGTCGATCACCGCTCGTGCCACCCGCCGCAGGCGTGGGTGAGCCCGGGCCGGGTCTTGCCCCGGATCCCTCCGCGGAGGAGGACGATTCGGCCCTCGATCGATCCGCATGGCGCAACTGGTGATGGGACGCGTGGAGGCTGATGACGGAGGGCGGTCGAGGCGCCCGGTGGGGCGGGATTCCAGTATTGTCGTGGCCGATGTGCACCGGCAGTTTGCCGCATGCCGCCGCGCGGTGAGGTCCGAGCCGAGGTCCACCGGATGATCGACGAAGAGAAGATCCGCGAGATGGTGCGCCGGGTGGTGCACCGGGCCGTCGGCATGACCCCACCCCGCTCGACGACCCAACGACGCCTGGTGACCGAGCCCGACCTCCTGGAGGTGCCCGCCGGGCAGCCGTTCGTCGTCCCCGAAGGGACGTTGGTCACGCCCCTCGCGCGGCAGGTGGCCATGGAGCGCGGCGTGTCGCTGGTGGAAGGCGGCCGCGCCTCCCCAAGTCCCGAGGCGCCGGCGGGACGCCCCGCCGCGGGCGCGGCAGGCACCAGGACGGTCGCGATCGGTGCCGATCACGGTGGATACGAGCTTAAGGAGATGCTCAAGCGCCATGTTCGCGAGCTCGGACACGCGGTTCTGGACTGCGGTACCGACAGCACCGAGTCGGTCGACTACCCGGACTACTCCCTCGCGGTCGCACAGCTGGTGGCGGACGGACGCGCCTGGCGGGGGATTCTCGTGGACGGCGCCGGTATCGGCTCGTGCATGGCGGCGAACAAGGTTCCGGGCGTCAGGGCGGCCCTGTGCTACGATGAAGCCACGGCGGTCAACAGCCGCGCCCACAACGACGCCAACGTGCTGACGCTCGGTGCCGGCATGATCGGTCCGGCGCTGGGGCGTCAGATCGTCACCACCTGGTTGAAGACCCGCGCAGGCGGCGATCGACACGCGAGACGTGTGGGCAAGATCATGGACATCGAAAGACGGTTCCTGAGAAAATGAGCCGGCTGCGGACGCGCGATCGCGCGAGATGGCGGGCGGTGAGGCCATGAAACTCGACGAGCGAACACTCGAGCAGATCATCGAGCAGATCACCCATCAGGTGCTCGTCCTCGTGCAGGAGGGACACGCCGCGGACTCCGCGACCGAGGGCGAGCGAGGGTCTACCCTCTCCGCGCAAAATTATGTGGCCCGGGTCCAGCCGGTGGTCAACGCGGGCGCGGACCGCATCGCCAGCACGCTGGGCGTCGCGCCGACCGATGGCCGTCTGAGCCACATGATCGACCATACGCTGCTCAAGCCCGACGCCACGCAGGACGAGATCGCTCAGCTGTGCTACGAGGCGCGCAAGCACGGCTTCGCCTCGGTGTGCGTAAACCCATCCTACGTCAAGCTGTGCGCGGATCTCCTCACGGACAGCGGCGTCCTCATCTGCACGGTCGTCGGCTTCCCGCTCGGCGCGACCTCGACCGAGAGCAAGGTGTTCGAGACGCAGAAGGCCGTTCGGGACGGCGCGACCGAGGTCGATATGGTCATCAACGTGGGGGCGCTCAAATCGCGCGACTACGAGCTCGTGGAGTGCGATATCGCGGGCGTGGCGCGAGCGTCCCACGCCGGCGGCGCCATCCTGAAGGTGATCATTGAGGCCGCCCTCCTCACTGACGAGGAGAAGGTGGCCGGGTGCCAGCTCGCCAAGGTGGCCGGAGCCGACTTCGTCAAGACCTCTACGGGGTTCGGGCCGGGAGGCGCCACGGCGGAAGACGTGGCCCTCATGCGGCGCGTCGTGGGACCCCGGATGGGCATCAAGGCCGCGGGAGGAATCCGCACTTACGCGGATGCGCAGAAGATGATCGCGGCGGGCGCCACCCGAATCGGCGCCAGCGCCAGCGTGAAGATTATTCAGGGAGCCGAGTCATGAGGAGCGCCCGATGAGCGTCGATCTCCGCACCTACGTCTTCCTCGACAGCCTGCAGCCCCAACACGCTGCATACCTCGGCACGGTCGCGCGGGGATTCCTGCCGCTGCCGGGTGACACGTCGCTGTGGGTGGAGATCTCGCCCGGCATCGAGATCAACCGCATCACCGACATCGCGCTCAAGTCGACCCGGGTCCGGCCCGGCATGCAGATCGTAGAGCGGTTGTTCGGCTTGCTGGAAGTCCATCACGAGGTGCAGGCCGAGGTCCGGGCCGCCGGGGCTGCGATCCTGGAGGCGCTCGAGGTGGAGGAGGCCGAGCGAATCAAGCCCAAGGTGGTGTCCAGCCAGATCATCCGGCACGTGGACGCCCACCAGGTGCAGCTCGTGAACCGCATGCGGTACGGTCATATGCTGCTCGCCGGCCAAACGCTGTACGTGCTCGAGGTCGAGCCCGCGGGGTATGCGGCCCTCGCGGCGAACGAGGCGGAGAAGGCCGCCAACATCAACATCCTCGATGTCCGGGCGTTCGGCAGCTTCGGACGCGTGTACCTGGGCGGCGAGGAACGGGACATCATGGCGGGGTACGGCGCCGCGGTCGCCGCCATCGAAGGGGTGGGCGGCCGCGAGGCCGAGACCAAGCGGCGAA
Organism: Gemmatimonadota bacterium; assembly: GCA_039588275.1. Lineage (GTDB taxonomy): Bacteria > Gemmatimonadota > Gemmatimonadetes > Palauibacterales > Palauibacteraceae > JBDHAC01. The sequence continues at coordinate 12,507 of JBDHAC010000050.1, forward strand.
CCTGAGGAAACTCGAGGATCTGAGCTCGACGGTTAACAACCTGACAACCCAACCGACGTCGGGAGGACCTAATGGCTGAAGAGTACGGGGCGATCGAAGCGCTGGGCATGATCGAGACCAGGAGCTATCCGGCCATGGTCGAGGCGGCCGATGCCATGGTCAAGGCGGCCAAGGTAGAGCTCGTGGCCTACGAGAAGACGGGCGGCGGCCACGTGACGGCCGTCGTGCGCGGCGACGTCGCGGCCGTGAAGGCGGCGGTCGAGGCCGGCGCGCGCGGCGCCGAGAAGATCGGCGAGCTGATCGCGATCCACGTCATCCCGCGCCCACACGCGAACGTGGACCGTACGCTGCCCCTGGGTCGCCAGGAGAGCGAGAGCCCGAAGGCCGTCAAGAAGTAACCGCGTGACGCAAAGCCTAGGGAGCTAGCCATGCTGCTAGGAAGGGTGGTCGGGACGCTCGTGGCCACGCGCAAGGAGCCGTCCCTGGATGGTCTGAAGTTCCTGGTCCTCAGGCAGCTGGACGTGGAGGGCCAGGACACGGAGGCGTACCGGGTCGCGGCAGACGCGGTCGGGGCCGGGATGGGCGAGGTGGTGCTCTACGCCACGGGAAGCGCGGCTCGCCAGACCACGATGACCGACCAGCGACCGTGTGACGGCGTCATCATGGCTATCGTGGACACCCTCGAGGTCGATGGCGAAGTGAAATACGACAAGGCGAAGGACGGCTAATGGACGATACCCAGATCCAGGCCGTCATCGACCGGGTCATGTCCGAGCTGCGCCACTCGGATCGGGTGGGACACGGGCCGCGTCCCACCCTGCCGGAGGTCGCTCAGCCGCCCCAGCCGGCGTCCACACCACGGCACGCGGACAACCTGTTTCCCGACGTGGACCGTGCCGTGGAGGCCGCACGCCAGGCCTTCCGCCGGCTGCACGACCTTCCACTTTCCGTACGCGAGCACATCGTCGCGCACGTCCGCCGCACCGTGCGCGAGAACGCCCAGCCGCTCGCGTACGAGGCCTGGGAAGAGACCGGGATGGGGAGGTACGAGGACAAGATCGAGAAGGTGCTGCTCAACGCCAACAAGGCCCCCGGCACCGAGTTTCTCGACACCGGAGCCTGGAGCGGCGACGGGGGCCTCACCGTGGTCGAGTTCGCGCCCTACGGCGTGATCGGCTCGATCATCCCGAGCACGAATCCGATCTCGACCGTCGTGTGCAACGTCATCAGCATGGTGGCGGCCGGGAACGCCGTCGTGTTCAACGCACACCCCGGCGCGAGGGAATGCTCCAACCACACGATCCAGCTGATCAACGACGCCATCGTCGAAGCCGGCGGGCCGTCGAACCTCGTGTGCTCGATCGAGAAGCCTACGATCGAGACCGCCCAGCAGTTGATGACGCACAAGGGGGTGAACCTGCTGACGGTCACGGGCGGGATCGGCGTCGTCCGGGCGGCCATGCAGAGCGGCAAGCGGGCCGTCTGCGCCGGGCCCGGGAATCCGCCGGTCGTGGTGGACGAGACGGCCGACCTGGCGCAAGCGGGGCGGGACATCACTCGGGGCGCCTCCTTCGACAACAACATCATCTGCACGGACGAGAAGGAAGTGTTCGCCGTCTCGACGATCGCCGACGAGCTGAAGGGATCGATGTGCCATCACGGCGCGGTGGAGCTCGACGGCGGGCAACTCGAGCGGCTGCGGGAGGTGATCTTCGAGGATCGTCCCGAGCGCGGCCGACACGGCACGATGAACAAAGAGCTCATCGGGAAGAACGCGAACGTCCTGTTGGGGGAGATCGGCGTCGAGGCGAGCGACGAGACACGGTTGGTGCTCGTCGAGGTGGAGCGGGACGATCCGCTGGTGTTCTCGGAGCAGATGATGCCGGTTCTGCCGCTGGTTCGTGTGCGGGATGCCAGCGAAGGAATCGACCTGGCGGTCGAGGCCGAGCACGGCTTCCGGCACACCGCCGTGATGCACTCCAAGAACCTCGACCATCTGAGCCAGATGGCGCGACGGATGGACTGCAGCATCTTCGTCAAGAACGGCGCGTCCTTCGATGGTCTCGGGTACGGTGGCGAGGGATTCTGCTCGTTCACCATCGCGAGCCCGACCGGCGAGGGTATCACGAACCCCATCAGCTTTAGCCGCATCAGACGGTGCGTGCTGAAGGACTCCTTCCGAATCGTCTGATGGCGCCCGAACGACTCCGGGCACCCGATCGATGGGATGTCGCGCGGGATGCTTGAGCCCGCTCTGGCGCTGATCGATTTCAGCAGCGTGGCGGTCGGGATCGAGGCCGCCGACGCGATGATCAAGCGCGCGCAGATCGATACCATCCGGGCCGGGACCGTCCAGCCGGGGAGGTATCTGGTCCTCATCGGCGGCACGGTCGCCGATGTGCACGAGTCGCTCGCGGCCGGCCGTGAGGTGGGCGGGGAGACCGTGCTCGACCACGTCTTCCTCCCGCACGTTCACCCCGAGGTGGTGGTGGCGATCGGGGGCGGGCGGGTGCCCGAGGTCGTGGACGCGCTGGGCGTCGTGGAGAGCTCGACCGTCTCCGGCGCGATTCGCGCGGCGGACGCCGGGATCAAGGGGGCCGAGGTCAGACTCGTCGAGGTCCGGCTCGCGGACGGCCTGGGAGGAAAGGGGATCGTTCTGTACTCCGGTCTCGTGGCCGATGTCGAGACCGCGGTCGAGATCGGGGTCGGTGCTCTGGATCGGCCCGAGCTCCTGGTGCGGAAGGTCGTCATCCCGCAGCTCCACCCGGCGATGTGGGAGAACGTGTCGGATGCGACTCGATTCGGCGCCCGCGTTCTGGAGCAGCTGTGAAGTTCGCCCGCGTGATCGGCACGGTGGTCGCCAGCAACAAGTACGAGGGGCTGGAGGGGATCAAGTTCCTGGTCGTGCAACCGCTCGACGAGGATCTGAACCCGCGCGGCGAGCCCGAAGTCGCCGCCGATGCGACGGCTCAGGCCGGACCCGGCCACCTCGTCTTCGTCGTGGCCAGTCGCGAAGGGGCCCAGGCCTTGCCGGAAGTGTTCGTACCGGTAGACCTCGCCATCACCGGGATTGTGGACGAGGTCGACGCGGACCGGGGTGCCCGCCCACCGACGGCGACCTGGCGGACCCCGGCGGCCGGGGGCGACTGACCTTGTACCTGGGGAGCGTCTGACCGTGTACATCGGGAGGGTCGTCGGGTCGGTCGTCGCCACCATCAAGATCTCGCACCTCGAGGGCAGGCGGCTGCTGCTCGTGGACCATCTGGATCTCGATGGGCGAGCGACCGGCGACTACGACATCGCGGTCGATGTTACGCAGTCGGGGCCGGGGGACACCGTATTGGTGATCGACGAGGGGAACGGCGCCCGTCAGGTCCTCGGGCTGGATCCGGGGGCCGTGCGCGCCGTCATCGTCGGCGTGGTCGACGAGGTGACGCTCGAGCGTTAGTGCGACGGTTACGGGCGAGCGTCAAGCCTGCGCAGCCTGACGGCGCTTAGGCGCCCGCTACGGTATCTCCACGGCCCGCCGAACCAGCTCGGCGAACTCGATCCCCAGGCTCGCCCCACCCACCAACGCCCCGTCGATGTCCGGCATGGCCATGAAGGCCGCGATGTTCTGTGGACCCACGCTTCCACCGTACAGGATCCGGGCGGTTTGAGCGGAGGCTTCTCCGAACAGACCGGCGATCACGCCACGCACTGTGACGGCGATCGTGCGATTGGCTTCGGCGGGCGTCGCGGCCTGGCCGCTGCCGATCGCCCAGATGGGCTCGTACGCGATCACGCATCCGCGGACCTGTTCACGGTCGAGTCCATCGAGCGCCGCCGATACCTGAGCCCCGACGGCGTCGTGGGTCGCCCCCGCGTCCCTCTGCTCCGTGCTCTCGCCCACGCAGATGATCGGCACCAATCCGTACGTCAGCGCCGCTTGTACCTTCCGGTTCACGGCCGCATCCGACTCGCTCGGACCCGCGTTGGCGCGGCGCTCCGAGTGCCCCACGATCACGTACTTGCACAATCCCGCGAGCATGGCGGGGGAGACCTCTCCCGTGTGGGCACCCTCCGCCTCCCAGTGCATGGTCTGAGCACCCAACGCGATCGGGGACGCACCCAGGACGTCGGACAGCACCGCCAGGACCGTGAACGGAGGACAGATCACGATCTCGACGTTGTCCACTCGGGCAAGACGTGGGCGAAGCGCCCTGACCAGCTCGATCGCGTCATCCACCCGCCCGAGGTGCATCTTCCAGTTGGCGGCGATGAGCGGACGGCGCATCATGGCGTGTGAATCCGCGCGACGGACGGGAACGTGTTGAATGATCGATCAAGGCCGATGAAGATTCGCGACGAGATCTCGCACCTCGAACAGCAGCTCCGAAGGGTCGGATCACCCAACAGGGCTGTCAACGAGAAGCGGTATCTCAAGAGCGACCTCGATTTTCTTGGGGTCCCGGCGCCGACGATTCGCGCGCTGGTGAAGACCTGGCTGAGAGAACACGCGGGCCTGGGGCACGAGGACCTGACGCGGCTCACCCGCGAGCTCTGGAGACGCAGGCTGCACGAGCTCCGGGCTTGCGCGATCGTGCTGCTGCAGGCGCGTGAGGGGATGCTCGAGGCCGGAGACATCGAGCTGTTGGAGTCGATGCTGAGGCGTTCGAAGACGTGGGCGTACGTCGATGCGATCGCCGTCCACGTCGTCGGTCCACTGGTGGAGCGGCGCCCCGAGCTCGAGACGGCCCTGGACCGGTGGGCGGCCGACGAGGATTTCTGGATTCGACGCTCGGCGGTGCTGGCGCTCCTGCTGCCTTTGCGGCGCGGTGAGGGCGATTGGACCCGCTTCGTGCGGTTCGCCGATGCGATGCTCGAGGAGACGGAGTTCTTCATCCGCAAGGCGCTCGGGTGGGTGCTTCGCGAGGTCGCCAAGAAGAGCCCCGATCGCGTTCGACGGTTCGTGAGTGCCCGGATCGACCGGATTTCCGGCGTCACGCTGCGCGAAGCGGTCAAATACCTGCCGCCCGCGGAGCGCGAGAGGCTTCTGCAGCGATACCGAGCGCGATAAACGTCACCAGCCGTATACCGCCAGACGCTCACCCCCCGGCCCTACTCCCCCTTCCACCAGTCGTACAGCCACTCCCCCACCTTCTGATAGCCGGCGGCCTTCATGTGCACGTCATAGCTCCAATACAGGTGGTTCCCCTGATACTCCTCCGTCTGGATCGCTTCGCTCAGGTCCAGAAAGGGTATGCCCAGCTCGTCGGTGCTGGCCGCCAGGATCCTCCGGTGAAGCTGGAACGCCTCCCCCGTCAGATCCACGCGCGGCGGGCACCGGAGGCAGAACTTCTGCTCGAATTGATGATAGTAGTTCGTCACCTGATTCCGCAGCGGAATGTACGCCAGGTGGAGTCGGGTGCCGTATCGCCGCGCGTCCTCCTGCATGGCTCTCAGAGTCCGGCGCGGATCGTACGCCTCGCGCAGAAAGCCCGCCACGTTCAACGGCCAGTCGATGAGCCCGGAGTTGAAGTTGCGCTCGCGGATCGCATCCCCGATCTCGGGATGGACGCGCTCCCGCAGCTCCGAATCATCCGGGACCTCCGCGTCCGAGCTGTTCCAGGTGAAGAACACCTTCCTCAGGTTCCAGCGAAACGGAACCGCTTCGCCCCTCTTGATGAGCGACAGGACCTCGAGGATCCGTGGCCTGTAGCGATTGTATTCGACCGGCACCGGCGGGGGGTCGGGCTCGAAGTCGGGCCGTCTCAGGACGTCGTTCGCGAATAGGACGAGGATGATGTCATCGGGCTGAAACAGGGCGCCGACGTGTGACACCAGCCTTCTGTAGGTGATCCAGTCCCCCGAGCTGATACCGAAGTTCATCACTTCGTGGCGCTCTCCGCGCGCGCGCGCGCGTGCCTCGAAGCTTCGCGGGATCGTCTCGTCATCGCCCGCCATGTTCCCTTCGACGAAGCTGTCGCCGATGAAGACGATGCGCCTGCGATCCGGTGACCTGGCGACCTTCCAGTCGTCATCGCGAAACCCGTACAGGTTCAGGTGATTCACGAAATCGGCGACCGTGTCGGGGTAGGACCTGATCCCGAGGTCGATGTTTCTCACGTACGACCTCCCCTGCCCGGGTATGTCGCCGATGATGTAGTCCACCCGGTTGAAATTCGCGATCTCAGGAAGCGGGAAGAAGAACCGGAGCGCGACCTCCTGCAGTACGAGCAGGAAGAGGATGTACGACAGCGCCTTGAGCGGCTTTGCCTTGAGAGGCTTCCTACTCATCACGAGCGGCGGGGAGCGGCTGTAGGGCTCCGGCGGCCGGCAGGGCTCCGGCGGCCGGCAGGGCTCCGGCAGCGGCAGGGCTCCGGCGGCCTGCCCGGGTTTTCTCCAACGACCTCTCGGGACGCCTATTCGAAGCGGGCGATGGAGCCGGCGACGAGACGCTCGAAGTCATCCTGAACCTGGACGGCGACCTCCAGGACCTCCTCGTGGTCGAGGGGCTCGGAGGTGACCCCGGCCGCGTAGTTGGTGAGACACGATACGGCTACGCAGCGAATGCCGCGTCCGCGGGCCGCTATGACCTCCGGAACCGTCGACATCCCGACCGCATCGGCCCCGAATCGCTCGAGCATCCGGATCTCGGCCGGCGTCTCGTAGCCCGGTCCGTGCACGGCGGCGTACACCCCCTCCTGCAGGCGCACGCCGAGCTGCAGGGCCGTCTCCCTCACGACGCCTCGCAGCTCCGGGTCGTAGAGATCGCAAAGGTCCGGGAAACGATCCTCGCCCTCGTGCACCGGGCCCCGGAGCGGGCTTCGAAACATCAGGTTGATGTGGTCCGAGATCAGCATGAGGTCACCGGGCGCGAACGTCGGGTGGAGCGCCCCGGCCGCGTTGCTGAGGAAGAGAATCGGAACTTCCAGCTCTCCGAGTACTCGCACGTAGAAGACCGTCCGCGCGGGCTCGGCCCCCTCGTACATGTGCACCCGACCGCTCAAACCCAGAACGGGCACCCCGCCTAACGACCCGGCGACGACCTTTCCGGCGTGTCCCACCACGGTGGGAAGCGGCCACCCGGGTAGCTCCGTGTACGGGATCTCGACCGGTTCCTCGATTCGGGCCCCGAGACCGCCGAGGCCCGACCCCATCGTGATGGCAACGCGCGGCTGGCAATCTCCCAGAGCTGCCCGGAGAGCGTCCGCGGCCGAGCGGACATCGTTCCCGCTCACGCCAGCACGCCCGCCAGGGTCGCGGTCATCCACGTGGCGGCCGTGCCACCCAACATGGCCCGGAGGCCGAGCCGCGAGAGGTCCTGACGGCGAGAGGGCGCGATCCCGCCGATCCCGCCGATCTGGATCGCGATCGACGAGAAGTTCGCGAAGCCGGTGAGCGCGTAGGTGCACATGATGAGCGCCTTGGGGGACAACGTGCTCTCGCCTCCGAGCTGGCCCGCAAGGTTGGTAAACGCGACGAACTCGTTCGCGATCATCTTGATCCCGAACAGGCTGCCGACGTTCACCGCGTCTTCCCAGGGCACTCCGATCAGCCACGCGACGGGCGCGAAGACCCACCCGAAGATCCGCTCCAGCGTGATGCCCTCGACGCCAAACAGACCGGTCACCCAGCCCAGGAACCCGTTCCCGAGCGCGATGATGGCCAGGAACGCGAGCAGCATCGCCCCGACGTTCAGCGCCAGCTTGAGCCCATCGCCGGCGCCTCCCGCCGCCGCGTCGATCACGTTCGCGTGCGTTTCCTCCAACTCGACCGTGAGCGACCCCCGCGTTACGGGCTTCTCGGTCTCGGGCATCAGCATCTTCGAAACCACGATCCCGGCCGGGGCGGCCATGATGCTGGCGGCGAGCAGGTGACCCGCGATGTCCGGAAAGACGCCGGCGAGCATCCCCACGTAGGCCGCCATCACACCGCCCGCGACCGTCGCGAACCCGCCGGTCATCACCGTGGTCAGCTCGGAGTGCGTCATCTTTTCCACGAACGGGCGGATGAGCAGCGGCGCTTCCGTCTGCCCGACGAAGATGTTTCCGGCCGCCGAGGTCGTCTCCGCCCCGCTCGTGCCCAGGGTGCGCTGCATGGCCCAGGCGACGCCCTTCACCACCTTCTGCATCACCCCCAGGTAGTAGGCGAGCGCCATGAGCGAAGAGAAGAAGATGATCGTGGGGAGCACGGAGAACGCGAAGTTGGCGGCCAACGGGACGGCCTCACCCCCGGCGTCGGTCACCGTCACCGTGGGGTCGATGAGCGCCCCGAACAGGAATCGCGCCCCCGAGTTCGTGTAAGCGATCAGCGCCACGAAGATGTCGTTCACGGTGCTGAAGAAGGCGCGCCCGATCCCGGTCTTGAGGACGAGGAGCGCGAACACGATCTGGAGAGAGACCCCCTTCCCCACGAGCACCCAGTCGATCGAGCGCCGGCGGGCCGAGAAGACCCACGCCATGCCGAGCAAGAACACTATGCCGATGACGCCGCGGCCAAGGCGGTTCCAGAATGAGGCCTCGATGGACCCCTGTGCCCCGTCCAGACCCTGGAGCCCGTGCGCGGCGGCCGTCAACGAGAGGCTCGCGAGCATCACGAGCCCGAGCACGACCGGCGCTCGGCGCGCGATCCGGGCCGCCGGCCATCCTCCGAACCCCCGCCTGCTAGAACCAGCCAAGATCACGCACCTCCTCGCGGGTCAACTGCTTGCCTGACAGCTTCGCCTCGACGAGCGAGTCCCGCTCGAAGGGCCTGATCAACAACAGACCGGCCAAGAAACCGCCGATGTGCGCCCAGAAAGCTACGCCTCCCCCCTCTCCACCCAGCGACCCGGCACCCATCGCGAGCTGGATGATGAACCAATACGCGAGCAGCACCCAGGCTCGCAGCGGAATGACGCGGATGAAGATGACGAAGAAGAACAGGGTGTGGACGCGGACTTTCGGGTAGAGGAGCAGATAGGCACCCATGACGCCCGAGATCGCGCCCGACGCTCCCACGGTGGGAATCGGGCTCGCCGGATCGGTGAGGATGTGCGCACCCGCGGCCAGGATGCCCGTGATCAGGTAGAAGAAGATGAAACGGAGGTGCCCCATTGAGTCTTCGATGTTGTTCCCGAACACCCACAGGAACCACATGTTGCCGATCAGGTGCATCCAGCTTCCGTGCATGAACATCGAGGTCAAGACCGTCTGCCAGCTCAAACCCCCGATCGGGCAGACGTACTCGCCCATGTCCACCCGGGTGCCGGCGGGTAGCGAGCCCGTGACCTCGCCGGGGATCGACCCGTACGCACACAGGGAGTCGAGGAAGACCCTTCCCTGCCCGGCACCCTGGACGAGCAGCCATACGGCGACGTTGACCGCGATGAACAGCAGCGTGACGTACGGGCGAAGCTCGGTCGGGTTCTCGTCGCGGAGCGGAAACATGCGCCGGACCTTAGAGGCACGGCCGCGGCGTCGCAACGGCGCGGGGGGTCGCGCCATCGCCGCCGCCCTGCCTTTCTGACACCCGCAGGCGCAACCGACCGTCCCGGAGTGCCATTTTGTCGCGAAAACAGGGCGTTTTAGGGGTCCGGGACGGGCATACCGATTGCACCCCCCGAGTGTCGATCGCGGGCCCGTCCGAGCGGGAACCGATCGAGACGATCGCTTCCGCTGGCCGGGTACGCCGGTCGCGGGGTGCCGCGGACTCTCTCAGCCGACAGGAGACGGAGACTCACATGGGTAAGATCATCGGGATCGATCTCGGCACGACGAACTCCGTGGTTGCCGTGATGGAAGGTGGCGATCCGGTCGTCATCCCGAGCGCCGAGGGCGCGCGCACGACGCCGTCCGTGGTCGCGTTCACGAAGGAGGGCGAGCGGCTCGTGGGCCAGGTCGCCAAGCGGCAGGCCGTCACGAACCCTATCAACACGGTCGCCTCGATCAAGCGATTCATGGGGCGCAAGTGCTCGGAGGTGGAAGGCGAGCGAAAGCTGATCCCGTACGACACCGAGTGCGACGCGCAGGACCGCGTGCAGGTCGAGATCCCGCACACCGGGAAGACCTTCACACCGCCCGAGATCTCCGCCATGGTGCTCCAGAAGATGAAGCAGACGGCGGAGGACTACCTGGGGCAGGAGGTCACGCAGGCCGTCATCACGACCCCTGCGTACTTCAACGACGCGCAACGGCAGGCGACGAAGGACGCCGGGAAGATCGCGGGGCTCGAGGTGCTGCGAATCATCAACGAGCCGACCGCGGCCTCGCTCGCGTACGGGCTCGACAAGAAGATGGACGAGAAGATCGCCGTCTTCGACCTCGGCGGCGGAACGTACGACATCTCGGTCCTCGAGCTCGGGGACGGCGTGTTCGAGGTGAAGGCGACCAACGGCGACACGCACCTGGGCGGCGATGACCTCGACCAGCGCGTGATCGACTGGCTGGTAACGGAGTTCAAGAAGGACCAGGGGATCGATCTTTCGCAGGACCCGATGGCGCTGCAGCGGCTCAAGGAAGCCGCCGAGAAGGCGAAGATCGAGCTCTCGTCTACGATGCAGACCGACATCAACCTGCCCTTCATCACGGCCGATCAGACCGGCCCGAAACACCTGAACCTGACGCTGACGCGCGCCAAGTTCGAGCAGCTCGTGGATGACCTCATCCAGCGGACGATCGAGCCCATGAAGATGGCTCTGAGCGACGCGGGACTGGACCCGTCCGCGATCGACGAGGTCATCCTCGTCGGCGGATCGACGCGCATCCCGAAGGTTCAACAGATCGTGCACGACTTCTTCGGCAAGGACCCGCACAAGGGCGTGAACCCGGACGAGGTCGTGGGGATCGGCGCGGCGATCCAGGCGGGCGTGTTGGGTGGCGAGGTCAAGGACGTGCTGCTACTCGACGTGACGCCGCTCTCGCTCGGGATCGAGACGTTGGGCGGTGTCATGACCACGCTGATCGAGCGGAATACCACGATCCCCACCAAGAAGAGCGAGATTTTCTCGACCGCCGAGGACAACCAGAGCACCGTGGACATCCACGTGCTCCAGGGGGAGCGGAAGATGGCCGGTGACAACAAGACGATCGGCCGCTTCCAGCTCACGGGAATCCCGCCGGCGCCCCGTGGCGTGCCGCAAGTCGAGGTCACCTTCGATATCGACGCGAACGGGATCCTGCACGTATCCGCCAAGGACAAGGCGACGGGCAAGGAACAGAAGATCCGCATCGAGGCTTCATCGGGACTCTCGGATGGCGAGATCGACCGCATGGTCTCGGAAGCGGAGGAGCACGCGGCCGAAGACCAGGAGCGTCGCGAGAAGGTGGAAGCGCACAACCGCCTGGACTCGCTCGTCTATCAGACCGAGAAGAACATCGAGGACTGGAAAGAGAACCTGGACGAAGACGACAAGACGAAGGTCGAGGAGACTCTCGAGCGCGGCCGGCAGGCGCTGAAGCAGGATGATCACGCCGAGGTGCAGGCCGCCACGGAGGCGATCCAGGAGGCCGTCCAGGCCGCGGCGCAGAAGATGTACGCCAAGGCGGGAATGGGCGGTGACGCCGGTCCCGAGCCGGAGTTCGACGAAACGACCGCCGCGGCCGAGACCGAGCCCGAAGCCGAGCCCGAGGCTGCGGAGGAGGACGTCGTGGAGGCGGACTACGAGATCGTGGAGGAGAAAGAATAGCGTAGCGGCTCTTCCGCTCATCACACGAGACCGCGATCCGGGAGGCGGTGCGCCCTGCGGCGCGCCGCCTCTTCTTTCATCCACTCCCGTGAACACGCACGGTCGCGTATCCGGTTGAAAAAACTGGCCGTTGTGGCACTCGACGTGCACGAAACGTGGCAGATCGACCGCCAATCGTGCGGGCAGGGGCCCCGCGAGCAGCGGTCCGGCGGGGTGCCGCCCCAGATCGCCCGAAAGGGCGGCGAGGACGGGCGTTCTCCGCGGTCGCTGGATCGACCGCGAACCCTCGCAATACGCCACAACCGGCACGAAGCCAGGATCGAGTGACGACCGAGGCCGTCGACACGGACCGCCGTCGAGGCGACGAGGAGCGCGTAGCACCGCCACGCGCCCTGGGGATGAGTATCGGCTGCCTCATGGCGGCCGCCCTCGTCAGCCTGGGAGCCCGCGACGTGGTGAGCCAGTACTCCAGCATCGTCTGGATCCTCGCCCTCGTCCCCGTGTTCATGCTCTCCTACTACAAGGGGTGGAGGGGGGCCGCCGTCGCGGCCGGCGGAGCGATGGTCATCTTGGCCGGTGTCGAAGTGTTCGTCATCCGGTTCGCGGGCAACGAGATCGACTGGTGGGTGCTCGCCGCTCCCACGCTCCTTCTGATTCCCGTCACGATCGGGTCCGGGGCGTTGAGCGAGTTGCTCCACCGGCAACGCACGCTCGCGTTGCGGATGGCGTATCGGGACCCGATGACCGGGGTCGCCAATCGTCGCCTGCTCACCGAGCTGGCGGAGAAGGCCATGGCCACGGCGCGCCGGGAGGCCTCGGGCTTCGCGGTCCTTTTCCTCGACGTCGTCCGGTTCAAGCGGATCAACGACAGCCTCGGTCACGCGGCTGGTGACCAGGTCCTCAAACAGCTCGCGACGAGACTCGAAGACAGCTTCCGCGGCAGCGATATAGTGGCCCGCGTGGGCGGTGACGAGTTCGTCGTGTGCCTGCCGGGTGTCTCCACTTCGGAGGACGCGATCGCTGCGGCGGGCAGGGTCCGGCAGGCGTTGTCGTATCCATTCCGGGTCCGCGGTCAGAGCTTGCGCCTGAATGCCCGCTTAGGGGTGTCGCTGTTCCCGGAGCACGGGGAGAGCTTCGACGAGCTTCTCACGCATGCGGATCCCGTTCGTATGGGGGCCGGTAAGCCGGATGGGGCGGAGATCGTGATCTTCGATCCCGCCGCTGCAGCCGAATCGAGCAACCCGCTCCTCCTGGAGGAGGACCTCGAGAAGGCGATCGACGATGGCAAGGTGTTCGTGGTCTACCAACCGATCTTCGACCTGGAACGGGGAACCATCGCGGGAGCCGAGGCCCTCGCTCGACTGAAGGACCCGAAGCTGGGAGTCATTCAGGCCGGAGACTTCATCGCCCTCGCCGAGGCGTCAGGCCTCATTCTTCGTCTGGAACGCGAGGTGCTGGACTTGTCGATCGCGCAGGCGCGCCGTTGGGGAGCCGCCGGGTGGCCCTTGTGGGTGTCCGTGAACCTCTCGCCGGCGTCCTTCGAGACTCCGGGGTTCGTCGCTCAGCTTCGGCAGCTGGTGTCGAGGGCGGAGGTCGACCCGCAGCGCATCGTCCTCGAGCTGACCGAGCGCGCCGCGGCGCGGAGCCGCCGGGGAGTCTCGGGCGTCATCAAGGAGCTGGGACAGCTCGGCGTTCGCCTGGCGCTCGATGACTTCGGTACCGGACTCTCGTCGCTCGCCTACATCGGCGACTTTGCCGCCGATTTCCTCAAGGTGGACCGCGTATTCGCGACCCAATTGGGAGACGACCCCCGCCACGAGCGCCTCGTGGAAGGCATCCTGGGTCTGGGGCGAGGTCTCAACATGGCCGTGATCGCGGAAGGGGTGGAGAGAAAAGAGCAGCTCGAGTGGTTCAGGGCCCGCGGGTGTGATTTCGTGCAGGGGTATTATACCGGCAGACCGATGACCGCGGAGGATCTCACCGCTGCTCTCTCCGCCGGAGCGTGCCTCGACACGATCGAATCCGATACGACCGCTCTCGCTCGCCAGGCTACGGTCAGCGGCTAAGGCCGATCCCGCCTCGTGTCAAAGGCCTCCCGAGACCGGGCAACCGGCGGAGCGCCGAGCGCATCCAACTGAAAGCCCGGCACCGATCTCGCCGCCAGTCGAGCGGCTCAACGGGACGGTACCCGTCCGGGCGAGAGGAACCTGCAGCCCGCCGGGCGGGTCGAATAGTCGTAGATTAGCCATGGTGGCGGAGCTGGATTCGATTTCAGAGCACGGAGAACACCAGGAACGATGAGGATGAACGACCCCCTGCGAGCCAAGCTGAACCTGTTCATAACCGCTTCGCTGGCGTTCGCGCTCGGACTCGGCATGGCATCGGCGCTGAATCTCACGCCCATGTCGCTCGCCGCCGGCGATCGCGATGCACCCGAGTGGATCATCGGAGCGCCTCCGATTCAAGGAGGCAGCCCGGGGGCGGGCTTCGCGGATATCGTGGACCGGATCGCGCCCGCCGTCGTGACCATCTACGCGGAGCGCGCGGGCGATCCGAACGACACCGAGGGGCTCCGGCTCCGGCCCGGGATCGAAGAATTCGTCATCCCGTGGAGCGGATCGGGCTTTGTGATCAGCGCCGACGGCTACGTCGTCACCAACAACCACGTCGTCGAGGGGGCGAGCCAGATCGACGTCGAGCTCGCCGATCAACGACGATTCAGTGCCGAGCTCGTCGGCCGGGACCCGCAAACGGATGTGGCCCTGCTCAAGCTGGCCGCCGCCGACCTGACGGTCGCGCCGTTGGGATTCGCCGACAGCACACGCGTGGGCGAGTGGGTGCTCGCCATCGGGAGCCCGGGATTCAGTGGCGGTGGCCCAGCACCCCTCGAGACCACCGTGACGGCCGGCATCGTGAGCGCGAAGGGGCGCAGCATCAACATCCTCGGCCGCAGGACGCAGCTTGCGATCGAGGACTTCATCCAGACCGACGCCGCGATCAACCGAGGGAATTCGGGTGGCCCGCTCGTGAACGCGCGGGGTGAAGTGGTGGGCATTAACACGGTGATCGCGAGCGAGACCGGCTTCAACCAGGGGTACGGATTTGCGATCCCCATCGACCTCGCGCGCGAAGTCATCGACGATCTGATCGAGCACGGAGAGGTACGCCGGGCGGTGATCGGCGTCCTCATCAACGCGGTCACATCGGCCGACGCCAAATACTACGAGCTCGACAGGGTCGCCGGCGCCAAGGTGCAGAACTTCTCCGACGAGGACAGTCCCGCGCGGCTGGCCGGGCTCCGACCCGGGGACGTCATTCTCTCGGTCGAAGGGCAGCCGGTGATCGGCGTGCCCGACGTACAGCGGCGGATCCGGCAGTACGAGCCGGGCGAGACCGTCAACCTTGATATCGTGCGTCGGGACAAGACGCGCGATCAGGTGAGCGTCACGCTCGCCGCGGGACAGGACGAGGCGATCGAGGGACCGACGCGCCTCGCGGCCCGGGACCGGAACGGCCGCGGAGATGCACTCGGTGTGATCGAGGTGGCGTCACTCACGGCGCGCACTCGCAGTCGCCTCAGCCTGCCGTCCGAAGTCGACGGTGTCGTGATCGCGGAGGCGACCGCAGGTGGACCTCTGGGCCGGGCCCTGGGGATGACGATCCCGCCCAAGGATGTCGTGATCGAGGATCTGAACGGCGAGACAATCGGTGGCCCGGAGCAGTACGAGCAGGTGATCGCCAGTCTCGATCCGGGGGACGCGGTGAGCCTGCGCGTACAGATCCCGCTCCCCTCGAATTCGGGTACGGTCTGGCAAGCCCAGATCGTGAGCGTGGAAGTACCGCAGCGGTAGCGCTCCACGCCCGCCGGGGAAGGGGCCCGGGGGGTGCTCCTTCCTCGCGACGCGGGAGATCCGCGGTGCCACCTCTTGCGTGGTCTGGCTCTCCGTGTGTGCCTCTCCGCCGTTTCGTGCGCGCCCGGCGCGGTAGAACCGAGCCAAACGACCCCGCAGCTGTTCGTTTTGTCTCCCGGTTCTGCGGTGCTCACTGAATACCGACCTACGTAGGCGTGCATCGGTTTGGGTAACCGATTACATCGGATCGAGACCTAGCAACGTGGTGGCGTCTCGACGCCCCAGGGGAGACCTTGGGCGGGCACACCGACGGGCCTGGGGGGCCCCGACGGTTTCCTCCACGCGGGTGGCCTGATGTCTACATTGATGCGCCTGCTCAACCGCATCACCGCCGGTCGCCCCCGCAGGTCCATTCGGGAGCGAGACCTTCAGTCCAGCACCGGCATCTTCCTCATCATCATGTTGTTGGCTCCGCCTATGCTGATCATGGGGGGCGCCGTCGGTCCACTGATCTTCCAGGGGCCGCTCTGGTCGGCGCTCTTGAAGGGTGCTCTGCTGCTGGGTAGCGAACATGTGGGTGAGAGCGCCGGCGGACTGTATCACCCTTCGACGCGGCTCGCGTCACCGATTCAGGACTACTCGAAGGAAGAGACGCTGATCCACCGTGGTCGAACCGACGAGGCCCTGGAGGCTCTTCGGCACGCGGCAGACGAGAATCCTTCGGATCCACGGCCTCCGCTACGCATCGCGCTTCTGCTGCGAGATGAGATGGACGCCCCTCCCGAGGCGCTGGACTGGTTGGGGCGCGCGGCCTCGATCGAAGGACTCCCGGAGGCCGAGCAGAAGTACATCCTGCGCGAGATCATGGAGCTTTGCCGATCCAGGCTTGGCGCTC
>JBDHAC010000051.1:0-25743 GCA_039588275.1 Gemmatimonadota bacterium
CGCCTCCACCAGCCGACGGCACATAACAGGACCACTGGCGGCTCGGGCGGGAGCCCTCGCCCAACCCGGCTAACGCCGGGTTCGCCAGTGGCCGAGACGTTAGCTGAAATCGTCTCAGCCTCAGTGTAAGCAGAAAGCCCGACATGAATCGGTCGTCGGAGTTCGAGATCGGGTCTTAAGGCGGTTGAGTCAGGTTGATGGCGACTGTCGAGACAGCATGGAAGAAGTCGGACGGTCCGGTCCGATACCACAAGAGCGAAACCGGGGTGGAACTCGGCGACCGTATCGAGGTCCGAGGCATCATCCGGAGGCGTCGCGGCATTGTGAACTCTGTCCCCGGAATCTCGGAGCCCCATCCGGAGATGGAATTCAACGCTCTCTACTGGGTCGGGATTTCGTTCGACAACGGTACGTTCACAGGTGTTCTGGTTGATCCGGATACCGGCTGCGTATTGAAGAAGGTCGTGTTTCTCGGGCGTGGTTCTCCGGACCCAGAGCGGCGTCTACCCGACGCACCCTTCGAGTAAGACGGCAGGCCGGCTTGCCGTGGTGCCGGGCGGCGACGACTTCAGCTGACAGGACCACTGGCGGCTCGCCGCACGGAGGCGGCTCGCCCAACCCGCCACTCGCTGTGCTCAGGCGGGTTCGCCAGTGGCCGGGACGTTATGTGACATGACCCCGTTGGAACGCTGTGGTAGATTGGTGCGCAGGAGGAGGCCATGCGCCCGAATCGAGGCTTGAAATACCGGGTTCTGATCGAACCGGAGGAAGACGGCGGGTACGTCGCTGAGGTGCCGACGTTGCCTGGTTGTCTCTCGCAGGGAGCCACCCGTCAGGAGGCACTCGAGAACGTAAAGGAAGCTATCGCCGTGTACCTAGAGAGTCTCGAGGCGCACGGGGATCCAGTGCCCCCTCCCATCAGCGAAGAGATCGTAGAGGTCTAGCTTGACGCGGCTTCCGGCGCTGTCCGGTCGGGAGGTGGTGAAAGCGCTGAGCCAGATCGGCTACGAATTAGACCGGCAGCGAAGGAGCCACATGATCCTTCGCCACCCGGAGCCTCCGTTTCGCCGCCTCGTTGTTCCCGACCACAAGGAAATCCGTCGCGGAACCCTTCGCGCGATCATTCGACAGGCCGGGCTCACAGTGACGGAGTTTCTTGATCTGCTGTAAGGGGTGGGGTCACATCACATAACAGGTCCACTGGCGGCTCGGGGCGGACGCCCCTCGCCCAACCCTCTGGCTAACGCCGGGTTCGCCAGTGGCCGAGACGTTATGTGCAATAGCACTTCTCTAGGGGGTTCAGAGTGGGGATCGAACTCGAGTGGTTCAGCCTGCTGATCGTACACTTCACGTGGTGCTGGAAGAACGGGATCGACCCGTGGCGAGCCACGCCCCGGCGGAAGTACTACGAGCTTCGAGGCTGGGCGTGGTTGGAGTAAAGCAGGAGTGTCAGCGGCCGTGCTACTGCATATAACAGGTCCACTGGCCGCTCCGGCCCCCGACGAGGCCTCCGCGCAACCCGGCAGGCGCCGGTTTCGCCAGTAGCCGAGACGTCATCTGCAATCGTGTGAGCTCCGGCACGGGGATGGAAGAGCCGTGGCGCGAGCAACAGTCGCGAGAAAGGACTCGATATGCCGTTGAGGGAACGCAGTGCGGAGCTGGCCGTCGGTTGGATCGAGGCGTGGATCAAGATGGACATGGACTGGCTCCGGCAGCGGCTGGCGCCTGACTTCATCCACGTCAGTCCGTTCGGCAGGTTCGAAGACCGTGAGTCGTACCTGACGGCGGTCGAGCCGATGGCGCGAAAGAGCGTTGTGGGGCTTACGATCAAGGAGGTAATCGCCAGCGGAAACCAAGCAGCAATCCGCTTCGAGAACAGGACCCCCAAAGGAGCGATCGAATCCTGCGACTGGGTCCGCGTTGAAAATGACCTGATCAAGGAGATCAGGTCGTTCTATGACAGTGCTATGATCCGTGAGGTCCTGTCGCCCGCCGAGCAAGAAGGCCTCAACGGTTCCGACTAGCGGCCAACGGTGCGCCGATCACCGGTCAGGACATGCGACTGCAGATAACAGGACCACTGGCGGCTCGGGGCGGGTGCCCCTTGCCCAACCCGGCTGACGCCGGGTTCGTCAGTGGCCGAGACGTTGTCTGAGATCGTCTCGGCATAACCGTAGGTTGTTAGCGTGATACGGATGGGCGCTTCGCAGCACAATCATTAATTAGAACGACGCAAGCACATAGACCATGAAGGCGTCCTGGATATCCGTGGGTACGGTGGTTCTTGCCTGGCCTTTGGCCGCGGCAGCCGCCTCTCTCAGAGCGACGGCGTCGCGGACGTAAAGCACTTTATGTCGTAGAGTACCTTCCCGCAAGCGTTTCCGTCAACAGCCGGCGTGGCCGGTCTTATCTCCCACGCTTTGCTTGAAGTAAGCTGTTGGCCTCGATTCTAGCGTTGATCGCGCTCTGTGCCCTGCGGTTCGGATCTAGATTGGCAATTCCGCTCGTGTGGGTTTTCAACGTCGAGGGAACGGCAGACCTTCTGAATGCCCTGCTCCAAGGCATTCGATACACGACGGATGCAGACCTGGGTGCGACCTACTTCAACCCGGCGGTGATCGTGCCCGCGTTGCTCGTCACGCATCACGTGATCTTCATGGTGCTGCTTCGGCCGAAAGGTCCTCCGAGTCAGGCAGAGAGCCTCGGCTGAGCATGGGTCGTCAGCGCGCCGGTTCCGCTAGACGGTCGTGGGGCTAGCCGAAGGGGAGTAATGGTCAGACTGCTACAATCGGTTCTGTTGGCCCTTGCGGGCGTCACATCCATGTCCGCTCACGCGCCCATCATCATCCGGCACGACGCGGAAGACGAGGTACACCGCGCCCTGGCCGAGCGCTTTCCTTCCCTCGTGCACCTCAACCTCCCCGATGGCGAAGCGGTCCTCATTCGACCTGGCTGGGTGCTCACCGCTGCCCACGTCGCGACCGAGGTAGCGCCGGGTCACGCGCTCACGGTGGGAGGGAACGAGATCGAGGCAGCCGAAGTCGTGCTGCACCCGGAGTGGAGCGATGGCGGTGTGAACGACATTGCACTGGTTCGGCTGGATCGCCGGGTCCAGCACGTTCGACCCGTAGGAGTCTACGGCGAGCGTGACGAAGAAGGGCGGCTCATCTACGTGGTGGGCCGGGGTGACACCGGGACCGGGGTGAGTGGGCCTGAGCGCAACGACGGACAAGTGCGGGCGGCCACGAATCGGGTGGACGAGGCAACGGAGTTGTGGCTCAAGTTCCGGTTCGACGATCCGCGCGACGATCCTGAAGCAGCGACCGAGCTAGAAGGGATCAGCGGCCCGGGAGACAGCGGCGGCCCCGCGTACATCGAGCTAGATGGGATCCAGTACGTGGTGGGGGTGAGCTCAGGACAGAGTACGCGAGCGACGGGCGGCCGTGAGGGTGTCTACGGCGTCACGGAATACTACACCCGGGTCTCGAGCTATCTCGACTGGATCGCGCACGTCGTCGGCGAGGATTGAGCGCCGGAACTGACCCTGAAAGGTCCGCCCGCGGTTCACCGCCGCCGCCCGCCAGCCGCTACGCTCTCGAGCAGTGGCGTAGCGTCATCCACACAGGATTTGCCGCTCGTGCCATTGCGCGCGGAACCCGCCTTCGACCGTGGACCCGTCCTCGAACCGCAAGCGGAAGAGCCCGGGGAGCGAGCCGTCGGGTTCCCGCGTCTGGAACTCCACGAAGCCGGACGCGGGCGGATCGCACCGAGTCACTTCCACGGTGCAGCGCATCGCACCTGCAATCCGCTCCTGGTCGATCTCGAAACGCTCGCCTCCGAGCGCGTCGGCGGGCTGATACACGGAGATCCACACGTACGGACGCCGCACCTCCGAACCCGGCGGCTCCGCGGGCCGTAGGGTATCCGCCGATAGTGCGATCCAGGTGGCGCGGCCATCCCACGGCGCGCATCCATCCATCGCGTACGCGTACGGCAAGCCGTCGGGCGGCCCCGGCGGCGGGCTCGTCTCCGATGGGCGGCAGGCGCCGAGCAGCAGGCACGCGGGCGCCAAGACCAACATCGCCTGTTGGCTCACGGGTGTCGTCACGTTCCTCCTCCACGGCGGCATTCGAGTGAGGCTGTAAAGATGCCACGGGAAGGGCGACCGAAGGTAGTCCTGGGCGACCCTCGGCCAGTTCATCTCGTCACTCGATCACGGCCAGGCGAGCAACGGGACACATCCCCCGATCCCTCGCCTCAGGACGTTTTCATCGCAAAATTGTGTCATATGCATCTCGCCTCTGAGACCCGGCTGGTCGACCGCGAGCGTGCATGACCGAACATTGCTGCGACCGGCCGTTCGCGAGCTCGGGGGCACCGACCGCGATTCGGAAGGAGTACCGATATGAGATGGCTCTTCGTGGCCGCGGCCACGACCCTGGCGGGTGTCACCCTATCCCTGGCACCCGGCGGTCTGGCCGCGCAAGACGACGGAGGGATCTTCCCCTTCGACTACGAGCTGGTCGAGCTCGACAACGGATTCAAGGCCTACCTGATTCCCGTGAACGAGCCCGGACGGCTCGCCTACGTGAGCATGGTCCGCACCGGCAGCCGCGACGAAGTCGAGGAAGGGAAGAGCGGCTTCGCCCACTTCTTCGAGCACATGATGTTCCGGGGCACGGAGAAGTACCCGTACTACGACGGGATCACCGCCGAGATGGGTGTGGACCGGAACGCGTTCACGAGCAACGACCGCACCGTCTACTACCTCGTCGGCAACAGCGAGTACCTCGAGCAGATCATGGATCTGGAGTCCGACCGATTCCAGAACCTGGCATACGACGAGCCGGCGTTCCGCACGGAGGCGGGCTCGGTGTTGGGTGAGTACTCGCAGGGCGCGCTGAGCCCGGGCCGCTGGCTGAACGAGAAGACTCGCGAGACCGCCTTCGACCGGCATACCTACCGGCACACGACGATCGGTTTCGAGGCCGACGTCAGGGCCATGCCCGAGGGCTACGAGTACAGCAAGTCGTTCTACGCGCGCTTCTATCGACCCGAGAACGTGATCCTGGTGATTGCGGGCGACTTCGACGTCGCCGAGGCGACGGGACTGATCGAGCAGTACTACGGCGGGTGGGAGACTGGCTACGTGCCGCCCGAGGTCGCGCCCGAGCCGGAGCAGACCGCACCGCGCAAGCGCACCGTCTACTACCCGGGTCGTACGCTCCCCATCGTCGCCGTCAACTACAAATCGCCCGCATGGAGCGGGACGGACAAGCTCGCAGTGGCGACGGAGGTTCTGGGGCAGGTGGCGTTCGGCTCCAACTCCGACATCTATCGCAAGCTGGTAATCGACGAACAACGACTCCAGTCCCTTAACGCCGGCTTCGGACTGCAACGCGATCCGAGCCTCGTGGACGTTTCCGCGATGGTGAAGGACCCGGCGGACATCGATCCGATCAAGGCCGAGATCCAGGCGACGATCGAGCGCTTTCAGACCGAGCTGGTTGACGAGAAGCGTCTGGAGGACACGAAGAGCAACCTGAAGTACCGATACCTCATGGGACTCGAGACGGGTCAGCAGGTCGCCTTCTCGTTGATGACGCCGATCATCAACGCCGGCACGCTCGAGGCGATCGAGGAATACTACGCGACGCTCGCCTCGCTCACGCCCGAGGACATTCGTGAAGCCGCGAACGCGGTGTTGAAGGAGAGCGGCCGCACCACGATCACCATGTTGCAGGCGGAGGGAGGTGCCCAATGAGCGCCCTGGCCAGCATCCGTTCCCGGGGACGAGCGCTTCTCACCGGCCTGACGCTGCTCGGTGTGGCCTCGGCCGCCATCACGACGACCGCCTGCGCTCCGATCGAAACGAGCGGAGGTCCCGAAGGCACCATCACCCTGCCCGAGCCCGGCTCGCCCTACATCGCATTCAACATCTGGGTGAAAGCCGGGTCGCAGAACGACCCGGCGGGTAAGGAGGGCCTCGCCGCGCTCACGGCGTCGCTCCTCTCCGACGGCTCCACGACCGAAGACAGCTACCAGGCGATTCTCGAGAAGCTGTACCCGATGGCGGCCGGGTACGGCGGGAGCGTGGACAAGGAGATGACCGTGTTCCGCGGTCGAGTCCACGTGGACAACCTCGAGGGCTACTACACGCTTTTCAAGAACTCCCTGCTGCAGCCCGCGTTCAGCGAGTCGGACTTCGAGCGGGTGAAGTCGCAGATGCTCAATTATCTCGAGCGCGGGCGCCGTTACAGCCGCGATGAAGAGCTCTCCAAGGAGCTGCTCTTCTGGTTGGCGTACGAAGGGACGCCGTACGAGCACCCCGAAGAGGGCTACGTCGAAACCGTAGAGTCGATCACCCTCGATGACGTGCGTGCCTTCTACGACCAGTACTACGTCCGCAACAACATCGTCGTGAGCGTCGGGGGCGGGTACCCGGACGCGCTTGTCGAGCGGGTGCGTGCCGACTTCGACCTGCTGCCCGAGGGCGAGTCGGCAACCGTGAGCGCACCCACGCCGCTGATGCCCGAGGGCGTAAAGGTGCTGATCGTCGAGAAGGACACGAAGTCGACTCCGATCTCGTTCGGGTTCCCGACGACCCTCACGCGGGGAGACGACGACTTCTTCGCGTTGATGACCGCGAACTCGTGGTTCGGAGAGCACCGCAACTCGTTCAGCCGCCTGTACCAGGTGATCCGCGACGAGCGCGGCATGAACTACGGGGACTACTCCTACATCGAGGCGTTCCCGCGGGGGTATACCACGCAACAGCCGCCGGTCAACGCCGCACGCAGCAGCCACCTGTTCGAAGTGTGGATCCGTCCGATCTCGCTCACCGAGCCGGACAACCTCCACGAGCGCTCGCTGTTCGCCACGCGGGCGGCGATGCGCGAGCTGGAGCACCTGGTCGAGACGGGGATGACGGAGGAGACGTTCGAAGCGAGCCGCAAGTTCCTCCACAACTACACGCAGAAGTACGGCACCACGGTCAGCCGCCGACTGAGCTACAAGGTCGACGACGAGTTCTACGGTGTGGGCGGCGATGGCTTCCTGGCGTCGATCCGGCCCGGGCTGGCCGACCTGTCCCTGGAGGAGGTAAACGAAGCGATTCGTAATCACCTCCAGACCGAGAACATGTGGGTCGTGTTCATCACGGCTGACGCGGAGGGGATGAAGGAGTTGCTGCTGAGCGGCGAGCCGACGCCGATCACATACGCGGGCGCCAAGCCGGACGAGCTGCTGGCCGAGGACATGGAGATCGCGGCCTTCCCGATCCCGGTCGACGAGGACGACATCACGATCCTCGGGATCGAGGAGGTATTCCAGAGCCCGCGGGCGACGCCGACGGAGGTCGTCACCGACGAGTAGCCAGAAACGTTCTCTCACGGGGGCGCGGGGTGCGTGTACCGCCGCGCCCCCGGTGAGTGGAATCGTACCCACCTGGACCATCGTGCCGTGTAAGATCCGGCGTTCTCACGGCATCCTTTACATAGGACCCAGCCGCATGGGCCGCGGCGGGACGCGGCCCCACGCGCGGCGAACGTCCGCCCTCGACATCGAGCTCCGGTCAAAGGCGACACTCCCGCAACTAGCCTTCGGGAGTGTACGAGTTATGTGCCATTATGAGGGAAGGAGGTGAGGTGCCTCACCGCCAGATACGTAGCTTTGAAGTCTCTGGCGCTCACTGGATTGCTCGGCGGCAGGAGCCAGCCGAGGGTAATGCCTCTTCTCGCCCCTCTTCTATTCATCATCCCGAGGCCGGCATTTGGTTTGAGAGTACCAGAGGAGAGCATCGATTCCTGAAGATGGACGAGGACGAACTTCCGGATGCGAGTGAGTTTCGAAGCCTGTCGGGACTTGAGCTGGGCCGGATGCTCAAGCGTGCTATCGAGAAATAGGAGGCAGAGGGTCGTCTCAACGGCACATAACAGGTCCACTGGCGGCTCCGGCCGCTTCGCGGCCTCCGAGCAACTCGGCTAACGCCGAGTTCGCCAGTGGCCGGGACGGTATATGACATTCGCTTGGCGAGGATGCATGAGTAAAGCAGCGCCCCTCACGGCCTTCGTTCTGTTGTTCTGTCATTCGGCGATAGCCCAGGAGCCGAATCCCATCGGCGGCGTGACCGTGCAGTCTGTCAGACTCTCCGAGGATGTCGCGCCGATTCTCACCGGCAGGATTGTGGACGCACGGGACGGCCACCCGGTACGTGGCCTTCAGGTGCTCCTGGAAGGAACCGAGATCGGAGGGCTGACCGACCCGAACGGTTGGTTCGAGCTGAAGGGGATGGTGCCCGGCACGTGGATTCTGGGCATGCGGCTGATCGGATATGTGACCGAGACCGTGGAATTGCGATTGGAGACCGGGACGGTGACGCAAGTCCTGGCCGGTATGCGGCTCGCCAGAATCCAGGGAGCTTTCCAGTTCATCCCACCGGCTACGCCTCCCCCACCTCGCACGGATACGGTGAGTGCGCACGGACCGGGTTGGTGAGCAGCGAACGGCACATAACGGGTCCCCTGGCGGCTCCGGCCCCTGACGGGGCCTGCGCGCAAACCCGGCGTTCGCCGGGTTCGCCAATAGCCGGGACGTTATCCGCAATGGGCTTTGTGCCCGGTAATGGATTCGGCCTGAAGGATGGAGAGGAAGCTGTCGAGCACGGCAGTATCAATGTGACGAGAGTGCCGGCATGAAAAGGCTGTTGATTAGCTGTCTCGGGTGTCTCGTTCTCGCGTGCGGCTTCATCACGGGCGAGGAGGAGGAAGAAGAGATCACGCGCGAGCGGCTGATTGGCACTATCGAGTTCTACAGTGACCCGGTTCGTATCCAGCTCCCCGGTACTGTCCTGAGAGGCGTCACGTTTGATGTGACGGTGCGCACATACGGAGGCGGTTGCATAGACAAAGGCGACACGGAGGTGGAAGTGAACGGCCTCGCGGCCCAGGTGACACCCTACGACATCGAAGTCACGCATATGCCTGCCGGGTCCGTGTGCACGGCAGATCTGCGGTTCTACGAGCACATCGGAGAGGTTCGTTTCGATCAGTCGGGTACCGCAACGGTGGTTGTCAGGGGTCGCAAGAAGCCGCAGGACGTCATCATCTCCGTGGAGCGAGCAGTGAACGTCCGATGAGGAGTGTGTCACGGTAGGAATCGGCCCACTGCGTACAACAGGTCCACTGGCGGCTCTGGGCTTAGGCCCCTCGCCCGACCCCGGGCTAACGCCTGCAAGTTCGCCGGTGGCCGGGACATCAGACGCCATTCCGGCGCGTCCGGGGTGAGCATATGTGATGGCTAACGAGATGGAACGCCATCGGAAGAGACCTCACCGCCGCTTCACGGCAACCGTGATGGTGGCTTCACTGCTGACGGTCCTGTTCGGCTGCGACGGGTCGACGGGTCCAGCCACGCAGCTCGCCGGCACGTTCGGTCTGCTCGAGTACGAAGGGAGCATCGTCCCCGTCGACGAGGGTCCGCTGCCGCCGCGGTCTGGCGGCGTTTCGAACTGCCATATGATCGTGGCCGACGGGGCGCTGTCTCTGGATCCCGAAAGGCGACGATTCGCGCTCCACTATTCAGTGCGACGATCGTGTGACAGCGGAATCCTGAGCCAGCCGGGGGAGACAGGCGACTATCGGCCATCCAGCCGGACTCTACGCTTCGAGTCGACGATCGGAGAATTCGACGGGCGACTACGAGAGGATGGGTCGATCGCGGTCGAGTTCTTCGACCGCACGCTCGTGTTTGGCGGAGCGGCGCACCTTTCGCCGAGGGCGGAGGGTCAATATGAGCTCGTCGATCTCGCGCAGCTCCCGATCGAGCACGCCGGCGTCGGGAGTCCTCCAGCGGAATCGAGCTGCCCTTTGTTGGTCGATCATGGGATCTTGAGCCTGCGGCCGCTCTCAGGCCGAGCGATGACGGGTCGGTTCGACATAGACTATGCCCTCCGTTCTTCCTGCACCGACGAGATACGAACGAAAGCCGACGAGTCGGGCAGCTACGAGCAGGTGGCGGGCTCGCTCACCTTCGCGGGTGAGATCAGCCCGAACGTCGTGCACCCGTTTCGGGGGCACGTGGGTGAGCGGGCGATCGTGCTCTTCATTGGGCACGATCTGATGTTTCGCTCGGCGGTCGCTGCCCCTGGGCAATGAAGGGCCGCGGCCCGAGCGGCGTCTAGCAGGTCCACCGGCGGCTCGGGGCCGGTGCCGGGGACGCGGCGATCCTGGCCGCGCCCTCGGGTAGCCCCGGCTTCTCATAACGCGATTGGGCGGGTCTCGGACTGGCCCCCGACCGACGCTCCGGCGGACCGGGTGACCTCCCGATAGATCTGCTCCAGGCCCACGGGGCGTACGGAGAGCGACCGGACCGCCAGATCCGCGAAGTCGTTGGCGACCCGTTCCAGGCTCTCCCGCTCGGGAAGCCACACCGTAACCGCGTCGCCAACGCTCCGGTGCTCGAAGCCGAGCGTGTCTGCCCGTTCCTTGACGGCGCCCGGGTCGTCTGCGTGGACGATGGCGAGCTCCGCCGCGGGAATCAGCGCCCGTAGCTGGGTCATCGAGCCCTCGGCCGCGATCTGGCCGCCGGCCATGATTCCGATGCGAGCGCACAGCGCCTCCGCCTCCTCCAGGTAGTGCGTGGTCAGGAGGACCGTGGTTCCCGCCCTCCGGAGAGATTGGATCAACTCCCACAGTTGGTGCCGGGCCTCCACGTCCAGCCCCACCGTGGGCTCATCCAGGATGAGCAGAAGCGGCTCGTGCACCAGGCCCACTGCCACGTTGAGCCTCCGGTGCATGCCCCCACTGAGCGTGGCCACGAGATCGTCCGCACGGTCCTCCAGGCCCACGGCCTCGAGGCAGCGCGCGGCTCGCTCCCGCCGCCCGTCCTTCGCCACGCAATACACGCTGGCGAAGAAAAGCAGGTTCTCGACGCAGGTCAGATGCCGGTAGAGGGAGATCTCCTGGGGCACCACACCGATCGTTGACGGAGCGCGGGAGGCCAGCGTCCGGCCGTCCAGCCGCACTGCTCCGCCGTCGGCCGTGACCAGACCGCAGATGATGTTGATGCAGGTCGTCTTCCCCGCTCCGTTCGAACCCAACAAGCCGTAGATCTCTCCGCTCGCCACCGCGAAGTCCAAACCGGTAAGGACGCGGGCGTCCCCGAACGACTTCTCCAGATCTCGTACCTCGAGCAGCGCGCTCATCACGACCCAGACTGCCGATCGAGCATACGGCGGTATGATCTCGTGCCCACCACGATGCCCACCAGCGCGAAGACGACAAGAAACCCCAGGTGATCGGTTACCGAGCTCCACCCGGCGCCCGTCGCGGACACGGCCTTCAGCGCCTCGTTCATATGGAACACCGGGTTGAGTTGGGTGGCCGCGAACAGGTACGAGGGCAGCATGTCCGGCGGAAAGAACGTGCCTCCGAGCACCAGGAGTGGCACACCGATGGCCGCCACCGGCCCGTTCACCTCCTCGGTGCTCTTGGCGAAGCGGGCCCCGAAGTAGAAGCCCACTCCCACGTACGCGGTCACGCTGAGGAGGAGGATGAGCACGCCCAGAAACAGCGAGCCGTGAAAGCGTCCCCCGAAGGCGTACGCGATTCCGTAGACGATCGCTGTCTGACCCGCCGCGATGACGAGGAAAGCGACGACGATGCCCAGGAAGTACGCCGCCGGGGACAGGGGCGACAGGAGGATCCGTTTGAGCGTCTGGCGCTCGCGCTCCCCCACGAGGACCGTGATCGGCCCGGAGAGGCAGCTGAAGAAGAGCGCGGCTCCGATCAGGATACCGGGTGCCGTGTAGTCGAATGATCGGCTCGTCCCCTGTCCGTCCGCGTAGATCAATCCGAACAGGAGCAGCATGAGGGTCGGGAAGAGCACCCAGAACACGAGGCTCCGCCGCGTGTGCCAGAGCTCGGTCAGGATCCGCCTCGCGACCGCAACCATGATGCCCCCTAACCGCGCCCCTCGCCGTGATGCAGCGGCTCTCCCACCACTGACTTCCGCATGCGATCCGCGCGCTCCCGGCGGGCGCGGATAGCGGCCAGGGTCTCGTCGCACCACTCGACGCGCGCCCGCAGCGTACCCAAGCCCGAGCGCAGCGTGGTGTATTGGTGGAACACGCGGTCGTCGTCGATGGTCTCGAGCGGGTCGCCCTCGACACCGAGATGGTCCAGCCACACCCGCTCGGTCTGCTCGAGCCTCGCGAGCACCTCCGCCGTCGATTGGTGCAGGGTCTCCATGAAGCGCTCAGTGGCCTCCAGATCCTCCAACGCGCTCATGAAGAAGAGCTGAGCCAGGTACGTGATGCGAGGTCTCGGGGTTACCGGATCGGACCGAAGCCAGCTCTCGAGCTCGTCACTCCCGGCTTCGGTGGTCCCGTACACGCGCCGTTCCGGACCGCGGGACGACGGAACGCGTCGGCTGCGAAGCAGGCCCCGCTCCTCGAGTTTCCTGAGCGCCGGGTAGATCTGGCTCAGCTCGGCGAACCAGAAGTGCCGCGCCGTGCGCTCGAACTCCTGCTTCAGATCGTAGCCCGATGCCGGGTTGCGGAGGATACCGAGGAGGATGTGATCGAGGCTCAAAGGTGGTCTCCTCACAGTCTCATGCGGAGCAGCTATATAAATACTATAATAGTGGAGCCGTGTGTCCCGAAAGCCTGGGGGAGGACTGCCCCGGTAAGTAGTCCACTAGATTCCAGCGCGCCGCACATCGCGGGGACGGAATGAGAGACAACACTCCCGGTAGATGGTATTTTCCTCGCGTCACGAGGTGACCGACTCCGAGCCTGATCGGCTCACTCACACATAGACACTGGAGGACCGATGCGGTTCATATTGGCGGTCGCGCTGCTGACGCTCGCGTTGCCGGCGCACGCACGCGCACAGGAGGAGGAGCACGCGCACGAAGGCGATACCTCCGCGATGAGCGAGATCCCCTCCCTGACAGAACAGCAGATCCAGGAGCTGAAGACGGGCGGCGGGATGGGGTTCGCAAGGCTGGCGGAGGTCAACCATTACCCCGGCCCCAAACACGTCCTCGAGCTGGCGGAAGAGCTCGAGCTCACCGATGAGCAGAGGGAGACGGTCGGTGGGATCCGGGCCAAGATGCTGGAGAAGGCGATTCCTCTCGGCGAGAAGATCATCGAGGCGGAAGGCCACCTGAACATGCGATTCCAGCACGGCCACATCGATGAGGCGGCGCTCCGCGAGGCGACGGACCAAATCGCCGCGCTGTATGGAGAGCTGCGGTACACGCACCTGTCAGCGCATCTCGCGGCGCAGGCGCTACTCACGCAGGAGCAGATCGCGACCTACGACCAGTTGCGGGGTTACACGCCCTAGGTCATCCCACACGTGCGGGCTCGTCGAGTGCGCTCGTCGGGCCCCGTTTTCCTGCCGAAGCGGGCTGTCAGGCCGGACGAGGGCTCGTATAGATTGGCGCGGCCGAGGAATCCTCGCTCACGCACGGTCGAGCCGATGCCACACGAATTCTCAGTGACCCGAAAGGTCGAGTTCGCCGACACCGACACGGCGGGCGTCGTCCACTTCGCGGCCTTCTTCCGCTACATGGAGGAGGCCGAGCACGAGTTCTACCGCTCGCTGGGGGAGTCGGCCTACCGTTGGGAGCCGGACGGAGTGATCGGGATGCCCAGGGTCTCGGCCCGCTGTGACTTTCTTCGCCCGCTCCGTTACCCCGCGGAGGTGGAGATCCACCTCACCGTCCGCGAGAAGTCGTCCAAGGCGATCGGCTACGACGTCGTCTTCCGGGTAGCGGACGGGGACGCAGCCGTGGAGATCGCGCGTGGAGCGATGAAGGTCGTGTACGCATCGCGAGTGCACGGGTCGCAGGATTGGGAGGCTGTGGACCTGCCACCCGTCCTTCAGGAGCACATCGAGGTGGCGCCGGAGGTGATCGCATGAGGTGGATCGGGAGCTCGACGTTCGCGCTTGCCGGAGCCCTGCTCCTGGCAGGCACGGCCTCGGCGCAAGGTGCGCGAGGGTTTGAAGTCGGAGCCGGTGTGGCGATGACCACGAATCCCGTCGAGGCGCTGTCTGACGAGACCTGTCCGGCCGGGACGACCTGGGCGAGCGAGGGTCGGCTGGCCTGGCGCTTCTCGCGTGCGGTCGCGCTCGAAGGTAGCACGGCCCTGCACTGGGAGTCTGCGGACGACTGCACGGATGTGGGACCACCGCTGCCTCTGGGCCCGTTCGAGCGAACCGTGCGCGACTACCCGGACGGCTACCCGTTCACCACGAGCGACGTGCGGCTCGCGTTCGAGCCCTCGAGTCCCAGCGGGACGACTTGGTTCCGCGCGTTCGGAGGCTGGGGCTACATGTGGGGGAAGGAGATTGGCTACTGGCTTGCCGGCGGTGGAGTGGTGTTCGGCCGTCGAATCAGGTTCGTGCTCGACGCCGAGTGGAGGTGGTTCGACGTGCCGTTCGACTCGGTCACGCAGAACTTCCTCGATGCCGTTCTGATTTCGGAGGAGGTTGTAGACACCGGAGAGGAGTCGCACAACACGTTCACGGTCAAACTCGGATTCCGGCTGCGAATATAGGCTTCGATCGACTGCTGTGGCCGAGGTCGTATACCGGCAATATATCGTGTGTAAGCCAGTTACGAAGATTACTTAAAGTAATGTATAAAGATCGCCCATGCCCGTGATGGGCGCCTCTGAGGGCGCCTCTGATGGGCGCCTCGGGAGACCGACCGCCGCAAGAGCCAGAGAAGCGGGGACTCGGGTGTCACATTTCGCCCGTTCATGACATCTAACGGGTATAGCCGAAGAGCCGGTTTCCAGAGCGCTTGAGTTCTCGAGCGCCCGATCTGATAGAGTGATGACGCGCATCCGCGGTCGTCTCGACAACCCTGCCGTCAACACGCTACCGATGGCGGTGGCGTGGCGAACTCTGTACGTACTCGCCGTGAGCCTCGCACTTGCCTGCGAGTCCACCTTTGCGCCGCCGATCCCTCCCGAGGCCGAGTGGACGGAGGGGACCTGGCAATACGTCCTAAGGGCGTGCCCGTTCGGGTTCGTTTCCGAGCCCGACGGCATCGAGCTGCTGACGCTCGAGCCGAGCGGGGACGCACTCTGGACGGTGGGCGGAAATCTCGTCTCCGTGGAGCGGTTCGAGATCCGGAGGCAGGAGGTCTACTTCGGCAACCTGCTCGTGATCGTGTTCGAGCACCGGTTCGCGGGAAATCCGATGGCCATCAGCCAAGTCCCGCCGGACACCATGAAGCTCGTGAATCCCAATGTCACGGACCCCTGCGGCTTCTATTACACACGTCCGGTCGGCTAGAGAACCATGCACGGGTGGATGAGCGCCGGTCTTGAAGGGACGCGAACCGGGACAGCCATGAGCGCTCGCTCGCACCACAGACGTCAGGTCCTGCTCGTTCTCATGGCCTCCTCCGTGCTACTCCGCGCCCTGCCGTTCCCCGTACACGCTCAAGAATCTCCCGCGGCCGGGACCTCCACCGATCCGCCAGACCGATTCGCCACCACAGCCGCGCTCGGCCTCATGATCTTTCACAGACCGGAGGGCCATCACTTCGCGGAAGACCACCTGTCCTGGCTCGGGCTCGCGGCGCAGGGCGGGATCGAGTGGCTGGCGCTGATACGAGAGCCGAACGCGGCCATCGCGCTACGAGCCGACCTGGTCCTCAGCTTGGTGCCGAGTAACGGCCACGACCATTCTCACGCGCCCGGTCCGTTCCTGGGCCACGGTTCCGTCAGGTGGCTGTTCATCACGGGCCTTCCCGTGAGCATCAGGCTCGGGGCCAGGAGCTCGAGGAGCGAAGCTCACCCCTACTTCCTGGCCGGTGGAGGACCGTACGTGGCCTCGCACAAGAGTGTCGAGAACACTCTGTCGTGGGGCTGGGCGGGCGGATTCGGCTACGCGGTCCCGATCGCCCGGAAGACGGTCTTCTTCGAGGCGAGGGTGCATCTGTTGCCGGGAGCCATGCCCGATGACGCGGAGACGCTGTGGGTGCTGCCGCTCACGGCCGGGGTGTACTTCTGATGCATCCGTCAACCGGCCTCCGGGGGCTTACCCCGATCCTCGCACTGATCGCCATTGCCTGGGACGGCCTTTTCGGGGGCAAGGTATGCACGCTCATCGGCGACGGGATCCTGGAATCAAGGGACGTGCGGCCCAGATACTACAAGCGGAAGCCGAACGGAGACGGCTGCGACCCCACCTGCCGAGTCGCCACGATCACCATCCTCCTGGAGTCGTGACGTCGCGGTTTGCCGCAAGGTGCACCGGATCGCCTCCCACAGTGTCCCAAGCCCACGGCTTCGATCGTTCTCCTTGTGCACACGATCCAATCGTCGGTGGGTGATCGACGGTCTGGTCGTGGACGGAGGATGGGGAATCGAGGATGGCGCAGCGAGGCCCGGCACGGTTATCACGCCCACTCCTGGTGGGATTCGGCCTGCTCATTGGCGGGTGGGCATGCGTGAGCCTGACGGATCCCGAGGTCCTCACCCTGTTCGTCGCGCCACAGCTGGTTGACTGCGTCGGTATCGGCCCGCAGACGTGCATGTTGGTGAAGGAAAGCCCCGACACGGATTGGACGTATTTCTATGATGGGATCGACGGGTTCGACTTCGAGCCCGGCTTCTACTACGAGCTTCGAGTTTTGCGGCATCGGGTCGAGAACCCATCGGCCGATGGCTCCTCGTTCCGTTACGTGCTGGTGCGGCTCGTCAGCAAGATCCCGGAGGCGTGAGGCGGAAGATGAGTAGGCCGACGACCGGTTCTCCAGGACGAATCGCGAAGATGTCGATGATGACACACGGCGTCATCCCGATCTTCGCCCTGCTCACCGCGGCGTGCAGCTCGATCACGTTTCCCGATCGGGACCCTAACATTCAGGGCGATATCGTAGGGGTCGGCCCCGACATCCCATTCGGGGGCGACAACACGTTCTGGGTCAAGGAGACGCCCGAATCGCCCTGCGGCATCGTGTTCACGGTGACCGAGTCGACGGACATCGGAGAGCGGCAACCCGACGGCTCGATCGCAGAGCGCTCGTCCGACGACCTGACGGTCGGGCGGACGGTACGAGTATGGGCATCGGGGGCGATCGCCGAGTCTTGCCCTGGTCAGGCGCGCGCGGCCGACATCGAGTTGATTTCGCGGCTGGAGGATTGACCTCCGACACCAACCCGCCCCTCGCGGCCACGGGATTCCGCACGGCGTTCCCTCGCTTACCTTTCCTCGAGCAACGACGACACCGCCGGATCCCCCCGCGCGGTGCAGCCTCGTGCACGGTCCTGTAACAGTCGGCTCGGACCTATGCTTCGACTCGGGATCTTCGTCATCGTGTCCGCCCTGCTCGCGCTCACGCTGCGAGGGCGCCATGCGCACCGCGTCTACCGGTACTTCGCCTTCGTGAGCGTGATCGGACTGGTGCTACTCAACGCGGACGCGTGGTTTCGGGATCCGCTATCCCCGCGACAGCTCACGTCGTGGGTTCTCCTGGCCGGCTCGATCGTGTTCGCGGAGGAAGGATTCAGGCTGCTTCGCGGGAGCGGAGCCCCCGAAGGAGGATTCGAGGAGACGACACGCCTGGTGACGACGGGCTTGTATCGCTTCGTCCGCCACCCGATGTACGGCTCCATCCTACTCGGGGGCGGTGGCGCGTTCCTGAAGCGCCCGTCGCTCCTCGCGCTGGGACTCCTGTTCCTCGTCGGGCTGTTCAGCTTCGCGACAGCCCGGGTCGAGGAGGCCGAGAACCTCGAGAAGTTCGGAGACGGGTACCGCGCTTATCAGCAGGGAACGAAGTTGTTCATTCCGTTTCTGGTCTAGGCCGGCGCTCGATCGAAGGCTAGCACACGCATGGATCCCGGAATCGATGCTCGCACCGAGACGCCCCGACCCGGTCTCGTGTTCCTCTCCCTGATGGTAGGTCTGCTCGTCTTCTTCCTGGGCGTGACGTTTGCCGAGCTCGTCCAGCCGAACTGGCTCCTCGTCCAGTGCTTGCTGGTCGTGGGTCTGCTCGTGACTTCGCTGGGCGTTCGAAGAAGCCCTCGCCTGCATCCGTATTGGAGAGTGGTATTCGTCTACTTCATCGCCTCCTGCGCACTGCTGTCAAGCAGCTACGCGGGCGATTGGGCTGTTCTCGTCACAGGGCGAAGCCTGGAAACGGTGGAGGGATTCACCGCTCTCAAGCTGGGTGAGGATGCGGCGATCGTGGTCACGATCGTCGCCCTCGCGCTCCTCTCTCGAACGAAGCTCGCCGAGCTCTTCCTGACGGGCGGCCGCCTACGGCTGGGGCTTGTCATCGGGCTCTCCAGCTTTATCGGGCTCAGCCTCCTGGGGCTCATGAACACCACATCGCGAGGGGTGACCTCGGAGCAAATCCTCGGTCTCCTGCCGGCCTACGGGCTCGTCGTTCTGGCGGATGGGTTCATGGAGGAGCTGTTGTTTCGCGGGCTCTTCCTTCGGCAACTCGCGCGGTTCATGAGCGGCAGCGTCGCGAACGTGGTGACGGCAGTCGTGTTCGCGCTCGCCCACCTCCAGGTCGAGTTCACCGCGTCCATCCCCGTGTTCGTGTTCGTCGTGTTTCTTCTGGGCTTGCTGTTTGGCTGGATCATGCAGAGGACGGAGAGCATCCTCGCCCCGGCGCTGATTCACGCCGGGGTCGACATGCTCGTCATCGCGGATGCGTTCGCCGCGTACGGCGTCGGAGGTTGACGCTGGGGTCTCGTCCGAGGCGTCGACCCGGATTGCTCGGATTATCCTAACGGACCGCAGCCAACGCGCGGGCGCTCACTCCGCGCGCAGCGCGTTCATCGGGTCCACACGCACGGCCCGCCGGGCCGGCAGGTAGCTCGCGAGCAGCCCGGCCAGCAGGAGCGCGGCCGTCACCGTCCCGAACGTGAGGGGATCGCGCGGATTCACCCCCACGAGGAAGATCGACAGCCCCTTCGTGGCGAACAGAGCCAGACCCAAGCCCACCAGGATGCCGATCCCGGCCATGCGGCCACCCTGCCCCAGAATCAACTTCAGCACGTCACGGCCCTGAGCACCGAGCGCCATCCGAATACCTA
Source organism: Gemmatimonadota bacterium (assembly GCA_039588275.1). Lineage (GTDB taxonomy): Bacteria > Gemmatimonadota > Gemmatimonadetes > Palauibacterales > Palauibacteraceae > JBDHAC01. The sequence goes on from JBDHAC010000051.1 coordinate 19,073, forward strand.
CCTCATGGGTTCGCTGCGAGACGGCGTATGCCATCACGCCGTACACGCCCACCACGGCCAGGAGGAGCGCGATGACGGCCACCGCTCCCATGATCTTGGGCATGATCGTCATGCCACCGATCTGGTCGGCGATGCGCGCGTCCATGATCATGAAGCTGTACGCGGGCTGGTCCGGGTCCATCTCCTGTAGAAGCGCGCGGATGGGCTCGGTGAGCGCGCCCGGATCTCGGCTGGATCGAACGGCGAAGGCGAGCGAGCGCGTCTCCGACTGTGACTGAGCGAAGAACACCATGGGCGCCGGGTCATCCTCCGGTCCGTACTGTCGGATGTCACTTATGACTCCGACGATGGTAGCCGGGCCCGACGAGAACGATAGCTGGCGGCCGATGGGATCGAGGCCGGCCCAGTGGCGCTCGGCCATCCGCTCGTTGATCAGGATGACCCGCTCCGCCTCCGCACCCTCATCTGCCGTGAAGTTCCGCCCAGCCCGGAGTGGGATCCGGAGCGCGTCGAGGAAGCCCGGCGTGACCGTGGAGAAACCGGCGATCGGGCGCCTGTTCGTCGGCATCTCCTCGCCCGGGATCTCGTAGAAGGTTCCGCTCGATCCCATGAGCGGGAGTGGAGCGCCGGCTCCTACGGCCTCGACGCCAGGCATCGCCTGGACCTGCTCCGTGAAGCGATCGAAGAAGATGCGCGTCTCTTCCGCGGTGGCGTACTTGGTCTCGGGAAGCGTGACGCGGAACGTGAGCAGGTTGGACGAGTCGAATCCGAGCTCCCGGCTCTGGAGCGATATGAAGGTGCGCACCAGCAGCCCCGAAGCGATGAGGAGGACCATCGCCAGGGCCATCTCGGACATGACGAGCGCCCGCCGCACCCGACCCCCGCGCCCCCCCGTCGCTCCCCGACTCCCGCCCTCGACCAGACTCTGACGTAGGTCCGCGCGGGCGCCTCTGAGCGCTGGCGCCAGCCCGAACACGAACCCGGATCCCAGCGCGACCAGCGCGGTGAACCCGAGCACGCGCGGCGTGAGGCGAATATCTTCCACACCCGGGAACCAGCTCGGCATCGTGGAGACGAGCCCCTTGATTCCGAACACGGCGAGGAGCACTCCAAACGCGCCGGCGATGAGCGACAGCAGCAAGCTCTCTGTGAGGAGCTGTCTCAGGATGCGCCCGCGCCCGGCGCCCAGGGCGCTCCGTAACGCTATCTCCCGCTCTCTCCCGGCCGCGCTCGCGAGCAGGAGGTTCGCGACGTTGGCGCACGCGATGAGCAGTACGAACGCGACCGCGACCGTCGAGATCAGGCTCCCGGCCCGGAACTCCTCCTGGTAGATGGCGTCCCGAATCGGCACCGCGTTGGCGCCGATCGGACCGTTGGTCTCCGGGTAGGCGGCGGCCAGTCCGGCCGTGATCGCATCCAGCTCCGATCGCGCCTGCTCGAGCGTGACCCCCGGTTGGAGTCGCCCGGAGACGGCATACGAGTAGCTGGCGCGTGGCTCCTGGCCCGTGAACTGGACGGGGAGCAGGAGGTCCGGCATCCCACCCAGAATCCGGACGCGCGGCGGGAGGATGCCGACGACCGTATGCGGTACCCCGTCGAAGTTCATCGTGCTTCCCAACACGGTCGGGTCGGCACCGAACCGCCGGTGCCAGACGCCGTCGCTCAGGAGGGCGACCCCGGGGGCGCCGTCGATCTCCTCGTCCGCGGTGAAGGTGCGACCGTGGGCGGGCGTCAGCCCGAAGACCTCGAAGAAGTCGGACGTCACACGTACGCCCGAGAGTCGCTCGGGCCGATCTCCGCCCGAGAGGTTGACGCCGACGTTGTGGTACAGGGCGAGGTCGAGCGTCCGGCTCTGCTCGCGCCAGTCCCGGAAGTCGGGTATCGAGCTGTTGGCCTCGGTCCACCCGCGTTCCCGATTCGTCGTGTAGACCTGGACTATGCGCTCTGGCTCGGGATACGGCAGAGGCCGGATCATGAACACGTCCACCGCCGAGAAGACCGCGGCGTTGGCACCGATCCCGACCGCGATCGATAAGATCGCGAACAGCGAGACGATCGGGTTCTTGAGTAGCGCGCGAACGGCGAACCGGAAATCCTGGCGGAGTCGGTCCATTTCGTGATGCCTCGGTTGGTTCAGTGGCGGCCCTTCGCCGCACACGCCTGTGGCGCTCCGGTCGGGGTCCACGTGACCGGGCTCGACGGCTCGCTCGAAGCACCCTACGGAGCCGCAGCGCGGGCGGTTTCGACCGCCGCCGTCCGCTTCACGCCAACCTCCCGAGGAGCACCGGGTCCGCGCTACATTCCGGCGTCCAGGAGTCGGGAGTCCTGATCGGCCGAACGGGAGCCGCTATGAGTCGGAGGCGACGAGGACAGAAGGTAAAGCGCACCAAGACCGAAGCATGGGGCGAGGTGGCGGCGTCGCTCGAGGGGCGCATCGATGCCGACAAGAAAGGCAGACCCGAGCGCGTCACCTTCCGCCATGGCGGTTGGGACGTCGTCCTCGACACGTACACGGTGTCGACCGGCAACTCGAGCACCACCTACACGCGCGTCCGGGCGCTGTTCAACGGGAGGCCGGACGGTCGAAACGACGATCGCTACGGCGATCGATACGGTGACCAGGGTCACTTCGAGCTGGGCATCACGCGGCGCAACCCGTTCCACGCTCTCGCCCGGCTGTTCAGGATTCGCGAAGCTCCGATCGGGTACGGCCGCTTCGACCGTACGTTCTTCGTGCGCAGCAACGGGCCGGGCCTCGCCAAATCGCTGCTGCGCGGCACCAACGTGGGACGCCTCCTGCTCGACGATCCCAAGGTCAAGCTGGTCGTGAAGAAGCCTGGCAAGCGGATAAGAAAAGCGGCGGGAGAGGATGTCCGCGAGGTCCAGCTGCAGGTCAGCGGCGTAGTGAAGGACCCCCGGCGTCTCGAGGACATGGTTCGGTTGTGCACGGAAGTGCTGGACGAGCTGATACGGCTGGGCCCGGCGGTCGAAGGGCCGGTTGAGACCACGCTCTAACTGACTGGAGGGCTTCGCCCGTGAAAACCACCCGCATCCTCGTTCGCAACCGCATGGCGCCGCGTCGAATCATCCTGGCGGCGGCCGCGCTCGCCGGAGGGAGCGCCGTGCTGTCGGTCACGCCAGTGCACGCCCAGGACGACGTACTTCCGGTCATCCTGCCGCTGCGCGAGCGCGCGCAGGTCATGGACCGGTGGCTGGAGCGTCGTCTGGATACCGTGGTTCCCGAGCTCATGCGCCGCGAGGGCGTCGACATGTGGATCATCGCCGCGCGCGAGTACAACGAGGACCCGGTGATCGAGACCATGCTCCCGGCGACCTGGATGGCCGCCCGGCGCCGCACGGTCCTCGTGTTCTACGACCGCGGTCCCGAGGAAGGCGTCGAGCGTCTGGCCGTGGCGCGCTACGACATCGGTCCGTTTCCCCGTTCATGGGTGCCGGAGGAGGAGCCGGACCAGTGGGCTCGGGTCGCGGCCGTCATCGCCGAGCGAGACCCGCGGCGGATCGCGCTCAACCGCTCGACGACCTTCGCGCTCGCGGATGGGCTCAGCGGGACTGAGGGAGAGGCGCTGCTGGCAGCACTGCCGGAGCGCTTCCACGACCGAATCGTCGACGGCGAGGGCTTGGCGGTCGGCTGGCTGGAAACCCGCATCCCGGAGGAGATGGAGGTCTACCCCGCGATCTGTCGGATCGCCCACGAGATCATCGCCGCAGGCTTCTCCGGACGTGTGATCCAACCCGGGGTGACCACAACGGCGGACGTCGTTTGGTGGTACCGCGAGCGGATCGCCGAGCTCAAGCTCGACACCTGGTTCCACCCCAGCGTCTCGGTGCAGCGTCGGGAGCGAGAGGGGAGGGAAGGTGACTTCTCCAGTCGCCCGGCCGAGGACGTGATCCGTCCTGGCGACCTCCTGCATGTGGACTTCGGGATTTCGTATCTGGGCCTCAACACGGACACCCAACAGCACGCGTACGTACTACGCAGCCGCGAGACCGACGCGCCAGAGGGTTTGAAGCGGGCGCTCGCGACCGGGAACACGTTGCAGGACATCCTTACCGACGCGTTCGTGGCGGGCCGGACCGGCAACGAGATTCTGCTCGCTGCGCTCGAGCGAGCTTCGGCCGAGGGCATCAAGGCCACGATCTACACTCACCCGATCGGTTTTCACGGCCACGCGGCCGGTCCCACGATCGGCATGTGGGATCAACAGGGTGGCGTGCCGGGTCGGGGGGACTATCCGCTGTTCCCGAGCACCGCGTACTCGATCGAGCTCAACGCGGCGGTGCCTGTCCCGGAGTGGGGGGGACAGGAGGTACGAATCATGCTCGAGGAGGACGCGTTCTTTGACGGGGAGTCGGTGTGGTACATCGACGGGCGGCAGGAGGGTCTCCTGTTGATTCCTCGTTGACGACACCGTAAATGTAACGGCTGAATCATCTTCGGCTGATTCGGACCATTCCCGGGAGATGTCCGGTTTGAGCCAGAGCTCCGCAAGTCCCGCAGGGTCATCGCCCGAGAACGGCCCGCCGCAGGACGCGAAAGGGTCCTCGCACGAGGCGAAGGTGCGAGGCGTCTTCACCGAGGACCTCCTCCTGGATCAGCTTGGACGCGGCTCCATTCCTCTGGTCCTCGTCTTCGCCCTCGGAAGCGTGCGCGGCTTCCAGGTCGGGTTCGGGTCCCCGGAAGCGTTGCCACTCCTCATCGGAGCGGTCGTCTCGGGCGTGGCCATGTTCCTGTATGCGCTCCCGACCGTACAGCTCTCCTACGGACATCGAAAGCAACCCTGGATGCCCCTGGCCGCCATCGGCGGGATCGTGGCGTACGCGTTCGGTCTGTACCTGATCCTCGTGCTCGGCTTGTGGAATCAGGTGCGGGCTCCGTCTCTCGGGGGTGCCGGGTTGGGCCTGTTCTTCCTGCTGATGGGGTTCTGGTTTCTCCGGGGCCTCGGACGCGTGGCGGAGCTCGCGAAGCGGATCGACCGGACGATCGAGTCGGACGCGGAGTCAACGAGCAGATCCTGAGCTGATCGCGGCCTCGCGAGCCCCGCTCGAGCCCGCGACTGCTTGCCCCCCTGGCGCTCCGGGAGCACGTTTTCGAGGAAACGCACACCCCGTGACCGTCTTCCAGGAGCACCTCATGCGCACGCTCCGTTGTCCCGTGATCGCATCCGTCCTCCGCTCGCTGTCGGCGCCCGCCTGGGTGGCGCTCATCGCCGCATCGGTGGCCTTGGGTCGCGCCCCTGTGGCCGGCCAGGATCTGCCTGACATGCCTTCGTTCCAGGAGGTGTTGTCGCTCCAGGTCGTGGGTGGGGTGGCGATCTCTCCGGATGGTGCCCGCGTCGCTTACACGGTGCGCTCCTCCGACTGGGAGGCGAACCGCGTCGACACCGAGATCTGGCTGGCGGCCGAGGGAGAGCCTTTCCAGCTCACGCGCACGGCGGACGGGAGCTCGAGCTCGCCACAATGGTCACCGGATGGCCGGTGGCTCTCCTTTCTCGCCGATCGGGGTGAGCAGAACCAGGTCCACCTCATCGATCCGCGGGGAGGCGAAGCCTGGGCGGTCACCGAGGTAGAGGAGGGCGTGACCTCGTACCGGTGGGCTCCCACAGGCGACCGGATACTCCTCCGGGTACGTGAGCCCGAGACCGACGAGGACAAGGCTCGCTCGGAGCAATACGGGACGTACGCGGTCGAAGATGAGGAGTATCGGAACTCGCACCTGTGGGTGCTGGAGATCGACCAGCGGGGAGAGACCACCGAACCGGAGCGCTTGACTGAAGGGGACTTCCACGTCGCGGACGCGGAGTGGTCACCCGACGCGAGACACGTCGCGTACGTACGTCAGCCGAACGCGAACCTCCTCTCGTTCATGGAGACGGACATCTACATCCTCGATATGGAGTCGAAAGAGAGCCGCGACCTCGTGACCGGGCCGGGTCCGGACAGCGGCCCCGAGTGGTCCCCCGATGGCGGGTGGATCCTGTTCTCCGAATTCGACAAGGACCTCGGGTCGCTCTACTACCTGAACGGCGAGTTCGCGAGAATCCCGGCCGCCGGCGGCGAGATCGAGATCCTGACGGGATCGTTCGACGAAGATCCGTTCGGCGCGACGTGGACCGACGCCGGGATCCGCTTCATGGCGAACGACCGAACCGAGCGGAAGGTCTACACGCTGGATCCAGACACGAGAGCGATCGCGGCGTTGCCGCTCCCGACGCCGATCGTCGGAAGCTGGGATTTCACCCCGATGGGAAGGCGTTGGCGTTCACCGGGCAGAGCGCCGAGAGCGTGTCCGAGGTGTTCCGGGCCTGGGGGAGCATGGTGATGGGTCCCGGGGCCGGAGCCTCGGGACGACCGGAGCATGTGAAGCTCACGGACATGGCCTCGCAAACGGTCGACTGGCCGCTCGGAACTCGCGAGGTCATCACGTGGACGAGCGAGGACGGCGCGCAGATCGAGGGCGTGCTGTCCAAGCCGGCGGACTACGACCCCGACAGGCGGTATCCGCTCCTCGTCCAGATCCACGGCGGGCCATCCAGCACGTCACGGCCCACCGCGGTGGCGACGTACGTATACCCGCTCACGCATTGGCTGGCTAAGGGAGCGGTCGTGCTCCAACCCAACTACCGCGGCTCCGCGGGTTATGGCGAGGCCTT
>JBDHAC010000052.1:0-26594 GCA_039588275.1 Gemmatimonadota bacterium
TAGCTGCCGGTCAAGCCGAGAAAAAGTATGCATGTGCGCAGACAAAACACTCCGCGCTGCCGAGAGAGACTCACACCACAGGGAGTACTTAAGGAGCTCGACCCAGCCGCTGAACCACGCAACCTGCGTTGGACCTGAATCCGCGTTCAGACCGTGCAGCAACTGACCTAGATTGCGAGCAGCGGACCGCATTCTTGGTCGATCGGCTTTGGCATGAGCTAGCCGAAGCTCGAGGGTGACCACGCGGAGTAGAATTGGCGCATCGGGAACTCCCTCGAACGCATGCTGCATTCCTTTCTTGGCCTTGCGAAGCTCATGCTCCGCGGCCTCCCAATCACATAAGTTGAGTTTGGCTTCTGCGAGCGCCGCATAGACGCCTGGCACGGCGCTGGCGGGCAGGTCTGAAGCGCCGATTAGCGACAACATGATCGACTCGGCCAACACATAGCGACCCTGCTCAAGTTCAGCGAGGCCCTCCAGCAAACGCGCCCGGTGCCGATCGTGAACCGTGACGGCTTGTGTCGCGGCAAGTGTCGCGGCTGCGGCGGCCGCGGCGGGGGCTCCTGCTACGGCCATCTCCGCGGCGCGCATGGCGTACCCGAAAGCGGCCTCACGTTCGCCCCCGTTCGCGTAATGCTCCGCCAGAAGCAATGGGTCGGCATCCTCGCGGCGACTGAGCGACTGAGCACGGTCGCCGCGGCCAGGTGTATGGCGGCCCGGCGGGTGTGGCCGAGCTGCTGGGTCATGACGTCACGGACTACCCCGTGTCTCAGCTTCCATCGATCCTTCGCTGGCTCGACCAGTCCCTTCCTCTCAAGTTCCCGCAGCGCGTCTTGAAATCCGGAAACCTGCACAATTTCACGGAAGAGGTTTTCGTCCACGGCATCGCCGAGCACGGCCAGGTGGCCCAAGACGGATTGTTCAGCCTGAGGGAGCATGTCGAGGCGATCGCGGATCAGCCCTCGAAGCCGCTGCGACTCGGCTGACTCCAAGTACGGGTGTGCCTCCGATGGCACCGCCTGACCCGTACCGGAATCGCGACGGTACCCTCGCTCGAAGCAGCGCAGGAGCTCGGTCGCGTACAACGGATTGCCACCCGCGAGCGAGACGGCGCGAGCCACGATCGACTCATCCACATTTGTCGCGGAGCCCTTCAGGACTCTAGTCAGATGCACCGCCTCCAGGGGCTGGAGCTCCAAGACCCGAGCCCGTTCACGGCGGCGAAGACTCGCCTCCAGTGACCTGATGGCTGCATCGCGTGGGCTGGCACTGTCGAAAGCGATGACCAGGAGGATTGGCATACGTGCCAGTCGGGCCTGGCAACTCGCCAGGAGTTCGGCCGATTCAGAGTCGATATGCTCTGCGTCGTCTACGATGAGCGCGACGGGCCTCTGCCGGCAGATCTTCTCAACGCCGCTTTCGAATCCACGCTTCACCTTCAGAGAGATCGCCGGAGCGTTTTCCGTGTCCGTGTTCGATTGATCATCTGGCAGACTGATTCCCCCAGCCGCCATCAGATCCAACACGGTGCAGTACAGGCGATCTCGGCCGAGAGCGGTAGCTACGGAGCGTACGACGTGAGCGCCACGCGCCCCGATGTACCTCGCGAACTCCGTCAGCAGCCGCGTCTTTCCGATCCCTTGCTCTCCGGTCACGATGACGGCGGTAGAGCGGCCCGCACGCACGCTGTCGTAGGCCTCGCGCATTGTGGCAAAACCGTCAGATCGGCCGATCAGCTCGGAGGAGGCATGCCTCGCGCTCCCGGCCTCATCGTCGCGGATGCGCGCGGCCAGGCGGATCGTTTCCGGTGCGAGCCCCCCGGGGGACTCGGTCGATAGTCGACTGCTCAAATCGCTGTAGTGCTCGAGCGCGGAAAGGGCATCACCCTTGAGCCACAGCCCTCGCATGAACGCGCGATGGGCCGTTTGATCGAAATCGTTCATCTGAATCAGCCGCAGGGCCGACAGGCAAACGCCATCCCAGTCCGCCGTCGCCTCGGACTCGCGCAGGAAACTCCGCAGGGTGATTCCCGCGAGCGCACGGTAGCGATCACGTTCGCCTTCGAGCCATCTGTCGAAGGTCTCCGCGCCAAGGTTCGAGAGCGTGGGCGCGAACTCTCCTCGATATCGGTCGAGGGCCGCCTGATGATCGCCACGTTCCACGGCTGTCTCGAACTCGCCAGCCTCATATACGATGAGATCGGCACGGAGGCGCACGCTGATGGCGTTGGCGTCGAGTATCGAGCCAACCTTCGATTTGATGTCATACAAGGCTTGGCTGAGCGAGTGGCGCTCGCGAGCACCGCTGCCGGTCCAAAGCAGCCTCGCGAGATCCGCCCTTGCATGGACACTCTTCGGGTGCGCGCAGAGGTAGAGAAGGAGCCCGGAGTGTTTGCGGGATCGGAGCGTCAGCTCACCCTCACCAGTGAGAATCGAAACGGACCCGAAGCACCGAAGAGTGAGCATCGTGCTCTTTGCTCCCGTGGACGGCGTGAGACTTCAGGGCGCCCGCCCGCGTAACGGCGTGGCCGTCCGACGCCGCGGTAGGGGGCGCCCCCGATTTATAACGCTATCAAGTATCTAGGCAGGGTTATCAAGCAGCTGTCATCGAGGTTGTAGACACTTGGTTCACGTGTAGGTGTGGAACGGCCCCGAGACCCTTAGCCCAACCTGTCTGCCAACACTTTCGCCTTGATGGAGAAGTGCGAGGTCTCCCAAACCGCCTCGCCGTCCTTCACCACGATCGCCTGCGGTGATTTGTGGCGGACCTTGAGCTCTCGCGCGATGAGGTCAGACAACTCACGTTGGGCGACGACGTCGACCATGGCGACCGGAACGTCCGGCCGTTGCTCGGCAAACTCTTGCATCTGAGCCATCGTGCGGCGGCTGATGCTGCAACGGGTGCTATGCTTGTACACGATGACCGTCTCAGCCTTCAGCAGCTCGCGGAGTCGTTCCTGGTCTTCGACGGGCTCGATGCTCATACCGATCTCAACGGCACCCTGTACGGCTTATCCCGCGAGCTCCGCCCGGATTACGGCCTCGACCCGGTCTACGAGCTCGGACCACTCCACGTCATCGATCTTGGTGACCGTGATGAAGTTCTCGACGAGCAGCAGCGCGCGTACCCCCTCGATCGCGAACAACCGTTCGGCCAACTGATCGCCCGCCGCCGACTCGCTATCGAAGTAGCTGCGGCTCCCCGCCCCGGGCACCTGTCGGTCGAGAACGAACTTGGCCGCGTTCGGGTTCGGCGTCCCTTCGACGGTGATGCTGATTCTAAGGTCGGACATCCGTGATTTGGCTCCTGGGTCGTCCTATCTGTGAGGCTCATCCTTCGAGACCGCAAGGGTCCCACACGTTGCTCGCTCCGGCCCGAGTCCAGAAGATGTGAACAATTAGGGGCGGACCGTGGGTTCCGAGACTCGGAATGTACGAAGAACCGATCAACCCGAGGACACGACCAAACAGACTTGTATACATCGTATACGCGTATACAGGGCGCTTACGCCGAAGAGGCATACGCCCCCCCCCAGGCTCTACAGTCCCGGAGCCCCACATCCATAAGTGGGGGAGAGAGTTACGTGCGCAATCCCGGTCGGCGGACAGGGCGATGAAGACGTCTCGACGACCTCCGAGACCCAGGTGAGGGATCAAATGGATCTGAAGAACAAAACGGCCATGATCACGGGGGGAGCGAGCGGGCTCGGAGCCGCGCTCGCGCGCAGGTTCGCTGCGGAAGGTGCCGATGTCTCGATATGTGGTCGCCGCGCCGGCGCGCTCGAAAGCCCATGCGAGCAGATCCGAGCCTCCGACGGCCGTTGTCTCGCGGTCGCCGCCGACATCACCCGTCCCGACGACATCCAGCGATGGATCGATCTGACCAAGGCGGGATTCGGACCGATCGACGTTTTCGTGAACAACGCTTCGATCCTCGGAGAGCGCGTGTCCGTAGAAGAGTACCCGCTCGAGACCTGGCGCGAAGTGCTCGAAGTGAACCTCACCGGCGCCTTCTCATGTGCCCAGGCGATCGCCCCCGAACTCCGTGAAACGAGAGGGTCGCTGATCAACGTGTCATCGGGCGTCGGGGATCACGGACGGCCTTACTGGGGGGCGTACTGCGTATCGAAGAACGGTCTCGAGGCTATCTCGGAGATGATGGCCGGCGAGCTCAAGGAGTCGGGCGTGCGGGTGAACACGGTCGATCCCGGAAGCATGAGGACCTCGATGCGCGCAGCCGCCTACCCCGAGGAGGATCCCGACACGCTGCCGGACCCGTACGACGTCACGGATGTGTTCGTGTATCTGGCGTCGGATCGCTCGGCGCATGTGACGGGAAACCGCTTCCGAGCGAAGGAGTTCGAGATCGCGGTCCGGTGATCACGACCTCTATATGCGCTCAGCGATGCGAAACGGCAGGAGTCGCGCTCCAGCCTTCACCAGTCATAGACCGTCCAGCAGCGACACTCCTCGCTGGCACACACGAGTCGGACCCGGAAGGGTGAGTCGTCGGAGCGCGGGGCCGGATGCACCTCGACCCGGCGAACCATCTTCGCGTCGCACCGCGGGCAGTCGGGCTCGCCCCCGGGGCCGGGATGCTTGCGATCATGCTGCTCGAGCGGCGCGCTCTGTTCGGCGTCCAGAAGCGGACCGAGATTGTCTTCGTTCACTGCGATCCCGCGAGCGCGCATTCCACTTCACGAGTGACGGGCGATCGATGCGCGCCTCCGAGTCTCCCGTCCTGCCAGCCCGCGGATGAACGATACCCGTAGAGTCGGGCGGCCGGCCAGCCCGGCGCGAGAGCCCCACTTCCTTCGCGCCGAATTCCCGATCCTGGAGCGCAAGGCGTACCTGAACTCCAACTCGCTCGGAGCGCTGTCGCGACGGGCGATGCAGGAGCGCCGGCGCTTCGAGGAGTTGTGGAACGAGCTCGGGGCCAGTGCCTGGTACCAGATCTGGATGGCGAAGCTCGACGAGGTGCGCGCCGCGCTCGGGCGTACGATCGGGGCCTCCGGCGACGAGATCGCCCTCATGCCCAGCGTCTCCGCGACCCTGGCGGCGGTCGCGGGAGCCGTCGCGGGAGCCACCGACGTGCGCCAGAGACCGAAGGTTGTCCTCACCGAGCTCGACTTCCCCACCGTGGGCCATCATTTCCTGTCGCGTCAGGCGCTCGGCATCGAGGTGGAGATCGTTCGCAGCCCGGATGGAATCGAGATCCCGCTCGATGCGCTGGCGGACGCGATCGACGAGCGGACGGCGCTCGTCGTCACGTCGCACGTCTTCTTCTCCACAGGAGCGGTTCAGGACGCGGCAGCCATCGGGTCGATCGCGCACGAGGCCGGCGCTCGGGTGCTCCTCGACGCGTACCAGTCGAACGGCCAGCTGCCCATCGACGTTCGAGCACTGGGAGTCGATTTCCTGGTCTCGGGCTTGCTCAAGTGGCTGTGCGGTGGTCCCGGGCTCGCGTACCTGTACGTGCGTCCGGACGTCGATATGGCGCCAACGACGCTGTCGTGGTTCGGCGTCGAGGACCAATTCGCCTTCGATCTGCGCGACGCAACCCCGCGGCGAGACGCGCGCCGCTTCGAAATGGGCACGCCGCCCATGGGCGCCGTCTACACAGCGGCGGGAGGGCTGGCCGTGATCGAGGAGGCGGGGATCGAGCGGATTCGCGAGCGCAACCGTGCACTGGCAGGCGATCTCCGCGACCGGCTCGCCGGCGCGGGACTCGCGCTTCACGAGTCACCGAGCCCGGAGCGGCGCTCAGCTCTGGTCCTGGCGCGTCATCCCGACCCGCAGGGCGCGGTGGCCTACCTCGCCGAGAACGACGTGATCATCGATTCGCGCGGACCGTTCGTCCGCCTTTCACCGCACTTCTACAACTCGATCGAGGACAACGAGCGCGCCGTGGAAGTGCTGAAGCGCTATCAGAGATAGCGCGGCGGAGGATCGTCCGAGACTCAGGAGCGCGGCCGCGCCCGCAGGTTCCGGAGCTCGAGCCAAAATGCGACTGCGGCGAGTGAGAGCAGTCCGATCGACACCAGCGCACGCATCGTGAGATAGAGGGGGATCAGGAAGACGGCCGCGAGCACGTTCGCCGCTTCGGTCAGCAGACTGAGGCGCCGCACCCGGCCGCGAGCGCCGGCCGCGGCGAGATTAAGGAACCCGAGAAACGCCATCATCAGCCCGGCGCTCATGAACCACATGGCTTCCGGGCTCCGCTCATCGAAGGCGAAGAACGTCGCTCCCGAGTGACCCAGGCCGCCGAAGACCATCAGCACGGCCACGACTTCATGCACCCTCTGCGGGCTGATCCAGGGCCCGAACCGCTCGCCGCTGTTCAAACGACCCGCAGCTCCTGTAACGGCTCCTCCACCTCTGACACGTAGTGCCTCGTCCAGTCCAGACCCTCGCGGGTGCCTCGGAACCGAACTCGCTCGTAGCACTCGTCCGCCGTGAACCACCCGGCCTCGGAGTGCTCCCAGGTCAGCTCGACGTCCACGGGACCGACGACGCGCGCGGCGAACACCGGGTAGAGCTCCACGCCCCGTCGACGGAGGTTGTAGATGATGTAGGAGTGCTCCACCGCCCAGATCCCTTCCACCACCATCCCCTGCTCCTCGAGCGGGCGCAGGAGTGCGTCGGCGATCTCTTCATCCTCGCCGACGTGGCCCCCGAGGATCTGCCAGAATCGACCACCCTTGAACCACTTGTCGGCTTTTTCCTGCGACGTGTGCAGCAGGAAGTACTCGGGCTCCACGTTCTGACGGTGATAAACCCACAAATCGAACAAGTCCGTTCTCAGTTCCATGCTCGCTCGCAGCGGTTACGGCCCGGTCAGGGCGATGCTGCCCACCATGTGTTGGTAGATCCGCTGATGCGCGTCGAAATCGGGGTTCTCCTCGCTGTTCGCGTCGAAGCTGAGGTAGTAGGCCCGGTCCCCCGCGACGGTTACGAACTCGCCGTGTATCAGATCGTATGCGTAGCGCGTCCAACGCTTGGTGGGCAGCCCGGCGAGCGTCGTATCCGTCATGTTCACGTGCGACAGGTTCGCTAGCCGGAAGCTCTGCACCCACTCGTCCAGGCTCCGTCGTTCGGGATTGGGCAGCACGCGGAGCTCGAACTGTCCGGGCCAGGCGCCTCCTGGAGGCTCCAGGAAGGTGAGCTTCTCGAGCTCGCCTTCGGCCAGGAACTCCGACTGGCGGACCATCTCCTCGTTCCATGGCTGTGCTTCGATCAGCGTCCAGCCCCCGGGATACGCGATCGTGTACCCGAAGCGCTCGCTCTGGAAGCTCTCCCAGGAGCCCGCCCCGTCCCGAGCGCAGGCCACCAACGATATCGCACCCAGCACCATGAGGAGTGAATGCGCCGATCGCCGCAGGTCACACATGCCAGTCCTTCCAGTTCCACCACTTCAGCAACTCGGGATCGTGCTTCTCGTTGGCCGCGTAATAGACCGCACACCGGTAGGCGTACAGCACGCAGCGATCGACGTCGGCACCGACCTGGGCGCAGTGCCGGCGGTACAGGTGCTCCGGATCGGCAGTCCTCAGGTCTTCCACCTGGCGGATCCCGAGATCCCACAGATCCTGGCTGAGGCTCTCCCCGATGCCGGGGATCGTTTGCAGGGCTCGCAGCTCTCTTTGGCGCTCGTACGTCTCCGACGGGGGAGACAGAGTCTGAGTCATGGTCTCCTCTTCAGTTCGTGTTCAACTTCGGTATCAGCAGCGGGGCACGCGCGCCGTGTGATCGGTGGCGTCGGCGGACGGCGCTCGTGGCAATCGAGCGCCGATTCTACGAGGACACGCCGTCCTTCCCGGCCAGCCTGAAGGCCCAGAAACAGAGGATGATCGCGACCCCGCCGCCGGGCCAGGAGAGCCACATCGGGAACTCCCACTCTCCCGCGACCACCGGCACCCCGAGAGCGGCACGCACGAGGTGGGCGGAGCCTACCACGGCGAAGATCGTCCCCGAGATATACAGATATGCTTTCGGACTCATGGGTCATCTCCCTTCCGGCGCGCGGCCCTCGCGCACCGTGAGGGCCAGCACGCCACCCATGAACATCGTGAACACGATCAGCATGGGGCCATACCAGTAGATGGCCAGCGCGCCGATCGCGCACCCTACCAGCGGCCACGGCAGGACACGCCAGAACGTCGTGGCCATCCTTCCCGCCCGCGTCCCCTGATCGGCGGGCCCGGCGGGGCGCCGGGTCATCCACCTGGCCGCCAGGACAACGCCCCCCGCGAAGCCGATCGCGGTGACGATTGGCGCCAACAGCCAAAGTACGGCCTCGATGAGGCCCCTGCCGCGCCCGACGCCCAGGTAGAGAGCCAGCCACAGCGAGTAGAGGATGCCCCCACCCAGAAGTCCCCCTACGACGCGTATGAGAGGCTTCATGCCAACCAACCGTGACTACCGAGTCCTAAGGACTCGCCAGTCGCACTCCCGTCTCGACCCGCTGACGCCGTCTCTCCCTCACGTAGTCTGACACATGGTCACCGTAGCGGGCGACGAAGTCCTGCAGATAGTCGTCGCCGCGAATCGTCCCGCGGCAATCGGCCGAGCCGCAGCCACACTCGAAGTTCGGCATTCGCTCGTTGTAGAGCGTCGCGTAGTCCATCGTGATCTCGTCGCCGGCATCGAGCGGAGATCTCGCCACCACGTCCAGCCCCTGGAGCCATGCCGTGGGGTCGCATGCGTGGTTGATGGGCTTCCAGTCCTCGGCATCGCGGCTCCACACCACCCACAGCTCATCCGTCAGCGGCCACGCGTGGCGCCGAAACCACTCCAGCCGCTCGTCCGTCCAATTGGCCTCCACGTGTGAGCGTGTCACCAGGGAATGAGGCTCTTCCTCGAACCGGATGATCCGCTCCCCCGCTTCGATCGGACGGGTGGCGTACAGCCCGTAGTCTTCATCCCGGCGGGCGCGCACCTCCCACCCTCGCGTCCGCCGCTCGTGTCGGCGGAACGCGGCCTCGACGATCTGGCGCGTGAAGCCCTCGTGCCCGGTGGGATCGTTCAGCAGACAGAAGTCGGCGCTCCCGGCCTCGTCAGGATCGTGGTAGACGCCGCAGTTTGGGTTTATCTCCAACATGAAGACCCGCCCCTCTGCATCCACGCGGATGTCGCAGCGGGCGTAGCCCGATCCGTTGAGACCCACGAAGAACCGCGCCGATACATCGCGGAGACGGGCGGCGAGCTCGGGGTCCTCGACAGGGAAGCTCTCCATCTGCGCGTAATCGACCCACTTCATGTCCGAGTGCTTGAAGCTCTCGCCCTCGGGGAAGCGGTACTGGACGGGGGTGTAGGTGGTCGGACTCGCGGGGTCGTCGGGGTTTTCGGCCACCAGGACGGTGCATTCGACGCCCTCGATGAACTCTTCGATCAGGGCGCCGGCAAAGCGGTCCATCATGATGTGCGCCTGCTCGCGCAACGCTTCGGGCGTCTCGACCCGCGAGTCCCGGGTCAACCCGACGCTGGCGTAGCTGCTCGGATGCTTCACGAACATCGGGAACGTCAGCATGTCCGCAGCCCGCTCGACATCGGCCTCCGTCTCCGCGACCACGTAGCCGGGTGTATCAATGCCCCACGCCCGGCACACGCGCTTCATGACCTCGCGAGATGGCTCGTAGCACTCGGAAGCCGCACCGGTGAAAGGCACGTGGAGTCGCTCCAGCGTCTGCACCACCTCGATGCCGGGCGTGTCTTCGTCCCACGCCCCGTCGCACAGGTTGAAGAACAGGTCGAACCCCTCGCGGGAGCGAGCGATCACGCGCTGGACCGCCGTTTCTTTCTCCAGGATTTCGAGCTCCCACGTCGCCTCGGGCAGAAACGGCCGCGGGTCACACGGCCAGTCATCTTCCCGTATCGTGTCGGAGTCCAGGTCCTGGGTGGTCAGCAGGCAGATGCGCATGTCATCAAGGTGTCAGCCACACTGGGACTGAGAGTTCGTTTGTATGTGTTCGGGCTCTGCAATGGATCCCGAGTGTCGACCTGCCGCCACCTCCCGCCATCCACTATCGAAGCTCGACGTCCCCCGTGGGGGTCCGGATCGTGGCGACAAGGGCCGGAGCCAGCCCCGCCTCGACGCGCATGTCGGACCCTATCGCCTCCAGCATCGCCGACACGCGAGCGGGATCAGGGTGCTCGGCGCGAAGGCTCGACAGCGTGCAGCCCCCCGGGGCGTCCGTCGCGGGGTGCCGGGATGCGCCCCAGTCGATGAGGAACGGCACCACGCCCTCCGCCAGGACCGTCTCGGGATCCGTCAGGCGCCACGAGAGGAGGCTTCCGTCGGGTCTTTCCCGACTCCCGGTGAGGATCTCGCCCAGGTGGACGCCGGCGGTGGCAGCCGACTCGACACGCGCTTCGAGATCCGATTCCTTTGCCACCCAGGTCACCAGACGCGGCGCCTCCAGCCGATCCAGTCCGAAGAGGGTCGGCGGCTCGGGGCGCGCTCGCTCGGGGTCCGGGGCGAGGATCTCCAGGTAAACGTCCGCACCGAGCGAGAGGAGCGCGTTCCGCGTGCCCCAACGTGCGTGCCGCCCGCCGGGCGCGGCCCGGACGCCCAGGAGCCGGGCGACCCGTTCCACGACGACGCCGAGGTCCGGCGCCGCGTAGACAAGGTGGTCGATCCGGCTCATGTGCGATGCGGCAGCGGGGTCGCCGTCAAATTGGGGTCGCCTGTCAAACTGGGGGTCGCCGTCAGAGGACGGCGGCCTTGATGCGCTCGATCTGAGCCCGGTGCACGAGATCGTGGGCCGCCAGCAGCTTCACGATATGCTCGACGCTTTCCGTCCCACGCTCCTCGTGGACTCCCGCGCGGCCGAGCTCCTCGGGGGTGAGCCCCGCGACCCAGGCCAGGTTCGCCGCGCGCAGGAACTCGATCTCCGCCAACAGGTCGGCCACGGTGTCTTCGTTGTAGCGGAGCCCGGTGGCCCAGCGATCCTGGTCGTAGCCGGCGATCGGCTCCCCCGGCTGCGCGACGCTCATCCGCATGCGGTAGCGGTACACGAGCTCGGTGTCGGCGAGGTGTCCAACCACCTCCAGGACGGACCATTTGCCGGGAGCTTCGCGCCGCCGAAGACTCTCCTCATCCATGTCCGCGACGGCATCGCGCAGCCAGGCCACGAGCTCCCGCTGTACATCGAACGGATCGCGGTCTCCGAGCAGATCGAGGAGCTGCCGCGTATAGGTGCCGGCGCGCTCCGCGGCGCCCGATGCTGGATTCGAGAAGTCCATACCTGGCCTCAACCCCTGGTCTCAGCGTCTGCTAGGACACTCCCACGCTTGTGCTTCGTCGTTCGAGCAGCAGCACGTCACGCCACTCTCCACCCAGCTTTCCGAGCTTCTCCCGAACCCCCACTACACGAAACCCCAATCGCTCGTGCAACCGAACGCTGGCCTCGTTCTCGCTGAACACGCCTGCCTGGAGAGTCCAGAACCCTTCGGCCTCGGAATCTTCGATCAGGCGCTCGAGGAGCGCCGATCCCACGCCCAGTCCGTGGCTCGCCGAGTCCACGTACACGCTCACCTCTGCCACCCCACCGTACACGCACCGGTCCGAGACGGGGCTCAACGCCGCCCATCCGACGACATCCGATGGCCCGCCGATCTCGGCGACCAGGCGACACGCCGTCAGGTGGTCGCCGTCCCACTCCTCCCACTCGGGTGCCGTCGTCTCGAACGTGGCGAGGCCGGTCGCGATTCCCTGCTCGTAGATCGCGCCTACGCGCTCCCAGTCGGCGCGCGTCATCTCGCGGATGTTCATCGCGATTCCCCCAACCCGTGGTGCACCCCGCGACCTCGATCCAGACGCAGGCGGCTAACATCTCGGGCGACCTTCGCGGGGAAGGCCGCCCGTTCATCACTCGGCTAGGCGGCCGGCCACAGCCACCCGAACGCACCCGCCGTGAGCAGGGCGTAAACAAGACCGTCAAACATCGACTTGAGCGTCGAGCTCCACGCCTTCTTGGTCCAGATCGAGTTCTGCAGAAGCGCCAGGGCATAGCCGACGAACGCCGTGCAGCCGGCAAAGCGGAACACCGACAGGTACTCGGCTCCCGGTCCCAGCGCCCGCCCGGCGATGTAGGCCGCGAACAGCCCGACCACGATGCAGTAGACGAACCACTGCACGAGGCTCGCACCCATCTTGAACGGCCCGGTGGGCAACACCGTGATGAACGCTACCGGGCCTTTGTTCAGCCTTTCCTGGAACTCGGGGCTCTTGAAGGTCGCCATGTCCCCGGCGCGTGGAATCGCGTAGTCCCCAGGCGGGATGTTGAAGGGACGCAGCGCGTCCATGACCGCGTCCTCCGACGGCAACTCGCCGAAGTCGCTCTTGTGGTAGTTGAGGGCCGTGTGGATGAGCCAGCTCACCAGGAAGACGAGGACCGCCGCTAACAGGATCGGAAGCCACAGTGACGTGATCGCAACCATGTTCACCTCCTCGGGCAGAAACGATGGGTCGGAAGAATCCGGTGAGGAGCCGACCTAAGTTGGGCCGTGGGGGGAGGAAAGCCAACTCCTGAGTCGCGCGTAGAAGTCATCGCGCGCCTCCCGCTCCACCCATGGGAAGTGGCCGCACGCCTCCCACTCGTGGTATTCGAGGTGGCAAAGGTATCGCTCGAGGCTCGCTCTGATCAGGTGACCCGGGTGCGGGTCTCTGGCCCCATGTAGCATGAGGACCGGGGCCTCGATCGCCGCGAAGGCGGCTGGATACACGCCCTCTCTTTGCAGCCGCAGCATGTCCTCCCACGACTCCCGGTTCGCGCGCGCATCGACGCGCTCGTTCTCCAGATCCGTCGTGACCGGGTCGTGGGAGTAGATGGGGAGGAGCAGCTCCGCCTTGATTCTCAGCCGCTCATCCGGATCGGCGATCTCGGCCTCGAGACCGGCAATGCGCTCACGGAGGCGCTCGTCCATGCGCTCCTTCACCGTCGCTTCGAAGCGCGCGCGGGCGAGCGGATCGAAAGTGCCGCAGCCGATCAAGACGAGCTTCAACGCCCGGTCTGGTCGAGAGGCCGCGTACGCGAGCGCCAGCATGGCTCCCCAGGAGGAGCCGGCCAGGTGGACGGGCCCTTCGCCCGAGAAGGCCACGATGGCCTCGTGCATGTCATCGAGGTGGCGGGCTACGGTGAGCGGCGTCCCGCCGCTGCCGCGCTGGAGAGGCTCCAGAACCCGAAACTCCCCTGCCAGCTCCCGAGCGATTGGCGCCATGTGCCCGGGAGCGCCGGGCCCGCCGTGAATCAGCACCACGGGCGGGCCGCCGTGCCCGTACGTTCTCGTGTCGATCAACCGAAGTTTTCAGGCGCCTCGTCGGCCGTCGGTCCGTACACCGCCGGAACCGGAATATCGTTCAGACGCAGATACAGACCGAGCTGCCCGCGGTGGTGGATGATGTGGTTGATCACCATGCTCCGAAGCACGGCGATCCGCGGCATGGAGAAGATGACCTCGCCGCCCGCCAAGAACGTCCACGTTCCGAGCAGGTGCTCATCGCTGGCGCCTTCGATCGCGGCGCGGGCGTCGGCCAGGTTATTGTCGAACGTCGCCAGCGCTTCTTCCACGGACGCGACGGGCTCGACGTGATGCGGCTCTTCCCCCACCGGAGCCATGTCGAAGCTGTCCTGCTCGATCGTCATGACGGTCCAGCTCAGCAGGTTGGCCATGTGCGTCGCCAGGCCGACGAACGCCATCGACTTCTCGTGCGGCTTCCAGTCCAGGTTGTCGTTAGGAATCCGCTCGAGGACCCTGCGGGTGTTCGCCATCTCGTGGTCGAACTCGGGCAACAAGGTTTGGCTGAGTCCCATGATCTATCCTCCCTGTTTTCGTGATTCGTGTTCCTGCCCTGCCGTTTCGATCCAGTCTCGCGCCAACGGATGATAGACGGCATACGCGCTCCAGACATCCACCGCCCACTCCCTGACGAGTCTCTCGTGCTCGATCACATCCTCGGCGCCGAGGATGTGAGCGATCGTGAGCTCGCCCAGCCGCTCCAAGAGGGCGGGCTTGGCGAGGTCTTCACGCTTTCCGTTCAGCCACTGCTGTAGCGTCCGCAGCAGTTCAGGATCGCCCTTGTACTCCATCGCGCAGCACATCCCCGTCAGGTGGGCAGCGAAGGACTTGGCCGAGATCATGTACGGATCGGGGTGTTGCAGCGAATACGTGTCCACGGTGAGCCGGTGGATCTTGCCGTAGCGGTAGTCGGAGAACTCTTTCGCGAGGATCTCCTCGAAATGCTGTTTGCATTCCGCTTCCGATGCCAGGCCGCACGAGCAGGTCATCGAGCCGCTCCCGTCGATCGTCGCGCGAAGCCGAGTTAGGTGCCCGGCAGCGTGGAGACGAAGTCCTGAAATCGCCGTGGGTCACGCAGCGGCGAGCCGTGGCCAAAACAGACGACGGCCGGTTCCAGCGCCGCGAGCTTCCGAGCGGAGTCGCGATTCATCCGCGGGTCCTTCGTGGCAGCCTCGAACGGCTCGGTCAGTCCCTTCCGCAACGTGACCGGGTTACGGTGAAAGACGACATCTCCGAGGACCAGCGCGCGGTCGCTCTCCCGCCAGAACGCGAGGTGGCCCGGGGTGTGACCCGGACACGCGATCGCGACGAAACCACCCACCTCGTCTCCCTCCTCCAGGGTGCGCGAGACGGGGTGACCGGGGCCTGCGAACGGTTTTCCGATGGCGGCGACCCAGGATCTTGGCTTCGGCAGGATCCGGCTCAGATCGCCTGACTCGACCGCCTCCCGATCTCCATCACCGCACCAGAGCGGGATCCCGAAATGCTCGCAGATCGCGTGGCTCGACCCGACGTGATCGAAATGTGCGTGGGTGACGGCGTGCGCGCGTAAATCAAGGCCGCCGACCGCCGCGAGCAGTCGACGCACCGAAAAGCGCGCCCCGGAGTCCACCAGCACGTCACCCAGCACGTAGGCGTTCACGCTCGCCAACGGTGCCAGCGGCACGCGCCACAGACCGATCGACACCTCTTCCATCGTCAGTCCCCCGCCGTCCCACTACCTCACAAACAGTACGGTGACACCGACCTTCAGGACGAGCGACCAGTCGAAGTCCTCGAAAGGCAACGTCGAGGCGATCATCACGAACGAAGTCCGCGGGATTCCGAGCGGCACGACGGTCGAGCTCACCAGCATGGGGTATGGCGAGTAGTCGTTGGCGTCGAGCCACAGCAGCCCCGCGCCCAGACCGACAAACGCCTGGCCGACGCGAAGCACCGGGCGCTCGGCAGCGGTGATGAGCGTGGGATTCCAGCTCTCGTCGGTCCACGACACGGTCACATAGGCTCTTGCCCCCGCGAACGGTGGGGTCTCCCCGTGCAGCTCGAGCACGGGCTCGGCCGGGCGCTCGCTGAGGAGCGCTCCACCGCCGATCGTGACGAGCTGCGCCTCGGCGATGGCCGGTCCCGCCAAACCGACGAAGGCTGCGAGCAGGGCTACCCGGACGAGTCGTTTTGCGATGGTCAGCCGTCCTCCCCATCCGTTGGTTGCCGCGGCAGGCGCAATGCCCAGCGCCTCACCGTCCTTTTGTATTCGCGGTACGGCTCTCCGAATCGGCCTTCGAGCTGCGGCTCTTCGTAAAGGACCACGAACGCGTGGACGAGGATGAAGAGCAGCCCGGCGAACAGTAGCATGGAGGCGGAACCGTGCCACAGACCGAACCCGACGAGCATGGCCAGTCCACCGACGTACATGGGGTTCCGAACCCACAGATAAGGCCCGGAGACGACGAATCGGGCGGGTGGGTCGAACGGTGCCGGCGTCCCGCGCCCCCGCGCGACGAACGAGGCGACGCAAGTGATCGCGACTGCCGTGCCCAGTGCCATCAGGAATGCACCCACCACTCGGCTGACGGCCGGCAACCGTATACCGATGGCCGGATCGTAGACCCGCACTTGCAGCGCCACCCAACCCCAGAGGCCGATGAAGACGCTCGCGTAGACGATGGACCTCAGGGCGGCGAAGAGTCGCATCGGGAGCCTTCCTCTACCCGGTCGACACCGGCGTCAGGCGCGCCAGGTATTCGCCGCTCTCCTCCGCGAGCAGCACTTTGCACTCCCAGCCGCCCAGCGCCGTATGGTGCTCCAGCGTCCGTGCATCGACGTGCAACCAGCTGCAGTAGGGTCCGACCCGATCCTCGAATTCGAACTGCACCCGCGTCTCTCCTACGTACCTACCGGCTTCCCGATTGGCCTCGTGATAGGCGAGATGCTCTGGATCGTCCGTGCGGCGCACGTCCAGCGAATCGGTGAGCAGCTGCCCGTCTTTGCCGGTCAACCGACGCGTCCGGACGAGGAAGCTTCGTAGCCCGGAGAGATCTCCCACAATCCCGATGCCGTGCCCCAGCATCAGCAACGTGTCGAACGGTCCTCCCTCGAAATCGAGAACGTCGACACAGCGCACATCGCTCAACCCGCGCTCGATCATGATATCCACCGCATCGGGGTTGATGTCCAGCGCCGTGACCCTCCGGCCTTCCGATTCCAGGAAGAGGCTGTGCAGCCCGCTCCCGGCACCGATGTCCAGCACGCGCCCGCGACAGTGTTTCAGCGCCATCACCTCGATGGGCCAGAATTCATCGGGCGAGCGAAAGAACAGGCTCGCCGGCAGGAACGCTTCGACGCCGTCGTCGCGTCGGACCAGGAGCTGCGCCCCGACGTCGCCGCGAAAGTACGCGCGGAGCGCGAGCCCGTGCGGGACCATCGACTCGGGGTCCATCACGCCTCGTCCGGTCCGGCATCTTCCGACCGACGATCTGCCGGTCGGGCATCCATCGGTCGGGTATTCGTCCTTCGCCCGAGCCGGTCTCCGGCCATCCAGATGAGTACCGTCCAGGCGATGACCGCGATGATGACGGATACGGAGACGGAAACGACCGGACTCAAGGAAACACCGATCAGACCGCCCACCACCAGGTCGAGGATCAGGTAGCTGAGACCACCGACGGCGACCACGAACAGCGCGATCCTACCCATATCCCTGTCTGGACTGGACCGGGGCTCTCAAGGGTCGCGACGACGCTGTTGCAGCAGCCACTCCCATAGCGCTGGGTCCTCGTACGTCTGCGTCCAGGCGTCGTGGCCGACCCCTGGGTAGATAGTCAGCTCGACCTCGTTCCCGCACCCTTCGAGCTGCCGTGCCACCTCTCGGGAGAGCCGGGCCGGAACCACTTCATCGAGCTCGCCGTGAAACACGCGGATCGGGACCCCCATGAACGGGCACCACCCGAGCAGAGCGGAGGCCTCGCCGCCGCTGATCGCGACGATCGCGGCGAACAGATCGGGGTGGTCGGCCGCGAGGTCGAAGGCGCCGAAGGCTCCCATGCTGAGACCCGTGAGGTAGACGCGCTCGCGGTCCACCCGAAGCTCCGACATGAGGTGCTCCAGAAGTCGGTACAGCGATCGCGCCGACCACCACCCGCCCTCGGCCTGCTGTGGCGACACGACGATGAACGGGAACGCTTCGCCTGACTCGATCAGCTTGGGTGGGCCGTGGATGGCCACGAGCCCGAGGTCGCTCCCGCGCTCGCCGGCCCCGTGAAGGAACAACAACAGGGGCCAGGTCTCCCGGGATTCGCCGTAACCGTCAGGCAGATACAGCAGGTAGCGGATCTCCTCGGTGCTGGTGAGCCGCTGCCCCTGATGGCGTTCGATCCCGCTCTGGACGACGAGCGGCGCGCATGCGAGCGCCGGGATCCATGAGGCCAAAGCCATCCCGGTGATTAGCCGCAGGCACCGCGGGTGCAACCCCGGGTATCGCGGCCTCATCAAGGTGTTTCCGGCAGCGGACTCGACCAGTGCAGGTCGCGCAGCCGCCATCCCATGGGCGTGTGCACCGCCAGGCCCGTGAAGTAGCCCCGGAAGCGCAGCTCGCTCCCCGCAGTGTCCGTGAGCACCTCGCGATATGAGGCGCCCAGCACGGCGGCTCCTGGAGAGAGCGGATCAACCCGCATGTCTTCCCAGACGAGCTCCATGTCCGCGATCCCGGGTGCGAAGCCGCGCACGAAGCTCGTGGCAGAGTCGATGCTCGGGAACACGAGATTCCCGTCTGACGCCATGAAGAACTCAGGGCCATCGAGGAAGTACGACAGCCACGCCGTCGGGCCGTCTCGTTCCAGATCACGGGCGATCGCCGCGGCCATATCGCTGACGCTGTCCTGGATGGCGGCGGCGTGAGCCGGGTCGAGCGAATCCGGGACGGCGTTCTGGCAGGCGAGCAGCGACAGCAGAGCGGCCGAGACCAGCGCGAGGCGAACCGAGAACCGCATCAAGAGCTCCTCCGCGTCATGTCGAGCCGCTGCGGTCGGAATGCCCGGAGGTGGAAGCTGGTGGCTTAGGGAAGAACATCGGCACCCGCTTCCGGTACTCGACGTAGCTCGCTCCAAAGCGTCGCTCGAGCTCGAGCTCTTCCACCCGTTTCAACTCGATCGCGTTCGCGGCCACGAACAGCGGGGTCCAGACGACGACGATCGAGAGAGAATGGAGAAGAAAGCCGAGCCCGAACAGGCAGGCGAAGGCGCCGGTGAGCATCGGATTACGCGTCCAGGCGTAGAGTCCTGTCACCACTAGCTGGCGCGGCGGATTGAAGGGAACCGGCGTGCCTTTCGCCTGTGCGAACAGTGCCACGCACGAGCCGCAGAGCAGGAGGCCTGCCGCCAGGAGGACGGTTCCAATCACGGAGCCCGCGGCGCCGGGCAGCAGGCGCGGCATGCCGACCACGCGGTCCGTCAGCAACCCTGCGAGAACCACCAGGAGCAGCAGGCTCGAGAACACGACGAGTCCGACGGGGGTGAGCCACGAGCGCCGACGCGCGGGACCTGTGGCTATCGAGTGGAACAGGTCGACCAGGCTCATTTGCCCTTCACATCCTCAACGGATCGTTCTCGCGAGTGACGTCGACAGGAATCGCTGACGAAACGCTACTCCGTCGACTCTCCGACCGTCGGCAGCGCATCGAGCACCTTGGTGATCACCTGCTTGCGCTGTTTGAGCATTGCTCGGAAATCGAAGCTGTCGGTGTCGGCGATCTCCATGCGCAGGTCCGAAAGGTAGCTCTCCAGAACGTGCCGCAGCTCGTCGATCTCGTCTCCTGTCAAATCTAGATCCAGCACGGTAGCCGTCTCCATCGAGTTTCAGCGGTGTGCGAGGGTTGTCCTCAAGGCCCAATTAAGCCCTCTGTCAGCCGCTCGCAAGACGGCTCATTCCGCAGCGTCCTCGCTTTTCAGTGCGGCGAGCAGGAGGAGGATGCCGACCCCACCGATGAACAAGCCGCCTGCTATGGAGAACGTGGGTCCGAGCAGGCCGAGTAGACCGACGATACCGATGAGCGACAGCGCCGCGCCGACCACGATTCGATTCTTGCGACGGCCCGAGCGCCACGCGATGAGGACCGCGGCGAGCGACGAGACGATCAACAGAATCGGTACCACGGACAGCCACAAGCGCATCATCTCACGCCGCTCCGGATCCCAACTCGCATTGCAGCAGCTTCCGGAACTTGTTGTCGCTCATGAGCTCGTGCGTGATCAGCCGACCGTGCAGGAAGGCGCCGAACGTGCCGAAGGGAGATGCGGCATCGTGCGCGCTCTCGACCGTAGTCAGCTCTCTCGTCGTGACTGGCAGGTCGGGCTCGCGTGCCACCGCGGACATGTTGCGGAGACAATCGGAGACGAAGGGGCACTGGTGCACGTACTCGAAGTGCACCCCTTCGACCTGGGATACCGTTCCCCGCCTCGCTCGAGCGGCGAAGCGGGGCGGGGGGGCATCTTCGGTCGCTCGATAGCATACGAGGTCGAAACCGGTGTCGGTGTGTTCGACGAGATCGAAGCCTTGATGTAGATAGAATCGGGTGTCGGTCAGGTACGGGCGCCGGCCGCTGACCGCGACGACGCCCCGACGCTCGCCGACATCGTCGAGGCAGTACTCGAGCAATTCGCGACCCAGCCCCCGGCCCTGATAACGCCCCGATACCCACAGGCAGTGGATGACGAGGTAATCCGGGGCCACGACCGGCCGCCAGGCGGCCTCGGCGGGTGCGTATTCGATGAACACCTTGCCGCGCACATCGTATTTTCGGAACACGAGGCCCTGCTTGAAGCCGCACGACAAGAAGGCCTTCTTCCGGTCCACTCCCTCCTGGTGCTGCTTCCCTGCGATCGCACAGCAGATGTGTTCTCGTTCGATGTTTGCGGGTGTCAGATTCAGGAACCCGGGCTCAGCGCCGCTCATGTCGCCTTCATGACTCCGAGCTCAAGTGTGCGAGCAACGTCTCGCCACGCGGTGACAGCCGATACCCAATCTCGAGGCTTTCCGTGAGCCCCAGACCCTTGAGCTTTCGGACGTTCGCCTTGAAGCGTTTCGTCTCCTGCCCGACGGTCTCCGCGAGGTCGGCTGCCCGTACCGCCGGCTTTTGATCAATGAGCTGCAATACCGAAAGCGTCCACGGCCCCGAGGTGCTGGCCGCGTCCCAACGCGCGAGCCGTGACCTCAGTTGATCCAACTCTTCGACGGTACGCGGAACCCTGGCCCTGAGCTCGATGCGTGGGTCGGGACCTGCGAGATGAAAGGAGACTCGGTAGACGGTGCCGTCGGGGCGTGTCGAAAGGGCGGCATGCAGACTCCGGAGATCAGAGTGACCGGCAACCCGCGCATCCTCCTCGGAGATGTCCTCGAGCCCGATCGGCTCCACGCTGTCGATCGACAGGACGCCGACCGAGGTGGTCAACGTGCCGCCTGTGCGTACGGTGGGTTTTCGCCAGCGCCGGAAGGCCAGCGTGACCTTGCCTTCAGCTACAGCCGCGAGGGTGGCCTGTTTGAGCAGCATCGCGAATCTCGCCCTCGTGGCCGTTTGGAGAGCTGTGCGGCGTGCGCGCCTAGGCGTCTCGCATTGCGGCCAACACCTGCTCCTGGAGCTCGGGCGTGACCTCATCAATCCCGTGCGCCTTGTGAGCGTGATCGGCAACCATCTCGAGCAGCTCCTCCTCTGTCTCGGCCCATGCCTCGTAATCGCAATCGAGCCCGACGTCGGCGCAACGGATCTGCTTAGCCAATTCAACCTCCCGGTTCGGGTGTGACCGCCCTCCGTACGCTTACTAACAAGAGGAGCCCGGGTCCAGGGCTCGCGCATTCGCGGGGGCGGGCAGGCCGGCCACAGCCAGGCCAGTGGTCGCGATCCGCGCTCTCCTCAGGGGCGGTTAGCGCAGAACCGGCCGCTCGCCTCTTCCCCCTCCACGCTGCCGCTATGCCACTCGCCCGCGAGTCCACCGGCACCAGACTCTCGAACCATGAGCGCCATGTAGGTGCCGTCGAAGCGAACCTGACCGCGTCTGTTCGCCTCGGCCCCGAAACGCAGGGTGAGGCCCGGCGGGACGTCGGCCTGACCGGCTTGGGAGTAGCCGCCGACCCCGGGCGCCCCGGGGTCGGTGCTCCCCAGCTCACCGGCGGCCGCTGCCCCCACCCGATCGAGGTCCACCTCGGCCGAGCCGTACAGCGGCATCGACGCGCCGGGTAGCGGCGTGCCGTCCACGTCGGGCACCGCAAGCAGAATCTCACTTTGGGGGAACAGCGTCATCCGGCCGGCTACCGTTGCACCGACCTCTGGACCGGAAGTCGCATACAGCGTGATCTCGTACTCACCGGTCAGATCGGTCGGGTTGGCGACGCGGTCGCCGACGACACACGCGGCCCAGGCGACCCACGTGGATCCCGTCCCGGGGCGCCGGATGCAACTGGCGAACGCGACTGAAGCGCACATCAGGGGCAATAGGAAGCGGACCATGGCAGGAGTCCGGGCCACCTAGAAGTCCCTGATCAGATCGATGCGGCCGCTCGCGTCGACGCGGTAGAGCGGTCCTTGTAGGATATCGTTGCGGAGCGGCAGCTTGGGGGATCGCGCGAGCCCCGAAGCGGCGAAGGGCACCGTGTATTCCTCGGCGGCGGTCAAATCCACTTCGTATCCCATGTCACCCAGCGACGCTACGGTGACGACGCTGAGCGGGTTCGGTCCGTCGTCGACGAACCCGGTCATCAGCTCCGACCCCATTACGCGCTCGCGCCAATGTACGAAGCGCGTTCCGCCCCCGCCCTCGTCTTCGACCGGCACCTTCTTGCTCACGAGCGGCTCGCCGCCAGCCGCATCGAAGGCCGCGCGGGCCTGAGGGCCGGTGAAGTGTGGGTCTTCGCCCTGCGCGCCGCTCGTCTCGGCGACCAGGCCGAGATCATCCCACAGCCCGCCGATCCCCAAAACGTGCCCCATCTCGTGCACGATGATCTCGTCCAATCGGCCGGCCAACTCGAGGTCGAGGAGATCCTCGGAGTCGAACCGCATTCGGCCGATCAGCGGTAGCCCGTTCGCGCTTCGAATCACACACGGTCCGGCAGAGCCGAGCACGCCGCCGCGGCCGTCGATAGCGACCACATCGGCCAGAATCAGCAAGTCGTCGATCGTCTCGTCGATGGGCTGCGAGGATCCACAGAATCCGGTGTCTTCGTTAATCGTGATATCCGTGAGATCGCCGGAGATCACGGCTTGCCAGCGTGCCTCGGCCACGCGGAACGCCTGTTGCTGCTCGGTGGTCGGGTTTCCCGCATTGAAGCGAACCACGATGTCGTATACGGCGGGCGGAATCGTGCTGACCGCGAAGAAGAAGATGGGGGCGACGCCGTCTACTCGCGCGCGCAGACGGTGCGTACCCGGGTCGGGACCGAGCGTCCAGCTCCCGGCGTTCGCCAGGCCGTCCACATCCGTCACGGCGGAGGGTCTCGTGACGGTGCCCGCTCCGGCGCCCGGCTCGAAGCTCACCTCGACCGCGGCAACGGGGTCGCCACGGCCGTCCACCACGCGCACGGTCGGTGATGCGTCCAGGGGGCGCCCGGCGATCCCGGTCTGGTTCGCGCCCTGAACGACCTCCAGCGCTGCCGGCACGCCGGCCGGCGGCGCCGGAGGCTGGTTACCGCCGTTCGGCTCGGTGGTGCCCCCGCAGGCGGCGCCGAACAGAGCGGCAAGCACGATCAATTGGGACGCGCGAATCGGGTTCTGATGCGCGTTCATCGGTGACGGCACGACTCCTCATGAAAAAGCCTACGATCGGGCTGTTATACACCGGTCGGCGCTCCTGTGCCGCCATCACCCCAATTCACTCACCCGTCTCAAGATCGGAGCAGAGCGGGATGAACCGCACATCAAGCCTCGCCCGGCTTGGACGCCGTCAACATGACCGCCTTGACCCCGTACGCCTCGGCGGCGTTCTGCGTCGACTCCTTCCGGAATCGGAATCGCGGCACCACCGCGGACCGCACCTTCTCGAAACCGGACTCCTCGAGCAGTCTGAACATCTCTCCTTCCAGGAGAGCGCCCCCGATTCAGGCCGCCCACAGCCTGGGATCGTTCACGATGGATTGTGACAGCTGCTTGGCGCTCACGATATCGGTGATCGATATGCGACCGCCGGGCCTCAGCACCCGAAACATCTCCTCCACGACCTTGCGCTTCTGGAAGGACAGGTTGATCACGCCGTTCGAGATCACGACGTCGACGCAGGCGTCCGGGAGCGGGATGTCTTCCATGCGGCCCTCGTGGCACTCCATCGACGAGCCGCCGGCTGCCGCGTGTGCTTGCGCCTTCAGACACATAGACGGGTTGAGGTCCACGCCGATCACTCTGCCGGTCGGACCCGTGCGCCTGCTCGCGACGATCGCGTCGAGACCGGCCCCGCTTCCCAGATCGAGTACGGTCTCGCCCGGCTGAATGTCCGCGCGCAGGTGCGGATTTCCCACGCCCGCGAAGGAGTCGACAGCACCCGGCGGCGCGCGGTCGAGCCACTCCGACGGATACTCGAACAGCTCGGCCGCCTGGCGTCCGTGGTAGAAATGGAACTCACCGGACGGATCGTCGGCGACTTCTTGGTACATGCGAATGATCTCGTCCTTGAGCACTTCTTCCAAGGAAGCTTGCGCGGCCGCCGCATCGGTCATTGTCAGCTCTCCTCTGATCGCTCTGCCGTGTCCGGGTTGGACTGCTCTATGTGATTCAGGCGCGAGATCCCGCCCCGCCGGCTCATCGCCGACGACTCGACCAACCGGCGGAAATCCTCGTCGGAGCCTTCCAGAAATGCCGAGCCGTACCTCTCCAGGTCGGCTCGCAGATGTCGGAAGCCATCGCGCGGATCGTCCGAGAACCCGGGATACTCTCGGGGCGCCCTCGATCCTGCCACGGCGTCGACGTATTCCCGGTGGGCCAGCGATACGTGTCCAACGTGGTATCTCACGAGTCCCAGCGAGCGGCGATAATGGAGCTCCAGCCTCCGGCTCCCACGCGTGTAATCGGCGCGCGTGTAGTGACCACCGGATCCCCTACCCGCATCCCCGGCCAGGAAGCGGAAGCCGGCGGCCTCGAGAACGGGGTCGAGCACCTCGCGTCCGAACGCGAGCAGACTCTCAGGATCCGCTTCCCCGCCAGATCGCCCGCCGGGCTGAATCACCTGCGGAAGACGCCGTACACGAACGCCTGCTTGGCTCCCGAAGGCGTCGAATGTAGCTCCTCGGTCGCCTCCAGTAGCGTGAGCTCGGACCCTAGCTCCTCCGCCAGCGCTTCGGGCGAGTAGCGGACGATGTCCAGCCCACTGCACCTCGGTGGCCCATCGGGCCCGAACGTGGCGACGATGGCGTGGCCGCCGCTGTCCAGGGCGCTCAACAGACTGCTCACGTACCTGCGGCGGTCCTCCGGATCGGTAAGAAAGTGAAACACCGCCCGGTCGTGCCACACATCCCACCGGTGCGGCAAGTCAAACCTCGTCACATCCGCCTCGAACCATTCCACCAATCGCGCCTGCTTGCCGAGCCGATCCTTCACTCGCGCGAGGGCTTCCGAAGCGACGTCGAGGACGCCAATCGAACGATATCCGAGATCCAGGAGGTGATCCGTCAGGAGCGACGCGCCGCCGCCCACGTCCAGCACACGCTGACTCAGGTCGCCGCGGGTCACCGCCTGGGTGAGTCGTATCGAGAGCTCCGGGTTCGCTTGATACCAGCTGACCTCGTCCGGCTCTCGCGTTTCGTAGATGGTCTCCCAGTGGGCCTTCCGTTCCTTCAGGTCGGGCATTCGTGCCCTCCTCCGCCAGCTCGCGATCTTCGAGGGTTTCGGCCGGATGGGGATGACGATAATCCTGGATACGATCCGCCGGAACCTCCGTCGCCGGACACGGGACTATCTGATGTCCGCGTCAGTGGACTCGAGCCCGGCCAGCAGACTAGACCGGTGTCGCGGTGCCCCAGTAGTTGAAGCTGCCCGGGCGCCATCCAGGAATGTACATGGTGTCCAGATCGCGGATACGAAACCCGCCACCCTCGATGAGCTTCGGGATCGGGCGGTTGAGGTTGCACCCGCCTCCGAGCCGCCTCCAGATCGGGTTGAGGCGCTCTTGCCAGCGTCTGACGCTCGCGTCCGGCGCCACCCCATGCTCACAGAAAATCAGCTGACCCCTAGGCTTCAACACCCGAGCCATCTCCTGTAGGGCGGGTCGAGTCTCCGCGATGGTGCACAGGGTGTAGGTCACCAGCACCGTGTCCACACTCCCCGCCTCTAGCGGGATCTCATCCGCCGGCAGACCGATGAACTCGACCTCGAAACCCACGGGTCGCGCGGCACGCTGTGCACGCTTGGTCAACTCTGGCGAAGGCTCGAGACCCCAGAGCCTGGTCACCTTCGCGGCATCATAATACGGCAGGTTGAGACCGGAACCGATCCCGATCTCCAACACCCGCCCCTCGGCGAGCGGCACGACCTTCTCTCGCTGGCGCATGGTCGGCTTCGCGCTGCAGGCCATGTGTACCAGCCCGGGTAGGATGCACTTGCTGTAGAGTCCCATGGTCTCACGCCCCCGGCACACAAACGTCCAACACACTACGCAAATCGGGAATCGACGGGCTCGTCTCGTCCCGATCCGGCCTACGCTTCACCAGGACCGCCTGAAGACCGGCGTGGCGCGCGCCTTCGAGGTCGTCCACGATCGAATCGCCGACGTGCAGGGTTCTCTCCGGCGGGACGCCGAGCCGGCGGCAAGCCTCGTGGAAGATCTCGGGCTCGGGCTTGGCGAAGCCGATCTCCGCCGATGCAATTACGTGGTCCAACAGGTCGCCGATCCCGAGATCCGCGCAGAAATGCGCCAGCCCGCATTGCCAATTGGAGACCAGCGCCACGTGGAAGCCCCGATGCGCCAGAGCTCCGCGGCATGATCCGCGGCGGCCCGACCCGAGACCCGGACATTGAGCCGGTCGAACACCAGCTGCGCGAAGCGATCCCGATGTCTCTTCCCCGGTTCGCCCGATTGGGCGGGGGAGTACTCACGGGCATGGGGCTCGAAGATATCGTACAGGATCTGGTGCTCCCACGGATCAGATTCGAGCCCCGCGCGTTGAAGGTACTCCATCAGCATCACGCCACGACCGCGCCCGGCGCGGGGATACACCAGCGTATTGTAGAAGTCGAACGTGACGGCCTCGATGTTCTCGTACGTCTCCAGCCATGCGTTCACGGGCTCAACCGTTCCGGACTCGTCGCTCGCCCCGGCACGACGAAGTGTG
>JBDHAC010000053.1:0-28025 GCA_039588275.1 Gemmatimonadota bacterium
ACCAACTTGGATTGAGTGGTGTGCTGTTTCTTGAGAAGTTGGAGGACAGCCGACATGTGAGCGTCCTGTTGGGTCTGGATGAGAGCAGCGTGGTACTCTACGATCCGCTGTCCGGGGTTAGAGTCAAAGCCTGCAACGAGACGCAGTTAGGAATGTACTCCAAGCCGGTAGGATCGCTTCGGGACGAGTTCCGGGAATATGAGCAGCAATTCACGCCAGAAGAGTGGTCGGATGTCTGGGCACAGCATAGGCACACGGGGAAACTGCTATCGAGGTTCCTCAGACAACACAGTGAGTTCGGGCTCGTCTGTTCCGCAGGCGCGTCAACCGTTGCCGGTCCTGTTGACCTTCCAGCTCTTCAAGACGAGTCACGGCGTTCAGACTGTGCGCCGATTTGTCTATTCGTCATGTCTCTTATGCACCCCACCACAGGAGACGCAGCGAAGGAATCCGCTATGGCTATCCAGATATTTGTCACCGGAGGGACATTCGACAAGGAGTATGACGAGTTGGAAGGAAGGCTTGTCTTCAGGGAGACGCATGTACAGGAGATGCTCGAGCTGGGTCGATGCAAACAGAAGGTAGACATTCGTACGTTGATGATGGTTGACAGTCTCCAAATGACCAGTGCCGAGCGAGAGGTCATCGCGGAGAGTTGCCGGGAGTGCAAAGCGGAGCGGATCGTCATCACGCACGGCACAGATTCTATGGAGGTGACAGCCAGCGCTCTGGGGCGAGCCATCAAGAACAAGACAATCGTTCTCACCGGGGCGATGGTGCCCTATAAGTTCGGGAGTTCCGACGGTCTCTTCAATCTGGGTAGTGCGCTGGCATTCGCGCAGAGTCTGCCGGCAGGCGTGTATGTCGCGATGAACGGTAGGTGTCTCGCATGGAACAAGGTCCGGAAGATCAAGGGAACCGGCGAGTTTGAAGAGACGACATCAATCAGATAGGTCCGGGGGGAGCAGAAGAGAGGTGCGGACGAAGGGATCGACGGTCGGCTCTACTTTCCACGACCAGCCGAGACGGGCACCCGCGTACAGCCGGAAGAGTGGCTGAGCGACTACACCTCGATAGCGGTTAGTTGGGGTTAGCCAATTATGTTATTGCCCTATCTCGCCGCAGACTGAAGCCGCGGCCGCTTGCCTCGCAGGCCTCGCTTCGAGCCCTGCCGGGCGCGATTACTACGGCCATCCCGCGAGCGCAGCGCTCCTATACGAGCGAACGATCAAGGAGATCGTCCACGAGCTCGGGCACACGTTCGGTCTCGTCCACTGGCGGGACCACTCGTGCGTCATGCACGCCTGGACCTACGTGGAAGAGGTGGACCTCAAGGAGGCATGCTTCTGCTAGGACTGCTGGGCAGAGATGAGTGAGTGAGCTCCGGGGACGGCACTGACTCGCGGCTGCCTGAGCGAGGTGGAAGTGAAAGGTGTTGTCGTGGCGCAGAGCGACGAGGAACTGAGGGCCTATCCATGGGGACACAGGAACGAGGAGCGGCATTAGGGAACATCTTTGGGAACGACGCCTGGGCAGGCAGCGCAATACGGCGCAACTCAGCGCAGGCCGCTCCCCCTCAAACCGTTGCTCATTGTGGTGGCTTGTGGCTCTCCGCAGCTTGGCGCGACTCTTCGATGAGGATTCCTAATCCCGAGGCCGCAGGTTCGAGTCCTGCCGGGGTCACTTGCAACCACGCGGGTTTCCACGCGTGTCGTTTCAGCCTCATCACGCTGACCTTGCCGCTGCCTTGCCGCGAATGGATGCAACCTTCCGCTTCAGGCTCAGGTGCGCTGTCGCCGTAGTGCTCCCCGAGCTTCTTCGCTTGGCTCCGAAGCACCGTCCGGCTGGAGATGGCGTAGCGGTCGAAAATGGACCGCGTTTCGTGGCCCATGAACCGTTGCGCGTGAACCTCCGGTATCCCCGCTTCGAGCATCGGTGCAGGCCGCCCCCCCGGATGAGAAGAAGGGGGGGCACAGGCAGAAGCCCTCCCCGGCTGGGTCTGGGACGCACGAGACGGCTAGGTGGTCTCGGTCGGACCTCCCTCCAACTCCGTCCACGCTCGCGCCGTTGGCGACGCGGGAGGTTCAATCCGCGATTCGGGAAACCCTGATTTGTTCGCGAGCCGTCATGTCTTCCGAAGGCCCTGTCCGAATGAGCCCAACAGCTTACGTCATTTGCCCTCTTTTTGGTCCACATATCGAGAGCTGCGCAGCGATTTATTCCCATTGGGGGGGGGCGGTTGTCGCCGCCCTCCGAATCACCTTGGTTCACGCAGTCCCCCCGTTCATCAAACCCGTTCGGAGGAGTGAGCAAATGGGTGGCATGACGAAGACGCTAACGGCACGTACAAAGAAGGAACTGGAAAAACTGGCCCGCGATTGGCTGAGCGA
Organism: Gemmatimonadota bacterium; assembly: GCA_039588275.1. GTDB lineage: Bacteria > Gemmatimonadota > Gemmatimonadetes > Palauibacterales > Palauibacteraceae > JBDHAC01. Next base: position 2,391 of record JBDHAC010000053.1, read on the forward strand.
CCCGCGCGAGCAGGGATGGGGTGTTCGGCAGGACTGGGACCCAAAACGGGCGAGAAAGAACGAGGATGGCGACTGGGAGATTGTGGTGTCAGCACACACCTAGGGTGCACCCACGTTCATTAATTTTGCGGGACTCCTGGCGCGTCTGGGGGGTCATGGGGTCGCGTTGTGAAGCGTCACCGTGAGGTAAGAGGTCATTGCGAGCGAGTTGAGATGTGAGAGAGGTAAGAGGTCATTGCGAGCGAGTTGAGATGTGAGAGCGCTTCAAGCGAACGTGCTAGCTGGAATCGTGGCTGGACTCCTGGTGCTGGGATTCGGAGGCCGAATTGCCATGCGCGTGCTGACGGTGACGACGGAGGCCCCGGCTGAGTTCACGATTGGCGGCACGCTACAGGTTCTAGGGTTTGGAGTAAGCTGGGGCGCGTTAACGGCACCCCTGCTGTTGCTGATAAGACGGCAGCAGAGGTTTAGTCGTAGGGTAGAAGGCCTGACATTCGGACTGCTCACCCTCGTACTCGCGATTCTTACAACCGGGCTCGTGCTCGGGTTTGACGGTGTCGTCGCGCCGTCCAGCTTCATCGTGCTCGGTACGGTCCTGTTTGTCAGCCTGTTCATGTTGCACGGAGTGATCGTCGCAGCGCTGACGACCCGTTGGACTGAGGGACGCCCAACGGCAGACAACAGGTCACCGGCGGACTCGGGGCTGTCCCCCGGCTAGAAGCCCTTCCCCGGCTGGGTCGGGGACGCACGAGACGGCGCTAGGTAGCCTCGGACTCCATCGGCCTTCACGCGGCTCTTGCCGGGCCGTGATGCTTTCGCCCATGCTGAAGCATCGTCGTACCCAAGCCACAGGAGGTTTCCATGGCTCCCTCGATCCGGTTCGTAGCCGCCCTGTCCGTTTGCACCCTCCTCGCTGTACCGATCCATGCGCAGGAACTCACACCGGAGCAGCAGGAAGTGTGGACCGCTGTGGAGGCGCTGGTCGACCACTTCACCAGCGGAGAGCTAGAAGCAGCCTACGAGTACCTACACCCGGAGTTGGTGTGGTGGAACACAGGCAACTCGGTTCCCGGTAGCCGCGACGAGGCTTGGGAACTGGATAACGCCTTTGCCATGTACGCGGGCAAGTGGCTTGCTCATACCCTCACTCCTCTGGCGGTCGTTGTCTCAGGCGATGCAGCAGCCGTATACGCCTATCAGAGAGGCTTCCGAGAGGACACACCGGGAGGCAACGCAAGTTGGGCAACGATGCGTCTAGTTTTCGTTATGAAGAAGGAAGACGGTAGGTGGCTTCAACTCGCCAACTACCTGCATTTCGAGGAGAACCTGTAGCAGGGGCGGCTCCACCGGGGCCGCCCTCTCTGCATCTGGCCCTCCTTACTATGCCGTGAAACCGACTGTACCGCCCGAGCCACAGGAGGTCACCGTGAGACGCTTCCCGCTTGCCGCCGTCGGACTGCTAATCGCCGTTGCCGCCCCCCTTACGGCACAGCAAGAACCAGAAGTCCCCGACTGGGCAAAGGACCAGCTGCGGGTCTGGTATGAGGCCTTCAGCGCTGGCGATGCGGCCGGAATGGCCCGTCAATATGCGACAGACGCGGTCCTCCTGCCGCCCGGGGAAGATCCCGTTCGAGGCCGAGAGGCAATCGAGGCTTTCAATCAAGCGGCCATGGCGAACACAGACTTCTCCTGCACTGGCACCTACGATGGCTTCCAGATCATGGGGGCCATTGCCGCAGGCTGGGGACATGACCTCGAAAACTGCACAGCCACCCCGAAGTCAGGCGGACCGAGCGAAGAGATTGGGGGTCGCTGGTTGGCGTTCTATGAGCGTCAAGCTGACGGCTCGTGGCTTATCATCCGCGACACTTGGCAAGATTAGGGGAGGTTCAGGGAAGATGGAGGGCGGCTCCACCGGGGCCGCCCCTCTCACGACAACCTCATCTCTTCCGCACCCCGCCCGGCTGGGTCTGGGACGCACGAGACGGCTAGGTAGAGTCCCGCTGCTCGCTCTTGCCTACTGCCCGCCCGCTCAGCACCCTGGTCCACAGCAGAATCGCGTGTCCACTAGGCAGAAGCGGCCTCAGGGTTGGGAGAGTAGATCCGATGTGGACCGTGTGGCTTGTAATCGGGTTCGCACTAGCGATCTTCGCCGCCACAACCGTGCTCCTTTGGCCGGACCTCCGCGCTACCCCCCGTGGTTGGCAACTGCTCGCTGCATCCGGCCTCCCCCTCGCCCTGGGTGGCCTCGGCTTTGCCATCCGGTTCTGGGACCCAACGCCAGGCCCTTACCTGGCCAACGAACTCTACCCCTTCGGTACCCTTCTGAATGCTTGGGCGGTGTCCTTCGGCTTCATGTGGCTCGCCTTCGGCCTGGCTTTCTTCGCCTTCGCCGTGCGGGGCGGACACTCTGGCCGCACCTGGCTCGCGCTTTTCGTAGCCTGGGTGATCGCGTGGTTGCCGCATGGGGTAATCGGTATCGCCTTCGCGGTTACCGGGTCCAACCAGCCCAGTATTGCGTTGTACCGCGAGTGGGGCTCCGAGTGGGGTGGTTTCCTCACTCTCCTCGGCAGCAGTGTCATCCTCCTGGCCCACTTCGTCCTGAGCGTGCTCGGTTTCGCACTGAGCGGCCTTGATCTGCGGCGTCGTCCCAGCCGCCGCCGTCCGGCCCCCCCGGTCGTTATCGAAGGGGGGGCCTGAAGCGGATTCTGTCCCACGCGCTCGCGAGATTGTCCAGCGGTCGATGTTCGGTGTGCCCCCACGTAGCCGCAAGCCGCCCTCCACGGCTGGGTCTGGGACGCACGAGACGGCTGAGGTAGGCTCGGTCGGACCCCGTCGCAACACTGCCAGATCCAGCCAGGTAGCCTGACGAAGCGCCCGCTCAGAGGGTTCTCCCCACACCGTAGAGCTTCTCCCGACTTGCAGAGGGAGAAAGCCGCATCATCGTGACTCCGTTCCGCCTGAGCTGGAGACCGAGAGGGTGGCCCCGCCCATAGGGGAGAAAGAGAGCGGTATGTCCGTTGGTCTCGTATATTAAGCCGGGCTGGCGCCCGGCGTGGCTCCTGCCCCGCACGGGCACATCGGCCCGGCCCTCCTATGCTCGAGGACCGTAACGAGAGCCGCCGACGACGGCGTAGGCGACGACGGCGTGGCATCGATAGATACACGGGGCGACCCGGAGCTCGACCGCCCCGTTTGGAGATCCGAGGAACGCCCACGACGCGGGGTATCTCCGCTCGCGTGTGGGCTGCTGCTGGCTTGCACACTTCTCACCGCGTGTGGGGGCGTGGACGAGCCGGTTCGCGGCGTGTCGGCCGAGGCGACGACCTCTCCTTTCTCCTCAGCCGAGGAGGGTCTGCATTTCCGTGACGTTACCGGGCAGGCCGGCATCGATTTCCTGCACTCCCTCGGGGATGACGACCTCAGCAACATCGTCGAGAGCTCTGGGGGAGGGGCCGCCTTCCTGGATTTCGATGCGGATAGCCACCTTGACCTCTACATCACCAACGGCGCCTTCATCGATGGCTTCAGCAGTGGGCGGCGTCCCCGAGCCCCGTACCGGAACGGTCTATACCGGAATCGGGGAGACGGAACGTTCGAGGATGTCACTCGGCGCGCGCGGGTGGGGGACACCGGGTACGGGATGGGTGTCGTCGTCGGCGACTACGACAACGACGGGTACCCGGACATCTACGTCAGCAACTACGGCCGTAACGTCCTGTATCACAACGAGGGCGACGGGACGTTCTCAGATGTGACCGAAAGAGCGGGCGTCGGGGGCGACGGCTGCAGCGTCGGCGCCGCGTGGCTGGATTACGACAACGACGGCCGGCTGGATCTGTACGTCGGCAACTACATCGAATTCGATGTGGATTACGACCTGTACTACCCGCCGGACGGCTACCCCGGCCCTCTCGCCTACCCGGGACAGCCCGATCTCCTTTATCGGAACCTCGGCGACGGCGAGTTCGAGGACGTGACCGAGCGTATGGGGGTTTACCGCCCCGACGGCCGGGCGATGGGTGTGGGTGCCGCAGACTACGACGCTGATGGCCGGGTCGACATCTTCGTCGCGAACGACGTGATGCCGAACTACCTGTTCCACAACGTCGAGGGCCGGCGGTTCGAGGAGGTAGCCCTCGCCTCCGGCGTCGCGTTCGGCCGGCGTGGTGAGGCTACATCGAGCATGGCGGTCGATTTCGCCGATTTCGACGGCGATGGCCTGCTGGACCTGTACGTCTCTGACATGGCGTACAGCACGCTGTTCCTCAACGAGGGGACCGCGTTCCGCGACGTCACCTACCAGGCAGGCGTGGCATCTCCCGCCGGTCAGTTCGTCGGCTGGTCCACGAGCTTCTTCGACTACGACAACGATGGCGACGTTGATCTCTACCAGGTGAATGGCGAGATCCACCATCTCTACGGCCAGGAAGACCAGCTGTTCGAGAACATGGGCGGGGGCGAATTCCGCGACGTGTCTGTGGAGCGGGGGCGCTACTTCCAGCAGGAGCTCGTGGGCCGCGGCGGCGCCTTCGGCGACTACGACAACGACGGCGACGTAGACGTCTTCATCGTCAACCTGAACGGTCGCCCGGCGCTCCTCCGCAACGAAGGCGGCAACCTCAAGAGCTGGCTTCAGCTCGAGCTCGTCGGGGGACCCAGCAACCGGGACGCGATCGGTGCCAGGGTGACCCTCACGGCCGGTGAGCGCACGCAGGTGGCGCAGAGGAAGAGCTCGACCGGCTACCTGTCGCAGAACGACCACCGCCTGCACTTCGGCCTCGGAGACGCCGAGAGAGTCGAGCGGATCGAGATCGTGTGGCCCTCCGGGACGCGGCAGCTCCTGGAGAACGTGCCGTCCCGTCAGGCGCTGCGCGTGGTGGAGCCGGGGCCGTGAGAATCGACAGGCTCCGCGGACGTGGCGTGGTCGCCGGCGCGGTGCTCGCGTCGCTCGGCATCGCCGGCGTGCTGGCTTCGAGGACGGGCGCGAGACCCGCGTCGGGGGTGATCGTGTTCACGCAGGTGCCGGCCGGCGTGGCGGCGCCCGGCGGACCCGACCTCTCGCAGCGGTATCCCACCGGGAGCCGCATCGTCTCGTACGACCCTCTCGAACCAGAGGTGGGCGTTCGGGTGCTGACGGAGGACTTCCACTCGGCCCGCGCACCCGCCGTCTCTCCCGACGGCTCGCGGATGGCCTTCTCCGGTCAGAAGCAGGGAGGCGGTCCGTGGCAGATCTGGGAGTTGGAGCTCGAGCGCGGCCGGTCGAGGCTCCTCACGCCGACGGAGGGAGCCACCGACCCCGCGTATCTGGCCGACGGGGGCATCGTGTTCAGCGCGCCCGCCGCCCATGGTACGGCGGAGCCGCGCCACGCGCTGTTCACGGCAGCTCCGGACGCCGCCGATCCGAGACCCATCACGTTTCATCCGGCCGAGGACTCCTCCCCGACCGTCCTCCTCGACGGGCGCCTCTTGTTCGTGACGCGAGGGTTTGCCGCCTCCACGGAATCCCGGCGCATGACCATGCGCGCCGATGGCACCGCGGCGGAGCTGTTCTACGAGAACCGAGACGGCGGCCGGCAGACGGGGCGGGCCCGGGAGACGCCCGATGATCGGGTCGTGTTCGTCGAGTCGAGCGCCCGGGAGAACGCCGACCCGGTGGCCCCCGGTGGACGTCTCATCGCCGTCTCCGGACGCCGGCCGCTGCACTCACGGATTGATCTCGGCTCGGGTATCGAGGGAGAGTTCCACTCGGTCGTCCCACTCTCTTCGGACGAGCTCCTGGTGTCGTACCGTCCGCCTGACCGAGCGCGTTACGGTCTGTACGCATTCGAGCCGCTCACGGGCCGGCTTGATCCGCTCCTTGACCCCGATCCGGGCTACGACGCCACAGAGCCGATCGTGGCGATCGCGCGGCCGGCGCCGAAGCGGTTCGAGAGCGTGGTCGACCTCCAAAGAGACACGGGCGAGCTCTACTGTCTGGACGCCGATCACTCCGATTTGCCAGCCGATCGGCAACCCGGATCGAGTGCCTCGATCGCATCGGTGCGGATCCTCTCGGCGACGGGCATCCTGGGCGAGGTGCCGCTCGAAGCGGATGGCTCCTTCTACATCGAGCTCCCAGCTGATTCGCCCGTGCGGCTGGAGACTCTCGACGGGGCCGGCCGCGTCGTGCGGGGGCCTTCCAGCTGGATCTGGGTGCGACCGAACGAGCGCCGCGGCTGCATCGGGTGCCACGAGGACCGAGAGCTAGCGCCCGAGAACCGGGCCCCGCTCGCCGTCGAGAAGCCGCCCGTAACCCTCCCGTCGGTGGCCTCTGAGGCTCCGAGCGATGGCACGCACGGACCCGACGAGGTGGGGCGATGAGCGTGGAGGGGCACCGGCGCAGGCGCTGGCCACTGCTGGCCGGGGCAGCCTTCCTCGCCGGCCTGATGGTCGCCATCCCCGGCTACCGCCACTCGGTGGAACACGTCAGACACATCTCCGGGAGCGAATCGGCGAGCCTGAACTGCGTACCCTGCCATGTGCTCTCGAAGCAGGACGGTCCGATAGGCCGCCTGTTGAACCGCGAATACCTGTCGCCGCTCGACATCGCCGTGGCCGACGACGGGAGCCGGCTGTACGTGACCGCCGAGGAAGGTGACGTCCTGCTCGCGGTGGATCTCCGTGAGAAGAGGGTGGCGAGCTCGATTCCCGTGGGGCGCCGGCCGCACAGCGTCGTATTGAGCCCGGACGGCAGGGCCGCGTACGTGAGCAACCGCTGGTCGAATTCGGTCTCCATCGTCGATCTGAGGGCGGGTGAGGTGACGGGCGAGCTCCCGGTCGGCACCGGACCCTCGGGGCTGGCCCTGACGCCGGATGGGTCGGCGCTGTACGTGGCGAACACCGTTTCGAACGATATCTCGCTCCTCGATCTGACGAGCGGCCGAGAGCGAAAGCGGCTGCCCGCCGGCAACGCGCCTTATGCCGTGTCGATGGCGCGCGATGGTGAGGCGGTGTACGTGACCAACCGGCTCTCCAGCCAGCTCGCCTTCCGCGAGCCGCCGGCAGCCGAGCTGACCGTCGTCGATGCCGGCTCGGAACGGGTCGGTGCGCGGCTCACCTTCCAGTCGGCGCACCTCATCGAGGGGATCGACCTCACGCCGGGTGGCCATTGGGCGGTGGTGACGCTCGTGCGACCGAAGAATCTCATCCCGGCCACGCAGATCGGGAGGGGCTGGATGCTCACCTTCGGTCTGGGCATCGTCGATCGGGCGCAGGGTGGGAGGGTCATCCAGCTACCCCTGGACGACGTCAACGCGTTCTACGCCGACCCCTACGACGTCGTCGTCACGCCGAACGGCGAGCTCGCGTTCGTGAGCCATGCGGGGGCGGATGTCATCAGCGCCGTGGACCTCCAGGCCATCCGCGAGCTCCTGGACGGACTCCCCGCGGACAGCCTGGCCGTGTACGCCAACCACCTCGGCGTGAGCGATCGCTATGTCATCAAGCGGATCCCGACGGGCGCGAATCCGAAGGGTCTGGCCCTCGCCCCTGACGGGCGACGGCTGTACGTGGCCGAACGGCTCGACGACCGGATCTCCATAGTCGACGTTGAGCGCCTGGAGATCATCGACGCCATCGACCTGGGAAGCGGCAGGGAGACCTTCCTTCGCCGAGGCCAGAGACTCTTCCACGACGCGGGTCACTCGTTCCAGGGCCAGTTCAGTTGCCGCTCCTGTCACCCGGAAGGACACCACGACGCTCTGACGTACGATCTCGAGCCGGACGGAATCGGGCGCAACGTCGTGAACAACGTCTCGCTTCGCGGGCTGGCCGAGACGGCGCCGTATAAGTGGACGGGCAAGAACGCGAGCCTGTACAGACAGTGCGGCTTCAGATTCGCGAAGTGGCTCACCAGAACGGAGCCGTTCTCCGAAGATGAGCTCTATGCGCTCGTGGGCTATATCCTCTCGCTCTCGCCCGCCCCCGGCCGGTATCGCATGCCGTCGGGTGAGCTGACCGAAACTCAGCTACGAGGGCGAGCGGTCTTCGAGCGGACGGTCACGAACGACGGTGATCCGATCCCGCCGGAGAATCGTTGCACGACCTGCCACCCGCCGCCGCTGTTCACCAACAAGCAGAAGGTCGATGTAGGCACGAGCGGTCCGACGGACACCGAGACGGAGTTCGACACGCCCGCGCTGAGCAACCTGTACGACCACGGGCCGTACCTCCACGACGGGCGGGCGATCACGCTCGAGGAGATCTGGACGAAGTACAGCCCGGATGACACCCACGGCGTCGCGAACGACCTGACCAAGGCCCAGCTGAACGATCTGATCGAGTATCTGAAGAGTCTGGGAGGCACCGACGACTCCAGTGAGCGATAGGCGATGCGTTCGATCCGACGACTCGTGAACGGCTCCAGATCCCGCGCTCTGCTGACCGGATCACTGGCGGGTGCCCTCGGTTGGCTGGCGGTCGGCGGAGCGCAGTCGGCCAGTCCGAACCGCATGCAGCCTGGGCCGGAGTCTCCGGAGGCGCTGGCGGCGAACGGCGGGTCCCGCCCGCAGATGATTCGGGAGGCGACCGCACAAGCGGCACAGCCAGCGACCGCGCCGTCGCCCGCCCCCGCGAGCGGCCCCATGCCCGTCGTCAGCGAGTGGCGGACCTTCACCAAGAAAGACGGCCTGCCCTCCGACAAGATCTATGCGGTGAGGGTGGGGGATGGGCGGGTGTGGGCCGGCACGGATGCCGGGCTCGCGTACTACGAAGACGGCACCTGGACGACGCTGACGACCGCCGATGGTCTGGCTCACGACGTGGTGCTCTCCATCGATGTGAGCGAGCAGACGGGCGACGTGTGGATCGGCACCGCGGGTGGACTGACCCGCTGGTCCGCGGGCCGCTTCGAGATCTTCGATCAGCTCAACAGCGGATTGGCGAACGACGTGGTCTACGGCGTGTCAACCGAACGGGAGCACCTATGGGTGGCCACGGCCGCGGGAGCGGGCCGCCTGAACACATATACCGGACGGTGGGACATCTTCAACGAGCAGAACGCTCCGATGCACGAGCCTTGGACATACGGGGTCCACGTGCACGAGGGCGTGGCATACATCGCCGCCTGGGGGGGCGGGGTGCTCGAGTACGACTCCGAGACCGATCGCTGGCGCGATCACCGTGACCCCGATGGCGAGATGGAGATCGACCTCTTCCCCAATGACGGCGTGGTTCACGACATAACGACCGCCGTGTCGCACGAGGACGGCGTACTGTGGGTCGCCACCTACTTCGGCCTCAGCCGATACGACGGTGTCCGCTGGCGTGGCTACTTCGACCACGACAGCGGCCTGATCAGCAACTTCATCAACTTCCTGCGCGCCCGAGGTCCCGTGGTGTGGGTGTGTACGGACGAAGGCCTGAACGCCTTCGACGGGACCACCTGGGTCACGTATCGCCGGGACGACGATACGGGCAGAGGCGAAGTATCGATCTTCGACGGCACGACCACGGTCAGCCGAACCACCCCCACCGGCATCGCGCACAACTACGTGCTCGGCGTCGATCTCGAGGACGACCGCGTCTGGGTAGCGACCTCCCAGGGCCTGAGCCTGGGCTCGGCGATGCAACAAGCCTCCGACTTTCTGGCACGGAACGACACGAAGTGAGGATACGAGGATGAGTGATAGCGCTGGTACGCTGACCAAGGCCCCCCGGATCGATGTGACGCGGCTGAGTTCGGGCGAGGAACAGGAGCTGCGGAGCTTGGGCATGCTGGGAGAGGAGGGCTCCCTGCGCCCGTATATCCCGCCTGCGGTGCACCGCACCCGGCCCCCGATCGAGAGGTGCCGCGTCTCCGCCCCCGACATGCTGAACGAGGCGTTCAAGTACAGCCGGCCCTCGTCTTTCTCGCGAGCCTTGGCCATGCAGTTCGGCGACTACCGGGTCCTGCTCATCTCGGGCACCGCCAGCGTCGACGAGCAGGGATTCTCGGTCCACGAAGGGGACTTCCGAGCTCAGTGCTGGAGAGCGTACGGCAACATCACCGCGCTCCTGGAGGCCGAAGGCATGACGTGGCACGACATCGTCCGCACGACATGCTACCTGCGTGACATCGAGCGCGACTACAAGGACTTCAACGAGGTGCGAACGGCCTTCTTCGAGTGGCTGGGTCTCGATCCGCTTCCGGCCAGCACCGGCATCCAGGCGCGGTTGTGCCGGGAGGACCTTCTCGTGGAGATGGAGGCTATCGCAGTCGCGCGGCGGGTTGGGGAGGAATGACCGTGAGGCCGCGCGCGGCTCGATTGGCAACCCTCGGCGCGATCGTGGCGTGCGCCGGCGCAACGCACGTCCTGTCCGGGCAGGAGGGTCAGGACGAACGGAAGGACTGGACGCGCTACGCCGGCACGCCGCCAAAGCTGGCACCGTTCCGCGAGTATCAAAGCCCCTACCTGTTCTTCTTCGACGAACGTCTGGAGTACCTGGGACCGGGGCGCGACAAGGTTCCACTCTCCGGGCTGACAGAGGTCAGACTCGGGTTCATCGGTCCCATCGAGGGATCCCGCCATGCCCGACTCGGCAGACGGATGCTCCAGGGAGCCACGCTGGCCGTGGAACAGGCCAACGCGGCCGGCGGCTTCAACGGGCTCCCCTTCAACCTGATCGTGCGGAACGATCTCGGGCTGTGGGGCGCTTCGAGCAACGAGATCGTGGCGCTCCACGATGCGGGCGTGTGGGGCATGCTCGGGTCCATCGACGGGGCGAACACGCACATCCTGCTGCGGCTCGCGCTGAAGCTGGATATGCCGATGGTCGTCACCGGTGACACCGATCCCACGTTCACCGAGACCCGGATCCCGTGGGCGATCCGGGTGAACGGGGACGACCGTCAGAGCAGCTACGCCCTGGCGCTGCAGATCCACGACGTGATGGGCTATTCCCGGGTGGCCGTGCTTCGGGTGAACAACCGGTACGGCCGCGTGGGGACCGCGGAATTCAAGGACGCGATGACGCGTCTCGGAGCCCCCATCGTGCTCGAGATGCGATACGAGCCCGGCGATACGACGTTCGCTGCTCAGCTGGAGCGCATTCGTCGAGCCGACCCGGATGCGATCCTCCTCTGGGGAGACGTCGAGGAGGCGGGGCTCGCTGCGAGGCAGATCCGCGAGATGGGCATTCGGCAGCCCGTGTTCGGCTCGGATCGGCTCGTCTCGGAGGACTTTCTCAGGATTGCGGGACGGGCAGCTGACGGAGTCGTCGCGACGTACCTGTACGATCCGACGAGCGACGACCCGATCCTGCGGAACTTCAACCGCCGGTACCGGGAGAGGTTCGGCGAGGAGCCAGAGAGCTTCGCGGCGCACGCGTACGATGGCATGAACATCATGATCGAGGCGGTCCGGCGAGCGGGTCTGAACCGCGTCCGGATCCGTGACGAAATGACGGATCTCACCAGCTATAGTGGCGTCACCGGCGAGATCATCTTCGATGAGAGGTGGGACGATGTCGGGCCGATCTGGATGGCTGAAATCCGGGACGGAGGGTTTCACTTCTTCCCATCGCCCCTGGAACAGGCGAGGCATGAAAACTCACGGCCGTAAAGACGAAAGCGCGGCGCCAGGAACGCAGACCCTCCGGGAGGCCAGGCTCGTCGCGTACGAGTCGAAGCCCGAGGGGACCACCGTCGTCGCGGGCGGCGTCGAGATCGGCGGCCCCGAGGCCATCGTGATGGCCGGCCCGTGCGCGGTCGAGAGCAGGGAGCAGCTGCTGTCGACAGCACGTGCGGTTCAGGAAAGCGGTGCGAAGGTCCTGCGGGGGGGAGCGTTCAAGCCCCGCACGTCTCCCTACAGCTTCCAGGGTCTCAAGGAGGAGGGCCTCGAGCTGCTCGCCTGGGTCAGGCAGGAGACCGGACTGCCGGTAGTGACCGAGGTGATGGAAACCCGCAAGGTGGAACGGGTGAGCAACCATGCGGACATCCTCCAGGTAGGCTCCCGGCACATGCACGACTACGCTCTCCTCGAGGAGGTCGGGCGAGCGCGGATTCCGGTCCTGCTCAAGCGAGGATGGAGCGCCACGCTCAAGGAACTGCTCCTCTCGGCCGAGTACATCCTCAACCAGGGCAACGAGCAGGTCATACTCTGCGAACGCGGGATCCGTACCTTCGAGCCTTGGACACGCAACACCTTGGACCTCAACGCTATACCCTTCCTGAAGCGCCGTACCCACCTGCCGGTGATCGTGGATCCTAGCCACGGAACGGGGCTCAGGTGGATGGTCCCGAAGATGAGCAAGGCGGCGCTGGCGGCCGGGGCGGATGGTCTTCTGGTCGAGGTGCACTGCGATGTCGAAGCGGCCCTGTGTGACGGAGCGCAGTCCCTCACGCTCGAAGACTTCCGGGTGATGATGGACGACCTGCGTCGCCTGTGCGGTGTCCTCGACCGTCAATTCGTCGCTCCGCAGGTTACCGGAGCCCCGGGGTAACCCATGAAGCTACGGGCCGTGTGGTCTCTATTGCCCGCCATCGTGGCGCTCTCTCTCGGGGCGCGACAGCCGGCCCCGGTCCGGATCGGCCTCCTCGTCCCGGACGGAGAGCTCGGGGAGGCGGCGAAGCGAGGCGCCGCGATCGCCGTGGAAGCAGCCAACCGGGACGGGGGATACGGTGGCCGTCGATTCGAGCTGGCGGTGCGGTCGATCGAGGGTCCGTGGGGCTCCGGCACGGGCAAGATTACGGAGCTCGCTTTCGATGAGTCGGTGTGGGCCATCCTCGGTCCACTGCGCGGTCGCAGCGCTCATCTCGCCGAGCAAGTCGCCGCCAAGGCCCATGTCGCGCTTGTCTCGCCCTGGGCGTTCGACCCCACGCTCACGCAGGCCAACGTGCCCTGGTTCTTCCGCTGCGTGCCCGACGACCGCCAGCAAGCTGCGGCGCTCGTTCGCGAGATCCTGGGTGTCCGTGGCCTCGATCGCATCGCGGTCCTCGTCGCGGGTTCGTATGACGACCGCATGGCGGCGGCTGCCTTCGCGGCGGAGGTGGACGCCTTCGCGAAGCACACCGGTCCCTCCCACCTGGTTCGCTGGCAGCTCCCCGATAAGGCCGAAGACCTCGAGTCGCTGCTGGCCCGGCTGGAGGCCGAGGAGGTCGAGGGCATCGTGCTCTTCGAACCTGATTGGGCGACGAGAACGTTTCTTCGGATGTTGCGAACCCGAGGCATGCAGCAGCCGGTCTTCGCCCCGCTGTCCAGTGCCGATATCGCGCTCCGGGCCTCGGACCCATCGTACGTTGGGGAGCTCGTCGTGGTTGCCCCCGGCCACTGGGCCGCCGCCCAAGGCCGGGCGTTCGAGCAGGCCTTTCGGGCAGCCTACGACGTTGCGCCGAGCGCCGTGTCGGCCTACTCCCACGACGGCCTGATGGTGATCGTGGAAGCCATTCGACGGGCCGGGCTCGACCGGCGACGAATTCGCGACGCTCTGGCGGACGTCGACTACGTGCCAGGGGTCACCGGGCGAGTTCGATTCGACGAAAAAGGGAATCGCGTGGCGCAGGTGGAGCTGATCGAGCTAGCGCGCCGGTGAATGTGCGGCTCATCGAATACTCCACCCAGAACTCGCTTCGACGCAATGTGTGGCATCGTGCCGCCCGACGAGAACGAAATGGACGGGAGGTCGTTGGGCATCGCTCAGGCCACCCGCCCACAACCGGACGAGCAACGTTCTCCAAGGCTGCGGACTGGATCCACGCCGAGAGATCAGTCCCTGCCTCCGAGCAGCTCCTGCGGCTCGCCTCCTGTCGGCCCCATCTCGGCCACGTCCGCACTGGCGTCGAGCAATTCTCGCTCCTCCGCCATTCTGGCCAGCGCCAGCGAACCGGAGGCCGAGACTGCGCTCAGTAGAGTCGCGGAACCGATCATTGCGGCAGCCCGCAGCCAGAGGACCGGCCCAAATCCGGCGTCCAGCTGCCACGCAGCGACCGCAAGCACGCCCAGCAGCAGACCACCCACCGCCCCCCAGGCACCGAATCGGGGAAGCGACAACTCATCGAATCTGCGACGGCCCGCTGCGATCCGAAGCACCGTGGAGAAGATCGCACCGCCAAGGAAGCCGAGTGCCACCAGCGGCATGACCCAGTCATCGAGGGGAAATCCATCGGGAGTCCGGCTATTGCCTCCCATAACCAACCCTATCAGTAGGCCGACGGGCGCCCATCCGGCTGCCCAAGTCAGGCCCATCCCTACTGCGGCGCGGATGCGTCTCAGCCCCTTCTTCATCGCTATCTCCCTGTACCTCGCACCTTCTACTACGGATGGTGCCGATCGGGTCCGACGATGCCCTCGTGCCAGGCCGAAGTGGGCCTCTGCTCGTCGCGGGGTGATGCCTGAGGAAACTTGGCTCAACCGCACTCTCCCCGACCCGACAAACTCCGGAGGGTCCCGAGGTCATCATCCACGGCGTCCCGCGCCCGGCTCTCGGACCAGTTGAGGCTCCTCCAATCCCCTGGTCGTTCAGGGCCCCACAGCCGCAGGAGCCGGCTCGCAAGTACGCACTGTGCTTCATCCGGCAACTCGTTGAGACGGCCGACCAGTAGCGGTGCAGCGTCGCTCCCGAGCGAGCCGAGGTAGTCCGCGTCCACCCCACCCAACTCCGCGATTCGGTCGACATTATGACGGGCGACCAGACCGGCAGGATTGACGAGCTGCAGTGCACCCACCAGGACGAACGCCGTGACCAGGCCGCCAAACGCGAAGCGGTCGCGACGGCCGCTGAACACAGTCGCCCCGAACCAGACCACGACTACCGTCAGCCACACGAGAACCGCGGTGGCCACGACACGCAGCTCCGTGAGGCCGTAGGCGGCTTGGTAGACCAACATGCGTTGGATCGCAGAGGCCACGATGGCCAGGAGGAGAAGGAGATGGGCGCCCGCGAATCCGAAGAACACCGAACGCGCCTTCAGACCGCGGTCATCGAGCAGGGCGTGGGTGACGAGAAGCCAGGGGATGGCGAGCGCCACGGCGGCGACGAGTTGGAAGAAGCCGGCGCGAGCGTAGGCGGCGTATGTGAGACCCGGCGTAACCTCGACCCAGGCTCCCCCTCCGAACAGGTAGCGGAACTGGACGATCACGAATCCCAGGAAGAGGAGATCCACCAGGCCCAGGGCGGTGCCCACCTCGGCGATCCCGAGAGACGGGCGGGTCGGCTGGAGGCGATGAATCCCCTCCAGTCTCGTGCCCGACGAAACGCCGATCAGGTAGCCGCAGGCGAGCCAAGACAGAACGGCGATGACCACGAGGTGCGAGGCGAAGGCCTGCAAGTCGATCCGTACGAAGTCCTCGACCATCGTGGCGAACACCTCGTCCGCTGATATGAAGAGCGCCCCGAAGACCATCAGCGGGACGAGCGCGAGGAGCGCGCCGCCGAGGGCGGTTCGCGCCACGGTGCGTGCCGTCCCTCGTGACGTGTCCGTACCGATCTCACCCCAGTTGTGGCGGTTGATCAGTCGAGCGCTTCCGAACGCCGAGTGCAGTCCCGCACCCGCCACGGCCTCCACGACGTCCAGGACTCCGGACCGCCTGGTCCAGGCGCGCCCCGCGTTGAGAGCCGGCAGCGCGAACGCTGTGCACGCCGCCAGGAAGGTTCCGAAACGAAGAAGGCCGGAGCCCCGCCACAGCAGGGCAGCACCACAGAGTAGCCCTACTCCGATCCATGACGACGCCTCTCGACTGAGGGGCAATTCACCGCTCCGAGCTACGATCCAGACGGAGGCGGCGAGGCCCACGAACAACAGGAAGAAGTTGAGGCCGGGACCCGCGGACGCCCGGAGAAGCTCGTCTCCCGCAAACCCCATCCCGATGCCAGCCGCGAGGATGGCGGTCACAGGCAATGCTCGGTCGGTCATGTTGCGGCCCTCCGTTCGCAGAACGACGATTCAGCAGCTCGGCCGGGTACTCGAGAGAGTCCTCCATATCGCCGATCACGAGTGGCAAAGGCCTGAACGGCGGAAGCGAGATCGGCCTCGCTGAAGTCCGGCCACAGGACGTCGGTGAAGAGGAGCTCAGCGTAGGCCGACTCCCAGAGCAGGAAGTCGCTCAATCGCCTTTCCCGGCCCGTGCGGATGAGCAAATCCACGTCGCGCGTACCGCGCGGTGCGTGAATGGCCTCATACAGGGATCGCTCGAAGGCCTGGCGGGTCGGGGTTATCCCTCGGGCGAGGCGGCCAGCTGCCACCATCAGCGCATGGCGCGCCGAATAGTCGATCGCGACCCGGAGATGGAGAGTGGTTCCTTCGCTCGTTCGCTCCTCGACGTGCGCGATCGTGCGTTCCAGAGAATTCGGAATCCGGTCCCGACGCCCGATGACGCTCAGGCGCACACCATTCTCCTCAAGGCGGGCGCATTCCGATTCCAAGTGCTTCTCCAAGAGACGCATCAGGTGATCCACTTCGTCTAGCGGACGGCGCCAGTTGTCCGAGGAAAAGGCGTAGAGCGTGAGCGTGGTGATCCCCAGCTCCGGGGCGTGCTCCACCGTTCGTCGGACCGCCCTGGCTCCGGCGACATGGCCGGCCGCTCTGGGTCGCCCTCCTTCCTGCGCCCAGCGGCCGTTTCCATCCATGATGATCGCGACATGGAATTGGTCCCGGGCTTCACCCACTCGCTCGAAGCTCCCTGGGGAGGCTCGTTCCGGTCGCTCAGGCATCGGCCATCGCGACCTCAAAGTACTTCGTATCATAAAGTCACTCCTGAAAAAAAATCAGGCGTCGAGTAATTCGCGGTCCTCAGCCCTTCTGGCCAGCGCCAGCGAACCGACGGCGGAGCCTGTGCACAACAGTGTCACGATGCTGCCAACGACCAGGCCCCAGACGGGAAAGCCCGCAACGGTCCCCATCGTCGCGATGAATCCCCCCACGAGAAGGCCGCCCAGCGCCCCCCACGCAGCGAACCGGGGCAGCGACATCTCATCAAACCTTCGACGACGGCCGGCGATCCCGAGCACGGCGGAGAACGTCACGCCGCCGAGGAAAGCGGGATACGCGAACACCGGTATCCAGATATCCACGACGTCCGTATTGAGACCCAGGCTATCCACGATTATCACCATTAGGATACCGACGACGGTCCATCCGACTGCCCAGGTCAGGCCCATCCCGACCGCACCGCGGATGCGTCTCAGCCACTTCTTCATTACTGCCCCCCCAAGACCGGTCGCCTATTCTCGTACGCGCTCGATCAACGCCTCCATGTGGTCCAGATATCGCTGGAGCGCCTGTCGTCCGGCCTCCGTGAGGCGATAGTCCGTCCGCGGAATGCGTCCCTGGAAAGACTTTCGTATCTCGACGTAGCCGGCTTCCTCCAGCCGCCTGGCATGAACACTGAGGTTCCCGTCCGAAGTGTCGAGACGCTGCTTGAGCTCGTTGAAGGTGAGAGATTCCTCCACCGCGAGTGCGCTTACGATCCCAAGGCGGACACGCACATGGATGATCGGGTCGAGTGCGACAGGACTGGTCTTCCCGGCTTGTACATCGATGCTCACGGTCGATCCCTTGACCGGGGCCGGGTTCGGGACCTCGGGGCGGGCCCGCGCACCCTCAGCCACCGTGCCTCCTCGCGATAATCGTCCCGAAGAGGATTTGCAGCCCCCCGAATCCCACCGCCATCGAGAGATCACCCGCGGCAGGCATCGCGAGAAGCGCAAACACTCCGAGGATCATGAAACAGATCCCCATCACGGGAACGGTCTTGACCGAAAAGGTGCCCCCCGTGACGACGGCGACGCCGTAGAGGAGCAGCCATGCCCCCGGAAGAAGTGAGTCAGCTCCGGCCCGCCAGAGCGCTATCGTGAGTATCGCTCCCGCGACAGCGGGAGGCAGGAAGCTCAGAAGGAACTTGCGACCCGCTCCGGAAAAGACGGGAAGATCTGCCCGACGCGCCTTCCGGTGGATTGCCACGGTCCCGATCGCCACCGCGAGCAACGCCTCGAGGGACCAGACTAGAAGCCACCCCTCAGCCGTCGGCTGGCGTGAAGCGATCGCCGCAGCCGCCAGTGCGGTGAGTCCCATTCCGACGCCACCCCAGCCCGGAACCGCCGTGAAGGCGGCGCCCCCCTCCATCGTCCGACGGATGAAGCGCAAATCCTCCATGGCTCGGTCGCCCAGGGCGATAGGCTCCGAACTCTGATCGACTTGAGAGAGTCTTTGCATGATAAAAACAAATATGGTCCGCGGCGTCAGGGTCGTCAAGTACTTTGCATCGCAAAGTTCATGCCCTCCTACCGCTCTGAAGAGGATTCCTAATCCCGAGGCCGCAGGTTCGAGTCCTGCCGGGTCACTCCCTCCGCAGTTCCCTCTGCACCACGGTCCACGGGGGGAATCGGCTCTTGCGGTGGCACGACGGTTGTCGCACCCTGCTCGGCCATGAGACCCGTCCGTGCTTCGTCGCTGTCGATCGCCTCGATCGCCCTTCTCGTGACGGTGTCGGCCACCGGGATCCCCGTGCCGGCCGAGACCGATCACGATGACTTGGGTGCGCACATCGAGGCCGGTCACGGCGGGCACGGGATCGGCCTCGTTCGGCAGGACCTGAAGATCGAGCGGCCGGCTCCGCTGGCGGCGCCCGCCGCAGCGGCGCCGGCGGTGCGCTTCCACCCAACACCTCCACGGAAGTACGCACCCCCTCGCAGGTCGCCGCACAGGCTGCGGAGCCGAGCTCCACCCCAACTCCGGCCACGCGCTCCTCCACTCTCCACCTGATCAGACTTGCCGCCAGCGGCGGCCGGGTCCGACGGACCCATCTGCCCTGAACCCAGACGAACAACAACGCGCGTAAAGCGCGCTCCCGTTCAGAATCGGCGTCTCGATCCTGTCGCCGCGACGCGGGAGATGGAGGCGCGAGTGGATGTGACACACCGCTTCAAGGCCGGGGGCTCGATCATCGCCCTCTGCATCATTTCATACGGTGCGTTCTCACCGGTGGCCGCTCAGGAGCCCACCCGGCGCTTGTCTCTTTCTGAGGCGGTGGCGCTTTTTCACGAGAACGGTCTCGGGCTGCGGCTCGCGCGGGCCGAGCTCGAGGAGCGGGTCGGTAACGCGAGAGAGGGCCGAGCGTACTTCAACCCCACGGTCTCCGTGTGGCACGAGGCCCTCGACGGCGCTCTCGGCGGAGGGCCGCGGGATTACGAAGAGACGCTGCTCAGCGTAGCCCAGACCGTGGAGTGGCCGGGTCGGACCGCCGCGCGCCTGCGAGGCTCCGCTCGGCGGATCGAGTCGGCCCGCGAGCGGTTCCATGCGGACAGCCTGAGCCTCGTTTTCGACGTGCAACGGGCCTTCCTGGAAGCCGCACTCGCCGAGGAGGAAGCGACGATCCTGGCTGAGGCGACCGGTCTTCTGCGCGCCGTGATCGCCGCGGCCGAGACCCGCTTCGAGGAAGGAGACCTTTCCGGTTACGACCGGCAACGCCTGCAACTCGAGCTCGCGCGCTACGAGGGAGCGCTCGCCTCCGCGGAGTTGAACCGTCACGCGACCCGAAGAACGCTGACCCGGCAGCTCCAACCGGAGACGGTCCGCGAAGCGCTCGCTCCGGACTCGCTGCCGCGTGCCACGCCTCCTCCGGTTTCGGAGGTCGCGGCGCTGGCCGCGATCGGCAATCGACCGGACGTCGCCGTGGCCGCGCTGGAGGTCGAAGCCGACGGGGCGGCCGCGCAGGCGGCTTCCCTACGCTGGATCCCCGACCTCACGCTGAGCGGTGGATACAAGGATCAGTCGGATGGTCTCTCGGGTCCCGTCGTCGGTGTCTCGCTCGACCTCCCATTGCTCGACCGGGGGCGAGGCAGGGCCCAGGCCACAGAGGCCCGACACGCCGCCTCCATGTCGCGCCTCGCGCTCACCCGCCGGGTCGCCGAGATCGATCTGACCACGCGTCACGCACGTTACGAGTCGGCGCTGCATCGCTCCGACCGCGTCGGCACGGTCCTCCTGGGCGACGCGAGCCTCCTGCTGTCGGCCGCGAGGGTGAGCTACGCCGAGGGCGAGATGACGCTGCTGGAGCTGCTGGACGCCGTGAGCGCCGATCGCGACGCGCGGCTCATCGCGGCCCGGCTGCGGGCGGATACATGGGTGGCCTACTTCGATTTGATGCGTGCCATGGGCGGCGAGACGCCGCGACAGTCCGGGGGAGAGATCCAATGACCCAACAAATGAAGGGAGTCGCGCTCGAGCGGCCCCGGTGGAAACCACGAGTGCGTGGGTGCAGTGCAACCGTATGTCTCGTCCTGTGGGCGCTGCTCGGTTGTGGCTCCCCGACGACGGATGCGCCCGGCGACGAAGTGCAGGTGGGCGGAGGGGGCGTCGTGACCCTGTGGACCGATGCCCTCGAGCTGTTCATGGAGTACCCGCCCCAAATCGCGGGACAGCCCGGGGACGTGTGGGCCATCCACCTGAACTTCCTGGACACCTGGCAACCCGTACGGGAGGGGAGCCTCACCCTGCGCCTCGTGGACTCGAGTGGGCAGGAGTGGAGCTTCGACGAGCCGCAGCCGGCGCGCGCCGGGATCTTCACCCCCGTGCCCGTCGTGCCGGCCGCGGGGGAGTACGCGGTGAGCATGGAGCTCGTCCATCAGGGGCGGACATACCCCGTCGAAGTGGGTCGCATCCGGGTGTACGCGAGCGAGGCCGAGCTGCCAGAGCCTGAGGAAGAAGACGCGGGCGGGATCCCGTTCCTGAAGGAGCAGCAGTGGGAGATCGATTTCGCGGTCGCCCTGGCCGAGGTCCGCGAGGTTCAACGGGCGGCGCGCGTCTCGGGCGAGCTCATCGTGCCACCGAACCGGAAGGCGAGAATCGCGGCTCCCGTGTCCGGGCTCGCTCGCCTCGGTGGCGCGGGCTCGTGGCCCGCCATCGGAACGCGGGTGCGCGCCGGCCAAACGCTCGCGGTCCTCGCCCCGACGGAGATGGATGGCTCCTTTGCCGCGCTCCGCGGACGGGTCGAGCGCCTGGCGCGGGAGGTGGCGCGCGCCGAGCGTCTCTACGCCGCCGAGGCCATCCCGGAACGCAGGCTGGTGGAAGCGAGACACGACCTCGAGGTCGCGCGCTCCACGTTCGATGCGATCGGGGGCAGCGAGGGGGAGGCTTATTCCTACGGCGTACGGAGCCCCATCGCGGGTGTGTTGACCGAGCGGCGACTCTCGCCGGGCCAGCGGGCCGGGGCCGGGGATCTCCTGTTCACGGTCGTGGATCCACGGTCACTGTGGCTCGAGCTCCGTCTGCCCGCATCGCTCGCCGCGGCCGCGCAGGATGTCACGGGGGCGGCCTTCACGGTCGAGGGTGGTGCGGCGGTCCACCAGGCCACGCGGCTCGTTTCGGTGGGCGATGTGATCGACCCCACCTCACGCACGCTGCCGGTCATCCTCGCGGTCGAGAACCCGGACCGGGCGCTGAAGGTCGGGATGCTCGCGCAGGCCCGTCTGTGGCTCGGCGACCCGGCGTCCGGAACCGCAGTGCCGGCGGAGGCCGTCCAGGATGAAGACGGGCTCGACATCGTATACGTGGAGATCGGAGGCGAGACGTTCGAGAGACGGGTGGTCCGGCTCGGTCCCACGGACGGTTTCTGGACGATCGTGGAGACCGGCGTGCTCCCCGGAGACCGGGTGGTCACTCGTGGCGCCTACCAGGTTCGGCTCGCCTCCCTCGGGGACACCGAGGATCTGGGCGCCGGGCACCAGCACTGAGAGGCGACCATGTTCGATCGACTCGTTCGCTGGTCCCTCGATAACCGCCTCCTCGCCGTCGTTGCGGCCGGACTGATCCTCATCGCCGGGGGCTTCGTCGCGGTCACCGCTCCGGTCGACGTGTTTCCCGACCTCACCGCGCCCACGGTCACGATCCTCACGGATGCGCACGGGATGGCGCCCGAGGAAGTCGAGGTGCTCGTCACCTTCCCGATCGAGACGGCCGTAAACGGAGCCACCGGCGTCCGTCGGGTTCGATCCAGCTCGGCCCAGGGAATCAGCATCGTGTGGGTCGACTTCGATTGGGGCACGAACATCTTCCGTGCCCGCCAGGTGGTCACCGAAAAGCTCCAGCTCGCCGCTTCGCAACTGCCGGAAGACGTCGATGCGCCCGTGCTCGCGCCGATCACGTCCATCATGGGCGAGATCATGCTCGTGGGTCTCTCCGCTCCGGCAGGTCTCGAGATGGAGGCGCGGACGCACGCCGACTGGACCATCCGCCGTCGCCTGCTCGCCCTGCCCGGTGTGGCGCAGGTCGTTCCGATCGGCGGTTGGGTCAAACAGTATCAGGTCACCGTGAGCCCGGATCGGCTACGGGCGTACGAGATCAGCCTGCACGAAGTGCTGGGCGCGGCCTCCCAAGCCAACCGGAACGCCGCGGGCGGCGTGTTTCGGTCCGATGGCCGCGAGGTGCTCATACGTGGTCTCGGTCGGGCTCGAGGCGTCGACGACATCGGGGCCACGGTCGTCGCGACCCGCGGTACGACGCCGATTCTCCTGAAGGATGTGGCCGAGGTCGCGATCGGACCGAAGGTCCGGTTCGGCACCGCCGCGGTGAACGCGGAACCGGCGGTCATCATCTCGATCCAAAAGCAACCGCTCGCCAACACGCTCGAGCTGACCCGACGTATAGACGAAGAGCTGGACTCGATCGCGTCCGAGCTGCCGGACGGGATCGCTATCGAGCGCGAGATCTTCCGCCAGGCCGACTTCATCGAGCTCGCCGTCGAGAACGTGGTGGCGGCGCTGCGGGATGGGGCGATTCTGGTCATCGTCGTGCTCTTCTTCTTCCTGTGGAGCTTCCGCACGACAGCGATCTCGGTGCTGGCCATCCCGCTCTCGCTGGCCCTCGCCGTGCTCGGGCTCCGGGCGCTCGGTGGGACGATCAACACGATGACGCTCGGCGGGATGGCGATCGCGATCGGTGCCCTGGTCGACGACGCGATCATCTTCGTCGAGAACGTCTTCCGGCGGCTGCGCGAGAACCGGCACCGTCCAGAAGCCGTGCGGAAACCGACGCTCGAGGTCATCTACGACGGAGCCCGCGAAATCCGGGCGCCCATCCTGAACGCCACGCTGATCATCACGATCGTGTTCGTGCCGCTCTTCTTCCTGTCCGGTGTCGAGGGCCGGATGCTCAGGCCGCTGGGCCTCGCGTACGTCGTCAGCATCCTGTCATCGCTGCTCGTGGCGGTGACCGTGACCCCGGCGCTGTGCGCCTACCTGCTCCCTCGAGCGCGCCACCTGGAGCAGGAGCGCGAGAGCTGGCTGGTCGAGAGACTCAAGAGCGCTTACGAGCGGACGCTGAGGGTCACCCTCGCGGTGCCCCGACTCGTGCTGGCAGGCGCGGCGCTGCTCGTGGCCGGGACACTGGCGATCGTGCCATCGCTGGGGAGCGGCTTCCTCCCGGAGTTCCAGGAAGGGACGCTGACGGTGTCGACCGTCACGATGCCGGGCACGGCCCTGGACGAGGCGGACCGGGTCGGTGCGACGGTGGAGCGACGGCTCCTCGGGCACCCCGCGGTCACATCGACGGCGCGTCGAACAGGACGCGCGGAGCTGGACGAGCACGCGCAGGCCGTAAACGCATCCGAGATCGACGTACGTCTCGACCTGACCGAGCTCCGGCTCTCACGCGTGATGGAGGAGGTGCGGGATCGGCTGGCCGGGCTTCCCGCGACGGCGGTGACGGTCGGACAGCCGATCGGCCACCGCATCGATCACATGTTGTCGGGGACTCGGGCGGCGATCGCCATCAAGCTGTTCGGCCCCGACCTGCGGGAGCTGCGAGACCTCGGACGTGACGTGCGTGACATCGCGGAGACCATCGATGGAATCGTGGACCTCTCTGTAGAGCAGCAGGCCGATGTCCCCCAGATCCAGATCCGCGCGCGGCGTGACGCGATGGCGAAGTACGGGGTGACTTCCGCCGCCCTGGCGGAGGTGGTCGACGTGGGGTTCAGCGGCGAGGTCGTGTCGCAGATCCGCGAATCCGAGCGCGTCTTCGATCTCATCGTCCGATTCGGCGAGGGGGCTCGAGGCTCGGCGGCGCGGATGGCTGAAGCGCTCGTGGACACACCGCTCGGACCCAAGGTGCCGCTTAGCGAGCTGGCGACCGTGGAACCCGGCAGAGGGCCGAACACCATCAACCGCGAGAACGTCCAGCGGAAGTTGGTCGTCAGCGCGAACGTCGCCGGGCGTGACGTCGGCGGCGCGGTCGAAGAACTGCGCGACCGGATCGCGGCAGAGGTTGCCACCCCGCAGGGATACCGGGTCGAGTTCGGGGGTCAATTCGAGAGCGGGCGGGCCGCGACACGCGCGATCACGATCCTCTCGATCTTCTCCCTGGCCGCGATCTTCCTGATCCTGTTCCAGGAATTCGGGAACCTGAGAATCGCGCTGCTCCTGCTCGTGAATCTGCCTCTGGCGCTCACCGGGGGAGTGTTCGCCGTGCTCCTGTCGGGCGGGGTCATCAACGTCGCCACGCTCGTCGGCTTCATCACGCTGTTCGGGATCGCCGTGCGAAACGGCATCCTGCTGGTGAGCCGCTACGTGGATCTCGCCGGCGGCGGCTCTTCCACGCACGATGCGATCACGCGCGGCTCGCTCGAGCGTCTGAGCCCGATCCTGATGACCGCGCTTACCGCGGCGCTCGCGCTCGTCCCGCTGGCGCTCGGACTCGGCGAGCCGGGCAAAGAGATCCAGGCGCCACTGGCGATCGTAGTGCTGGGTGGCTTGTTTACCTCCACCGCTCTCAACATGGTGGTCGTCCCGGCGTTGTTCCTTCGTTATGGTGGGCTGGAAGGCAGCCGCCCACGTAGTCGCACCAACCCGGAAATCGAGAGGTCGTCATGAAACGAAACGCGCTCTTGACCGCCGCGCTGCTGATCACCGCGGCGGGCTCGCTGTTGGCGCACGACATGTTCCTCAAGCTGGAGACCTTCTTCCTCGCCGAGAACACTACGGTTGCGATCCAGCTCATCAACGGGACGTTCGACAAGAGCGAGAACGCGATCACCCGCGACCGGATGGCCGACGTGAGCGTCGTCACCGGCGACGGATATGTGATGAAACCCGCGGAGTCGGCCTGGCACGATCACCCCCGCTCGTCATGGCTCGAGTTCGAGACGGGCGCGGCGGGCACGTACGTGGTGGGCGTCTCGACCAACCCCACCGTATTCGAGCTCTCCGGAGAGGATTTCGACGGATACCTCGAGCATGACGGCGTGGTGGATGTCCTCGAGAAGCGGAAGGCGGAGGGCACGTTCGGACAGTCGGCCGTCGAGCGGTACTCCAAGCACGTGAAGGCGATCGTGCAGGTGGGTGAGGCGCGCACGAACGCGTACGAGCATGCGCTCGGGTTCCCGGTCGAGTTCATCCCGCTCCAGAACCCCTACGAGGTCGGGGTCGGCGACACGTTCCAGGTGCAGTTCCTCAAGTACGGCGAACCGGTTGCGAATCAGATCATCTACGCGAGCCACGAGGCATACCACGGCCACGCCGAAGGGGGCGGCCACATCGAGGCGGTGAGCACGCGCACGAACGGCGAAGGGGTCGCGAGCTTCCGGGTGTCCGCGGAAGGGAAGTGGTACATCCGCACGATCAACATGATCGAGCCGGACGACGCCGAGGCGGACTACGAGTCGAACTGGGCGACGCTGACGTTCG
>JBDHAC010000054.1:0-30357 GCA_039588275.1 Gemmatimonadota bacterium
AGACGAGGTGATCACCATCGTAATGCGCCAGGTTCCTATCGACGATCCGGCCCTCCGCCGCAACCTGATCGTGGAAGGGCGTCCCGGGGATCGGAATCGAGATCGAGAGGAATATCGCGCTCGGGTCCACCTCTTCCAGCTTGGCGGGTAGCCGCCTGTAGTATTCCGGCGTGTCCTCGTCGAGGGCGATCATCATCCCGGTGAACGTCAGGATCCCGCGCTCTTTCAGCTTCAGGAACTGCTCGCGGTATTCCTCCACGCGGTTGTGACGCTTGTTGACCGACAGCAGGCTGGGTTGGTTCAGCGACTCCAGCCCGACGAACGCCATCGTGCAGTTGGCCGCCTCGAGGAGGTCCACGAAGCCGTCGTCGTACAAACAGTTGAAGCTGAACTGCACCCCGAGCGCCCATAGATCCAGCTCGGCCACTTCGCGCAGCAAGGCCTTCGCATACTTCATGTCTCCGCCGAGGTTGTTGTCGTAGATCATCGCCATCTTTCGCTTCCGGAACGGGAGCGAGGACGTCGCGGTCAGGTCACGGATGACGTCCGGGATGGGTCGGCAGCGGTACGGCGTCGGCTGGATGGTCAGCGCGCAATAGCTGCAGGCGAACGGGCACCCGCGGGTCGCCTCGGTCACCACCGGGACGTCGAACACCGGCTCCACCAGGTCGTAACGAGGGGGGGGGATCTCCTCCAACGTCGGAAGCGGCGGTGCCCTATAGAGAGGCTTCGCGACCCCGTGCACGAGGTCTCTCACGACCCGCGGCCACACTCCCTCGGACTCCCCGGCCACCACGACGTCGAAATGGGGAAGCAGCCGCTGCGGGAACACGGAGGGATATCGCCCGCCCGCGACCACGGTCTTTCCGAGGGCACGGAATCGAGCGGCCACCTCGCACGCGTGAGGCGCGCAGAAATCCATGAAGCTCAGCGCGATGATGTCGGCGTCCGTCTCGTAATCGATCGGGCGCACCATCTCGTGCAGGACCTCCACCTCCACGAGGTCGGGTGTCTGGCCGGCGAGCAGGATCCCCGAGAGCGGAGGAGCCGGGCTGCGCGCGTAGTAGGCGCACTCTTCACCCAGGTTCTGAAACAGCACGATGATCTGCAGCTTCGGCTTACTCATGGCTCATGTCTCTCCTAGCATGCTTCGCATTCGATTGCAGCGGCCCGTGACTCAGGCGGCCCGTGACTCAGGCGACCCGTGACCCAGGCGACCCGTGACTCAGGCGGCCCTCGAAGGTCGCTCGGGCGCTCTCAATCGGCATGCGACTCGGCGCATGGCACGGTCTACGGCCCACGGCGCGACGGCCCTCAGGCGCGCGATGACCTTCCCTCCGGGCGACAGGACGAGCTCCGGCTTCTCCGCCTCGATCGCACGCACGATCGCGAGAGCTACACGGTCGGCGGGCGCATACCGTCCGCGCGGCCGACGCGCGCCTCCCACCCTCCTCTCGCGCGCGAAGATCTCGGTCCGTGTGTAACCGGGGTACACGTTGAGGACCTGAATCCCGGTTGTGGCGAGTTCGGCGCGGAGACTCTCACCGACCACCGCCACGGCCGCCTTGCTGGCGCCGTACGCCGCCAGGTAGGGGACTCCGTACAAGCCGGCCACGGACCCCACGTTGACGATCATGCCTCGGCCCCGTCGCTCCATATCGGGGATGACCTCGAGCGTCGCGTACAGCGGGCCGAACAGATTCAGGTCGAGTAGCGCACGGAAGTCGTCGGGCGTCGTCCGGCTCGTCACGCCGTAGAGCGATGCACCTGCGTTGTTGATCAGGATGTCCACGCCCCCCATGTGCTCGCGCGCGAATTGAATCAGTTGCCGGACGGCGGATCGGTCCGTGATGTCGCATGGGAAGGGCTGAGGAACCGGCGCGTCGGGGAAGGAGGCGGAGAGCCTCTCCGCGACGCGCTCCAGGGGTTCCGGCCGTCGGGCCGCGAGCACCAGGGCACCGTTCTTCTCCGCGAATGCCGCGGACAGCCACCGCCCGATCCCCGATGACGCTCCGGTGATCACCGTTCTTTTTCCTGCGATTCGCATAAGGCCTCCTCGCGAAGTTCTGCATGAAGGTGCCCCTCCCCCTCTCAAGAGCCCGTCAAGTGCATGCAGATCAACCGGATAGAGAGTCGCGTCGTAGCGCGCGCCGGGCCGCCCCGCGCTTGACCGTCGCTTGACTCGCAAGGGCTAGCCTCGGGGCGAACGTCAGAGGAGGTCGGATCGATGTGGTACGAGTTGGCGAGAGCGATGGAGAAGCGAAGGAAGATCGAGCGGCAAGCGGGTTGGGTGGTCCTGGGCGGCGGAGTCGCCGTGCTCGCGTTCTGGGCCCTGTTCTTCACGGGCGTCGTGGACGCCGGACCGGAAGCGGGCGTGCTGCACGAGTTCGAGATGGCGTTCCCGGTGGCGGATGCGGCCTTCACGCTGATGCTGTTCGCGGCCGCCATCACCCTGTTCAGAGGTCGACCGGCGGGGACGTTCTATCTCGTCGCGGCAGGCGCAATGAGCCTTTACCTGGGGATCCTCGACCTCACGTTCTACGGACGGCAGGGGCTCTACTACCCGTTCTCAGGCTCTGGTCTGTTCGAGCTGGTCGTCAATGCCGCGTGCGTCGGGGGCGGCGCGTATGCGCTGCGCCGAGGCTGGAGGTTGTGGCAGGAAACGACCCGAGTCGGAACGGCCGACACCTCCACCGTGAGTGAGGCCGCGATTGAACGTGGCGCGGAGCCGGTCGAGCCGACTGCGCCCAAGCGGGCGCGCCGGCTGGAGGTCGCGTAGCCATGTCGACACGGATCGAGGCGTTCCCGATCGCGAGTCTCGGCTTCGTGCGTGGCTTCTGGGTCACCATGAGGCCGTACCTGCTGTTCGTATCCGGTATCACCGGGCTGACGGGGCTCGCACTCGCCCCGCGGATTCCGCTGGGGAGCACTCTGGTGCTCGGCGCCGTCTTCTTCCTCTCGTACGGATTCGGACAAGCCCTGACTGACTGCTTCCAGCTGGATACGGACTCGCTGTCGTCTCCGTACCGGCCGCTGGTTCGCGGGGTCATCCAGCAACGGGATGTGCTGTGCGTAAGCGGCCTCGGGCTGATCGGCGTCGGCGCGGTGCTGATCTCGTTCCACGCGTGGAACCTGCCTCTCGTTGTTCTCTCGATCGCAGGTCTGGCCACCTACACGGGCTTCAAACGGCGGTGGTGGGCAGGACCTTTTTACAACGCCGCCATCGTCGCCGTGCTGCTGTTGATCGGATACGCATCGGGCGCGGCCGGCCCCGGGGCGCCTTCCCGGGGTGCGTGGTTCGCGTCGATCGATCCGGACCCGATTCCAGCGGCCCTCCCATGGGTGCTGATCCTGGTGTTCTTCGGCTATGCCAACTTCGTTCTGACCGGATACTTCAAGGACATCTCCGCGGACCGGGCAGCCGCGTATCGGACCCTGCCGGTCGCCTTCGGCATGCGGCCGTCCGCCTGGGTCAGCGACGGTTTCGCGGCTCTCGCGCTGCTGGGTGCGATCGGCGCCTCCGCCGCCTCACCCGCTTTCCGCGATGCGACCGGTCCTCAGCTCGGCTCGTGCCTGCTCCTCTCCGGCGGCACCGCGGCGACGCTGTTGGGCCAGGCGCGAATTCACCGCGTACGTCACGAAGCCGCAGCTCACCGAGCGATAGAGCCGGTCGTTCACGCCTACATCCTCCTGCTCGCCGGGGTGGCCACGCTCCACAAGCCGCACTGGACGGCAGGTCTCACGGCCTTTTACGCAGCCTACGCGCTCGCCATGCGGGTTCGGCCCGAGCGAGCCCAGATATAGAGGGGGGACCATGCTAGTCGTCGTGAACCCGTCCGCCGGAGGTGGAAGTGGGCTCGAGAGATGGCGCGAGATTGAGCCACAGGTGCGTGAGATCCTGGGGCCATTTCGGACCGTGATCAGCCGCGACCCCGAGCAGGTAAAGGCGTCGATCGGGGAGGGGCTCGCCGCCGGCGAGACCGACTTCGTGGCTGTCGGTGGTGACGGGACGGTCAATCTGCTCGCGTCTTGCCTCGTGGATCACATCTCCGACACGGACCTGCGTCGCGTGCGACTCGGGGCGATCGGCCTCGGCTCTAGCAACGACTTTCACAAGCCAATGCAGGAGGCCTCCGAAGTCGGGGGCGCACCCTGCCGTCTCGACTTTCGCCGGGCAGCGCTGAATGACGTGTGCCTGGTCACGTACCGTGACGAGGCCGGCCGGGTTCGACACCGGCCGTGGATCATCAACTCCAGCATCGGCACCACCGCCGAGGCGAACGGCTTCTTCAATCGACCGGACCGGATCCTCCGCTTTCTGAAGCGCGCCGCGCCCGGGGCGGCAATCGCGTACGCCGCGATTCACACCCTTCTGCAAAAGCGATCACAGGAGCTGATCCTGACGCTGGATGGCCAGCGGACGATCCGCCGCCGGGTGGCGAACCTCGGCGTCGTGAAGAACCCGCACTTCACCGGAATCCTCCGCTACGACTCCCCGCACGAGCCGGAGAGCGGTCACTTCTACGTGCACCTTCTCTCGGATCTCTCGCTCCCGCGATTGGTCCTCGCGCTCGCACGGCTGGCACGGGGTCACTTCGCCGGACAAATCGGAGCGCGTTCCTGGCGGGCGTGCAGGCTCGTCGTGCGAAGCGACACCCCGTTCGCGCTCGAAGGCGATGGCGAGGTCGTGTTCGCGCGTGAGGCGTCGTACTGCGTCATGCCCCGCCTGTTTCAGCTCGCCGCATGAGGATTGGACCCATGAAACCCACGAACGTAGCTCGAGAGATTCGACTCATTGACGGCCTCGCACGCGCCTTCGGGCGTTCCCCGCATCAGCTGAACGCTCGGCACGAGAGCGACGCCGAGCTCTTGCGTCTGCCGGGGACGGACCTCGTGCTCGCGGTTACGGCGGACGACATCGCCGAAGAAGTCGAGAGCGGCCTCTACCGCGACCCGTTCTTGATCGGATGGATGGCCGTGCTCATCAACGCCAGCGATCTCGCGGCGGTCGGCGCCCGACCCGTCGGCCTCCTTCTCAACGAGACGCTGCCGCCCGATGCCTCGGAGCGCTTCCTGGCCTCTCTCCAGAGGGGTATTCGTGACGCCAGCGAAGCGTGTGGCATTCCCGTCCTGGGCGGGGACACCAACTTCGGGACCCGCCTGCACATCGGAGCCACCGCGATCGGTCTGATCGAGACGGGCGCGCCATTGACCCGGCGTGGGTGCGAGCCCGGTGACGTTCTGTACGCGTCCGGCCCGCTGGGGCTCGGGACCGCGTTCGCGCTCTTGCAGCTCCTGAGCGGAGGAGCAGCGACGTCGCCACCGGCGACGAACGGGGATTCGCCCCTTGCGAGTCTCGAGTTTCTGCCGCAACCGCGCCTGACTGAGGGTCGCATCCTGGGATCGATTGCCTCGGCCTGCATGGACACGAGCGATGGGGCGATCGCCACTCTCGACGAGCTCATGCGGGTGAACGGCGTGGGATTCCGTCTCGACCCGTTGCTCGACCGGCTCCTGGACCGCGGCGCGCTGCAGGCCGCCCGCGCGGCCGGTCTTCCTGCCTGGATGATGCTGGCCGGGCCGCACGGCGAGTTCGAGCTGATCTTCACGGTGCGGCCGACTCGACTCGGTACCCTCGAGCGGGCCGCGCGAAGGATCGGGTGGCGCCCCATTCGGCTGGGCCGCGCGGTCCCGGAGCCCGGCCTCCGCCTGCGGATCGAGGACGCCCCGCGAGCGCTCGACGCGACCCGGATCCGGGATCTGTTCGGAGAATGTGGGGGTGACCCGCTGGCCTACCGAGCGGCACTCCTCGCCTTCCACGAGGAGCTGATGGCGGCTCCTGCAGCGACGGCGGCGTAGAGCGATGCGTACCCGCAGCGAGCGCTACTTCCGTTGGCTCGTCGGGCACCGGCCGATCGTTCTGATCGGATGTTCGATCCTGCTCACGGTGGCACTGGTCGGGGCGCTCCGCGTGCGCGTCGACTACGCGATCGAGCAGCTCTTCCCGGCGCGCGGGGAGATCCGCGAGAACTTCGAACAGTTTCGGGGCGCGTTCTCGAAAGAGGACACGCGCTTTTCCCTCATCTGGCGGGACGTCCGGCCTCCGGGCGTGGCGCTGTTCCGCGATCTGCGGCGGGCGGCGCGGCACTTCGAGGAGGTGGGGCTCGAGGACGTCGACTGGATCGGCAGCGTTTCGGTCGCCGAGGCGGAGGAGTTGGATGGCGAGATGGGGCTCCGGGTTCACCCCCTGATAGAGGAGTCGCGTCTCAGCGACGAGTACGTCCGCACGGTTCTGGCCCGTTACAAGGAAGACAACCTGTACCGAGGGTACCTGTGGAACGCCGGTCAGACCGCGTTCGCGATCCACGGCTACCTGGGAAACGGCAGCACGGACGACCGGAGTCGGCGGGAGATCGAGGAGGCCCTCACGGCGCGGCTGCAACCGCTGCACACCGAGGGCGTCACGATCGCGCTGGGAGGCATCCCGGTGATTCGGTCGCGCCTCCCGAAGCTCCTCGAAGCCGATCAGAAGCTGTTTCTGGGAGGCGGGTTCGTGCTCTTCTTCGCGCTCCTGTTCCTCTTCTTCCGTCACCCCGGACAAGTCGTGTTGTGCGTGGCGACCGCATTGCCCGCGTACCTGGTCACGATCGGGTTCATGGGCTTCGCGGGCATCTCGATCACGGTCCTCACCAGCTTCATCCCGATCATCGTTCTCGTCGTGGGGGTGAGCGATTCGATCCACCTGCTCGCGCGCTACCGGCGAGGTCGGCGCGGGGGACTGAGCGGCAGACATGCGGTCGTAGAGGCGTTCGCTCACCTCGCGATGCCTTGTTTCTATACCTCGCTCACCACCGCGGTCGGCTTCGCCAGCCTCATCGGGACGCGAATCGGCATCGTGATGGAGTTCGGCGCGTTCACCGCGCTCGCGATTCTGCTCGCGTTCGGGTTCGGCATGACCTTCTTGCCGGCCCTGCTCACCCTGGTCCCGGGGCGCAGGCTCGACGATCGGGGGCTGAGCTTCCGGTGGCTTCAGCGGATCGTCAAGTGGACCGAGGCCCTCGCCCTGCGGCCCTCCAGGCAATTGATCGCCGTCTTCGCGCTCGTGAGCGCCGTGGGGCTCACTGCGGGTCTGACGCTGCGGACGAACACCCTTCTGCTCGACGACCTGAGATCCCGGTCAGGGCTCATCCGAGACCTGCGGTGGATCGAGGCGCAGGGCTTCGGGCTGTTTCAGGTGGTTCTGTACCTCCGGCAGACGGATACCCGGGAGCTCCACGACCCCGAAGCTCTCGCCTGGATGGCTCGCTTCCAGCGCTTCGCCGAGCGTGACCCGCTCGTGCTGGGCACCCTGGCCCTCCCCGACTTCGTCAGGCAGCTCCGGAGCGCCGTGGTCGAGGACGGCGAGGGGGCCGACGGTGAGGGCGAAAACGGGCTTCCAGTGTCCGTCGAAGAGGCCAGTCAGCTTCTCTTCATGGCTTCGCTCGAGGAGCCGGAGTTCGCCGAGGTCGTCTACCATCACTCGGACGGCGAGGCGCAGGTGATCGTGAGCGTGTTGGATGAGGGCTCGACCGTGATCCTCCCGTTTCTCGAGCGCGTGGACCGCTACCTGGCCGAGAATCCCATCCCGGTGGGAAGCGCCGTGCCTACGGGCACGGTCTACCTGCTCCAGTCGTACCAGGCGCGCATCCTGGAGAGCTTCGGCCCGAGCCTGGCGATCGCTCTTCTCCTGATCACGGGGATCATGGTGTACATGTTCCGATCCCTCAGATACGGGCTACTGGCGCTCATCCCGAACCTGTTCCCGCTCGTGGTCCTCATGGGCGTCATGCGGTTGTGCGCATTCGATCTGAAGCCCTCCACGATCCTGGTCTTCTCGATCGCGTTCGGGATCGCGGCGGACGACACGATCCACTTCCTCGGTCGCTTCAAGATGGCGATCGAGCGCGGGTTGCTGGTGAGCCACGCGCTGGTCGAGAGCCTGCGCGATGCTGGTCCCTCGATCTTGATGACCAGCCTGGTCGTGGGCTCAGGCTTCTCGCTGCTGATCGCGTCTCAGTTCGAGGTCCTCTTCCTGGTTGGCCTGATGACGTCCGTGAGCGCCGCCGCGGCGGTATGCGCCGATTTGTTCGCTTTCCCCTCGATTCTGGCTGTCGTTTGGCCGGCCCTCGAAGGTGGCCGGCAAAGGGCCGGACAGCTTCAGGAGACATCATGATGTTCAGAAGAGTGACACCTCGGCCCGCGCCGTCGATCATGGCCATGGCGCTCCTTCTCGTACCGAGCGGCGCGTCTCCTCAAGGCCTCGAGAGCCCCGCGCAGGACCCCTCCGCCAGCCCCGAGAACCGTGGGCGTGACATCGCCCTCGAAGCGGATCGGAGAGGGAGCGGTTACGGGGATCTTCGTGCCCGGCTCACGATGGTGCTGCGCAACCGGCACGGCGACGAGCGCACACGGCAGATGAGAATCCGCGTGCTGGAGGGCACGGCCGGCGGCGACCGGACCCTGCTCGTCTTCGACCGGCCGCGTGATTTGAGCGGAACCGCGCTTCTCACCCACGCCAACCCGGACGGAGGCGACGACCAGTGGCTCTACCTCCCGGCTTTGAAGCGGGTGAAGCGTATCGCCGCCAGCGGACAGTCGGGGTCCTTCATGGGCAGCGAGTTCGCCTACGAAGACATCGGCTCCCAGGAGGTGGAGAAGTACCGGTATCGGTTCCACGGCGAGGACACGCTCGACGGAGAACACAGCCTGGTGGTGGAGCGGGTTCCGCTCGACGGGGGCTCGGGTTACAGCCGGCAGCTGGTGTGGTTCGACAGCGAGGCGTATCGCGTGCTTCAGATCGAGTACTACGACCGGCGAGGCGACCGTCTCAAGACGCTCCGGTTACATGGCTATCGCCTGTATGTGGAGTGTCTGTGGAGGCCGGACGTGATGGAGATGGTGAATCATCAGACCGGCAAGAGCACGACGCTCACCTGGGAGGAGTACGAGTTCGATACGGGTCTCCGCGAGCGCGACTTCGAGCGCGGCGCGCTGGGCCGGGTCCGGTAGAGCCATGCGGTCCCTCCCGCTCGCGACTGTCTGTCGTCCCTTGGTCTGTCGTCCCCTGGTGATCCTCTTCGTGATACTGGGTCAGCTGGAGGTCGGCCCGACCACCGTGCGGGCGCAGTGGCGAGGAGAGCTGGTCGTCGGGGCGCGCGCGTTTCAAGACGCGGAGGGCCCTGGAGGTCGCGCGGGGGAGGAGCTGGATCTCGAGCTGCGTCCGAGGGCCGGCATCGAGTGGAGCCACGGCACACAACGGCTGGACATCGCACCCTTCCTGCGCGTGGACCTGCTGGGCGATGGGAGGAGCCAACTCGATCTCCGGGAACTCGCCTGGACCGGGCTCTGGAATGACTGGGTCGTGTCTGCGGGCTTCAGGGAAGTCTTCTGGGGCGTGACCGAGTCGAGCAACGTCGTGGACGTCATCAATCAGCGATCTCCCGCCGGCTCCCTGGACGGATTCGAGAAGCTCGGGCAGCCCATGGTCGGTGTGAGGCTGGATCGGGCGTGGGGCCTTGTGGAGCTGATGCTCCTGCCTTGGTTCCGCGAGCGCCAGTTCGAGGGCCGGGCTGGCAGCCTGTGGTCGCCGCTCGCGGTAAGCGACGGAGCCACAGACTACGAGTCCGAAGCCGGCCGTCACCACGTCGATTGGGCGGTCCGGTGGTCCCATACCTTCGGTGACGTCGATCTCGCCGTGGCCCACTTGGCCGGCACGAGCCGTGAACCCACGCTTCAGCGGGGGGCGAGCGATGGCGGACACGAACTCTGGATCCCGTACTACGAGCTGACGGACGTGACGGGGGCAGAGTTCCAGTGGACCACGGGCGCCTGGCTCTGGAAGGCCGAGGCGATGACCCGCACGTCAACGGACGGGCGGTACGGGGCGGGCGTCGGAGGGCTCGAGTACGCCGTGGGCGACTTTCTGAGCTTGTTTGCCGAGTTCGCTCTCGACACGCGCGGCAGCGACGCGTTGACCTCGTTCGAGAACGATGCATACATCGGCGCGCGGCTCCTGTTTCAGGACGGACAGGCCCGGGTCGGCTTCTTCGTGGACACCCGATCGGGGAATCGGATCCTGCGGGCCAGCTTTCAGAAGCGGCTGGGGGATCGTTTCACCGCTGACCTGGGGGCGCGTTGGCACGGTGGCGACAGCGGTGCTGAGCCGCAGTGCGCGCCGTGGCAAGGGAGCCTGCTCTCCTTCGCTCTCGTCACCTACTTCTGACCGCCCTCTGCCCCGACAGCCGGGTCGCGTCGATCGCTCATTCGGGCCGGGCGATCACTTTACCCTCGCT
The DNA here is from genome assembly GCA_039588275.1 of Gemmatimonadota bacterium. Taxonomy (GTDB): domain Bacteria; phylum Gemmatimonadota; class Gemmatimonadetes; order Palauibacterales; family Palauibacteraceae; genus JBDHAC01. Next base: position 10,332 of record JBDHAC010000054.1, read on the forward strand.
TGACTCCCCCTCGGTACCCTGTGGACAGAGAGAGGAATCAACGCGGTTCGCGGGAGCTCGCGTCGACCGCTGAACAACCTCGGAATTGCAGCGCCGCTCGCACGACTCCCGCGGATCGCCCTCCCCAAAGACGCAGAGGGGTACGATGGCAACCAGACCGCGCCACGGGACTTGTGAAGAGAGAGTAGCAGTCTTGACACCCGAGCCCGTCGATCGGCTCATCGCCCTCGCTTCGGTTGCGATGCGTCCCGAGCTGGTGAGCACACGGTGTCTGAGCTGCATCCTGAACGAGTTCAGGGCACTCAAAGCGGTGCTGCATTGAGCGCCCTGAGCCTCGAGGTGCCAGCTCCTTCGCCGGCGTGGGGTCGGCCCCAGTGCTACCCGACGCTCGCCGGGGTTTCCTCAGGCCTTTCTACCGACTTTTTTTTTCCGGCGATCGTGGTTTCGGGGCTCCGCTGATCGGAGCCCGTATAAACCTGACGCGGTCGGGCGATTCGCTGGTCACCGTCCTCCAACATCTCCTGCCACTGCGCGAGCCAGCCGGCGGTGCGCGGGATTGCGAAGAGGACCGGGAACATCGCCACCGGGAACCCCATCGCTTGATAGATGATCCCCGAGTAGAAGTCCACGTTCGGATACAGGTTCCTCTTGACGAAATACTCGTCCTCGAGCGCGATCTTCTCGAGCTCAAGCGCGATGTCAAGCTGCGGGTTCCTGCCGGTCAGCTCGAACACCTGCTCGGCCATGTCCTTCAGGATCTTGGCCCGTGGGTCGTAGTTCTTGTAGACGCGGTGCCCGAAGCCCATTAGCCGGAACTCGCCCTTCTTCACGCGCTCGACGTAACTCGGCACGTTGTCGATGGTGCCGATCTCGCGGAGCATGCGAAGCACCTGTTCGTTCGCTCCGCCGTGCAGCGGGCCGTACAGGGCTGCAGCCGCCGCGGCTACAGACACGTACGGATCCGTATGCGAGCTCCCTACGCTGCGCATCGCGTTCGCGCTGCAGTTTTGCTCGTGATCGGCGTGCAAGATGAACAGGATATCGAGGGCCTTCTCCAGCACCGGATCCGGCTCGTATTCCCGCTCCGTCATCTTGAACATCATGTTCAAGAAGTTGCCCGTGTAGCTCAGCCCGTTGTCCGGATATGCATAGGGCAAGCCAACGCTGGAGCGGTAGGCGAAGGCGGCGATCGTCGGCATCTTGGCGATGAGTCGTGAGATCTGCAGCGCTCGTACATCGGGATCCTCGATCTGGCGCGCCTCCGGATAGAATGTCGAAAGGGCTGCCACGGTGCTCACCAGCATCCCCATTGGGTGGGCATCGTATTTGAACCCCTCCATGAACTTCTTGATCTTCTCGTGGATGATCGTGTGGTGCTTGATCTCGTCGATCCAGCCGTGTTCCTCGGCCTCTGTCGGCAGCTCCCCGTTGAGGATCAGGTACGCTACCTCCAGGAACGTGAAGTCCTCGGCCAATTCCTGGATCGGGTAACCGCGATAACGGAGGATGCCGCGCTCACCATCGATGAACGTGACAGAGCTCTTGCAGGACGCGGTGTTCGTGAAACCCGGATCGTAGGCGAGCAGTCCGAAGTCCTCCTCCGACACCTTGATCTGACGCAGGTCCAATCCCCGAATGGACGCGCCGTACTCGGGATAGGTGCCGTAGGTGATGGGAAGCTCGTAGGTCTTTCCGGTCCGGTTATCGGTGACGGTGAGACTGTCTGCCACGACTGCCTCCTCTCTGGGGCCTAGATACAGCGCTGCGGGCTACTTGCGGCGCAATAGGAGTGCCTCCGTCCGTACGGCCGGGGTGCAGTGACCCAGCGCCACCTAAGTGATTTTACGGCTTGAAGTAACGCGCTTCGTCAGGAGCGGTGTCGCCCGGTTGGCGAGTCCGCCGACGGGACAATATAGCCCATCTGCGCTCGGTCGGGCTCACCTGCCTCAGGCAGCGGCCTCGACGGAAGCGATCGGCAGGGTGAAATAGAAGACCGAGCCCTCCCCGGGCGTCGACTCGACCCAGATTCGTCCCCCGTGGCGTTCGATGATCCGCTGGCACACGGCGAGCCCGATACCCGTCCCCTCGTACTCGCTCGACGGGTGCAGCCGCTGGAAGATTTGGAACACGCGGTCGCGGTACTCCGGCTCGATTCCGATGCCGTTGTCTCGCACCTCGAAGACCCACTCTCCGCCCCGTTCCTCCGCTCGTACGACGATGTCGGGCGGCTCCGGGCTGCGGAACTTGATCGCGTTGCCGACCAGGTTCTGGAACAGCTGCCCGAGCTGCGTACGATCTCCTCTCACGATCGGCAGGTCGTGGCAGGTAATCGTGGCACCGCTGTCTTCGATCGCGGACTCGAGGTTGAGGAGGGCCCAATCCAGAGTCTGGGCGGCCTTGACGGGGTGGAACTCGGAGCCGTGCGACTCGACCCGCGAGTAGCTGAGCAGATCCTGGATCAGCCGCTGCATGCGGGTCACGCCTTCCACGGCGTATTCGATGAACTGATCGGCCTCCTCATCCAGCCGACCGCGATAGCGACGCGCCAGCAACTGGGTGTAGCCCGCCACCATTCGCAGAGGCTCCTGCAGGTCGTGCGACGCCACATAGGCGAACTGCTCGAGCTCGGCGTTCGAGCGCTCCAGGTCGCGTGCCTTCTCGAGGAGCGCGTGCTGGGCTTGCACCCGCGCCTCCTGTGCGCGCGCCTCGTTCAGCACCATATCCAGGTAGTTGGCGAGTTCTTCGAGTGTCTTCTGCTCGTGTCCGGACCAGGTGTGCGGAGCGGCGGAATCGAGGCAGATGACCCCGCGCAGCTCTGTCGAATGTCGAAGGGGCCAGTTGAGGATCGCCACGCACGAGCCTTTCTCGAGCTCGTGCCGGATCGGCGCCAACCGCATGTCGGCGCGAACGTCATCACACCGGAACGGCTCCCCTCGTTTGAGGACCCCCAGGTACTCCGGCGCACGCGTCAGATCGGATTCGAGTCCTCGATGGTCTGGCATCTCCTCGGGTGCCACCACGTGCGTGACGTGGAGACGGCCGGCCGGGTCCACGGTGCAATACGCCGCGCGGAACCGGGCGAAGCCGTCGTGCAGGGCCTGCACCGCGTGAGCCACGATCTCGTCTGCCGACATTCCGGCGCGCACGTCTCTCGCGACCGTATGCAGGAGTTCCAGCCGGAGGCGCCTCTGCATGAGGGCCCGTTCGGCTCGCTCCCGCTCGGCGATCTCCTCCTGCAGGGTCACGTTCGCGCGCGCGATCTCGTGCGCACCTTCCTCGACCTTTTTGAACAGCCCGTACATGCTCGCGGCCAAGCCCATCAACACCAACTCGTAGCTGGCGAGCTTGAGAAGGTGGGAAGCGTGGGCGAACGCGTCCCCCGGCTGAACCGAGAACGGCGAGAAGAGCGTGTGATTGGCGACCGACACGATGAGCGCCGCGATCAGCCAAGCCTCGAACGGGTTGCGCCGCCATCTGCCTTTGCCCAAATAGCCGGCCAGCGCCAACATGAACGGGCCGGCCGGCAGTAGCTCATCGGGTCGCGGTAGGCCCGAGCTAGCGCCGATCGCGGTCGGGCGTAGCAGTAACGCGACTGCTGCGATGCTGGCGAAGGTGACCAGCGTCACGCCGAGATAGCCGAGCCTCTCCGGGACGACCAGGGTATGCCCGGTCTTCTCCTCGCGTACCCAAGCGATCCAGCTCCAAGCAAGCAGGATCGAAAGAAACAGGGGTGACGCCAACTCGCTCCACGGAACGATCGGCGATGCATCCGGGAGCGTCGGGTGAAGGTGGTCCAGCGAGGTCACGGCCGCGTTGAACGCGTCCAGAAGCCCAGTGACCAGAAAGCCGGTCCCCACGAGAAACAGTGTGGCGTTCTTTCGCGAGTAGTACCGAAGGAGCGCCAGCACTCCGGTTGTGACGGCCAAGACGGCCGCCACGGTCTCCATTATGGTGTGCAGGTGTGGGCCGCCCTCCCATGAAACTGACCGGGTGACGACAGACACTCCGACTAGGCCGGCCGCGAGCCCGGCATACATGAGGGCTCGTTGCCTGGTTCGATCTGGTGGAATGCTCGGTTGTACCGTGTCTTGCCTGCTCATGCCATAATGGACGCACGGGTTTGACCCCGGATTTCGCGCAGCCGGGCGTCGTGAGTGCGAACCGCGCCGTACATGCGCAGGGTTCACGCCGAAATGTCTGGGACTCTTCTTCCTGTACTGGCGATCGGACGGGTGAAGGGTCTAGAGCGGGAAAGCAAGGTTGGCGGGCTCTGGCTCGAGTCCCGAGCCGGCCGCGTCAGCAGACGTGACGGTGGCCTTCGGGTGCGTAGGCGAGCTCCAGCTGCCAGCCTTCCTCGATGATCTGGAGGAAGGCACTGACGATGCTCGGATCGAAGCGTGTGCCGCGACCGTTCACGATCTCGGCCAGTCCTTCCTTGAACGAGCGGGCAGGCTTGTAGGGACGGTGGTGAGTCACGGCATCGAACGCGTCCGCCACGGCCACGATTCGCGCTACCAGGGGGATCTCTGAGCCCCGCAGCCCCCCGGGATAGCCCGTGCCGTCCCAACGCTCGTGGTGGCGCAGAGAGATGACCTCGGCCATGCGGAGCACTTCACAATCGCTTCCGGCCAGGATCGCGGCTCCGACGGCGGAGTGGCTCTGCATCTTCGAGCGTTCCGCTTCGGTGAGTGGTCCGGGCTTGAGGATGATCTCGTCGGCAACCGCGATCTTCCCGACATCATGAAGCGGCGCCGCCTGTCGGAGGTTCTCCACCTCATCCGGCAGTAGCCCGAGCCGCTCGGCGAGCAGCGCCGAAAGTTGCCCCACTCGCTGCGCGTGCTGGCCGGTAACGTCGTCTCGATACTCTACCGCCCTCGCGACCCTTTGCAGGATATCCCGCTGGGCACGCTCCAGCTCTTGGGTTCGCTCGGACACCTTCCTCTCGAGCACCTCCTCATAGGCTTGCAGCTGGAGCTGGAGAAAACGGATCTCGAGCAGGTTCTTCACCCGTGGCAGGACCTCCTCGGCGCGGAAGGGCTTGCTGACGAAGTCGCGTGCGCCCACCTCGATCGCCCGAGCCTTCGAATCCGAGTCGACTCCCTCGGCTACCATCAGTATCGGAAGATAGGCGCCGGCGGGAACCTGCTTTCGCAACAGGGCCGTGACCGCGAGACCGGTCAGCTCGGGCTCGTGCAGATCTACCGCTACCAGGTCCGGCCTCACGTCCCGGAACATCGCCGTGGCCTGACGCGGATCGGTCGCCACCGAGATCGCCCCGTAACCGGCTTCGCTGAGCAGGTTCTCGAGGGCGCGCACCTCGGTCTCCTGATCATCGATGATCAGAATCCTCGCGTCCCGTACGGCGTCCGTCGTCATCACCGGGCAAACTCCTCGCTCTCTCGCCCCTGGCCGTGTAGCCCGTTCGCGGTGTCGAGCCGCTCCGCGCCACATGGCCGGGCGCCAGGTAATTGGGCAATGCCCGGGTCGCATCTGCGCGCACCACCGAACTCGTTGCGTGAATTACGGTTAGAGGCACTTCGACGGGCACCGGTGCGGCAATCACGCGACATCCGAATCGCGGCACATCGCCACGGACCCATGCGTATGTCCACGGCGGCCGACGGTCCGGTCGGGCCGGTTGCACTGGCCGTCGCCGCGGGCCTCGAGACGACCCTCGCAGCCCGGCAGCCGTCCAGGCGAAGCTCCGCTGATCAGTAGCGCCAGCTCGTGAGGTCTGCGCCGGGCGGCGCGGACTCTCGAATGCGCTCCAGGATCCGCGGGACATACATCGTGTTGTAGCGGAGTCGCGAGATGGCATTGGGGTTCTCCTGGTCCCCGTTCCAGCAATGCTCCGCCCGATCTCCATAGTCCACTTCGCCGGCGTAATACGGGTCAGTAGTCCCCTCCAGGAACTCCTCGGTGAGGTACACGGCGTTGTTCAGGTAGTAGTTGTCCATGTCACCGACGTAGATGTGGACTTTCCCCTCGAGCTTGGGGCCGAGCGTGGCCCAATCGCGCTCCATGATGTGGCGCAGGTCGTAGTTCTCCCGCCAATACTCCGCCACCTCGGCGTCGATCTCGCCCGTCCGCTTGTCCCACAGCCGCCTCGGGTATCCGTCTTCACCCATCGGCGAGTACACCGCTTCCCAAATGTCCCATTGGTCGCCTGAACGGTTCTTCGTTCCCAGAACCAGTTCGAGGTGGTTGTATTCCCGTAAGGTGAGATCCACCTCGCCAAGCCAGTTTCGGTGACCGGGGCGTTCTACCCGCTTGAACGGGCCCTGCACGAAGTAGGCGTTTTCGTCCTCGTAGATGTTGACGAGCGTGTAGGCCCGAAAGTCGATGGGGTCCGGGCAGGCCGCGAACGTCCCGTTGTACTCGTCGGGATAGAGAACCTGGACAGCCAGGGCCTCCCAGCCACCCGTCGAGCCCCCGTACAGGAAGCGTGACCACCCCTCACCGAGCCCACGGAACTCACTCTCGATGTAGGGAATCAGCTCGTGCGTGATGGCGTCGCCGTACGGCCCCAGGTTGGCCGAGTTCACGGCGTACGAATCGTCGTAGTATGGGTTCGCGTGTTGGACCTCGATGATGAGCATCCGCGGGAAGTCCGGCCCGGTCCAGGTCTGGTAGAACGCGTACGCTTCCTGCTGGACGATCCGGTTGTAGCAATCGACGTCGAATCGCGCGCTGTACGTGCACTCGAGGTCGGGGTCGGGGGGCTCGGTTCGGAAGCCTCCGAAGTCGGCCGGGAAGTGCCCGTGGAAGACCATCAGTGGATATCGCGCCTCCGGGTGCTCGTCGAATCCCTCGGGGAGCAGGACGTGCGCACCCAGGTGCATCGGCCGCCCCCAGAACTCGCTCAATAGCTCGCTCTGGATCCGGACGTGCTTGATGTACTTCGTGTCCGCGGGCGGCTCGATCGGCGGGATGACCTGATCCAGCTCGATCGACAGACGCTCGGCACTCGAGGGATCGACCCTCAGGGTGCGGGGCGTGCTGAAGAGGTTCCCCGGCGCGCGGTTCCAGTGCTGCCCCTCACCCCGGTCCATCGGGAGCTTCACCGTCTTCCCGTTGGCCAAGTGGAAGGTCTCGTACCTGTGGAGCACGGCCTGCACGAGGTACTCGCCTGCCGGCACGCCTGAAAGGCTCTCGTGCGGAAAGCCGAAGGTGTCCGCGTCGATCACCGCTTCGACACCTGGCTGCATCCCCTGCACGTCGATCCCGAAGATCTGAGCTGCGCCGAGACCCGCCGTGACCTGAAAGCGGGGCTCCCGCCCGTCGTCGGTGGCGAGAATCAACAGGACGCGTCCATCCAGCGGGGATTCGCTCGACGATTCATCAAAGGATATACCCACCTCGAGTGCGGCCCGCGCCAGGCTGTCCGAGGCGCCCGTGTCGGGCCCGCAACCGGCCAGCACACCCACTCCCGTCAACGCGACCGTGAACGCGATGTAGGGGGAGATCTTCTTCATCCTTCTGCCTCTGCGTTCTGGGGAACGGATTGCCCCTGTCCTCGTTTCCGGAACGACCCCGCCCGGATGCCGCCCCCGAGAGGTTGTGGCGATCTGCAAACTGGCTCTCAAGCTACCCGTCCGGTGCGCGCTCCGCCTCCGGCCCACCCTGGTGAAAGACCGCTCCATCGTGTCCAGACCGGATATCGCGTGTGCACCACGCATCGAGGGGGGTGGCCGGGAAGGCCACGGTTAAGGGCGATCAGTGGGGTTGGCCTGCGAGAGAAGCGGAGGACCCGCGGGCGGGGGAATGACGTCCCCGGCCCACGCGAACGAGTGGGCACGCCGGTTGCGATTGGCCGGGGCGTGGTCACCGGCCGGCCAGCGACCGAGATCGCTCACCGGTCACGGTGGGGAGGCCAAAGCTCCGGATAGGCATGCACGAGCGACCCGTCATCGGGGTACCGATCCAGACCCTCCAGGTTCTAGAGGGGCTGCCGAGGCACGTCCCGGACTCCTGGGTCACCCCCCAGCGCTATGCCCGGGCGATCAGCGATCTCGGCGCACTGCCCTGGTTGATCCCCCTGCTCGAGGAAGATCCCGTCACTCTACGGGAGATCTACGAGCGGGTGGACGGACTCTTCCTGGCGGGGGGAGTGGACATCCATCCGGAAGCGTACTGCCACGAGTACCGGCGACTGTGCGGACGGACGGACAGACCGCGCGACGAGGTGGAACTCCTCCTGACCCGTTGGGCCATCGAGGACGCCAAGCCCGTCTTTGGAGCGTGCCGTGGGATCCAACTCATCAACGTCGCCGCCGGAGGCACGTTGTATCAGGACGTGAGTGCCCAGCGACCCGGGAGCCTTCGGCACGACTACTTTCCGAGGTTCGGGTACGCGCGCGATTACCTGGCGCACGAGGTATCGATCAGGCCTGAATCTCGTCTGGAGGCGATTCTCGGACCGGGCTCGCTGAAGGTGAACAGCATGCACCATCAGGCGGTACTGGATCTGGCGCCCGGGCTCGTCGCCACCGCGCACGCGGACGACGGTCTGATCGAAGCGATCGAGGGTGCGGGAGATCACTTTCTGGTGGGCGTGCAGTGGCACCCCGAAGTGCTGGTCGGGGCCGACGAGGGCACCCGACGCCTGTTCGGGGAGTTCATCCGGGAGGCGGCACGCTTCCGCCAGGAGGGCCGGCGTCACCCGCCGCTCAACGAGGAACGGCTGGCCTCCTAGAGGGGCACGCGAGGTCGTTCACGGCAGCAGGTCAATCTTCGCGGCGGTGGAACCTCCGCCTGAACGAAGCGATCCGCGCCTCCCCGAGTAGCTCCTCGGCACTCTCCAGGTCGTGCGGCTTCGCCTCTCCTTCCGCCTCGGACGCGGGCAGGAACTCCAGCTTCTGCGCGAGCTCCTCGGGTGTTAGGCCCGTCAGCGGACAGCCCGCCTCGGCGCACTCCTCTCCCTCATCCACGCACTCGACCTGTTCCGGATCGAGTTCCTTCGTGCTCGGGTCCACACTGACGAGCACCTCGGCATCGCAGGCGCTGCAGTAGGTCCGGTACTGCTTCATTCGATCCCCCTCGTTCAGGCGGCGTGGACCGGCCGGCGCCGCGCACGGCGCCGGATCTCAGATTATATGGTCGATTCGCGCGCCGGGCGCCCACTCGGCCAACAATTGGGAGCGTTCGGGACCGCGTGCGAATACGGCCGTCGCGGCGGCATCCGCCGCGCCACAGGTGGCCGCTGCCACCGTCACGCTTCTCCAGCTCGAGGAGCGCGGCTCCCCGGTCTGCGGATCGAGGAGGTGGTGATACCGACGCCCACCGTGCTCAAAGTACTGCACATAGTCGCCCGATGTGGCCACCGCCTCGTCAGCGACTTCCAGCGTCGTCGCGAGCCGCCTTGGATCGGCGGGCGATCGAACGCCGATCTTCCAGGCGTCGCCATCATCAGAACGTCCCAGGGCAAACAGGTCGCCACCCACGTTCACGAGCGCGTCCTTCCACCCGCGCTCGCGGAGCCGCGTGACCGCCCGATCCACCCCGATGCCCTTGCCGATCCCACCCAGATCGATGCCGGCGTCGGGGTGGTGAAGCCTGACCGACCAGGACCCATCGCGCCCCTCCAGCTCGAGGTGCCGATACAGCTCCCGGCCGGCGAAGCGGCGCACCGTGGACGCGCGTGGCGGCTCACGCCGGGCGCCCACATCCCACATGAGGATCGCGCGCGCGAGACACGGGTCGAATGCACCACCGGTCACCTCCGCCCAGTATGTCGCATCGCGCAGGGCCGCCGCCGTCTGTCCATCGATCGGCACCGCGCTTCCGGTGCGCGCGAGATTCGCGCGGCCGACGTCCGAGTCCGATCGGAACCGGGTGAGATGCCGCTCGACGGCCCGCAACTCCTCTATCGCCGCATCGATCGCATGGTGAGCAGCGCGCGTGTCTCGGGTCGGGATGGCAATCTCCGCGATCGTCCCCATCATTGGGACTGACCGGCGGACCAACCGGCTTTCCCGGCCCCGCAAGACACCCGGGACCGACAGCACCACGAACGCCCCGGCCCCGAGCGACACGAAGTCTCGCCGGCTCAGAGATCGCTCCCCCGCGGATCGCTCCCCCGCGATCCCGGGTCCTACTTCCACATCCGGCCGTCGCCCCTGCGAGGCGCGCTGTCGGGACCTCATGCTCGGCCTCCCTTCGCAGCGGGGTCGACCGGTGAGCCGTCGGCCCGCTCGCAGACGCCACCGCACCCGCCGTGGCACTGACCGCATTTTCCGGCAGCCGAGCGAGATCGGAGCACTCCGAACACCGCGAACAGGAGGGCGAAGGCGAGTACCCCGAGCACTTCGTTCATCGTTTGCGCTCCATTCCGATCGACACTGCCGGCGTTTTGACGGTCACTGGCTCAACAAACCGGCGAAACCCATGAAAGCCAGGGAGAGACTCCCGGCCACGATCAGCACCAGCCCCATCCCCTTCGCCAGCTCGGGAACTTCGGCGAGCTCGGCTCGCTCCCGGATCGACGCCATCAACACGAGAGCCAGCGTCAGCCCCAGACCTGCCCCGAGAGCGAAGGCGAGGCCCTCGAAGAACCCGTAGCCCCGGTTCGTCTGGAAGATCGCGAGGCCCAGGATCGCGCAGTTCGTGGTAATCAGCGGCAGGAATATCCCGAGCTCCCGGAACAGCGTGGGGCTGATCTTCTTGATGGTCATCTCCACGATCTGGACCAGCGAGGCGATCACCACGATGAAGGAGATGAGTCTCAGATAGGGCGCCGACGCCAGCACGAACGTGTTCAGGACCCACGCGCTGAGGGACGTAATCGTCATCACGAAGATGTTCGCGGCCCCCATCCTGAGCGCGGTGGCGACCCGCGCCGACACCCCCATGAACGGGCACAGTCCCAGGAAGAGGTGCAACGTGAAGTTGTTGACCAGCATGGCCGACACGAAGATCCAGAAGAGCTCACCCATCACGCGGCCCTCCTGTCAGCGACGCCATGCGGCCAGCGTCGGACTCGCGGTGTAGCAGATGGCTTTCGCCCCCGCCACCAGCCGAAGGCCAGCAGGATGAAGCCGAGCGTCAGGAACCCTCCGGGCGGCAGGATCATAATGATCCACGGCTCAAAGTTGGGGCCGAGCACCTCGACTTCCAGTGGGGTCTCCCGAAACAGGCTCCCGTATCCAAGCAACTCGCGGATCGAACCGATCATGAGCATGGCCACGAGGAAGCCGACGCCGACCCCGATCGCGTCGAGGACGGCCCGGCCGACCGGACGCTTGGAGGCGAACGCCTCCTGGCGGCCGAGAATCATGCAGTTAACCACGATCAGCGCGATGAAGGCGCCCAGCGCTTTGTGGGTGTCCGGTACCACGGCGGCCAAGACCATGTCCGTGATCGTCACGAATGTGGCGATGATCAGGATAAAGGAGGCGATCCGCACTTCCTTGGGGATGACGCCCTTGAACAGAGAGACCAGGGTACTGGATCCGAGGAGCACGAAGAACGTGGCCAGCCCCATCGCCAGGCTGTTCCTCACCGTGTTGGTGACCGCCAGCGCGGGGCACAGACCCAGGAGCTGCACGAGCACCGGGTTCTCGCGCCAGATGCCACGCAGGAAGTCGTATCCGGCGGTCGTCTCAAGGGCCGCGGGAGGAGGCGGTACTTCGATGGCGCCAGGGGTCCCTGCCAGCTCTTCGGACGGCACGTGCCCGTTCGCCATGCTCAATCGCCTCCCTGCCCCGCATTCGCGGTGTCCGTGGTCTCTGCCCCGGCATCCCCGTCTTCGGGTGCAACCTCCGTGGTATCGCTCTCCTCAGCTTCGCCTTCGACCGGTGCCGCGACGGGAGGCGCCGGGGCTGGCGGAGGCTCGAATGCATCCAGCAGAGGCCGTAACACCTCAAGCCGCTCGTTGATGATATTGATGACGGTCCGGGACGAGATCGTTGCGCCGCTGATCATGTCGACCTCGTGCTCGTCCCCGGTAGCGCGGTTCGCCGTGACGCCCACGAGCGGCGGTACGGCCCCGTCGAATTCGGCCAGCCACACGGTGTCCTTCTCGATCTTGTCCCCGAGTCCCGGGGTCTCCTTGTGCTCGAGCACCTTCATCCCGATGACGAGCCCCGCCTGCGCATCGTAGCCGAACAGCAGGCGGATGAAGTCCTGGTAGCCCGGCAGCTCACCCGCGATCGCGTACCCGAGGGGTTCCCCCTCCGCGTTCCAGCCCAGATACACCCGGTCGAGCTCGGTCGAATCGGCGCCCGCCGGCAGCTCGGCGGTCAGCGCGCCGTCGTGCACCCAGATGGTGCTGGAGGTCTCCGGCGCGCCCAGCACCTCCTGGATCGCCACGCGCAGCGCCGCGGCCCGGTGCGCCTCGATGCGTGGCTGTGCCCACTGGAACACGAACACGATCGCCAGCCCGGCCATCCCACCCGCCGCCGCAAGGGTGGATACCAGCCGCCAGGCAGGAACTTCCGAGCGCCCCCCGAGCCCCGAGCTCGGATGCTGGTGACCGGACGGATCATGCATGTCAGGCCTCGGCCTCCTCGACGATCCTCTCCCCGAACGGGCTCGGCTGCGTCGCGCGGTTGATGAACGGCACCAGCGCGTTCATGAACAGGATCGCGTACATGACGCCCTCCGGAAGACCACCCCAACTCCGAATCACGACCACGAGGAAGCCGATCCCCGCGCCGAAGATCCACGCGCCCGCGTTGGTGACCGGCGAGGTGACGGGATCGGTGGCCATGTACATGGCCCCGAGCATCAGTCCCCCGGAGAAGAGCGCGAAGACGGGATTCGCGTAACGGGTCGGGTCGAGCAGGAAGAGGAGCCCCGAGAAGACCGCCACCGTGCCGAGGATGCTGACCGGAATCCGCCAGTTCAGGAAGTTCCTCAGCCCCAGATAGCCGCCGCACAGCAGGATCACGAGCCCTGCCGTTTCACCGAGCGACCCGCCCGTGTTCCCGATCATGAGCGCGTAGCTCTCGGTCGGGGTGCTCTCGAACTTCATCAACCCCAGCGGCGTGGGGCTCGTGACCGCGTCGACCTCGGGGGGTGACATGAACGGAAGCGCCAGGTTCCCGCCCCGCAGGTCCCACCACGAGTCCGGCACGCCGGGCCACGTCGTGAGGGCGGCGGGGAACGCCGCCTGGAGGAACGCTCGTCCAAGGAGGGCGGGGTTGAAGATGTTCTGACCCAGCCCGCCGAAGATGAGCTTGCCGAACCCGATCGCGAACGCCCCGCCGACGAACGCCATCCACAAGGGCAGTCCCGGCGGCAGAATCAGCCCGAGCAGCACTCCGGTGATGACTGCCGAGCCGTCACCGAGATTCTTCTCCGGACTGAACGCCAACTCGGTCAGCACCGCCCCGAGCGTCGCTGCCGCGAGCAGTAGCAGCGCGCTGGGTCCGAAGTAGTAGATGGCCGCCGCCACGACCGGCACCAGGCTGGCAGTCACGTTCCACATGATCCTCGGCGTGGAAACGGGCGCCTTGAGGTGCGGCGAGGGCGTGAGGTGCAGACGGACGTCCCCCATGGGGCTGCCCCGGGGCGATCCGGTGCGTGACCGGCCCGCCTCTTCCCGACTCACGCGGCCTGGGTCTCCAGCTTGCGCAGCCCGGCCTTGCCGAGCGCGAACATTTGCGAGAGCGGGATGTTCGACGGGCACACGTACGAGCAGCACCCGCACAGGACGCAGTCGGCCAGGTGAGCCTCCCCCATCTCTTCGTACCGTCCGGCCTGGGCCAATTGGCCGAGGAGGGATGGGTTCAGGAACATGGGGCAGGCATCCAGGCACGTTCCGCACTGGATGCAGGGGTAGCGCCGGCGCGGGCGGGACTCCTCGCGCGTCAGGATCACGACGCCCGTGGTGCCCTTGAGAATCGGGGCGTCGAGATCCGGTTGCGACGCACCCATCATCGGCCCCCCGAACACGATCTCGGTGACATCGCCGACCAGACCCCCGCAAAACTCCAACGCGTCCCGCAGCTTCGTCCCGACGGGAACGATCAGGTTGGAGGGTCGCGCGACCCCGGGCCCGGTCAGGGTGACCACGCGCTCGATCAGCGGCAGCCCGGTCTCGAACACCTCCGCGATCGCTGCGATGGATCCCACGTTCTGGACGACGACACCGACATGCATCGGTAGCTTCCCCGCGGGGACCGAACGGTCGATCAGGGTCTTGATCAGCATCTTCTCGTACCCCTGCGGGTACTTGACCCTGACCGACTGAACCTTCACGTCGAGGTCATCGGGCAGGGTGGCCTCGAGCGCCTCGATCGCGTCCGGCTTGTTGTTCTCCACGCCGATCACGGTTCGCTCCACGCCGAGCGCGTGCATCATCACGCGGATGCCGAAGTGCACGCGCTCCGGGTACTCGACCATGATCCGGTGGTCCGTCGTCAAGTAAGGCTCGCACTCGGCGGCGTTCACGATCAGCGTGCGCACCTCGATGCCCTCGGGGGGCAGCAGCTTCACGTGGGTCGGGAACGCGGCGCCGCCCAGCCCTACTACTCCCGCCTTGCGAACCGCCTCGACCACCTCTTGCGGCGAGAGTCCCTGCCACCGGGGGACGATGCGGGGGCGAGGCACCTGGGGTGAGTACGGGTCGGCCTCGAGCAGGATGGCCTCGGCGACGCTCCCGTCGGGGTGCGGCCACCAATCGATCTTCTTGACCGTTCCGGCGGAGGAGGCGTGGATCGGTACGGACATCCACCCGTCGGCCTCCGCCACCGTGTCGCCGCGCTCCACGCGATCGCCCGGGCGGACGATCGGGATCGCTGGCTTCCCGGCGGCCTGACGCAGCGGGAGCACGATCTCCTCCGGAAACGGCATCCGGCGCACCGGAACCGTGGAGGTGAGCTCCTTTCGTTCCGGCGGGTGCACGCCGTGGCGGAACCCCGCTGCGAAACGCATCGATCGCCTCCCGTCCCCGGAGGCCAGACGACACCTATGGGTCGAGCGGGCCGCTGCAGTCCTCCAGCGGCGCCGGTGCTACCGCGACCCCGGGCGAGCTAGTTGAACTGCTCGGCCCGCGCGATCCACTTCTCGAGGTCCTTTTCCTTCGGATCGAGCGGGGTGCCCGGGTGAATGATCCGGGCGGTGCACTTCTCGGCGGCCATCACGATCTCTCGGAACGTGCCCGCCTTCGCATCCTTGATGTACGCCTGCTTGCAGTCGTTTGTTGATGTTGATGCACTCGTCGCAGGTCGTGCACAGCGCCGTCTCGATGTACGGCTCGAGAACCAGGCCCTCGTCTTCTTCTTCCTCCACCACGGCGACGGCGGCCTCGGCGGCGGAGACCGCTGCGGTCTCAGCGCCCGGAACCGCGGCACCCTCACCGGGAACCGCAGGGGCCGGCCCCACTCCCGCCCCGGGAACCTCGGGGGCGATCGACACCCCGCCCTCGGACACGAGCCCGGCCAGGCCGGCGCCATCCAGCGAGATCGGCTCGAGGCCCGGTGTCGATTGCGCCTTGGCGAGGATCTCCTGCACGGTGAGCTTCCCGTTTCCGGCGCGCAGGAGCCCCTCGGCGAGGCGCCGAGCCATGACCGCAGGCAGGTTCGTGCGGAGCTCGGCGAGCTTCGCCTGGTGTTCCGCCTCGAGCGCGGCCATCCGGGTCTCGAGTTCGGCTTCGAGCTCGTCCGCAATGGCGTCGCGCGCCGCGGGCGCTGGCTGGAACGCCGCCAGCTCCTTGAGCTGCGCCCAGAACAGCAGCCGGTCCTCGGCCAGCATCACGATCTCGCCGGAGACGCCCATCCGACCCAACCGCTTGTCATCTCGCAGCACCCAGATGAAGGGGAGCTTACCCTCCCGCTCTTCCTCCGACAGCGCCAGGTACTCGTGGAATGGTACGGTGTCGTCTGTCCACTCCTCCTCCGAGAGCGGTCTGAACTGCTTCTTGAAGCGGGCCTCGGTAGCTGCCCAGTCGGCGATCGTCAGCGGGAGCTCGATCGTCTGCGTCTCGCCTTCCTCATCGACGTACTCGATCTCGTGGGTCTCCCACGCATCGTCCACCGCGGGGTTGCCGGTGAGGTCCAGGCAATCCGCGAACGTCGGCCCCGCGTCCGGGTCGTACACGAGGTGCGGGAAGGCGCGGCTGTCGAGCGCGAGCTTGGCCGCGTGCGGTGCCCATTCATCGGCCAGCCCATGCTCCACCGGACACGGCGTGTAGATGTTGAACACGGCCGGTCGCGGCGATTGAAGTCCCCTGAGCACGCCTTCGATCAGGTGCGAGGGGTTCGCCTGCGACGCTTGCAGCACAAAGGCGCCGCGGTGCGCGATCGCAATCAGGGAGAGCTCCTTCCGGGTCTCCTGCTTTCCGTGCTGGGCTTTCCCGTAGGCCGCCATGTCGGACACCTGCCCGGTGAAGCCGCTCGTGCATGCCTGGCCGCCCGTGTTCGAGTACACCTGGGTGTCCAGGACCATCACGCGGATCGGCTTCCCGGACGCCAGCAGCCTGGAGAGGTTCTGGAAGCCGATGTCCATCATGGCGCCGTCGCCACCGATGCTCAGGATCGGCGGACACAGCCCGAACTCCTCGTCCGAGAACGATTTCCAATCGAACGCCTCGAAGAACGGCTCGTGCTCGGCGGGATCGTATTCGCCCGCCAGCTGAAGCTCGGCCCGCCGCACGGCCGCGAACGTGAGCGACATCTTGCGCATCTGCCCCTCGAACACGCCGATGGCGATGGACGGGGCATCCTGGAAGAGGTGATTCACCCACGGATACGGGTACGGGTTGTAGGGATAGGTGCTGCCCCATACCGAAGAGCACCCGGTGCTGTTCGTGATCGCGAGGTTGGCTCGGCCGCGCCCGCTGGGTCCGGTGACGTAGCGCCAGCGAAGGTCCTTCACGGCCGCGAGCGACTCACCGTACTGCCGGAGCAGCTCCTGCTTCTCATCGCTCAGCGGTACGTCCGGCATCTCGCCAGCCGCCAGCTGATCCGGATCCAGCTCCACATCCGACGCGAGCAGCTCGCGGGTCTTCGTCTCCAGACCCTCGATGATCCCGTCCAGCTTCGCGACGTACGCCGCCACGTGAGGCTGTAGCAGTGCCTCGATAGCGGAGATCGTGAGGTGGACCGCGGTCTTCTCGCCGCAGCCCATGCACGCGCCGTCTCCCCCCACCATCGAGCGGAAGATCTTCTTCTTCAAGAGGAGTGAGGAGAGGACTCCGATGCCCTCCTCGACGCTCGTGATGTTGAGGTATCGGTCATCGGTATCGGGGAGACGCTCCCACAACTTCCAGTTGCGGCGCAGGCGGTCGACGATCTCGTCCTCCTGCTTGACGGTCACGAGCGCGTCTTCGGGGCACACGTCTACGCAGATGTTACAGCCCTTGCAGGCGTCCGGGCTGACCGTGATCGACAGCAGGCCGCCGCTCCCCTTCTCCTGCCGCTCCGGGACGTCGAAGAAGGGGACGGTCTTGGCGAGCGGGAACTCGGCCAGCGTCGAGTAGAGCGCCGCGAACTCCGTGTCGAGCTGTTTTCGGCGCTCGGCCTCCCAATTCAGCTTCTCGACGAGATTCTGGTACGCGGCCGACAGCGTCGCCTCGAAGGTCGTGAACGGCACCCCCTTGAGCAGCTTGTGGCACTCCTTCGCCAGGTTCTTGGACACCTGCTTGATGCGGTCGAGCGGACGTCCGTTGGCCGCGTGCCGGATTCCCGTGTCGAGGATCTCCTCAACGGTATTCACGAGCCCGGGGATAGCCGCGTCGGGGCACTGCACCCAGCACTGACTGCACCCCGTGCACAGCTCCGGGATGAAGTCCGGCACCTCGAAGCGGATGTCGGTCATGTCGCGCACCGAACTGCTCGCCGCCGGCATGGCGCTCATCGCGGCGAACGGATCGGCGATCGGGTCCTGCCCCACCTTGCACGCGGAGCACACCTGCTCCCAAAAGCGGCCGGGGTTGGTCATCCCCGGCTCCGCGCCGATCACGTCCATTACCGAGGGGATCTCACCCACCAGCGGTTCGGCCTCATCCGCCTCGGCCTCCGCTTCCTCGAACTCGGTGTACGGGATCTCCACGAGCTCATCGAACCCGCGCTGGATCACGCGCAGGTTGTCCTGCACAACCCGCTCACCCAGATGTCCGAACTTCTTGTCGAGCTGGCCCCGCAGCCCTTCGAACAGCCGCTCGCGGTCCAGCCCCTCGCGCTCCATGAGTGGTGAGGCGGCGAAGAAGGCACCCAGGAAGGCGGTCCCCTGCATGCGGTATCGCAGCTCGGGATCGGAAGCCTCGTCGGTGGCGATCTTGAACGCATCCAGGGCGTAGACCTTGATATCGCGCTCGCGGATCGTCCGGCGGGCGTCGGGCGGGAACATCGACCACAGGTCCTCCGGATCGTCGTCGCTCTGGATGACGAACACGCCACCGTCCGAGAGGCCGGCCAGCGGCGCGGAGTTCCGGAACACGTTGGGGTCCGGCGACAACACGACGTTCACGTGCTTGAGCTCGCAGTTCAGCCGAATGGGCTCCGGCGCGAGCGTGGTGTAGAAGGTCGTGGGCTGGCCCTTCTTCTCCGAGCCGTACTTCGGGTTCGCCTTCACGTGCAGCCCGAGCAGCTCGAACACGGTGAGGGTCAGGTTCTTCCCCATCGTGATGGCGCCCCAACCCCCAACCGAGTGGATGCGGATGGAGACGGCGCCCTCGGGCATGATGTTCAGGTCACCGACCGATGGGAGCGATTGACCCCGGAGCCGCGGGTAGTTCTCGAGCAGCTCCTCCTGCCAGATCTGGAGCTTGGGAAGTCGCGTGTCCGCCAGGATGAAGTCGATCCCCAGGTAGAATTGCCGGGTCTTGCGACCGTCTTCGAGCATGTTCTCGACGGCCGCTACCAGGTCTCCGGGCTGCAGGTCACGGCTCCCGAAGCCGAAGCCGCCCGAGTAGAAGTCGGGCACTTCATCGGGATGCACCGGGGTCAGACCGGGGTGCGGCACATCGACCGGGGCTTCGCCGGCCATCGGCAGACGGGGCTTCCGGCCGCGCCGGTTGCCCTGGCTCTCTTCGGCAGCGCGGAAGTTCTCGACCCCCTTCGACATCGCCGCGCGGATCTCCCGCAAAAGCGGCGCGTCGACCGCCAGCGGCTGATCCACACGCTCCAGGACGGTGACTGATTTCTTCCCGCTCAGCATCCGCGTGATCAGATCGGCGGGGAACGGCCGGAACATGACCAGGTCGAGGACGCCGACCTTGAGTCCTCGCTCCTCACGCAGCCAGTCCGCCACGGCCTCGGCGTTGCTCACCACCGAGCCCTGGCCGACGATCACGTACTCCGCGTCGTCGAGCCGGTAGCCCATCGCACGGCCGTAGTGCCGCCCGCTCAACGCCTCGAACTCCTCCATCGCCTGGTCAGTCAACTCGGCGATGTGATCGAAGTAGAACGGCCGCTGGGCGGCGACGCCCTGGGCGTAGCTGTCCTGGTTCTGCACGGGGCCGAGCATCGCGGGATGGTCGACGTCGAAGATCTCCGGGATCCGACGCCGTTTCTCGCCGAACACGAGCCTCTGCGCGGGTGTCGGAGAATCGATGATGTCCGCCGGATCGCCGAGGTACTCCTTCACCAGCTCGCGCTCGGGGAGGCGGAACGACTCGATCACGTGGCTCGTCAGGAAACCGTCCTGTGCGCACAGCCCGGGAGTCAGCGAAAGCTCCGCGATCCGGTGCGCGATCAGCGTGAGGTCTCCGACGCTCTGCACGTCTTTGCCGAACAGCTGGAAGAAGCCCGTGTCGTCGACCGCGTGGTAGTCGTCGTGGCCGGCGTGGACGTTCAGGGCATGCTTCGTCATCGCCCTGGCCGCCACGTTGAGCACGTACGTGAGGCGCTTGCCGGCCGCCGCGTACAGGGACTCGTGCATGTACGCGATGCCCTGGCCGCTGGAGAAATTCGTGGCGCGCAGCCCGGTCATGCTCATCCCGGCGGTCACCGCGGCGGCGGCATGTTCTCCCTCGGGCTCGAAGAACAGTAGCCGGCGGCCGTTCACGTTCGTCTTCCCGGCCGCCATGGCGACGGCCCACCCCTCGCCCATCTGGGTCGAGGGCGTGATCGGATAGGCTCCG
>JBDHAC010000055.1:0-38217 GCA_039588275.1 Gemmatimonadota bacterium
CGCGCATTGAGGAGGCGAGCCAGCTGCGGGCGCTCGCCAGGAGAACGGCAGTGTCATCCGGTGCAGGGGAGCCACCGCCGGAGGTCATCGGACCGCTACCCAGCGCGTTCGGTCGCCGATCGAAAGCTCCGCTATTCTCGCGAGATCCAACGCTCCAACATCACGGGCAGCGTCCGCAGCATGATGCGCAAATCGAACGAGAGCGACCGCCGGCGGAGATACTCGAGATCGTATTCCAGCTTTTGGCGCACGTCATCCACCGTCTGGTCGGGCTGTCGGTTCACTTGCGCCCAACCCGTGATGCCCGGGGGTACCCGGTGGCGCAGGGGGTATTCCTCGATCTCGTTTCGGAGCAGCTGCACGAACGACGGCCGTTCTGGCCGCGGTCCCACTATCGACATCTCGCCCCGTATGACGTTCCAGAACTGCGGGATCTCATCCAGGCGGTACGGTCTGAGGAAGCGCCCCACGCGAGTGACGCGGGCATCTTCGGGCGCCGCCCACACGGGACCCGAGCGGTCCTCGGCGTCCAGGTGCATTGTCCGGAACTTGTAAATCGTGAACGGCCGTCCGCCCAGATCGGCGGTACGTCGGGTGAGGGTGAGGTCATCCGGATCCGCATCGAGAGCACCCCCCCGACGGTCGAGGCCGATTCTCAGCTGTCGGTACAGCACCGGTCCGCGGCTGTCCAGCTTGATCGCGATCGCGACCAGCAGGGCGATCGGCGAGAGCAGCGTGAGGGCGATGGCGGCCAGCGACCCGTTGACCAGGCGGTGGACCCGTTGGCTCCAGGTCCGGCTCGGCGGAGGCTCCGACATCTCTCCAAGCTCCTCGATCCCGCCCTCTCCGCCCCCACCATCCCGCGCGGCCCTGGACTCGCCGCGCAGAGCCCACGGCGTACCTGGCGTTGTCAATTCAACTCGCATGGAACCGAGCGCCCTTTCTGCGCTGTGCACTCGTTTGGTCACTCGTCGCACCCGCTCGGTAGCCTGCACTCCTGGCTCGGTTCCCGATGGGGTGATCGCCATGGAGCGTCCTCAAGACTCAGATCCGAACGAAGATGAACGTGAGGGATACGGCCACCCCGAGTAGTCCCATTATCACCGCCGTCCAAGGCGGCCCCTGGGAGGGGATATAGAGCTCGTCTCCCGAGATCACGCCCAGCTGATCGAGCGAGAGGCTCTGCCACGCGACCCTGGGGCGGCCCTCTGCGACGCGCTCCCCCAGGCGTCGGAACTGGGCCTTGTCGATGTTGGCGCTCCCGCCGGGGCCACCGGCCAGCATGATCACGTCCGACACCAGGTTCGACCCGCTCACGTTGTAGAATCCGGGACTCCCCACGTCTCCGAGCACGCCGATCCGCTTGAGGACATCGACCCGCACCCGAGGCTCTCGCAGGTACCGGGCGAGGTGCAGCGTGATCGTCTCCTCGACTTCCGAGTAGAGGACGCCGTCCAACGGCTGCGGGTCGATGTCGTCGAGCTCGAGGTGACGAGACGGGGTCACCGAGAACTCTCCTACCCATTTGGGCTCCGCGTTCACGGAAAGGTCGATGACGTCACCGGGCCAGATGTCACCCTGTTGGAGACGATACGCGAGACCGCTGATTCGATTCTGAAGGTCCCGGCGCTCGTCTCCATCCCGGACGTTGATCGCCACGTTCTGGAGCGAGTCCAACAGCGCGTTGAGCTCGGAACGAGACGCCATGCGCGGCCCGACCATCTGCGCGTGTAGCCCGAGCCCCTCACCCAACAGAAGCGCCAATGTCAGCGCCGCCACCCGTCTTCCGATTCCCGTGCGCCTCGGCGCCATTCCACCCCCTGTGTTCCGCACTCCCCCGGTTCCTCCACCTGCGATCATCCGGCCTTCATCCCGGGCGAACCCAAACGGCCCGGGCGGCCTGCCTTCAGGCTGCAAGACATGCACCACCCCATGGCAGGTACGCAATCGCATGCACAAGGCCCGGATCATGCCAATTGACGGGGTCTTTCGAAGATCCGACGCATGCGCGCAGCACGCCCGGCTGGAAGCCATGTTGCGCCTGAACCACACACCGAAGCCGCAGGCCGGATGCCCGACGAGACCTGGCATTCAGCCAGAGGCGGCTGGAGGGGACGTCCGGTATTCTGCCGGGCGGGCGCCGGTCGAAAGGGCCGACCCCGGGGCGGCCGACACCGCCCTATTCCAGACCGTAGTCCCGGATCTTGTACAGTAGGGCGCGATAGCTCAGGTCCAGCAGACCTGAAGCCCGCGTTCGGTTGCCTCCGGTGATCTCGAGCGCGCGACCGATGAGGTGCTTTTCGAGCTCCGCCGTGCGTTTCTTCACCGACAGCTCGTCTTCCGGAAGCGAGTCACCCAAACCGAGCGGCCGGCTTTCTTTCTCGCGAACGTTGGTCGGGAGCTGGTCGGGGCCGACCTTCGGCCCGTCGGCGAGAACCATGGCACGTTCGATCACGTTCTCGAGCTCGCGGACGTTTCCGGGCCAGGCGTATGCGAGCAGGCAATTCATGGCCGACGACTCGAAGCCTTCCACCTCCGTCCCGAGCGCCTCGTTGTACCCCTCGAGGAAATGCCGCGCCAGCGCCGGAATCTCCTCCGACCGGTGACGCAGGGGAGGCAGATGAATGTTCACCACGTTCAGCCGATAGTAGAGGTCGGACCTGAATCCCCCGCTCTCTACCTCTCTTGCTAGATCGCGCGCCGTGGCGGCGATGATCCTCACGTCGATCTTGCGAGAGGTAGACTCGCCGACCCTTCGAATCTCGCGGTCCTGGAGCGCTCTCAGCAGCTTGACCTGGAGCGAAGTCGGCAGCTCGCCGATCTCATCCAGGAACAGGGTGCCGCCGTTGGCTTCCTCGAACAGCCCAACGCGATTGCTCTCGGCGCCCGTGAACGCTCCGCGGACGTGACCGAACAACTCCGATTCGAGGAGGTTTTCGGGGATCGCCCCGCAGTTGACCGGTACGAAGGGCCCTTCGGCCCGCGTCGAGGCGCTGTGTATCAGTCGGGCGATCACCTCCTTGCCGGTGCCGCTCTCGCCGGTGACCAACACCGTGGATGGGTGCGGCGCGACTTTTTCCGCGAGCTCGACCGCGGTGATCATGGCGGGGCTTTTCACCACCATGTCCGGGTGGCGCTGGTCGGTCCGCACCTGACGCTGGAGGCGCTTCACCTCCCGGCGAAGCCTCTCGCGCTCCTCTGCTTTGCGCAGCGTTAGGAGGACGGAGTCTGCAGAGAACGGCTTGGCGATGTAGTCGTAGGCGCCCCGCTTCATCGCCTCCAGCGCGAGTTCCGTGCTCCCGTAAGCCGTCATGGTGACGACCAGTCCCTCTCCGCCACCCTCGCGATACTCATCCAGGAACTGGAGCCCGTCCATCTCGGGCATCCGAACATCGCACAGCACGATGTCGGCCTCGTCCTCGAGCGCCTGTGAGAGCCCGTCCCGACCGCTCGAGGCCGTCGACACCTCGTAGCCCTCATCCTCGAGAATCATCGAGACGGTGCGGCGAACACCGGCCTCGTCGTCAATAACCAAGACGTTCATGCGGCACCTTCGATGGAGTCTTCACCGGTAGATGTGCGAGTACAGGGGAGCAGCACCGTGAACCGGGTGCCCTCGGTGGAACCCGAGGCCGCGGCCATCGCCCCTCCCATCTGCTCAGCAAGCCGTGCGCTCACGGCGAGCCCGAGCCCGCTACCTCTGCCGGGGTCCTTCGTCGTATAGAACGGCTCGAAGATGTTGGCGAGATGATCCGCATCGATACCGGCTCCGTTGTCCGACACCTCGATGGTGGCGACGAGCTGTCCCACGTCGAACCTGTCCGCCGCCTCCGGTGAGAGCCGATGCTGCCTCAGGTGCGAGTAATCCACGCCCTCGGGGTCGTCCTCGCGACGCGCCTTCGGCAGTCCGCGGACCTCCTCGAACGGTGCCGTGCCCGTACGAAGCACGATCCTGCCTGGAGCACTGACCTCACGGATCGCGTCGGCGGCGTTCAGGAGCAGATTCACGAGGATCTGCTCGACATGCGTGGAGTCGCCGAAGACGACTGGCGTGGGCCTCTCGAGCTCGAGCTCGAGGCGGATCTTCTTGAGACGGCCCTGGTTCTCGAGCAGCTCTACGACGGACTCGACCGCGTCGTTGATGCGGATCTCCGTCGAGTGGGAGGGGGCCGGTCGAGCGAAGTCGAGCAGACCGCGTATGACCCGATCGATTCGATCCGCCTCGCGCGACACTCCTTCCACCCACTCCTCATCACCGTTGCCGCGCCGGCGGGCCACCTCCAGGTAACCTACGATCGCGCCCAGGGGGTTGCCGACTTCGTGTGCGATGCCCGCCGCGAGACGCCCCACGGCGACGAGCTTCTCGGCTTGAATCAGCTCGCGCCTCGCAAGCGAAAGCTCGCGATTGGTGGCATCCAGGGAACGCACGTTGTCCTGCAGCTGCGCCTGGTTCTTGATCAGGCGATCCGCCATCCGATTGACGCTCCCGGCCAGCCTTCGGAGCTCGTCGGCACCGTCCGCATGCAGGCGCCGGGTGAGGTCACCTTCCGCGATCATCTCCGCCTCCCCGACCATCGTCTCCACCGGCCCGACGAACTGGCGACGAAGGAGGTAGTCGCCGAACAGGAGCACCAACGCGACGTCCGCCACGATGAGCGAGATCAGGCTGATGAGCAGGACTGGCGGCGAAGGCATACGCGGAAGCCAGATCAGCATGGCTACCGCAAGGGCCAGCAGAGCGATCGTGAGTAGGGTCGCCATCCCCTGGAGAAGAATGGATCGGAGAGACCCTCCCTTGTCCGGTTGTTCGCGTATTGCGTGCAATATGCCCTACCCGTTGCGTGGGTTTTGCAGGCTGAGCGGCCCGAGGGCCGTCAGACCGGGTTTCCAGGGCTTGTGTGGAAGGAGCGTGCCGCGTGGCGCGGGTCGACAGCCCCTCCCCGGGTGATGACCAGCACTCGGACAGCGATCGTCCTGTTTTATATGCATATAGTCATCATATGCCGCGGTATTATGAGTGTACCAAGGCGTATGCACCCGTTAGTGCAACGTGACTTGACGTTTGCATGAAATTTGCGATCTTCAGGCCTTCAGCGGCCGGATCATCGCTTCGCGGTCGACAAGGAAACCACGGGAGGAGGCAGTATGACGTCGGATACCATCTTCGCCGCGCCCACCGAGCGCGAGGTCGAAACTCGGTTCGCAGAGTACGGAAAGAAGCTCGGGCCCACGCCTGACCGAGATGGTCTGCTGGAGCTGTGCAAGGCGCTCAACGTGCGCTTCCTGCGACTGACCTTCACGGACATCCTCGGTGCCCCAAAGAACGTCGAGGTCCCCGCGAGCCAGTTCGACAAAGCGTTCGACGGGGAGATCTTGTTCGACGGGTCCTCCATCGAAGGCTTCGTCCGGATCGAGGAGAGCGACATGCTCCTCCATCCCGATCTCTACACGTTCCGAGTGCATCCGTGGGGGAACCCCGAGGCTCGGGTCGCCCACGTCATCTGTGACGTCTACAATCCGGACGGAACTCCCTTCCCCGGCGACCCCCGGCTCTGCCTGAAGCGCATCACCGCCGAGGCCGCCGAGCTGGGCTTCGAGATGAACGCGGGAGTGGAAGCGGAGTTCTTCCTCTTCCAGCGGGACGAGCTGGGCGAAGCAACCACGATCACGCACGATCAAGGCGGCTACTTCGACCTCACGCCCGTCGATCTGGGCGAGAAGACCCGTCGCATGATCGTGACCGATCTGGAAGCTATGGGGCTGGAGATCGAGGCCGCGCACCACGAGGTCGCGCAGGGCCAGCACGAGATCGATTTCAAGTACGCGGAAGCGGTCGAAACGGCGGACAATCTGATGGTCTTCAGGTTCGTCGTACGCAACGCCGCGCTCGCGCACGGCCTGCACGCCACGTTCATGCCCAAGCCCATCTTCGGTCAGAACGGCTCGGGCATGCACACGCACCAATCGCTCTTCCGGGACGGGGAGAACGCGTTCTACGATCCCGACGGCGACTACGAACTATCGGATCTCATGCGGTTCTACATCGGCGGTTTGAAGAAGCACGCGCGGGCGATCGCCGCGATCACGAACCCGATCGTCAATTCGTACAAGCGACTCGTACCGGGCTATGAAGCGCCCGTAAACATCGCCTGGTCGAGGCGCAATCGCTCACCCTTGATCCGAGTGCCCGAGCGGCGGGGAGTCGGCACGCGTTGCGAGTTCCGTATGCCGGATCCGGCGTGCAATCCCTACCTGGCCCTCGCCGTGCAGCTTGCAGCCGGGCTGGATGGGATTCGCAACGAGATCGATCCGGGCCCGCCCGTAGACACGAACGTTTGGAAGCTGACGGAGGAAGAGCGCGCGAAGTACGGGATGGGGGTCCTGCCGGCCAACCTATCCGAGGCCGTGGGAGCGCTGGAGCGTGACGAACTGCTGCGCGACGCCCTCGGTGACCACATCTTCACGCACTACGTCGAGGCGAAGAAAGCCGAGTGGTCGGACTATGTGGCACAAGTAACCCCGTGGGAGCTAGATACGTACCTCGCCACCTACTGATCCGCGAGCCGCCGCCTCCCTGTCCGGGATGGCTTCGGTGTAGGCAGACCTTTACAGGGGTGCCCGGGGCCTTCCCGGGCACCCCACTCCTCAAACGTCCAACAGCATGAAGCGAGATGTGGCGCGGCTCTCAGAAGAGCCGGTCGACGTTTGTGTGGTCGGAGGTGGCATCCTCGGGGCCTGCATCGCGCGCGACGCGTCCTTACGGGGCCTCCGCACGGCTTTGATCGAACGCGGGGATTTCGGGGGCGGGACATCCGCGCATTGCCTCAAGGTGGTACACGGCGGGCTGCGCTACCTCGCGGATCTGGATTTTCTGCGTGCGAGGCGATCGGCTCATGAGCGGTCCGTGTGGCTCCACGTCGCACCGCACCTGGTCGAACCATGGCCGTTCGTCGCCCCCGCGTTCGAGATGAAAGGCCCATCCGGGCTCACCATGAGGCTGGCGGCCGTGTTAAACGAGCAGCTGACCCGAGGCCGAAATCAGGGCCTGCCCCCAGACCGTCACATCCCACCGGCACGCCACCTCGCTGCCTCGGCGTGCGCCGACCTCCTCCCGGCCGAACTCGCCGCCAAGGGTGGGCTTCTTTTCCATGATGGGCTCATGTACAGCTCCGAGCGACTCGTCCTCGAAGTGGTTCGGGCGGCGTGGAACGAGGGTACGGAAGTCGCGAACTACGTCGCGTTCCGCAACGCTCGAGAGCAGTCCGGGGAGTGGGTGATCGAAGCGGACGACATGGAAGGCGGGGAGAAGCTCCAGATCCGCGCGGGCATGCTCGTCAACGCCGCCGGGGCCGCAGCCACGGAGGTGGCAAGGGGAGCAGGGCTGTCGAGGGAGGACCTGCCTCAGGTCTATTCGATGGGGCTGAACCTGGTGCTGAACCGTGCGCCTGGACCGGCGGCCTATGGACTGACCACGAGTGGTGAGGACGGGAGCAAACGGCTCGGCCGCGGCCGGCGTTTCATCTTCGTCATCCCGTGGCGGGGACGTACCCTCGTGGGCACCGGGCACCAGCGCGTGACCGGCCCGGCGGAAGCCCGGGGGGCCAGCGAGGAGCAGATCGCTCGATTCGTCACCGAAGTAAACCGCGTTTGGGCCGGCGAGCCCATCCAAATGGAGGAAATCGTGGGAGTGCATGCGGGTCTTCAGCCCGCTGACCCAGCGCGACCAGCGCACCCCGCCAGCCGCGATCGCACCATCGTCCACGAGGACGCAGCGCACCCGCCGGCGATCACCGCTATCCTCACGAAATACACGACGGCCCGCGCACTGGCCGAGAGGACCGTCGATCGCTGCGTGGCGAGATTGGGGCGTGGAAGCTCTCGATGCCGCACGGCCTCCATCTCCCTCCCGGGCGCTCCCGATGGCCCTCTCGAGCCCACCGAGTCCAAGCTTCGAGAGCTTCTCGGAGTCGACCTTGGCGCCGAGACTAGCCGACACCTGACACGAATGTACGGGGCCCACCTGTCCGAGTTCGCTCGGGTCGTCAAGCGCTGGGAGGCCTGGGAAGACCGTATCCACGAGGGTGCGCCGACCATCCGCGGACAGATGATGTACGCCGTGGAACGAGAGTTGGCTCTCAGGACGGAGGACCTGGTCTGGCGGCGTACCGAGCTTGGACCCCGGGGGAATGCCGATGAGCGCAGCGACCGCATGGCGGATGAGGTACTGCGCGCGGTGGGGAGCGCTACCTAGCCAGCACCCTCCTTCCGTCCCCCCTTTACGTTGCTGGCCGCGTGTGCGAGAGCTCGAAGTGAGCCGGGTTCGAGGGAGACGGGGGTCAGGGGGAGTGAGACCGGTCTTCGGCCAGGGGTCTCGTGCCCGCTACCATCGAGCCACGCAAAAGCCTCGCGAGATGTTCATCGCTCCCCAGGTCGTTCACGGCCACGCGGCCGTTCGAGGCCGCGGCGTGCAGGATTCCGCCCCCTCCCACACAGATTGCGACGTGGCTGATCCCACGCCCCTCCGGCGCGAAGAATAGGAGGTCCCCCGGCTCGAGGTCTCCCCAGGTACCCGGGCCAACGGCGAGATCGGCCCCTACCTCGCGCTGCTGATCGGAGTCGCGGGGGAGCGGGCACCCATGCAACCCGTACACCGCCTGGACCAGACCGGAGCAGTCGACACCTGCGCGCGTGCGCCCGCCCCACATGTAGGGGGCGCCGCTCCACTCCAAGGCCGTATGGAGGATCGCGTCGCCCGTAGCGGGGAAGCGCTCCGCGCGGTCTTCCTCGGGCACGAGGCGGTCGGGATCTCGGGGGACGGCGATCGTCCCGTCCGGCAGGGCGACGCGACCGCCGGACGCCGGGCGAGCTCTGGCGCCCCAGGGCAGGCGATTGGCGGCGCGGGGCAAATCTCCCTGGAGCTCCGTGCCGAGCGACCAGAGCGTGGCGTCTCGACGCCAGGCGTCGATCTCGCTCGGCTTGCCCGCCAGGGCGGCGCTCTCCGTCACCCAACCTTCGTACTCATCCGGGCCACGTCCCAATAGCCAACCCTCGGCCCGCTCCAGGATCGCGATGACCTCCCCGCACAGCCACTCCGTCACCCGTTCCGCGCGGTGTGAGGGCTCGGCGCGCACCGGCGCCGCGGCGGCGAACACGATCGAATGATTCACGGTACGGCGGGTCCCGGGGCGGGGCCGAAGAGGCCGGACGCAACGGGACGAGACCGATGAGGCTTGAGAAGTCGCGACCCGAGCGCGCAAGTTGTCCTCAGCCCGATCCACGGCCGGACGGCCATCGCTACCGCAATGGGAGACAAACCATGCATGTGACCATCGAGTACTGCCTGGCCTGAAACTACGAGCCACGAGCCGCCAGTTTGGCGGACGCGCTCAAGGAAAGATACGAAGACGTGAGCGTGGAGCTCATCGCGTCCGGCGGCGGCGCCTTCGAGGTGACCGTGGACGGGCAGCTGATCTACTCCAAGCTCGCGACCGGACAACACGCCACCCACGAGGAGATCTTCGAGAAGCTCGACTAGCGGGTCGGTCCGGCGGACGAGCGGTCAAGGGTCATCGATTCGATCCGCTAGAAGGTGGCGGGGCGATGGGAGACGAGCAGCGCGAGACCGATCGCGAGGCCTCCGACCGCGGGCACCAGGTCTCCCGTCACGAGTGCGAACGCCAAGCCGGTCAGTGCGGGCAACTCGGCCAACGCCCAGATCATGATGGCCGTGGTCCGGGTCTGACTGAGCGTGGCCTCCGGGCGTAACCGCCCGCGCAACACTCCGGCCAGGAACAGCGCTGCGACCGAGAGCGCGAGCCACACCCAGCGCAGCGCGCCCGCACCACCACTCCCGGATCTCCCGCTCGCCAGGAGGAACAGGACGATCGCTCCGAACGTCACCAGGCCGCCCAGGATCGCGCCATGAATGATCCGCAGAGTCTGGCGGAAGTCTCCGGAGTCTCCCGTCGCGTTCATCAGCCACACCTTCCCGTTCGCGCGGTCACCGGTGGATCATCCCGGTCGATCCGCTCGGCGGCGAGTCGTTCATGATGTGCGCCCATAGCGATCTTCGAGGCGGACGACGTCATCCAGCTCGGGCGTGCTCACCTCGAGGATCACGCTATCCTCGATCGCTTCCATCCTGTGTACGGTCTCCGGCGGAATCTCGATCGCCTCACCGGGCTGCCACTCGAACGTGCGCTCGCCCAGTGTGAAACGCATGCGTCCCGATTGAAGGTACAGGGTCTCGTGCTTCACGCGGTGCTTCTGCAGCGAGAGCAGTTGCCCTTCGGTCACTTCCAGAATCTTGCCTGCATAGCGAGCCGTGTGAGCGTACCACACCTCTCGACCCCAAGGCTTGTCGACGATCTTGGGGTCGGTGGGTTCGAGAGCCGAATGTGCGTCCATCGTGCCATTCCAGAGTGTGCTCGGGGTGATTGCCGCCCCGACAGTGAACTGGCAGGTCGCTGTCGAGTTCCAGCGGGTCGGCGATGCCCGGCGCAAAAGGCCGGCCACCGGGATTCGGAAGAGGATGGGGGGTGCGCCGAGCGGGCGAAAGAGTGGGTCAACGGCAGTTACCCCTGCCCCAGCTCAGTGCGGGGGGTGAGTGATGACGCAGCTCGGTCAGGTATTGGAACGGATCTTCGTGATCCGCCGTCGCATCCCAGGGCTTCCACGGCTCCTGTAAGGGAAGCGGCTCCACGGTCCGCGCGACGACGTTGAAGGTCGCGCCATCTTTCCGAAGCTCGCCACGCACGAACAGGAACGGCTCGAGCCGGATCGCAGACCTGCACTGTTCGTAGACCGCTGGCTGCACGATCACGTTCACTGGACCGTCCGCATCCTCCATCAGGATGAACACGAATCCCTTGGCCGTGCTGGGACGCTGACGTGCCACCACGATGCCGGCGACCTGAACGGGAGTCCCCGCCGGCAGGACGGCGAACCGTCCGGAGGGGACCGTGCCCGCAGGAAGACGATCCTGCACGAGCGTCAGCGGGTGGAGGCGGGTGGCGAAGGCGAGGACCCGGTACTCGGCGATCAGACCTTCCATCGGGTTCGTGGGCGCGAACGGGAGGCCGGCGTACGGGTCGGCCAACTCGAGCTCGGCCTGCGAGTGATCCGCCCTGTCCGTGCTGCTGCGCCCCCGGATCGAGCGCCCTTCGCGCTGCAGGATGCCGTTCTTCTCCCCTTCCATCTCGGGCTCGGGCCCGAGCCATAGCCCCGCCTGCCACAGGAGCTCGCGCCGGTTGAGCCCGAGGCTGTCCAGCCCGCCGACCCAGATGAGGTTCTCCACCGCCGAACGGGTGAGCGTCGCCGGGGTGCGGCGTAGGAAATCGGGCAGCGAACGATACGGGCCGTCTCGATCCCTCTCTCCGACGACCTGCTCGGCGACCTCCGTCCCCCAATCGCGCACGAACCCCAGCCCCACGCGGAGATCGTCTCCCTCGCAGATGCACATCACCCGGCTCCGGTTCAGGTCGGGGAGCAGGATTCGGATCCCGTTCCGGCGCGCGTCGCGTCCGAGCGCGTCCAGCGAGTAGAACCCCATCGGCTGGTTGTTGAACAGCGCGACGTAGTATTCGGTCGGGTAGTAGTGCCGCAGCCAGGCCGACTGATAGGCCAGAAGACCGAACGCGGCGGCGTGCGACTTGGGAAAGCCGAACTCGGAGAACGCGACCACCTGCTCGAAGACCTTGAGCGCCGTCTCTCCGTTCACTCCGTTGGCAGTAGCGCCGCGGCGGAACTCCTCCCAGTAGCCGAGCATCGCTTCCTTGGAGCGCTTGCGGCTCATCGCCCGTCTGAGCCCCTCGGCCTGGCCGTCGGAGAACCCCGCCAGGGTCTTGCAGACCTTGAGCACCTGGTCCTGGAAGATGATCACGCCGAGCGTCTCCCCCAGCGCATCTTCGAGCAGGGGGTGGTCGTATCGCACCCGGTAATGCGGGTCCTCGCGCAGGCGCTCCCGACGGCGGACGTAGGGGTTTACCGCTCCACCCACGATCGGTCCGGGGCGAACGATCGCCACCTGGATCGCCAGGTCGGCCAGGTTCCGCGGCCGCACGCGCCGCAACATCTGGATCTGGGCGCGGCTCTCGACCTGGAAGAGCCCCACCGTATCACCCGAACAGATGCGGTCGTAGATCGCCTCGTCCTCGTAATCGATCCGCGACAGGTCCGGCACTTCGCCGTGGCGGACCGCGATCGACTCCACCGCCTCTTCCACGAGCGACAGCATCCCGAGGGCGAGAAAATCGATCTTGATGAAGCCGGCATCGTCGCAGGAGTCCTTGTCCCACTGGCACAGGACACGTCCTTCCATGGCGGCGGGCTCGAGCGGCACCAGCTCCACGAGCGGTCGGCTCGAGATGACCATGCCGCCCACGTGCTGGGAGATGTGGCGCGGCAGGCCGGCGATCTCCTCCGCCAGCTGCGCGAGCGCGCCCCACAGCGGAGACCCTGCCATCTCCCGGAACTCGGGCAGCCGCTCCAGCTCTTCCTTCAGCCCGCCGGAGCCGGGATCCGCCAGCTTGGCCAGCTTTTCGATCTCGCCGAACGGGAGCCCGAGCGCCTTCCCGATCTCACGCACGGTCGAGCGGGTCCGGTACGTGGGGAACGTGCATACGAGACCCACGTGCTCGCCCCCGTAGCGCTCGTACACGGCCAGGATCAGCTCCTCCCGGATGTCGCGCGCGAAGTCGAGATCGATGTCGGGCACGCTCCCCATCGCCTCGTTCAGGAAGCGGCCCAGATACAGGTTCGTCTGCACGGGATCCACGTGAGACAGACCGATCAGGTAACAGATGATCGAGGAGACCGAAGAGCCGCGGCCGCGGCCGGGTGGCAGCGTTGCGCGCGGCGTCGCATCGCCGCCGCGGACCCGGCCCGCCACCTCGCGCGCCAGCTCCAGGATGTCGCGGTACACGAGGAAGAAACCGGCGAGGTCGTGCCGATCCACGAGGACGAGCTCGCGCTCGAGCCGTAACTCCGCTTCCTTCCGCCTCTCCGATCCCGGCGGGTAGCGTTCCTCGAGGGCCGTACGGCACACCTCTGCGAGAACCCGAATCGCGGAGGCTCGGTCGCTTCCGACGAAATCGGGGAATTCGTACCCCAGGTCGCGGGTGAGGTCGAATTCCGCACACCGCTCGGCGATCGCCAGCGTGTGGGCCAGCGCATCGGGGCGGCTCTCGAACCGGGAGGTCATCTCTTCGACCGAAGCGAGGTGAAAGCACGCGTTGGGGCGCCGGAGCTCATGCGAGTCGTCGACCGTCGTCCGGTTGCGGATCGAGACCAGGACGTCCTGCAGGCGGTGACGCGACCGTCGGTGGTAGTGGACGTTCCCGGTGGCCACGACGGGGATCTCCAGCCGGTCCGCCAGGGCGGTGAGGACACGGTTTCGGGTACGGTCACCGTGCACGGCGTTGTCTTGAAGCTCGACGAACAGGTGCCGGGGACCGAACGCCGCGAGCAGCCGGCGGGCGAAAGCTTCCCCCTCCCGGGTGCCTCGCTCGAGCGCCGCCTGGAGCGGACTCCGACGACACCCGCTGAGCAGGATCAGCCCCTCGGGGCGCTCCAGGAGGGCATCCAGCGGAAGCCTCGGCTCCCCCCGCGGGCTCTCCATGTGTGCCTGCGTGAGCAGCCGACACAGGTTGGCGTAGCCTCGGGGTGTCTCGGCGAGGAGCGTGACGTGGTGCTCCGACGGGCCGGTCGCGCCCGCCCCGGTTTCACCGTTCCCGTCACCGCCCCGATCGGCGTTCTCGTCGGCGAAAGGCGTCGCGAGCGTCACTTCGGCACCGGTGATCGGCTGCAGCCCGGATGCGCGCGCGAACCGGGCGAACTCCATCGAGCCGTACAGACCATCGTGGTCCGTGAGGGCGAGCGCCGGATATCCCAACTCGATCGCTCGCAACGCCAGCTCTTCAGGACGCGAGGCGCCATCCAGGAACGAGTAGGCGGAGTGGCAGTGAAGCTCGACGTATCCGCTCATGCTAGTAGGCCGCTGAAGGACTCCAGCGGGCCGCGTTACGAGCGCGGGGTACCCGCGTCAGCGGGTCAGGGCGGATCCAAGGTGGCGCGACGACGCGATGTCGTGAGCCATCGGGGAGAAGCGACCCGTGGCGCGCGCAGCGCGACACATTGAGCCGAAGGTGAAACCACGACGGAGGTGCCCCCGCGCCGCTGTGACCCAAAGGGCGCATGGGGGTTGTGGCCGAATACGGCGTCTCTCGTCGTCGACGATACCACGGCATCGCCTTCCTCCTCGTTCCTTGTCTTCGACTCACAAGACGGGTACCCACCGCAGGTGGGTGGCGCGCGACCCACTCGAGTCCTTCAGCGGCCTACCAAGGCTCGGGCGAGGGGGGAGAAGCCTGGCAAATCGCCGTCAGGCAGGTCGCTGCTAATGTGCCTGGAGGAACCATTCGCCCGTGACCAGGTCCCGGTACAGGGTCACGAGCCGCCCCTCATCCAGAACCACCGCGTAATAGGCGCGCGAGATCGTCAGACGCCACCACTCGTCGTCGATCCGCCAGGACTCACGAATCGAGGTGACCGCCCGCCATTCCCGGTCGTTCCTGACGCGAATCGGACGCCCCTCGGCATCGGCGACTACATGGACCGGACGGGGTCGGTTCAGGGGGCGGACCTGTGTCGCCGTGGCATCGTGCGGCTTCATGGGCGGCAACCGATCTACGTGATTCATGGGATGCCTGTGGCAGGCCCTCGCGGGCCGTCCGTTTAGCGACCTGCTTCGAGCTCGAGCAGCGCATGGCGCCGCTCCGGAATGCGTGAGACGGGCTGCAGCTCCAACACGCGATACAGGACCCCACGTCCCAGACGGAGCCTCAGGGTACGCGCGGCTTCGCGAACAGGTGGAAGCAACGTTCCTTCGGCGGTCTCGAGGCCGCTGAATTTCCTCTTCGCGTCTCGCCTCGGCTCGAAGAGATCGGTCTGTGCGCTGGGCGGACCGAATCGGAAGAACTCCAATGACAGGCTCTCGACCGCCCGCTGAGGAGGATAGAGCGCGATCCGTGAGCGCAGCACGAACCCGAGGGTCTTCTTCGTGCTCGTCGGATCGCGAAGGATGGTCCGCACGGACCAGGATCGTCCATCTTCCAACGTCGCGCCCAGGCGGATACCGCGAATGCTTCGCCCACGCCGGGCCGGGCGAGCGAGCCCACGTTCGAGCAGGTGATCGACCGCCGCGTGCAGCATCTCCAACTGACCGACCGGAGCGGGAAAATCCAGCGATACGCACACCGGCCGCACACGGCGTCGTGGGTGAACGGGATCGATCCGCCGACCGGTCGCCCACGCGAGCGCTCGCCGTCCATCGGCACCGAATTGAGCGATGAGCGCAGGCTCGGGGAGTCTCGTAAGCTGCCCGAGTCGGACGACCCCCAACTGTTCGAGCCGTCGCACCATGCGTGGATTCACCGGCAGGACCGACACGGGGCGATCCGCAAGAAACGGAACGAGCCGCTCTTCGGGCACCATGACCGGATTTCGTGGTTTCGCACGGTTCACCGCCACCCAGGCGCCGAACTTTCCCGGCGCGCACCCCACCCGTAGATCGGCCGTCACCTGGCTCGGGAACCCACGCGCCAGGTGCCGCAGCAAGCCTGCGACCTGATCTCCGGGTGGACCGTACAGACGCTCCAGACCGTCGGTCCCGATGAAGAACCGCCCCCGACCCGCGGGCTCGACTACCGGGCTCCAGGTCTGGAGCTCGTACAGCAGAGATTCCTGATTCGATTCGTAAAACGCCGGGTCCGGTTCGATAACGTTGAGGGAAGGACACAGCCCGACGGCCTGAGAAACTCGCATTCCCGCTCGAACACCCACACCGACTGCACGCTCGCAAGCCTGTGAAATCTCCCGTCGCTCTCCCCCTCTCGAAGCCAGAAGCGCCAGCGGACTTCCCGACAACTCGGGAGCGCGGATTCGCTCGAGACGGAGCTCGAAGGCCGGCAGCCACAGACAGAGAACCATGCAGTTCTCGCGGCTACGCTTTCCAGCCCGATGACGCTTCCACGAGCGGACGCGACTCTCCACGCTTCGGTACCTCCTGCGAGCTTCGTCCTAGCAGGCTGTTGAAGAACTCGAGCGGGTCGCGTTACGCGCGCCGTGGGGGCAGATCCAAGGCGGCGCGACGACGCGATGTCGTGAGCCATCGGGGAGGAGCGACAACGATGGAGATGCCCCCACGCCGCCGTAACGGTAACAAGCGCGCCAGCGCTTGTCGGGGCGCATGGGGGTTGTGGCCGAATGCGGCGTCACTCGTCGTCGACGATGCTCAGGCATCGCCTTCCTCCTCATTCCTTGTCTTCGACTCACAAGACCCATACGCGCGGCCCGCTGGAGTTCTTCAGCAGCCTGCAGAGGGACGCGACCACGAAAAACCGAAGAAAACCCGAAAGTCGGGCAGAAAAAAATAGCCCTTCTCGAGCGGTTCGCAAGGGCATTCGGTTTCGGGCCGGCGCGACTCAGTCCCTTCGAGGACACCCCGAGGCGTCGTAATGACGCTCGATCTCTTCCAGAGAGCGTTTGGAGTCTTCGTACAATCGATCCGCGGCCTCGCCCCTGCCCGTCGCGTACTGCTCCGAGAGCGATATGAACCTCTCATCGACCGCTCGATAGCCCGTCCACAGACCTTCGCACCCGAGCCGTCCGAGATCGAAATCCTCCATTCGCTCCCTGTACCGCGACACGGCAGTCTCGAACCCCTCGGCGATATCCAGCAACTCGGGCATCCGCGCACGATCAGCGATCGAGCTGAACGCCGCCGCCGACCCGGTCTCGCCCGCCCCGAAGCGATCGTAGAGCACCCACACCGCCGACAGCACGAGCATGATCGCCGCGACCATGATGATTCCACGCCCATGGCGTCGCCAAAACGAGGACCCTCTGCGGCCCGGCATGACGAGAGGAATCTCGACCCCGTTCGATTCTTCGATGGGATCGATGGCAGGATTGTCGGAGTCGTCCGCGGGATCGACGATCGAAAAAGGTGGCCGGACCTCTTCTCCACCCTGATCCAACTCGTCGCGGTTCTCGAGTACACCCATCACTCCCCCCCAACCCTGCGTGCGATCGTGAACAGGCCGCTGCACCTGCTACCGTCTACCGCGTGACCGCACGCCGCGTGACCCCGCCGGCCGCGCTACATCAGAACGCTACATCAGAAGATGGCCACCAGATCCAGAACCGGCACCCCCATCAATACGGACCGCCCCATGCGCACCTGTGCGAGCACGTCGATCATTTCCAACGCATCCAGCTGTTGCACGTCCGGCAGCAGCTCGGGCGGCACGGCCAGGTAGACGAACCCATCCGCCGGGTCGGGCGCGCGCGCGAGGATGAAGGGCTCTCCCTCGTAGAAGTCCGTCCGCTCCGGCTCCGCCCGCTCCAGCGAAATGAACTGCACCGACCAGCGCACCGTGCGTCCCAGATAGTCTTCCGGGGTGGCGCGCACGGCGGCGGCCGAAACGCCGGCGAGGATCGAGTCGGGATTCGAGGTCGCGAGCTCCGAGGAACGAACCCAGCCGTCGATGATCACTCGGGTCCACCGGTTCCCCCGCTCGACGACCCTGAGTCCGCTTCCAGGACGAATCACCGCGATCGTGTCACCCTCGGGAGCGGTCCGAAGATCGACCGGGTTGGAGCCCGCCACTACCCTCTCACCCGCCGCGACCACGGCGGGCGGAGCCGGGCGAGGGGCCTCTGACTCTCCCTCACCGGCCGGCGCCATCAGGTCTGCCAGCGACGGGCGCCACATCCAACCCATCCGGCGCACGTGGCTCCACCGGGCCTGTTCCTCGACAACGTCCAGGAGGAACCCCTGCAGGAGGCGCGCGGTCACGTCGCCATCCGGGCTGGCTCGCAGCTCCTCTCCACCCACCCGCGTGACGACGCGGTTGAAGCCCTCGCGCGTGGTCGGAGACAAGGAGCTCGTAGGCATCCACCCCTCCATGCTGACCTCCGCCCAATCGCCCTGTATGCGCACGAGCGCCAGACGGGTGCCTCGCAGAACTTCGGCGAGCCGGCGGCCGTTCGCATTCTTCCGGAAGATCTCGCTCTCGGCGGACACACGAACCGCCTGTGCCACCGAGTCGGAGGATATGAGAAGCACCGGGAGCGCGATGGCTGCGACCGCCATCAGGTGTCGAGTGTTCACGGTTTCGAGCGTTTTCTGGAAAGGACCCCGTCCGCCACCTACATTGCCCGCGCCCGACGGTCGTCCCCGTCTGATGCGGGGTAACGAGCCGACGCCCGAGTATAGGAGCGTTCCGGAATCAGTGTCAAACCAGACAGCCTTCCCCACCCGCCACTCCGGACCGGTCTGCCGGCGTCTTTTCCACCTCTGCCCGCTGCTCGCGATGGCCCTGCTCGCACCGCTCGCGCTCGACGCGCAGGAGGCGGAGGAGGAGCCTCAGGAAGAGCGCATAGATTCCCCGTATCGGTGGATTCCCCGCGGCTTGCGGGTGGGGTGGCAAGCTGGGTATCACCTCGGCGACCGCGGCGATCTGGAGTTCGGGCAGGGGTCCGCCCTGGCGACGGGAGCCCGGTTCCGGGTTCGCGTGAGCACTCCGCTCAGCCTCGAGCTCGGAGCGGTCTACGCCGCCGCCCGTCGGTGGGTAGTGGATCCGCAACTGGAGACGGGGCCGGGCGTTGTAGACACGGTGTCGGCGGGGTGGCTGCGTCTCGACGCCGGCGTCCAATTGGGCCTCACCGGAGCTCGAACGTGGAACGGGTTCCACCCCTACGCGCTGTTCGGGGGCGGGTTCGTGATCGGTGTGAACGAGGAGATCAGCGAGACCTTCGGCGAGCAGGAGCTGGAGCCGTTCCAATACAAGATCGGCACCGCCCCGGAGCTCTACACCGGGCTCGGCGTGGAGGTATTCCCCGGCGGTGGCAAGATCGGGATCGGGTTCGAGGCCCGGGACTACCTTATCCGGGTCAAGACGCCTGACGCCTTCTTCCTCCCGGACATCCTCGACACGATCGAGGAAGCCGGTGCCGAAGCGCCCACGGACACCCAATGGGGGCACAACCTCGAGTTCGCGGTCGTGCTCTGGTA
The DNA here is from genome assembly GCA_039588275.1 of Gemmatimonadota bacterium. Taxonomy (GTDB): domain Bacteria; phylum Gemmatimonadota; class Gemmatimonadetes; order Palauibacterales; family Palauibacteraceae; genus JBDHAC01. The sequence goes on from JBDHAC010000055.1 coordinate 19,076, forward strand.
CTACTTCTAATGGGTGCCCGCTTCTAATGCGTGCCCGTCCGTCGGTCGCCTCGATCGCTCTCGTCGGGGCCCTTGTCACCTTCCACGTGGCCGAGGCTCAACAAGCGGCACGAGCGCCTGACACCGTCCGGCGGGCCGATCGCGACCTCGAGCTGTTGCAGGACAACCTGCGGCAGCTCCTGTCCGACCCCGCCCTCTCGCGCGCACACGTCGGCTTGATCGTGCAGGCGGCCGGTAGCGGCGAGGTCCTGTTCCAGGCTGGAGCCGAGAAGCGCTACACCGCGGCCAGCACGGCGAAGCTCGTCACGGGTGCGGTGGCACTGCACCACCTCGGGGGGACGTATCTGTGGGAGACGCGGTTACTCGCCGGCGGTGCCGTAGCCGACGGGACGCTCGACGGCGACCTCTGGGTAATCGGCGGTGGTGACCCGCGAGTGGAGCGCGATCGGCTGCGCGAATGGGCGGCGGCCGTCAGAGGCGCAGGCATCCGACGGATCCGAGGGGATCTCGTGGGTGACGATCGAGCGTTCGAGGGCCCGATCTGGGGCCGGGGCTGGATGTGGGACGACCTGTTCGGGGGTTGGGCCGCAGGCGTGAGCGCGCTTCAGCTGTCACCCGCATCGGTTCCGGGGGAGCTGCGTCCGGGGACCGAACCCGGTGACCCGGCGCGGCTGCGCATACTGGAATCGGGCACCGATTTCCCGATCCGCAATGGCGTACGAACCGGGGCGCCACGATCGGACATCCGGCTGGCGTTCGAGCCCGCGCCGGACGGGAGGAGCGTCACGCTGGAGGGTTGGATTCCCAGCGACGTAGAGCGTGTGCCGTTGAGTCTCGCCCCACCGCACCCGACGCTGTACCTGCTCGATGTCTTCACGAGAGCTCTCGCGGAGGAAGGCGTCGAGCTTGCGGGCGAGGCCCGCATGGCGCGTGAGGAGGATACACCTCCGCCCGCTGGCTGGGAGCGTACGTTCACTTCGCAGCCGTTCTCGGCAATCCTCACGCGGATGTTGAAGCGGAGCGACAACCAGATCGCCGAGATCTTCCTCAGAACTCTCGGGCTCGAAGCCGAGGGAAGCGGTTCGGCGGAGGCCGGGCTGGAGGTCGTGGAAGAGACGCTATCGGACTGGGGGATCGAACCCGGTGGCGTGTCGCTCGCCGACGGTTCCGGGTTGTCCCGCTACAGCGCGATCGCGCCTCGGGCGCTGGCGCGCCTGCTCAGACGCACATCGCAGCTCCCGGAGTTTCCCCTGTTTCGCGACGCGTTGCCCGTGGCAAGCGTCGATGGGACGCTCTCCCGACGGTTCACCTCCACCGCGGCTTCCGCCAATGTGCAGGCCAAGACGGGCTCGCTCGATGGAGTGCGTGGCTTGGCGGGCTTTGTTCAAGATGGCGATGGCGAGACACTGATCTTCGCCCTCCTGCTGAACGGCTACGATGCGCCCGGTGATGTGGCCACTGCGGTCGAGGACTTGCTCGTAGAACAGCTCGCGCTGTATCACGGCCCCAGCTTCCCGGAGGGACGCGGCGGCCCTCACCGATGACTCGGCGCACCGACCACAGCGCGGATTGGCTCGGTTACGAAGAAGCTCTCGGGGCGATCCTGGCGCGCGTCGGCTCCCTCGGAGAGCAGCGAGTCCGCCTCCACGAGGCCCTTGGACGCGCGATCGCCCACCCGGTCCACTCCCCCATCGATCACCCGGCGTGGGACAACAGCGCGATGGATGGGTTCGCCGTGCGCGCTGAAGACGTGGCCGGCGCCGCTCCGGACCGACCCGTCACGCTGCCGATCTCCGCATCCATCCCGGCAGGCCGGTTCCCGGAGAATCCACTGGCGCCCGGCACCGCCGTGCAGGTGATGACCGGAGCCCCGGTTCCGTCGGGGGCCACCGGCGTCATCCGTGTGGAGCACACCGATGGCGGGCACGACGACACGGTCACTATCCGCGACGATGCGGACGCGCACCGACACATCCGACCCGCGGGCGAGGACGTGACTCGCGGCCAGCTGCTTCTCTCGAAGGGTGACGAGCTTACGCCGGCGGCCACCGGCATCCTGGCGCTCGCCGGCGTCGCCGAGTTGGATGTGGGACGCGCTCCACGCGTGGGCGTTCTGGCGAATGGAGATGAGCTGGCAGATTTCGACGCGTACGACGAGGTGCTCGCCGGTCGCCGTGTGATGAACTCGAACGCGCACGCGTTGCTCGCGCAGTTGCGCTCCGCGGGTGCGGAACCGGTGAGCCTCGGGATCGCACGCGACGACCCGAAGGACCTCGTGGAGCATCTGGCTCGAGGGATGGAGCTGGACGCGATCATCTCCGCCGCGGGCGTCAGCGTCGGCGAGCACGACCATGTGAAGGGTGTGCTCGCTGAGCTCGGGATGGAACGCACCTTCTGGCGCTTGCGGATGCGCCCGGGGAGCGCCGCGCTTTTCGGGATCCGGGCCGGTCAGCCGATCTGGGGCGTCCCGGGAAACCCCGTCTCGGCGATGGTGACCTTTGAAGTCCTCATCCGCCCCGCGATCCGGCGTATGTCGGGCCACCGTGACTGCGTACCCCGACGAGTGTGGGCGCGGGTCGAGGATCGCATCTCATCGCCGGAGGGCTCGACCTCGTTTCTCCGCGCGGTCCTTGTCGACCAGGGCGAGGGCTCTCTCTCGGCCCGCCTGACCGGTCCTCAGGGCTCTGGGATGCTCACCTCGATGCTCGCCGATGCGCTCGTCGTTGTCCCGGAGGATGTCACCGAGATGCCGGCGGGCTCGGTCGCCGAGCTCATCCCGATCACCCGGTGGTTCCAGCGCGGGTCCACCGCGGGTGCCGATGTCTGAACGATCGGTGCGCCTCTGGGCCGGGACTCGCAAGGGCCTGTTCCGTGCCGAGAGCGAGGGTGCTGGAAGCCGGTGGCGTTTGGATGGGCCGTTCCATGAGGGATACGAGATCCACCACGTGATCTCGAGCGCGGATCGACCGTCGACCGCCTACGCCGCCGCGAATCACCGCGTCTGGGGAAGCCATATCTATCGGACCGACGATGGCGGAAGAACGTGGCGGCCACTCGAAGGACGGGTCTCGTTCCCCGCTGCTGCCGAGCGTGAGATCCAGGCGATCTGGCACCTCGCCGGTCCTCACTCCGGGGGTCCCGGGCTATTCGCCGGCGTGGACCCGGCCGCCTTGTTCAGCTCCGGGGATGACGGCGAAAGCTGGGGGTGGGTCCGGTCGCTGGATCGACACCCGACGCGCGGCTCCTGGCAACCGACACGAGGCGGGCTGACCCTCCACTCGATCCAGGTGGACCCCCGCAACGAGGCGCGGCTGTACGTCTCCGTCTCGGCCGGTGGATCGTATCGGAGTGACGATGGAGGAGAGAGCTGGGTACCGATCAACCGGGGGGTGCGTGCGGGTTACCTCGCGGACCCGTCAGAGCCCGCCGGACACAACCCCCATGCGCTACGGCTGCATCCCGCGCGTCCGGACCGTCTGTACCGCCAGGACCACACCGGCATGTACCGCAGCGACGACCGCGGCGAGAGCTGGTCGGAGATCACCGCAGGCCTTCCGAGCGATTTCGGGTACGCGGTCGCCCTCGATCCCGCCGACGCTGACCGTTGCTGGGTCGTTCCGGAGGAGAGCAGCCACATGCGCTGCGTGTGTGAGGGTCGGTTGAGGGTCTACGAGACGGGCGACGGGGGACAGACCTGGGTGGCGCGGACCGATGGGCTACCTCAGTCGAACGCGTATGTCTCCGTGCTTCGCGACGCGCTGTGCTCGGACGGGCTGGACCCGTGTGGCGTGTATCTCGGGACATCCACCGGACAGTTGTTCGCCAGCCGCGATGGAGCCGACTGGTCGCTCGTCGCCGGCTACCTCCCGCCGATTCTGTGCGTCAGCGCCGGACCTCGATAGCCACCGCCGACGTAGTGTAGCCACCACCTATCGCCGTCAGTACGACCAGGGCAGGATTCGGGAGCTCGCCGTGCTTCCCACGCAGCACCTCGTCCAACGTGATGGCCACGGTGGACGCCGACATGTTGCCGTAGTTCTCGATGTTGTGGATGACGCGACCGTTGGACAGGTCGACGTGCTTCTCAAGACCTTTCGTGATGCGCAGGTTCGCCTGGTGGGGGATTAACAGATCCACGTCGGCCCATGAGCGATCCGCTGTTTCGAGCGTACGACTGGCCAGCTCCGCCATCGCCACGATGGCGTTCCGGAGGATCCTCGGCCCCCCCAGCATGCGCAGGGCCGGTACCGGTTCTTCGTCGGTCTCCCAGCCCTGGCCCACGAGGTACAGTGGCTCGCGCGCGAACTCACCACCCAAGGCCGGGGTGCCGAGCACGCCGTCGCCGTTCTCGCTCGGCTGCAGGATGACCGCGCCCGCTCCATCTCCGAAAAGCACGGCGGTCGTGACGTCCGAATAGTCGACGACGCGGGACAGGGCATCCCCCGACACCACGAGAATGTTGCGCGCGAGTCCGGCCCGGATGCTCGCCCAGGCCGTGGCGATCCCGTATACGAAGCCCGCACACGCGGCGTTCAACGTGTAGCCGCCCAGCTGCGGTGCGCCGATCAACGACGCGACCGTACAGGCGGGGTTGGGGACGGTGTCGTTCTCCGTCAGGGACGCGACGAGGATGAGATCGAGGTCGCCGGGCTCCATCTGGGCCGCTTCCAGCGCGCGCAGCGAGGCCTGGGCACACATGTCCTCGGTCGTGAGCCCGCTCTCGGGCGTGAGGATTCGACGCTCGCCGATCCCGGTGACCTGGCGCGTCCAAAGATCGAACACCTCTTCGACGGGCAGAGCTTCGGGGCTTTCGACATCGCGAAGTGCGGCCCGGGCGCGCTCGATGTCGAAATCCTCGCGGATGGAGTCGAGTGCGAACAGCTGGAAATTGTCCACGCGCGTGTCGGGCACGTAGCTGCCCGAACCCGCGATGCGTGCTGTCGTGTCAGAGGTCACGAGACGCTCCGTATGGTATCTCGGCACCCTCGCAAACAGTGCCGTGGCGGGAGTATACGGCACTGTCTTCGGTCCGGACAGCAGATTTGGAAGGTGTGCTAACGTCCTGGTCGGGGGCGGGTCGGGCGGAGGGAAGGTGGCCGCCGAGTCAGCTCACGGGTCAGACCGGGCGATGGAGGCGGGATCGGCCGGCCTAATCTCAGAGTCCGCCTGACGGACGAGGCCGCCTGTGTCGGTGAGTTTCCATCGCGAATCAGGCGCCGAACCGCTGCCGGGAGGGTCAGGACCTGGTCTCCCCCGTAGCCGCGAGTCGAGGCTTCGCGGACCACGGCCTCCGCTTCGGCGAGCGCGACGCCTTCGTGGAGCAGGTCCTCGAGCACCTGCAACATGACGGGGAAGTCCCGTGGGTGCTCTTCGGCCAGCGCTCCTACCACGGCCCCGCTGACTCCGTGTCGCAGCGCATCCGCGGCCTTCTCGAGACCGTACGCGTCCACCCCCGGCCCGAGCAGGCGGACGGCTACGCGCAGCTCCCTCGCCAGCTGTGCCACGGCCCCCATCACGACCTCCGCGTTCATACCCTTGGCGACGCCCTCGACCGCCTTGTCCACGAGGAGAGATCGTGGAATACCATCCCGCGCCGCACTCTCCAGCACGGCCTCCATGCGCTGCATCTGCTGAGCGGAGAGGACGGGACGGAGCCGCATCAGGTCGTCCTCCTGCGCCGAGGATGCGGCCGGCGCGAGAGTGGCCACGGCGAACAGGAAACCTGCGACTCGCGGCTTCACGTTACGGCACCAGAGAGGCGGCGCCGGCGCCGCTCGTGATCGCCAGGACGGAGTTGCGATGACCGAACCCGTCTTCCTTGAAGCGTTCCGCCAGCGGATCGGACATCCACTGCGTGCCATCGATCACGAACATGTACTCGTGCACACCAGGCAGAAGTGGCACGCGGCCCGACCAGATTCCATCCCCATCCGGATCCGCCAGCCCGATGTCAGGCAGCCAACCATTGAAGTCACCAGCGATGGCCACCGACCTCGCATGCGGGGCCTCCAACAGGAATTGCACGTAGACAGCACCGTCCCCCGTGCCAGCGGCGATCTGCTCTTCCGCAGACCGGTCGCCGATGATAACGGGCACCAGAAGAAGAGCGGCGATCGCCGCGGCCGCCACCCAGGCCAAAGGTCGGACTCGGATCGGCTGCGGGTGAAGCCACCAATCAGCCAGCCGGCTCCACCACCCTACGCGCGACTCTCCCTCGAGCGAGCGCAGGATGCGCGACTCGAGGCCCACCGGGGCACCCGGAGCGCCCGCTTCCCTGGCGTCCCCGAGGAACGCCTCCCAAAGGCGCGCTGCAACTGCTCGCGAGCCCGGTGGACCCGCATTTTGAGGGCCGAGACCGAGACGCCGAGATTCTCGGCCATCTCTTCGTATGACCAACCCTCTACATGCTTCAACACGAATGCCTCGCGCTGTTCGTCACTCAGCTCCTGCAACGCCTGGTAGATCTCCTCTCGAATCTCCGCGCGCTCGGCGCTCGCTTCGGGCAAGCCCCGGTCCGAGCGCAGCGGTTCACTCGCCTCCAGCCGTACCTCCCTGCGGGCGCGTCCCTTCAGCTGATCCTTGCACAGGTTGACGACGATTCGGAAGAGCCATCCTCCCACTCGCTCCGGGTCGCGGCAACGATCCAGATTGCGATATCCCTTGATAAACGCCTGCTGGACGATATCCGCCGCGTCATCCGAGCGCCCCGTCATCCGCTCAGCGTAGCGATACAGCACATCCTTGTATCGCCGTACCAGGTGTGCGAACGCGTCGGCGTCACCGTCCAAGACGGCCCGCACGGCGTCCGCATCGCTCGTGTCCGCCGCCGGTCTTTCGGCGGCCGGGTCATCCGCGGCCGAGCCGCCGGCCCCGGTAACCTCCTCCGCTTTACGAATAAGACGACCTCTGTTGGAGCTTCGTCACCACCATCACGGCCGTCCGCAGTTTAGCTGAACCCCAGTAGCTCCACCACGGCTTCGGCAGGCACCATTCCAACTCGCACGACCCTGCCGGGACGGGTCGCCTGGCGGGGGTTCCGGTCGATTCGGTAGCCGGGATACTTTCCCGGGGTGAACGGTCCGCGATCCAGCTCCGTCATCGATCTTCCGACCCCGGCGCTCCTTCTGGACCTCGACGTCCTGGACGAGAATCTTCGCCGGATGCAGGCGAGAGCCGAGGGGCTGGGCGTGCGTCTGCGACCGCACATCAAGACCCACAAGTGCATCGAGGTCGGAGAGCGGCAAAGAGCGTGCGGCGCGGACGGGATCACGGTCTCGACGCTCGAGGAAGCGCGCGCCTTCGCCCGGCACGGCTTCGACGACATCACGTGGGCATACCCTCTCATCCTGCAACGGGTCGGCGAGGCGCTCGACCTGGCGGAGCACGCGACGCTCGGCCTGACCGTCGACTCGGAGGCGGCGATCGACGCTCTCGAGCGCGCGGCCCGGCCCGTTGGCGTCTGGGTGAAGGTAGACTGCGGCTACGGGCGCGCGGGCGTCGATCCTCGCTCAGGGCGCGCGATCCGGGTGGCGCGCAGGCTCGCCGACTCCGCCGTTCTCGGCTTCAGAGGACTCCTGACGCATTCGGGACACGCGTATCACGCCGAGTCCATCGAGCGGATCGCCGAGATCGCCGAGGAGGAACGGGGCGTCATGGTCTCCTTCGCGGATCGGCTTCGGAGCGAGGGGATCGATCCGGGTGCGCTGAGCGTAGGGTCCACGCCCGCCATGTCGCAGGCCCAATCACTGGAGGGCATCGACGAGGCGCGGCCGGGGAACTACGCCCTGTACGACTACACACAGGCGACCCTGGGCTCGTGCGAGCTGTCGGATTGTGCCCTGACGGTCCTGGCCAGCGTCATCTCGACTTCGCCGGAGAGCGGCCGGAGCATCATCGACGCCGGTGCCCTCGCGCTCTCCAAAGATCTCGGCCCCCCGGACGACCCACCGCACTACGGTCGCGTGCGAACAGCCCTCGAGCGAAGCGAGCTCCACCCCCAGACCAGGGTCGTGTCGGTGAGCCAAGAGCATGGGATCCTCAACGCTTCGCACCCGGTCGGCACGAAGATCCGGGTGCTCGCCAACCATTCCTGCCTCACGGTGGCACACTTCGATGCGTTCATCGTGGTTCGCGGAACCGAGGTTCTGGATTCGTGGAAGATTTGGCGCTCGCGCTGATGCGGGAGGCCGCCAGCGCCAGCCCGGGACTCACCTTACCTGTCAAACTGACAGTTACTTAGGCCGGTTTCGACGGTCGTGCGGGTCGGTGGTCCGGTACTTGCCCGCTGAACCACCGGATAAGTACGGGCAGTTCGTAACGTTGCCACGGTTTTGACCGATGGACGGCAGGTCGCGGCGCGAGCGAACGGCAGCGAAGGGGACGCGCGGGGCCACATGAACGGCATGCAGCAGGCTCGGGCCGCCAGCATCGCAGCGGGGAGCGCCACGCTCGTCGCGAGCGGGCCAGTCCTTTCAGAGCCTGCCCTCGCCCTGCTCGGGGCGGTGGCCGGCCTCATCCTCCTCTTGGGCCTGGACGGGCGGCCGCGCCCACACCTCGCGGTCGCCGCAAGCGTGCGCGGCCGATCGCCCGAGACCCGCCACAGCACGGTATTTCTACGCGAGGGTGGCGCCGAATCCGGCGGTGATGCGGGGCCCGATCCAGTCTCGCAAAACGGGCGTCCGGGAGCCGAGGACGAGAACGCGGAGCCGGCAGAGCCAGCGGAGGACACCGAACACTCGGCCGCGCTCTCGTACGAAGAGTTCACGGCCCGGGTGGAGGAGGAGGCGGAGGCCGAGGAGATCTCGTTCCTGCCCCCCTACGCCAGCGGAGGCGAAGAGACGGCGCAAGTCAATGTGGGAGCCGGCAACGAACCCTGGGATATCGACGACGTCGACGACTCTGAAGACGCGGCTGGAGGCTCGCGGAGCAAGATGCCAATGCCTCGGCATTTTGCACTCGGTACCGTCGCGGTGATCCGCAAGCTGTTGGAGCCCGAGGATGTCGAGCGAATCCTCGCCGAACAACGGCGGTATCCCCGGCTTCGGTTCGGCGACATCGCGGTGCAGCTCGGCCTGCTGACCGAGCCACAGCTTCAGGAAGTTCTGCTCGCGCAGCAGCAGGGAGTGTTCACCGACGCCGAGATTCGCGATGCGCGGAACCGCATGAGGTCGTTCCGAGAACAGACCGGCGCGGCCGGCAAGCGGTAGTCGACCGACAGACCCGGCCCGGCTGGACGGCTGACCTTCGTTCCGGTCACCCGGCTCCGGCGCTGACTCTCCTTCGCGCGAACATGTACGGCAGAACCGTAACGACAGCCGTCAGCGCGATTGTGACAACCAGGGCCGAGCCGATCTCCCAGCTCGTGGGATCTCGAGCGATGCGTCCCGGCAAGCCGCTCCATACGTAGGCCCGCAGCGTCCAGAACTGGGTCGCGAGCACGACGGTCAAGGTCACCAGCGCTCCCAGCATGAACAGCATTCCACCCAGAGAGGTCGGAATCTGGGCCGCGTTGCCGGTCTCGAACTTGGGCATCGCGATTCCCCATGCCAGCGCCTGCGAGACCAGCGCCAACGTCAGGCACACGATCGTCACGATCGACAACGCCATCAGACCCGGCTGCACGCCCAGGATCCGGTTCGTGAGTACAGTGAGCGCCAGGGCGAGGACGAGCAGCGGCACGGCACCGGACCAGTACTTCGACCAGATGAACATCGTCGGTCGCAGCGGTGACGAGCGAAGAAGCCACAGCGTCCGACCTTCGAGGCTGTAGGCCGGGAACACGAAGCGGGCCGCGATCGCGGCCAGGATGAAGCCGGCGAGGGCGAGGTTCAGGAACACCACCATCGACACCAGGAACCGGCTCAACACTTCGCTCGACCGGATGGGCAGTACACGGATGTTATAGACGTAGACGAACAGCAGCACGCCCAGCACGAGAAGCTGGGACCACTGCGTCGCGTCCCGAAAGAAGATCCGCGCATCCTTGAGCACCAGCTCCCGCCGTCCGAGGCCCAGCGGCCTCAGACAGCGACCGGCGACCCGCCACACACGACCACGCCGGACGTTGGACTCCGCTCCCTCCTGCGCCTTCGTGAAGCCCTTCGGGTACAGACGCCTGTGGAGCCAGGCACCGATCACGACCGTCGCTGCCGCCGTGCTCCACAGCAGCCAGAGCCAGAACGGGTCGAGGCGCCCATCCAGGTAGCCGACCATCGTCTGCGCCGCCCATTCGGATGGGAGCCAGGGCGAAGACGGAGTGCGGAGCACCTCCAGGAAGTCCACGAGATTCCTGAACCCTTCCGGGTTGACCAACCGCTCGGGGCGCAGGAGTCGCAGTCCCACCACCAGGAGCGTGCCGGCCACGACGGACACGAGGCCAAGGATGTCCCGCGTGCGTCGGGCGGGGAATACCCTGACCAGCAACAGCGTGAGGGCGCTCCCGAGGGCGGCCGGTATCAGGAGATATGGAACGATCGTGGCGACGGCGAGCCCGTAGAAGAGTAAGTCACCACCGTACACCGATTGGTACGCGGCGAGCACCGGCACCAGCATCATGAGCACCATCCAGGAGGAGCTCACGAGCGTCTCGGTCAACCTCGCCCCGTACAGACCCAGCCAGTCCACGGGCGCGCCCATGATCGAGCCGAGGTCCTTCGCGAGGAAATAGGAGGACAGGGCGGCGATCAGGTTCGAAAGGAGGAGGATCCCGAGGAACAGCAGCAAGGCGAGGCCGAGCAGCTTCGACGCGAGCAGCGGACCGACCTCGGGAACGTCCCGCAGCGTGCGCAGCAGGCGCGAGCTCACGATGAACAGGAAAGCGAACGCGGCCGCTGAGGCCAGCACGACGGCCGGAATCCGGCCGCCGACAGTCCGCCCGGTGGAGCTACGTCCGAGCGCGCCCAGAGCCTTCGGCTTCAGGAGGCGCGGAATTACCCGCAGGGGGGTGACCGGTCCCGAGTCGGGGAACGTATGCGCGGTCAAAGGTCAGCCAGCGAGAACGGCCAGAAGCTCGCGCTCCGATGCGCCGCCCGTGAGTCTCAGGAAGATCTCCTCCAGGCCGCTGCCCTCGGATTCCGCCTGAGCTCGGAGCTCGTCCATCGTGCCCTCGGCCACGATCCGCCCGGTCTGGATCACCGCCATTCGGTCACACAGAACCTCGGCGAACTCGAGCGTGTGGGTGGACACGAGGGCTGTACCGCCGTTGTTGGCGAACGTCCGCAGGAGGTCTTTCAGCAGGCGCGCGGCGCGCGGGTCCAGACCGACCATCGGCTCGTCGATCACGAGCACCGAAGGACGGTGCACCAATGCCGCGGAAATGATCAGCTTCTGCCTCATCCCGTGGCTGTAGGCCTCGACGAGCTCGTCCGCCCAGCGCTCCAGATCCCAGAGCCCCAGCAGCTCGCGGATGCGCGCCTCGACCTCCTCGCCCTGCTGCCCGTACAGCCCGGCCACGAATCTGAGGAGCTCGGCGCCGGTCAGCTTCTCGTACACGAACGGGCGATCCGGAATGAACCCGAGCTGCTGCTTCGCGCGGTACGGTTCCTCGACCACGTCGAACCCTTCGATCAGCGCGCGGCCCCCATCGGGCTGCAGGATTCCGGCGATCATGCGCAACGTCGTGGTCTTCCCCGCTCCGTTCGGCCCGAGGAGGCCATACAGGCTGCCCGGCGGGACCTCCAGGTCGATCTCATCCACGGCCGTGAATGACCCGTACCGTTTCGTGAGTCGCTCGAGTTGAATCATTGCTTCGGTCCTCGTTCGGAGCGTCCACGCAGCTCGTCGGGCACGCTGTCGCCGAAGAACGCGAACTCGAACGCCGTCCGCTCGAGCCGTAGCCCCCCGGGCGCTTCCGCAATCAGCAAGCGCCCGTCCTCATCCACCCAGGACCGAAGCCTGATCCCCGCCACCTCCTGCTCGATCCACCACGCGCTCACCGTATCCTCGCGCGCCGATACCCACAGGCCGTCCACCGCCGTCACGCTGTCCGAAAACGTCTTCCGCTCTTGGGCCAGCACGGTGAGGTCCACGAGTCGGGTGGTCGACGCGAGCGGGTCGAACATGTTCAGGCGGAGTTGGTCGCCTGGCTGGAGGTCGCGCTGGGCGGCGATTCGGAGCGGCCAGGCCGCGTTGAGAACCATGGGCTCATCGAGCGGCAAGCTGGTCTCACGCCCCGACTCGTCGTCCAGGATCCTGATGTCGAGGGCGGAATCGCCACGGACTTCGCCTTCCACCTGGTGCACACCGGGAATGCCGGCGACCTGGACGCGGAACGTCTGGAGAGTCAGCGTCGGGCCCAGACGCGCCTCGACCGTCATGTTTAGCGGGTCGCCTCCCGGGACGAGCGCCTCACGGATCTCGAGGCGGTCGCGGAGGATGAAACCGCTGGCCGAGGGCAGAGTGTCTACATCTGTCTGCGCCCAGCCGATGCGGCGATCTCCCTGAAAGACGGCATAATAGGCGACCCCCGGGGGGATGGTGCGGGCGGCTTCGGCCAGGAGCGTCGCCAATGGCCGAAAGTAGAGCCGTTTGACGTGCCACCCCAGCGTCCCGCCCCAAACGAGCAGCACCGCAAGCGCCAGCCAACGACGTCGGACCATCCGACCTCCGCCCTCCGGGACACAGAGTCGTCGATATTCACGGTCTCGCGGCCTCGGCACGGAGGGCCACGATCGGGGAGTTTACTGCTCAAGTCGTGCCACAGCGGCCAGATACGCCTCCTCGGTATCCACGTCGATGGGAGCGTCCTCGTCCAGACGGACCTGACGCGCCGGGCCACCCGGGCCGAAGAGCCGATCCTGCAGCCCTCGATCCCCTTCCAGTTCCTCCAGCGACTCGAGAACCGCCCTCGCGATCAGGACCGGGTGGCCTGGGCGGTCACGATATAGCGCCCGGACGGCATCGGCGCCGGAATCCCGCCATTCCTGCACGATGCGCGAGATGTTGAGCGAGGACATCCCGGGCTCATCGGCGAGAAGTACCGCGACCGCATCCACGGTCGAGTCGTCGCGGAGGGCGCGCAGGCCCAGGCCGAGGGAGGTGGCCAGACCTTCCCGGTAATCCGGGTTCTCGAGGACGCGTACGGGAAGGTCGCCCAGCGCCTCTCTCACCTCACCCGAGCGGTGCCCGACCACAACCACGATCGGGTCCAGTCCGGCGTCCGCGGCGGCCTGAATCGGGAAACGAACGAGGGGCTCGCCGGCGATCGGTCGCAGGAGCTTGTGGCCGCTTACCATCCGCGAGGACTCACCGGCGGCGAGCACGAGCGCCGCGACGCCCCGTGAACGCATCAGACCCCGTGGCGAACCGCGATCATTTCGGCAAGGATCGAGAGCGCGATCTCGGCGGGGGTGTCGGCGCCGATGTCCAGGCCCACTGGGCCGCGGATGCGGTTCACGTCTCCTGGATCGAGACCGAGCTCGGCGAGCGCTTCGCGTCTGAGTCGTTGGGTTCGGCGACCCCCGAGCAACCCGACGTAGAGGGATCCGGCCTGTAGCGCCGCGGCCAGAGCGGGGACATCGAGCTTCTCATCGTGGGTGAGGACCACGACGCTCAGATAGCGGTCCAGCCGGACGTCCTCCAACCCCTCATCGGGCCATTTGGCGATCACCTTGTCCGCATCGGGAAACCGTGCCGCCCGCATGAACGCCTCTCGCGGGTCGACGATCGAGACTCGATAGCCGAGCCCTGACGCGAGGCGACAGAGCTCCTCCGCGATGGGCGTCGCTCCGACGATCGCGAGCCTGGGGGGAGGGAGAAACGCTTCCGCGAAGCACTCCAGCGAAGCCGACTGCTCGCTTGCGTCCGTCGAATCCGTTCCGAGCAGCGCCCCATCCAGCTCCAGCAGCGTCGCGCCACCGTGGTCGAAAAGGGCTCGAACGGCGTCTACGGCAACGCCGTCGAGATCGGAGGATCCGAGGGTCCCCTCGCGCTCTCCCTCGCGACGGACCAGGAGGCACCTCGAACGAATCGGCTCCGACACGCCGGTGATCAGCACGGCCGGCTCACCGCTGGCTACAGCGGCGCCGGCGGCGTGCCACGCCGGGTCGTCGGGGTCGTGCGGTGCGAGGAGGACCTCGATCTCGCCACCGCAGGACAACCCCACCTCGGCCGCCATCTCGTCCGAGATCCCGTATTGGACCACCGCGGGTGGCGCGCCATCCAGGATCCGCTGAAGGTGCTCGTGCAGGTCACCCTCGACGCACCCGCTCGAGACGGAGCCGGCGAGATCACCCCCCTCGGAGACGGCGAACCTGGCGCCGGGGGGGCGGGGCGCGGAGCGGCGAACCCGGATCAAGGTGGCGAGCGCGGCGCGGCGGCGCTCGCGCGTCCACTCCGCCAGCGGCGCGTGGACTTCGCGAAGGCTCATTTGCAGATGCGGCTCACGAGCACCGGCATACCCAACCTCCGGGCGTCCTGCTAACCCTCTTGCCGGACGCGCTCGATCTCTTCGCTCAGTCGGGGCAGGACCTCGAACAGGTCTCCCACCAGGCCGTAATCGGCGACGCTGAAGATGGGCGCCTCGGGGTCCTTGTTCACGGCAACGATGACTTTGGCGGTTCGCATCCCGGCCAGGTGCTGAATCGCGCCGCTGATTCCGACCGCGAAGTAGAGGTTGGGAGACACCGTCTTCCCCGTCTGCCCGACCTGCTCCGAGTGCGGGCGCCAGCCCGCGTCCACCACGGCGCGGCTCGCCCCGAGCGTAGCCTCCGCCCCCAGGGCGCCGACGAGATCTTCCAGCAGGCTCCAGTTGGCCGGATCCTGCATTCCTCGTCCGCCCGAGACGATGATGCTCGCCTCCGACACGTCGAGCGCCTCTTGCTCGCCGTGCTCGATGCCGCGCACGCGTATGCGGCCGGGCTCATCGGGGACATTCAGGTGCTCCACCTCTCCGCGACCGTCGCGCTTCTCGGGCGCGAACACGTTCGGCCGAAGGCTGATGAGAGCCGGTGATTCGGTAAAGCGAAGCGTCGCGAGCGCCTTGCCTGCGTACATGGGTCGCCGTACGACTAGCTTTCCATCCGAGACTTCCCAGGCGACGATCTCGGTCGCGAGCCCGCAATCGAGTCGCGCCGCCACGCGTGGTGCCAGGTCCTTCCCCTGCGCGCTGGCCACGAACACGATCGCGTCGTACCCACCGGAGTCCTGCACCCCGGCGATGGTCCCGACCGCCGCCTCGGGAGCGTAGTTCTGGAGGTGCCCGGACTCTCCGACGAAGATCCTGTCGGCCCCGAAGCCGGCGAGCTCATTCGCCGCTTCCGCGATTCCCGATCCGCCGAGCGCCAGGGCATGCACCTCACCGCCGAGCGCGTCGGCCATCGCGCGCGCCGTCGAAACGGCCTCGCGAGCCGCCTTCCCGAGCTTCCCGTCGCGTGCCTCCGCGTAGGCGAGAATATCGGCCATCAGAGCACCTTCGCTTCCTCACGGAGCAGGCGCACGAGCTCCGTTACGGCGTCAGGGCCTTCCCCCACGATCTGCCCGACCGACGGTTGCGGTGGCTCTTCGAGGGACACGAGCTCGAGCTTGGCGGGCTTCAGAGAGACTTCTTTCTCTTCCAGCGGTTTCTTCTTCGCCGCCATGATCCCCTTGAGGCTCGGATAGCGCGGCTCGTTCAGACCCTTCTGGGCGGCGATTACCCCGGGCAGCTCGAACTCGACCATCTCGTGCCCACCCTCGACCTCGCGGGTGACCACCGCGTTTCGGCCCTCCACCTCGAGATCCACGACCACCGTTACGCAGGGCAGCTCCAGCAACTCGGCCACCATCTGCGGCACCTGCATGTTGTCGTCGTCGATCGCCTGCTTGCCGAACAACACCAGATCGTAATCGCGATCGCGTACCTCGTCCGCCAACGCGCGAGCTACGGCGAGCCCGTCGTGCGAGCCCTCGCTCCTGATGAGCACGGCTTCATCCGCCCCCATCGCCAACGCGGTGCGAAGTGTCTCTGCGGCCTCGGGTGGCCCGAGCGCGATCGCCGTTACGGTGCCGTGCCCCCTCTCCCTGAGTTGAAACGCCTCCTCGAGGGCGTGCTCGTCGTACGGGTTGAGCACGAATTTCACCCCGGCCGGGTCCAGTCCGGTGCCATTCGAGCCGACCCGGACACGTGTGGCCGAGTCGGGCACTCGTTTGATGCAAACGATGGTGTTCAATGTGTCACTTCTCTGTGGTGAGTTCGGCGGACCGCGAGCGAGCGCGGCGTCAGCGGCTCTGGTAGGTCGCGATCTCGTCGTTCGTGAGCGAGCAAAGACGAAACGTTATCAGATCGATCAGCTCGTCCGTCACCGTGGTCTCGCGTCGGATGCGTTCCCTGTCCTCTGCATCCTCGGACCGTGTCCCCCGGAGCTCCACGAGTCGGGCGGCGAGCCACAGCAGGAAATCGTGCGCGACGTCTCGGTGCTCCCGGTCCCGATCGGGCTCACCGTTCGGCGCGCGCGGGAGCAACGCGTCGACGAGTGCCAGCAGGCCGGGGAAGACCATCTCGGTCAACTCGCCGTCACCCACCAGTTCCTCGTCGGTGATTTCCTCCCAACTCAACTCGTTCCAGTACAGCTCGCACGCCTCTTCGAACAGGTGACGCCTCACCTCGGGGGTCGCCGGACGCAGCACGAGGTCCACGGCTGCCAGCGTCCGGCCGATCGCCTTGCCCAGGCCTCGTAGCCGCTCCTGGATGAGCGTGCGGGCGGCGAGCCCCACCTCCCCTTCGGGGAGTTCCGCCATACCGGTCTTGAACTGCGTTTCGTCAAACACGACGCGAAGATGCCATGCCCCCCGGCCGGGAACAAGACGTCGGCTGGCGTCGGCTCGCCAGCGGCGAACATGTTGCGAGCCGCAGCCCGCGTCAAAGCGCGCGACAGGTGGCACGAGAGGGGACGAACGCATGGATCTACGCAAGCAGCGAGCGGCGATCGCCGTCGGCATCGGGGCGGGGTTCCTGTACGGGATCTTCGCGCGGCTGGCCTTCCTGAACACGCGGTTCGCGATTCCGTTCTCGTTGATGACGTACGGGTTCATCTTCGTCGTCCCGCTCGCCGTAGGGTATCTGACGGTCGCGCCGCTCGAATCGCCCGGCTGGCCCACGCGGATCTTCCTCCCCTGGCTCACGTCCGGTCTCCTCCTGGCTACGGCCGGGCTGGTGGGGTGGGAGGGGAGCATCTGCCTCGTGATGGCGACCCCCGCCGTGCTCGTCTCTTCCAGCGTCGGCGGCACCCTGGCGGGCGCCCTCGCCGAGAACGCGAGGACCAGAAACGCGGGGGCGGTGGCCGTGCTGCTCCTGCCGTTCGCTCTGGGGCCCGTCGAAGACCGGCTCGGTGCGCCGCGGGCCGAGCGGGAAGTCCGCACACAGATCAAGATCGACGCACCTCGCGAAGCCGTGTGGGACGAGATCGTGGAGGTGCCGTTGATCCGGCCCGACGAGTTCCGACCCCGCATGGTGCACCGCATCGGCCTCCCCCATCCCCTGGCCGCCACGTTGCAGGGCTCCGGGGTGGGGGCGACTCGCGAAGCGACCTTCGCGCGCGGCGTGCGGTTCGTCGAGACGATCGATGAGTGGCAGGAGGGCACGTCGCTCGGGTTCACGATTCAGGTGGAAGCCGAATCCGCCTATGCGTTCGACGAGCACGTGACGATCGGGGGTGAGTACTTCGACGTGCTCGATGGACGGTATCGAATCGAAGTGCTCGAGACGGGGGGAGCCGTGCTTCACCTCGCCAGCCGATACCGGCTCTCGACCCGCTTCAACGTGTACGCGGCGCTGTGGGCCGATCACATCATGCGGAGCATCCAGGAGAGCATCCTGGAGGTTATCAAGTTACGGGCCGAACTTGCTGCTCGTAGTTAGCCCGTGACCGGCGCATCCCTCGATCTGTCCCTGAGCATGGGAGGCTGACCGTGAGCATCGGGGAAACCGTTCTTCGCGCCATTTCAAGAGATCCTGGCGCGGGCGACTACCCCAACGTGTTGGAGCACGATCAGGAAGGACTCGAGTTGAGTGCGATGATCGAGGCATTCCCAGGTTTCATCGACATGATCCGAGGCCGGCGGGTGGTCGACTTCGGCTGTGGAACTGGGCGTCAGGCCGTTGCGCTGGTGCGCGAAGCGGAGTGCTTCGTGTGTGGTGTGGATACAAACGCAAGAACGTTGGCGGCGGCGCGGGCGTACGCAGAGGCACAGCCTATCTCCGAGGAGTCGATCCAGCTGGTGGAGCGACCCGACGCCGACCTGAAGGGCTCGTTCGACTACGTGATCTCCCAGAATTCCATGGAGCACTTCCCTGATCCCGCGGCCGTTCTGAGGGAGATGGCGAGCCTCCTCAAGCCTACGGGCAAGATCCTGATAACGTTCGGCGCACCATGGTATTCACCGTGGGGCAGTCACATGCATTTCTTCTGCAGGCTCCCCTGGCTCAACGTCTGGTTCTCGGAACGGACGATCATGTCGGTGCGCTCGCTGTATAGAGACGATGGCGCGACGCGATACGAGGAGGTCGAATCAGGGCTGAACAAGATGAGCCTGCGGAAGTTCGAGCGACTTGTTCGCGAGAGTGGGCTGCTGGTGGAGCACCGCGAGTATTGGTGCGTGAAGCGGTTGGATTTCCTGGCCTACACCCCGGTCCGCGAGTTCTTCGTGAATCAGATCAACTGTGTTCTCGCGCTAGCCGGGCGCACTGCTGCCGGGCCCGCCTCCGCCTAGAAGAAGTCCCGCGGGAGATCGTCACGCGGTGGCACGTCCGTCCGAGCACCCTGCCTGTCCAGCGCCTGCCGCACAAGTCGCTGCCTCAGATAGAGGTAACGCGCCCTCTGGAGCGGGGAGAGGAACGCCGAAAGCCGTCTCTGTTCGTCAATCGGAATCATGGCCGCCTGCGCCTGCAGATCCAGGAGCTCGTCGAGGAGCTGTCCGATGCGGCCCTCATCGACCGAGCCTTGCTGGATCAGCTGGTTCAGCTCGCGCCTGACGTCGCGGGTGCGGGCGGCGATGCTCGCACGCTCACGTCGCGAAGTCTGTAGCTCGCGCTGGAGCCGTCGAGCCTGCCCGCCATCCAGGTGCAACGCCTGGGCGACGCGCTGCGCGAAGCGCTCCATCAACACCTCGGCCTGCACCGGATTCACCGCCGGAGCGTCCCGCCCCGGCGCGACCCGCTGCTGTCGCTG
>JBDHAC010000056.1:0-31237 GCA_039588275.1 Gemmatimonadota bacterium
CAGCTTCTCGGGGTGCTCGCGCCGCAGCGCGCGCAGCGCCCGCATCAACCTCCGGCTCTCGTTGTAGACGTCGAGGGCGTCGTTGAGCTCGCCGATCGACACCGCCGATCCGCGCAGCTCCTCGAGGCCGTCCAGGATTCGCGCGAATTCCGAGCGCAGGTACCCGCGCGCGTTGACGGAGTCTGCATGCTCGGGCCAATGGCAAAACGCGACGAACTGCTCGGGGAAGTTTCGCTTCCAGATGCTCGACAGGTTTCTCGCGACGTCGCAGATGGATGGGAACATGAACCCGTCCACCATCTTTAGTCGCTCGGTGAGGCCCAGCTCGAGCGTGCTCTTGCAGATCGAGCACACGAAGCTCTGAATTCGGGCGTCGGCGTACTCGATCTCCGCGATGTGGCCGCCTCCGAACAGGTGGGCGGGGAGGAAGCCGGCGGCGTGGACGAGCTCCTCTGGCGTGTACACGGGGAAGCAACCGATCACGCGGTTGCGCGGTCCCTCGTCCTTGAACGCATGAAGGGCTGTCAGGTCCGGGTCCAGGAACGTCCGCTCACTGAGGACGCCCAACTGGTCAAGCAGGGGTGTCGCCGCGTCCACCCACGGACCCGCTGCGACCGCCTCCGCGCTCATCGTCCCGCCCACTCGGGCGCACGCTTTTCCATGAACGCCTGCAGGCCTTCCAGCGCGTCACGGGTCGCCATCACCTCGTCCAGATAGATGCGCCCCGCCGATCGCATCGCTTCCCCACGCGTTTCGTTCGCCCCATCGCGGATCGCGCGCTTCGCCAGTCGGAGGGCGGCCGGGCTGTTGCGTGTGATGCGGCTGGCCAGAGCCAGAGCGGCCTCCTCCAACTCCTCATCGGGAACAACCGACCGGACGAACCCGAGCCGGTGCGCCCGATCGGCGGGGATGGAGTCGCCCGTGAACAACATCTCGTCCGCGGCGGACCCGAGTCCGAGACGCGGGAGGAGGGCGCAGGCCGCCGGGGCGATCACACCGAGCCGGATCTCGGGCTGTCCGAAGACGGCGCTCTCGCCGGCCAGGATGAAGTCGGCTGCTTGCACGAGCTCGAATCCACCACCCAGACAGCGGCCCTGAACCGCCGCGAGCACCGGGACGGGGAACGCGTCCAGCGCCCGAATCGTCTCGATGAACTCGGGGATGAGCTCCGAATGCTCGGGCGGCAGGTGCTCCTTCACATCGGCGCCCGCCGAGAAGTTGTCTCCGGCGGCGCATAGCACGAGCGCCCCCAACGACTCGTCGGTGGCGAGCGCCGCGAGGGCCGTCCTTATCCTTCCGAGGAGCTCTCGGGAGAGGATGTTGAGCGGCGGGTCGTTCAACGTCAGCCGACCCACGCCCGCGCCCGTCGAGACGAGCAGGGACGAGCTCATCAGGCGCCTCCGCCCGGAGAGGATGCCCCCGCGGCTGCCGGCTCGGCTTCGCCATCGCCGCCGGTCGAAGTCGAGCCGAGCTCCGCGCCACACATCCCACAGAAGGCGTGACCCGCCGGCAGGTTCGTCGTCTCGCAGCCAGGACAGGTGACCGTCGGTGGCCCCCACAAGGATTCGGCCGGCTCGCCCTGCGCCGCGCGCTGCCGCAGGAGGTCGTATCTGGGCGCTCGCTTCTCCACGAACGCCTGCATGCCCTCTAACGGCTCCCAGCATGCGTAGTGCAGCGCGAGCCAGTCCTGTGCGTGACGGACCGTGGAGCTCCAGGCGAAGTCTTTGAGGAAGTTCACCTGCTGCTTCGTGTACCGGGAGCATTCGGGGAAGGAGGCCAGCAACCGCTGAGCGAGATCCGACACGAACTCGTCGAGCCGTGCCAGGTCTATGGAGTACTCATCCTCGCCCTTGTACGCCTTCCGGATCTCCTCCGGGGTCGCCGCCTCGATCCACTCATCTCCACGGCGAACGGACGGGACGACCCAATTCACCAACCCCCAATCCAACGCCTTACGCGCCGGGATCTCCTCGTTCAGAAAGAGGATCTCACGCGCTCGCTTATCACCGACCACGAGGGGCAACCACTGAGTGGAGCCGCCGCACGCGACCGAGCCGACGTGCGACCCGACCTGCTTCACGTACGTGTGGTCCGCGATCACCGAGAGATCGCACGCGAGCTGGCTCTCGTTTCCACCGCCCACCGCCATCCCGTTGATCCTGGCGATGACGGGCTTTCCGGTGTTCAGGATGCTCTCGATGTAGGCGCGAAAGAGCGCCATGTACTTCCAGTAGTCGCGCGGGGTGCTGATATACAGGTCGGCGTACTCCTTCACGTCGCCCCCTGTGCAGAAGGCGCGATCGCCGGCCCCCGTGTAAACGATGACCCCGACGGCATCGTCGAACGCGGCATCGCGGAACGCGGATGCGATCTCCTCGAGCGCCGGGGTGGAATAGGCGTTGTACCGATGTGGCCGGTTTATGGTGATGCGGGCCACTCCGTCGTTCTTCTCGTAGTTGATCTCTTGAAAGCCGAACGAGTCGGCGGGCACCGACTCGAAGGCGCGCCCCGAAGACACATCTCTCGCGGTAATCATGCTTCACCCCGATCGGGTTTTTTGGGAGACGGAGCACCCCCGACGGGGGTGCCTTGGTTCGGCCGAAGAGCCACATCGCGCAGCGCCACCTTACCAGAGGTCGAACCTGTGCGTTGAGCGTTCCACCACCACGCCACGACCAGCGCGAGCGCCGAGGCGCGCAGGAGCTGGCCTCCCGCCCCCCGGACCCCGAGGGTCTCGGCCACGCTCGGGGCGGCAAACCAGTAGTAGAGTCCCGCCGCCAACGCCGCGAGTGTGGGGATGACTCGGGTAGACGGGAGCTCGAGGGCCCGGACCGCCAGGGTCACGAAGACGTAACTCGCTCCCGCCAGCGTCAACGCGCCAACGTAGATGGCTCCCGCTGACGCCGCGGAGGCATCGACCGCCATGAAATAGGCCAGGACGAAGCCCGGGAAGGCCGCCGAGAACGCCCCGAAGGGGGTCCTCAGCCACGCCGGCGAGCTGCGGGCACGACCCAGCAGTTGCGGAATCGACTTGTGCGCCGACAGGTCGATGCACGCCGAAGAGCAGTTCGTGCAGGACGGGCAGCGGGCGTTTCCGATTCTCAGCAACGGACGCTGACCATAAAGGCGTTCGACCGGGAGGACCGGGCAGAACGCGTTGCAGAACCCCGCCTTCATGTCGAACAGGGCTCCCATCAGCAGCGCGGCGACCGCGACCAGAAGAATGGTCACCGCCAGCGCGGGCCCGTCGGTGTTGAACACGAAACGGCGCGCCGGAACGAGGACCGCCAGGAGAAAAATCCCCAGGATCGCAGTCGCGGCCCCGCGCCGTGCGCCGGGCACCCTGCGCGGCCCCACGCGGTTCGTGAGCTGGTTGAGCGTCGCGAGCGGACAGCTGTTCCGCCACAGCATCGGGCTGATGAGCAGTGTGGCGGGGATGAGCGGGATGACGACGTTCCACAACACGGCAAGGGAGATGCTCGGGCTAACGACCAGACCCACGAGCAGGAGGGCCGTGGCGCTCAGACCGATCCATTGCACCGCTCGCCAGGTCCTGCGGGCGCTCGCGCCCATTGCCTGCGCCGCCACTCAAGCCTCCTGGGTGAGCTCCGCGGGTCGACCGAGGCCGCCCACGAGGTGGTCTATGAAGCGGGCGGCCAGCTCGGGACCCGGTAACGAACCTCCCGGGTCGTACCAGTGTGCGATCCAATTGACCGCTCCCAGGATCGCGAACGCGCCGATCTTCGGATCCACCGGCCGGAACTCTCCTCCGTGCACCCCGTCCTGGATGATCTGACGCACCCGTCGCTCGTAGCCGTCACGAGCCGCGACGACCTCCTCTCTGTGAGCTGCCGAGAGCGCCGACACCTCGAACGCGAGCGAGGAGCCCTGAAGAGTCTCGGTCATCACGCGTACGTGAGCACGGACGATGTATGCGAGCCGCTCCTCCGCGGTGTCGTAACCCGATAGGGCTTCGTCCACCGCCGCCTCCAACTCCCTCAGCGACCGCCGGTGGCACTCGTAGAGGATGGCCTCCTTGTCGGGGAAGTAGTGGTAAAGCGCCGACTTTCGCAGACCCAGCCTGCCGGCGATTTCCTCCAGCGTCGTCCCGTGGTAGCCGCGCTCCTTGAAGGCCCGTAGCGCGGACTGCAGGATCTCGTCGCGTCGGCGCCGACGCTTTCGTTCGACGTGCGGGGACGGCGTCGGGGGGGTGGCCTGAACTCCAGAGCCAGGCATGCGCGCTCCACTTCAGAGAAACTTGAACGTAAGGTCAAAATTCTACCGGACGCAGGTATAATTGTCAAATGACTTGTAAATACAGGATGCTAGACAGCCCCACGTCGGTCTGATTTGAGGCGGTACGTCCGTCGACGGGGCATCTATGCGGACAAACAGGCATGAAACACCCGAAATAGGCGGCGGAACAGGCGCCATCGTGCTACCTTGAAGTATGCTCTACGCGAGTGGCAGCGAGTACGCGATTCGTGCCCTGACGCACCTTGCGCAACAGCCGTCCGGTCAGCTGACGCTGTTGAGCGAGATCGCCAAGGCCCAGGATCTGCCCCCGGCCTTTCTGGGAAAGATCCTCAAGGAGCTGGTCCGCGCGGGGATCTTACGATCGGCACGCGGCCCCACCGGCGGGTACGCGCTGGTCTACCAGCCCGAGGAGATCTCGCTTCTTCGAGTCAAGGAGGTCCTCGAGGGGACGGCGGATCTCGATCGCTGTGCGGTCGGGCTGGACCCGTGCACGGACGACACGCCATGTCCGCTCCACGAGACGTTCAAGCCCCTCCGGCGGGCCATCCGCGAGTACCTGACCGAGACCACGATCGCCGATGTCTCGCGGGGCTTCTGGGAGAAGCAGGCACGGCTCGCCGAGCGGCGGATCCGAGCCGGCAGCGCCGAGGGCGGCTAGCCTCGACTCGAGACCTCGGCGAAACGCCGGGCGTCCAACGGCCCGCTAGATCGGTTCGAAGCGTGCCGTGAAGTGGCGGAGGAATCGAGGCTCTTCCACGATGCGGTATCCGACGAGCTCCTCACGGCGCCGAGCCACATCCACGATCGTGTCGACCACGTAGTCGATCTGACTCTTGGTGTACACGCGGCGCGGGATGGCCAGCCGAACCAGCTCGTGCCGCGCCGGCTGGAAGACCCCCGTATCCGAGTCCGTTCGACCGAACATCACGCTCCCGATCTCCACAGTCCGAACCCCGCCCTCGCGGTATAACTCGACCGCGAGGGAGATGCCGGGGAATTCCGCCGCCGTGAGGTGCGGGCAGAACGCGCCCGCATCCACGTACACGGCGTGCGCCCCCGGCGGTTGGATGATCGGCACGCCCTCGGCCGCGATGTGCTCTCCGAGATACGCGGTCGAGGTGATCCGGTAGCGCTGGTAGTCGGGGTCCAGCGCCTCGTACAGCCCGACGGCAATGGCCTCCAGGTCGCGCCCGGCCAGCCCCCCGTACGTGGGGAAGCCCTCCGTCAGGATCAACAGGTCGCGCTCCTGCGATGCCAGCCGGTCGTCGTTGGTGGCCAGAAAACCGCCGATGTTCGCCAGCCCGTCCTTCTTGGCCGACATCGTGCACCCGTCCGCGTACGAGAACATCTCCCGCGCGACGTTGAGCAGCGGCACGTCCGCGTACCCTTCCTCGCGCTGCTGGATCAGGAAGGCGTTTTCGGCGAACCGGCAGGCGTCGATGTAAAACGGGATGCCGTAACGTCCGCAGATCTCCGAGGTGCTCCGAATGTTCCCCATGGAGACCGGTTGTCCCCCGCCGGTGTTGTTGGTCACCGTGATCATGACGAGCGGGACAGCCTCGGGACCGAGCTCCTCGAGCGTCCGCTCGAGCGCCTCCAGGTCGATGTTACCCTTGAACGGACGCGGCACCGAGATGGGTTCCGCCTCGGGGCAGGGGAGGTCGACCGCAGTAGCCCCCAGGAACTCGATGTTCGCGCGCGTGGTGTCGAAGTGGCTGTTGTTGGGCACTGTCTGTCCCGGCCGGCACACGACGGTGAACAGGATCCGCTCTGCCGCGCGCCCCTGATGGGTGGGGATCACGTGCTTGAAGCCGAAGATGTCCCGGACCGCGCTCTCGAAGCGGTAGAAGCTCTCGCTTCCGGCGTACGATTCGTCTCCCCGCATGGCCGCCGCCCACTGTTGAGCGCTCATGGCGCCCGTACCGCTGTCGGTGAGCAGATCGATGAGCACGTCACGGGCGTGCAGCCGAAAGACGTTGTAGCCGGCATCCTCGATGAGCCGGTCCCGCTCCTCACGCGTGGTCAGCCGAATGGGTTCGACGGTCTTGATGCGAAACGGTTCGATGATTCGCATGGATTTTGCTCCGTATTCGTTCAGGCCGAGTGCCGCCGATCGACACCGCCACGCGCATCCCGGCGGTAGGTCCGAAGCTGGCCCGGCCTGTTCGGTCGCGGCACTCGACCGGGCCTTCATGACTTACGTATCCTAATGCCTTCAAATGCCCATCGCCCGGTTGCGATGTCCGGATGCAACCCGGATCGTGTCGCCGGGTCGTCTCGATATGGAAGACGTGCTTGGCGGGGCCACAGGGCCTGCGTTGGAGAGGGAAGCGTGTGAGATTCTTCGAAAGTCTGTTCGGGGGCTGGGGCGCCATCACGCAGGCGCTGATCGGCGGCGTCATCATCACGCTGCTGAACGCGCTGGGTGCCCTCGCCGTTCACGAGCTTGATCCTGCCCGGGATCGAAAGCGGCGGGTTGATCCCGGTCCTCATCGGAGTGATCCTGGGTGCGACGGCGATCGATCTCGCAGACCACCTCGTTCCCCACGAGCACGAAATCCGCGGCCGGGAAGGGTTGGAGACCCGGCGGCTGCGGGCCGTGTGGTTGTTCATCTTCGCGATCACGATCCACAACATCCCCGAAGGCCTGGCGGTCGGCGTCGCGTTTGGCTCGGGCGATCTGTCGAACGCGGTCCGCCTCATGCTCGCGATCGGGATCCAGAACATCCCCGAGGGGCTCGCCGTAGCCGTCTCGGCGATGAACGTCGGGCTGGGCGCGTACTGGTACGCCAGTCTCGTCGGCGTGCGTGCGGGGCTCGTGGAGATCCCGGCGGCCCTCCTCGGTGCGTGGGCGGTCCTGCTGGCTGCCCCTCTCCTGCCGTACTTCCAGGGCTTCGCGGCCGGCGCGATGCTGTACGTGATCAGCGACGAAATCGTCCCCGAGACGCACCGGAAAGGTCACGAGCGCCTGGCAACCGCCGGAACCATCGCGGGGGTCGTCCTCATGCTCTACCTGGACGTGGCTCTCGGCTGATCGCCCTCGACGGTCGTGCCCGGGCTGATTTGTCCCGCCCGACCGGGCAGGCCACGAAGGGAGTTTCCCCACATCGATGACGGGACATTCCACCACGCTCGCGTCCTCCATCGGCTGACAGACCGGGACGTTCCGCCCGGTTAGCTTGCAGTTGGGCAAAAATGGCCCAAGGCCTTACTGTAGATACAAGTCCGTCCCGCTGTCGGGGGCAATTCGTCCCGAGGCCGGGCGGCTGGATGAGCCCGGGTGGGACTGCCGGGCTTCTCGATTCGACGAGGGGATTCAGGAGTCAGCCATGAAACGAATAGATACCAGCTCTCGGTGCTCGACGCGTGCGCTGCTGCGACTCGGTTTTGGGGGCCTGGCCTGGGCGCTCAGCGTCCCCCTCCTGGCGAACCCGGTCGACCTGGCCGGGCAGGAACGCAGGGGGCAGCCCGCCGACACGGTCGCGGCCGACAGCGCGAAGGTGCCTCCCGTCCCGCTGCGACCCATCAACGTCACCGTCACACGCTCGGCCAAGGAGGTATTCGAGACGGCGGCGCCGGTCGCGGTGCTCGACTCGCTGACCATTCGGGAGCGCACTCCCAACACGGCCGCCGACCTCCTCCGCGACTTGCCTGGTCTGGACGTCAACGGCGCGGGCGCCAATCAGGCGCGGCCCATCATCCGAGGTCAGCGCGGTCAGCGAATCCTCCTGCTCGAGGACGGGCTCCGGCTCAACAATTCTCGGCGTCAGCAGGACTTCGGCGAGTTGCCCGCGATCGTCGACGTCAACGACCTGAACCGCATCGAAGTCGTGCGCGGGCCCGCTTCGGTGCTGTACGGAAGCGATGCGATCGGCGGGGTGGTGAACCTGATCACCGAAGAGGTGCCACCTCGCGCAGCCGGCAATCAGATCAACGGCTGGGTGCGCTACGCGTTTCGAGGCGCGGGTGATCAGCACCGTCCGGGAGCCAGCATCGCGGGCAGGGTCGGCGGACTCGGGTTCCGGTTGAGCGGTGCGTACCGAGATGCGGAATCGTACGTGGCGCCCGCAGGCTCCTTCGGCGGCATCACGCTTCAGGACGACGCGGTCGTCGAGGGGACCGGCGTTCAGGACGACAATCTCAACCTGCTCCTCGAGTACTCGTTCCCGAGCTCGCACCGCGTGTTCGGGCGCATGGAGCGTTATCGGGCCACGGACGCCGGGTTCGGGTTCGTCGAGAACGAGGATCTGGGAATCGAGGACGGGGCGGACATCAACATTTCGTACCCCGATCAGGCGGTCGACCGCTTCGTGCTCGGGTATCGCGGGCGCAGCCTGGGGACCTTCGCCGCCGACCGGCTCGACGTCACCGGCTACTACCAGGACAACGAGCGTGACTTCACGCTGGATGTGTTCGTGCCGTTCGGGCCCGGGACCCCACCCGGCGCCGGCGTGTCGGTCGTGAACGAGAACTTCACCGATATCGAGTCGAAGGGGTTCAGGATCGAAGCGGCGAAGCTGGCTGGCGAACGCGCCCTGTTCACCTACGGGCTCGACTTTTCGCATGACGATTCCCGGAACACCGATCTGAACGTCTCGACCGTGTTCGGCTTCGGCCCGCCGATGCCGGAGGAAAGCTCCACGCCGACCGTGCCGAACGCCACGTACCGGCAGCTCGGGGTGTTCGCGCAGAGCGAGCTGACCCTGCACGATCGCGTCTCGTTGATTCTCGGGGCGCGCTGGCAGGACGTGCGGGCGGAGACGGAAGTCACGACCGGTCTGGAAGATCTCTCCGCGGCCAAGAACACCGACCGGACCGTGGTGGGTGCGGCGAACCTGCTGTTCGAGGTTACGCCCGAACTGAACCTCGTCGCTGCAGTCGGGCGGGGCTTCCGGGCGCCGAACCTCGTCGAGCTGTTCTTCAACGGACCTACGCCCGAGGGCTCGGGCTTCCAGGTGCGGAATCCGGAGCTGGAGGCCGAGACGAGCTTCAACATGGAGCTCGGCCTCAAGTACCGGCGCGCAAAGGTGGCTTTCGAAGGATACCTGTTCCGAAACCAGATTCGGAACGGCATTCGGATCTCGGAGACTGGCGAGGTGGTCGGCGGGTTCCCTGCCTTCCAGAACGTGAACGTCGACAAGCTGCGGTATCAGGGCTTCGAGGTGACGGGCGAATACGAGCCCTTCAGCGGCTTGACCTTCGGTGCCAGCTACAGCGCGCTCGACTCGAAGGACGTTCTGAATCCGAACAACCCCATCGGGGACAGCTACTCGTCGAAAGTCGTGACTCACGTCACCTACCGGGAGCCCGACGGTCGCTTCTGGGCGACCTATCGTTTCCGGCATTCGGGTGAGCAGAAGGACGCGGGGCTGCTGGACAACCCGATCGGTGACGTGCTGCCCGCGTTCTCGGTACACGACCTGCGCGGCGGCGTCCGGCTGCTCCAGCTCGGGCGCACGCAGCACAGCCTCGGGATCAGCGTCGAGAACCTGACGAACGAGCTGTACGCAGAGTTCTCCAACGCGTCGTTCTTCCGGCCCGAGCCGAAGCGCACGATCCTCCTGAGTTGGATCACGTCCTTCTAGCGGGCTGCTTCAGCAGCCTGCCGGGCGTGTGCCTGACTGGCGGGCGAGCGGAACAAACGTTCGCCCGCCGCCCTTTTCCAAAGCGATCGGAGAGCTCACCATTTGACCCGCGACCATCGCGGTCACCCGGGGGAGGCTGACGAATGCGGAGCTTCGTGCACTTCATCCCGCTGGCGACAAGCCTGTTCGCGGTGTGGTTCGGCGTCGTGCTCTTGCGCCGCTACTCGAACCGGGGGGGGCTACATCTCCTGTGGTGGGGGATCGGAGCGCTCATGTACGCCACGGGGACGGTGACGGAGTCGCTCACCACGCTGTTCGGGTGGAACGAAGTGGTGTTCCGAGCCTGGTACATTTCCGGTGCGCTGCTCGGGGGAGCGCCGCTCGCGCAGGGTACCGTCTACCTCCTCCTGCGCCGTGCGACCGCTGATCGGCTCACGATCCTCTTGCTGAGCGCCGTGACGGTGGCCGCGGCGTTCGTGGTGCTCACACCGATCGACTACGGCGCCGTGGAAACGTACCGGCTCTCGGGTCGTGTGATGGAGTGGAGCTGGGTGCGGGCTTTCAGTCCGTTCATCAACCTGTACGCCGCGGCCTTTCTGATCGGTGGGGCGGTCCTGTCCGCCGTCCGATTCCGGCGCATGCCGGACATGCGGCACCGCTTCCACGGGAACGTGCTGATCGCGATCGGGGCGCTGCTGCCCGGCATCGGCGGATCGTTCACGCGCTTCGGCTACGTCGAGGTGCTCTACGTGACGGAGCTCCTCGGGATCCTGCTCATCTACTGGGGTTACCGACTGAATATCGCGGTACGCGAGGTGGTGCGGGAAATGGCGCCGGCGGGCGTGTCCGGCCTGGGCGTCCAGACCGCCGCTTCGGGGGAGACTACTCCATAAGGCCCTTGTCGATCAGGTCTCGGGCGAGCTGCATGAAGTCACGCTCGCTCACGATCCCGACCAGACGGCCGGCCTCCACGACCGGGAGTGCGGAGATGCGGTGCTTCCGCATGGTCTCGATGGCCTCCAGCGTGGATGTGTCAGGCGGTATTGTGATCAGCTCGCGGATCATGATACGCCCGACCGGCACCGGCTCCTCCGCGTTTCGGGCTTCGTCGCTGGCCAGAAAGCGAAGCAGGGTCCTACGCGTGACGAGCCCGATCAGCTGGTGCCCCGGGTCTTCCACGGGGATGTGGCGCACCTCGTTCCAGTCCATCAGATTGGCGACCAGGTCGATCGTCTGGTCCTCGTGCACGGTGACGATGTCGGTCGTCATGAAATGTCTCACCACCATATGACTGCCTTTCCACCCACCGCTCTCCGTCAATTCGGCGAGCTCCCATTCGTGCACGGGCCGATTCTCTTGCTGCCGCGCGACGATCGCCGCGGTGAGGGCCCGTAGCCGCTCATCGGGGGTTCCACGGCCCTTCATGCCCGCCACCGACCTCAGCATCCAATCCGCCCCCGTATGGCGCGATTCGACGCGTCTCTCGATGACGTTCAGGTAGCGGTCGATGTCCGGCTCGTCGATCCCGCACGTCGCCAGCCCGAAGGCGGCGATCTCGAGCAGCTGGTCGAGGATGAGTCGGCGCGCGCCGATCTCCTCGCCCCCCAGCCACGTTAACGGAGCTCCGAGCCCCAAACGTGCGGCCGAGAGGAAGTTCCCCTTGGCATCCCCGAAGCTCATGACTTCACGGATGTCCTCGAAGCGCTCGAGGAAGCCGGCCATCAGCCCGTACCAGAACGCGGCGTTGGCGATCTCGTCGAGGGGAGTCGGCCCGGAAGGGAGGACCCGGTTCTCGATGCGAAGGTGCGCGACCCCGTCGCTCACGCCGTAGCAGGGACGATTCCACCGGTAAACGGTGCTGTTGAACAGCTGAAGCGCCTGTAGCTCCGGGGCGGTGCCCGCGGCCACCAACTCGAGCGGGTCCTCTTCGATGTGCTTGCCGAGCAGGACCTGGAAGCGCCCGATGTCCTGCCGATAGATGTCGAGCACCGATTCTCTCACCCAATCGGTGCCGAAGCTCACGCGCGCGTGGGTCTCGCGCAGGTCCGGCGTCGGGCTCCTCGTGTCGACGGACTGTTCGAACAGCGCGATCCGCGTCTCGCGCCACAATCGACGCCCGAACAGGAGGGGAGAGTTGACGGCCGCGGCGAGCACGGGCGCCGCCAGCACCTGCGCGATGTTGTAGAAGCGGGGGAACTCGGCCGGGCTGACCTGGAAATGGACCTGAAAGCTCGTGTTGCACGACTCGAGCATGACCGAATCATGCTTCACGAGCAGCTCGTCGATTCCCTTGATGTAGAAGCTGTATGCCCCGCCGCTCAACCGGTTCAGGGCCTCGTTGAGCGCGTAGTAGCGCTCCTCGGGCGTCATCTTCTCCAGCGACAGGTCGGACAAACGCAACGTCGGCAGGATGCCCACGAGCGCCACCTCGACACCCTCTTCGCGGGCGGCCGCACGCGAGATCTTGAGCAGGTCGGTAACGGTCGTCTCGAGCTGGCGCAGGCAATCGTCCTCGAAGCGAAACGGCTCGGTGTTCGCCTCGAGGTTAAACGATCCGAGCTCCGTCGTGACGCGGGGATCCTCGATACGCGCGAGAACGCTCGGCGAAACGGGGGCGGGACGCCAGTGGTCGTCGACCAGGAACATCTCCTGCTCGACACCGATCCTGCGGATCCCGGACTCGATGAGCCCGCGATCGTGCATGAGCGCGAGCGCCTTTACATCATCGAGCAGGCTCCGGGTGAACTCGCGGATCTCCTCCGCGGTGCTCTTTCGCCGGACTGTCTTCTCGCCCATGCCTCAAACGTTGCTGATTCGATCGTTGGGCGACAAGGGGCGCCGCCCCCAGCCCGGCGGTCGCCGCAGCGCGGCCGGGACCCTAGCTGGATTCCGGCCCCGAGTCGCCCGCGCTGGAGGGATCGTCGTCCACGTGGTCCGCTTCGGACGTTTCCCGCCTCCGGCGCCGCCCGCCCGCGTTTCTCGGCGATGAACGCCTCGACCTCCGCGGGCACCAAGACGTTGTCCGCGATGTGGGCGATCTCCTCGGCCTGGCGCCAGGTTGCCTCCAGGCCCCGGAGCTAACCCAGCAGCGCCTCGCGTTCGCTCTGCTTTTGTGTTGCCATCTCGACCGCGAGCCGCATCTCGATCGGAAGTCCGAGCAAAGACGCATTGGGTCTTCCGGTCCGCTGCCCGTGGTCGTACCGTAAGAGCCTCCCGTTCCAAGCTGGGGGAACGCACCGCACATGAAGCAGGCTGCTGCACAGCAGCCTGCTAGGACGCCCCCGCCGTGCCCCACGGTGGGTCGAGGCCCAGCGCGCGGCAGATCGCGCGCTTCCTCCGCCCGCCCCAGGAAACGAGATGCCCATGCGACAGATCTCGGTGACCGTGAACGGCATCCATCACGAGGCCAGCGTCGAGCCCCGAACGCTGCTGGTCTACCTGCTTCGTGAGCACCTCGGTCTGACTGGCACGAACGTCGGGTGTGACACCTCATCCTGCGGGACCTGCACGGTGCTGATGGATGGGGAATCCGTGAAGTCGTGCACGGTCCTCGCCGTTCAGGCCGACGGTCGCGAGCTGACGACGATAGAGGGGCTGGCGGCGGACGGAGAGTGGCACGCCATGCAGCGCGCGTTCCACGAGCAGCACGGCCTCCAGTGTGGCTATTGCACGCCCGGGATGATCTTGGCGGCGGTGAGCTACCTGGAGGAGAATCCGGGCGCGAGCGAAGCCGAGATCAGACACGCTCTCGAGGGCAACCTCTGCCGGTGCACCGGCTACCACAACATCGTCAAGGCCGTGGCGGCCGCAGCCGACGCCATGAAGTCCGGCGCGACGCGGTCGGCGGCGACGCCTTAGGAGGACCGAGATGGCCACAGCCGAGCGATACGTGGGTGGCGGGGTCCTGAGGAAAGAGGACCCGAAGCTCCTCACCGGAGAGGCGACGTTCGTGGAGTCGATCACTCCACCCGGGACGCTGTACCTCTCGGTCGTCCGTAGCCCGCACGCCAGCGCGCGCGTTCGGAACGTCGACGTGGCTGCAGCCCTCGAGGCCCCGGGCGTGGTGGCGGCGTTCAACGGACAGGACCTCGCCGAAGAATGGGCGGCCGCGCTCCCGATGGCCTGGCCGGTAACCGAAGACATCAAACACCCCGACCATTGGCCGGTGGCGAAGGACTCGGTGTGCTTCGCGGGGGATGGCGTCGCGGTCGTGCTCGCCACGAACCGCAACGCCGCGAAGGACGCGGCCGACCTGGTGGAGGTGGAGTACGAGGTGCGGGAGTCCGTAACGGCGATCGAGGATGCGCTCGCCGACGGTGCGCCGTTGGTACACGAGGCGTTCGGGAGCAACGAGTGCTACACCTGGGCGCTCGCCAACGGTGACGTGGAGGCGACCTTCGCCGGGGCCGATGTGGTTGTCCGGGAACGCTACGTACACCCCCGCCTGGTACCCAACGCGATGGAGCCACGCGCGGTGGTCGTTCAGCCGGTGGCGTCGGCGGGCGAATTCACCATGTGGTCGACCACGCAGGTGCCACATGTGGCGAGGGTGACCCTGGCTCTGACGCTCGGAATCCCCGAGAGCAAGCTGCGCGTCATCGCGCCCGATGTCGGAGGTGGCTTCGGATCGAAGCTCAACGTTTACGCCGAGGAAGCACTGTGCCTCGCGCTCGCCCGCCGTCTGGGCCGGCCGGTGAAGTGGGTCGCTGAGCGATCCGAGGACTACCTCGCCACGATCCACGGGAGGGACCTGATCCAGGATATCGAGCTCGCGGCGACCGCCGGCGGGACGATCCTCGGGTACCGCGTGCGGCTCCTGGCCAACATGGGCGCCTACCTGCAGTTGGTGACGCCCGGTATTCCCCTCCTCGGGGCCTTCGTGTACTGCGGATCGTACGGTGGCCAGGCTTACTCGCTGGAGTGCACGGGGGTGTTCACCAACACCACGCCCACGGACGCGTATCGGGGAGCTGGCCGCCCCGAGGCCACGTACGCGATAGAGCGCGCCATCGATACCCTGGGTCGCGAGGTGGGGCTGGACCCGGTGGAGGTCCGGCGCCGCAACTTCCTCCCGGCGGGGGACAACGTGCCGAGCCCAGGCGGGCTCGTGTACGACTCCACGGATTACGCCGGGACCCTGCAGCGGGCCCTGGATCTCCTCGATCACGACGAGGTGCGGGCCGAGCAGGCCGCACGCCGTGAGAGCGGGGACACTCGCCAGATTGGGATCGGCTTCTCCTCGTACATGGAGATGTGCGGATTGGCGCCCTCGCAGGTGCTCGCGAGCCTCAATTACGGGGCCGGGGGCTGGGACGCGGCCACCGTGCGCCTTCTCCCCACCGGAAAAGTCGAGGTGGTGACCGGATCGTCACCCCACGGACAGGGCCACGTGACGTCCTGGTCGCAGATCACTGCCGACGCGCTGGGAGTACCGATCGATGATGTCTCGGTGCTCCATGGCGACACGGCGGTCGCTCCGCTCGGCATGGATACGTACGGAAGCCGGAGCCTGTCGGTCGGCGGCGTGGCGCTCCACCTGGCCTGTGGCCGCGTGATCGACAAGGCGCAGAAGATCGCGGCTCACCTGCTCGAAGTCGCTCCGGACGATCTGGAGTTCGAAAGCGGGGCGTTCTCGGTGAAGGGCGTGCCGGACCGCAGCAAGATGATCCAGGAGACCGCCTTCGCGGCGTGGACCGCGCACAGCCTCCCCGAGGGCGAGGAGCCTGGCCTCGAAGCGACGTATGTGTACGATCCGCCCAACTTCACCTTCCCGTTCGGAACGCACATCTGCGTCGTCGAGGTCGACACGGAGACCGGGGCCGTCGACATCGCTCGTTATGTGGCCGTCGACGACTGCGGTCACGTGATCAACCCTCAGATCGTGGACGGCCAGATCCACGGCGGGATCGCGCAGGGGATCGCCGCCGCGCTGTTCGAGGAAGCGATCTACGATGACACGGGGACGCTCCAGACCTCCTCGATGATGAACTACCTGGTGCCCTCCGCGGCCGAGCTTCCCTCCTTCGAGCTCGATCGAACCGTGACTCCGAGCACCACGAACGAGATGGGCGTGAAGGGAATCGGGGAAGCCGGGACGATCGCGGCGGCGCCGGCGGTGATCAACGCGGTCGTGGATGCTCTGTGGCACCTCGGCGTGCGCGATGTGGGGATGCCCGCGACGCCGGAGCGGGTGTGGCGCGCGATCCAGGAGGCGGAGCGAGGAGGTTCACGATGATCCCGACCCCGTTCGACTATGAAGTCGCGACCTCGCTCGAGCACGCGGTGTCGCTGCTCGCGGGCGGCGGCGAGGAGGCCAAGCTGCTCGCGGGTGGCCACTCGCTCCTCCCTTTGATGAAGCTGCGGCTCGCGCGGCCGACGGCGCTGGTGGACATCGGCGGGCTCGATGAGCTGCGTGAAGTGCGCGAACAAGGGGAAGCGATCGCGATCGGAGCCCTGAGCCGTCACCATGATCTCGAACGCTCGGAGCTTCTGCGCGAGGCCTGCCCCCTCCTGGCCCACGCTGCCGGCCAGATCGGTGACCCACAGGTGCGGCATCGCGGGACGATCGGCGGGTCCATCGCCCACGGTGACCCGGCGTCCGACCTCCCGGCCGTGCTGCTCGCGCTCGATGCCGAGCTCGTGATCCGAGGAGGCGACGGTGAGCGGAGGATCGCGGCTGCCGACTTCTTCCTCCGCCCGTTCGAGACCGCGCTGGAGCCCCACGAGATCTTGATCGAGGTACGCGTCCCGAGACTTCGCGAGACGTGTGGCTCGACCTATCTGAAGTTCGGACGCCGCGCGCAGGATTGGGCCATCGTAGGCGTGGCCGCGGTCGTGGAGCGCACCGACGGCCGGATCGAGAGAGCCGCGATCGGGCTCACCAACATGGGCCCGACGCCGGTGCGAGCTGCCGCCACCGAGGCGAGCCTCAGCGGGATCGAGACGGTGGACGAGTCCGCGATCTCGGCAGCGGCGAGCCGAGCGGCCGATGGGGCGGAGCCGCCTTTCGATACGTACGCGACCGCGGAATACAGGGCTGCCCTGGCCGAAGTGCTCGTTCGTCGAGCGGTGCGGGCCGCGCTCGTCTAGAGGACCGCGCCGTGTGGCGCCCTGTGGCATCTCTGCGACACCCCGGAGCGGGGACGGGCGGCCACGTCTGGCTGGAACTGCCTGAGCGGCCTACTATTTAGCATACGCCAGCCCGGTGCGTACCGATCTTGCGCCCGTGGCGTTGGTCCGTGTTGTTCATTGGCGTAACGACTTCAGCAGGTCGCCCCGATGCACGAACGACGTGGCGTCGATCTGGTTCGGCGTTTCTTCCTTCTCCTCGTCTCGATCGCGCTGGGAAGCAGCTGCTTCCTACCGCCCGATCCGCCCATCCTCGAAGATGAGAGGGAAAGGCGCGAGATGATCCGGGGCGCCTGGGACCCCCCGGCGGACACGGCCGAAGTTGGAGACCCGCCGAAGAGGCGCGAGATGATCCGCGGTGCGTGGGATACCCCGGCGGGGACGGCCGAGGAGACGAACGGCGATAGGGCCGGTGAGGTCCGGGTGATCGCGCCGATCGAGTGGGACGCGGGTGAAGTGGTGATAGCCGGCCATTGGTCCGCACAGGTTCTGCCGGAAGGCTCGGAGGCCATGCCCGAAGTGTCGCTGTCCCTGTTCGACTCCGCCGCGGAAGGCGACGTGGTGGGCACCGCGACGTATGACTTCCCGGGTTACGCGTGTCATTACGCGCTCGTGCTCGAGAACGCCGTCGGCCCCGTGGTCGAGCTCAGCCAGCGTTGGGGGGTGGGTCCGTGTGCGGAAGCCGGTCGGATCGTCCTGGAGTGGGATGCCGATGACGACCTGCTCGGAGACTGGCGTCATCCGAACGGCCGCCGCTGGTTTCAGGTCCGACTCACGCCGACCGCTCCGGCTGACGCGCAGATCGAGTCACAGGGGATGAGTCGCCCCGGTCCCGGGTGGCTGCCCAGCCCGAAGGGGGACCGGAACTAGCTCCCCGTCGAGCGTCTCGGTCCCTCAGCGCTCCCCTCCCAATCGGGATCAGCGACCCCGATCCACGTGCCGGCCACTGCATCGAACCCGATGGCGTGGATGCGTCCGAAGGAGCCTCGCCGGCGGGACGGCTCGACCTCGAAGCCCAGCTCCTGAAAGACCCTCAGCTCGGCATCGCTCCACCCGTCTCCGGGCGCCGCCTCGATGGTGAGGTCCGACACGCCGGCGGACCCCGAAGCGGAGGAGGATGGGTGCACCCGAGGTGCCGCGATGGCGGCGGCGAGCCTCATACCGTCGTCGACGACGCGGCTCACGGCCTGGACGACCGCGGAGATGATGCGTCCGCCGCCCGCTGCGCCCAGGATCATGACGGGTCGCCCATCGAGCGCGACGTATAGGGGCGTGATCGATGAGCGGACGCGCTCGCCGGGCTCCACTCGGCCCAGGTAGCCACCGAGTGTCACGGCGTACAGGAAGCCGAGGCCCGACGTGGCGACCCTCGCACCCATGTCGGGTCCGACCGTTTGCGTGAGCGCGACCATCATCCCTTCCGCATCCGCGGTCGACAGGTGGGTCGTGTGGCCGTCGCGCGCGAGCCAATCCAACCTCTCCTTCATCCCGGGCGCCCGGGTCTCACCCCCGGGAACCGGTGCGCCGGCCCGAACCCGGCGAGCCTTGAGAGCCGCCCACTCCTTCGAGGTCACGCGCACCGCGGCGGAGTCCGTGCCCAGCGCAGACCGGTCGAGCGCGGCAAGACCTACCGCCTGACCCAGCACCGCGGCCCACGCCTCGCGTCCCAGGTCGCTCGGATCGAAGCGCTCTGCGATGTGCAACGCCTGGATGGCGAGGGCACCGGACGCAGGCACATCCAAACCGACGACCTCGTAGCCTCGATAGGTGCCGCGAACCACCCGAGCCGGCAACGCCTCGTAGGCCGTCTCGGCGAGGTCCGCTTGGACCAGTCGGTCACCGGCCTGATACGGCCGGCCGTCGGCTCGAAGAAAGTATGTTCGTCCCCCCTCTGACTCGCCCAGTTGCTGCACCGCGCCGGCCTGTCGGCCGGCCTCGGCGGTGGTGAGGCGAAAGCCGTTCTCCGCGTAGTCGATGGCGGGGGCCATGACCTGAGGGAGGGGAAGCGAACCGTACTCGGCATGGAGGCGCAGCAGGCCGGCGGCGGCGCCCGGCACGCCGATCGTCGCGTAGCCGTGTGACGCGCGCGGTGCGGTATCGGGATCGTAGTCGGGGGGCACCTGAGTCGTGCCGTCGATCCCGTACACCTCGCCAAGAGGAGTCCGAATCAGGATCTGGTTGCGGCCCCCGATGCTGCTCATGCTCGGTTCGACCACCGCGATGGCGAATCCGGCCGCGACAGCGGCGTCCGCCGCGTTGCCGCCGAGCTCGAGCATGCGCCGCCCCGCCTGAGTAGCGAGAGGTTGCGCGGTGACTACCATCCCGTGCGGAGATCGCGCCACCTGGCGGACGCCCTGCGCCGCGAGGGGAAGGGGGGCCAGGAGGGCCCCGACCGCCCCCAGCGCGATGCCCACGGCCGTGACGGCCTGCCGGATCGGCTCCTTCCGGGTCGCGAGGCTGGAGCTCACGCCCCGCCGCTCCCCGCGCCGGACCGTGGCGCGAGAACGCCGAACGCGTACGTCCACCCGTGCTGCCACAGCAGCTCCAGAAAGCGCTGCACCGGGAAGCCCATCACATTGAAGAAGTCTCCCTCGATGGACTCCACGAGTGAGGCACCCAGTCCCTGGATGCCGTACGCACCGGCCTTGTCGAGCGGCTCTCCCGTCGCGACGTAGGCCTCGCACTCCCCGGCGCGCAGAGCCCGAAACCGGACGAGCGTGGTTTCGACCGCGCTGGTCATTCGATCCAGGTCGGCGAGCGCGATTCCCGTGTAGACCGTGTGCTCGTCCGCCGCGAGTCGACTCACCATCTCGATCGCGTCGCTCGGCCCAGCGGGCTTTCCGAGGATCTCGCCGCGGTGGGCGACGAGGGTGTCGAACCCGAGCGTGAGCGCTCCCGGCTCGATCCATACCGCGGCCTTGGCGCGCGCGAGACGCTCGGCCGCTGCGGCCGGTCCCTCCGCCGGGTCTCGCGATTCGTCGATCGGCGAGACGCGCACCTCGAACTCGAGTCCGAGTTGTCTGAGCACGTCCCGTCTCCGCGGCGAGCCGGACGCGAGTATGAGGCGTGGCGGATCGGACAGTGGGTCCTCCGGAGGCGGTGGAAGTCGCTCTCGGGCGGTCCCGAACATACGAGACGGAAGCGCTCGCGGACACGTCGACGGCCCTCCGCCGCCATGCCCGGTCGAGCGCGGTTGCGCGGCTCGCGACTTTTGGGCGATACTGTGTTGACAATCTAGTTAAACTGTTTGGCTAATCCCGAGCGTCCCCCGGAGCCCCGCGGTGGCGACCGCCACGTCCCCCGCGACGCGGGACGACGCTCCTGAGACGATACGGCTAGCGTAATGACGGCCGACACAACGATTTCCGGACCCTCCAGGCGGTCTGGTACGACGGCCCCGGACACCGAGCGACAGATCTTCGACGCCGCGCTCGAGGTCTTCTCCCGCAAGGGCAAGGATGGAGCCCGGATGCAGGAGATCGCCGACGCGGCCGGGATCAACCGCGCGCTCCTGCACTACTACTTCCGCACCAAACAACAGCTCTACGAGACTTGCTTCGGGCACTGCTTCGAGCGCTTCATGCAGACGTTCGGCCAGTGGCTCTCCGACACCGACAGCTTCGCCGATACCCTTCGGGCCTTCATCGACGGCTACATCGACTTCGTCCGCGAGCACCGCCAGGTGATGCGTCTGATGCTGAACGAAAACCTGTCGGGTGGAACCCTGCTGGGTGAGCACCTGGAGGCGGCGTTCCAGACCGAGGGCTTTCCGCAGCGGATCATGGAGGACCGGATCAGGGAGGCGGTCGCGCGCGCTGAAATCCGCGGGGTGGACCCCAAGCAGACGCTCCTCACGATCGTCTCGGCCTGCCTGTTCTTCTTCGTGACGCGCCCCACGGTGACGTACCTGAACCCCCTCGCCGCCGAGGATTTCGACGCGTTCGTGGAGGAGCGCAGGCGGCACATCTTCGACATTCTGTACTACGGGTTGAGGTCGGGCGACGCGGATCAGAGCTCATCTCCAGCCGGGGCTGGTGGGGAAGGGGGTGACCGATGACGGGCGCGACGCGGCTCGGCCGATCCGGGAGCACGGCCCGGCTGATGGCCGCCGGCCTAGGCGTCCTGCTGGCTGGCGGCGCGTGCTCCTTCACACCTTCACCCGAGACCCCGGCGCCGGTCGCCGCGCTGCCGGACAGCTTTACTGCCGCAGAGGACACCGGGGAGTACGCCCCTCTGCGGTGGTGGGAGACGTTCGGCGATCCTACGCTCAACGCTGTCGTGGACTCGGCCCTCGTGGCGAACCTGGATTTGCGAGAGGCGATCGCGCGCGTGGAGGAGTTCCGCAATCGGTACCGGATCGCGGGGGCGGATCTCTTCCCGTCCATCGGCCTGAACGCCGGCGCCACCCGCCAGAGCACCCCGGCGAACATCGGCATCGGCGGACAAATCACCGGCGGCGATGGGGCCGGGGCGCCAGCCGACACGACGGGCGGCCCGGGTGGGTTCGGCTTCTTCGGTGACCGCTTCGACTTCACGACATACAGCGCGTCGCTCGATTTCGCGTACGAGCTCGACTTCTGGGGGCGTGCGAGGAACGACCGGAGCGCCGCGGTGCGCGATTTCCTCGCGACCCGGGCGGACCTCGAGACCGCGAGGCTGGCGGTCATCGGAGCAGTGATCTCCACCTACTTCGAGGTCATCGGGCTTCGAGAGGAGGTCGAGCTCAGCGTCGAGAACGTGGGTCTCCTGCGCGAGCGG
Organism: Gemmatimonadota bacterium; assembly: GCA_039588275.1. GTDB lineage: Bacteria > Gemmatimonadota > Gemmatimonadetes > Palauibacterales > Palauibacteraceae > JBDHAC01. The sequence continues at coordinate 21,729 of JBDHAC010000056.1, forward strand.
GCGGAGCTCACGGATGAGCGCTATCAACGCGGGCTCGTCTCGTCGTTCGAGCTGTATTCGGTTCGACAGCTGTATCGCAACGCGGAGGCGGCCCTCCCCGGACTCCGCACTGCGTTGTTCGAGGCGGAGGGCCGGCTTGCCGTCCTGGTCGGTCGCTACGCGGGCGACTTCACGGTCGAGGGAGAACCGCGGCTCGACCTGTCCCCGATCCCCGCGCTTCTCCCCGCCGCGCTCCTCGAGGCCCGGCCCGACGTATGGGCGGCCGGGGAGCGCATGGAGGCTGCCCGCCACCGCGTGGGCGCGCGGCGCGCAGAGCTGCTTCCGACGCTGTCTCTGAACGGATCGGTAGGGCTTCAAGCCAGCGACCCGCAGGATCTGTTCGACGCCGACCAGTACTTCCTGAACCTGATCGGGAACTTGTTCGCGCCGTTGTTCCAGGGTGGGCGGTTGCGCGCGACCGTCGGCGTGGCTGAGGCGCAGTATCAGCAACTGGCGGCCTCCTACGCCCGCACGGTGTTGACGGCCTTCAAGGAGGCGCAGACCGCCCTGCGCGGGTTCGAGAACGAACGCCAACGCCACGCGAGCGTGCTGGAGCGGCTCGCGGACGCCCAGGCATCGGCAAACTACCAGCTCCTGCGATACCAGCGGGGCGTGGGCGACTACGTGTCGTATCTGGATGCTCGCACGAGCCTCGTCAGTGCCCAAACCATGATGGTGAGTGCGACCCGTGCGCTGGCGGAGGCGCGACTCGCCGTGCACCGGGCCCTCGGCGGGGCCTGGGTGATGGGAGAGGAGGAGCACCGATGAACCCGCTCGGGAGGTTGGCTGCGGCGTGGTCGAGACTCAGGCCGTGGCAGCAAGGGGCGCTGGTCATCGGCCTCGGTGTGGTCTCGCTGGCTGCCCTGATCTTGCTCCGGCCTCGGCCGCCCCTCCAGCAGCCACCTCGGCAGGTTCCGACCGTGACGACCGTGCCTCTGGAGCTCAGATCCGGGCATCTGAGCGTGCGCGGCAACGGAACGGTGCGTCCGAGCGCCGAGATCACGCTCGCGTCCGAGGTGGCCGGGCGGGTCGTGTGGGTGTCTCCATCGCTCGTCAGCGGTGGTCGCTTCGACCGCGGCCAGGCACTGCTTCGCGTCGACCCCGCGGATTACGAGAATGCCGTGCGCGCCGCCCGCGCCGAAGTCGCGCAGCGTCAGGTAGAGGTGCTGCAGGCAGAGGAAGAGGTCGTGCTGGCGCGCGAGGAGTACGCCCGGTTGCAGCGCCGCACGGGATCCGATTCGACCGCTGCCGGTGGCGAACAGAGCGCACTCCTGTTCCGCGAGCCGCAGCTCGATGCGGCCCGCGCGGCTCTAGAGCGCGCGGAGGCGGGGCTGGAGGACGCGAGCCTCCGTCTCGAGCGGACGCAGATCCGGGCGCCGTTCACGGGGAGCGTGCGAACCGAATCCGTCGACCGCGGGCAGTATCTCGCCCCCGGCCAGGCCGTTGCGCAGCTGTACGCGACGGATGCAGTCGAGATCCTCGTGCCCCTCAGCGATGATGACGCCGCGCTCATCCCCGACCTGTGGGATACGCGGGCCAGCGGCGGGGGGGCGTCGGTGCCGGTAGACGTGTACGCGGAGTACGGTGACCAGACGTACCACTGGCGCGGCGCCGTCGATCGGGCCGAGTCGGCGCTCGACGAGCTCACCCGCGCCGTCGATGTGGTGGTGAGAGTCGAAGGTCCGTTCGCGAGGAGCGTCGACTCTCCCCGGCGCCCGCCGCTGCTGCTGGGCACGTACGCGACCGTCGACATCCGAGGCATCGAGCTGGATCCGTACGCGGTCATCCCGAGCTCGGCGGTTCGCGATGACGAGCGTATCTGGACGGTCGTGGATGACTCCATCCTCGTCTTCGAGCCCATCCGGTTCATCCAGGAGGTCGAGGACTCGGCCTACGTGGTGGCCGAGCTGGAAGCGGGAGTCCAGGTGATCGTGAGCCCCCTCCCGTTCGCTACGAACGGGATGACGGTCCAAGTGGCGCAGCCCCTCGAGACCTCGTCGAGCACGCGCTCCGAGTCCACGCGCCGGATGGAGACCACGCGGGAAGACGGCCGATGAACCGCGCGATCGCATGGATGGCACGAAACGGGGTCGCGGCCAACCTCCTTCTGGTGTTCATCGTCGTCGCCGGGATGCTGGCGGTGTTCACGGTTCCCCAGGAGGTCTTTCCCGAGTTCGCACTCGACACGATCCAGATCACGGTCGAATACCCCGGCGCTTCACCCGAGGAGATCGAGGAGGCGATCGTCCAGCGGATCGAGGAGCGGATCGACGGCGTCGAGGGCGTTCGGCGAGTCACGGCCGTCGCGTCGGAGGGTGTCGGCGTCGTGCTCGCCGAATTGAACCTCGGGACCGACGAGGCGCGGGCGCTCGACGACGTCAAGGCGGAGATCGACCGCATCGTCACGTTCCCGGAGGACGCCGAGGAGCCCGAGGTGGTGGCGCTGACCGCCCGGAGCCGCGTGATCGAGATCGCGCTTTACGGCGACGTCGACGAGCGGACCCTCCGCGAGCTGGCGTACCGGGCCAAGGACGACCTCGCCTCCATCCCCGACATCTCGTACGTGCAGGTGGCTGGCGTGCGAGAATACGAGATCTCGATCGAGGTCTCGATGGATGCCCTCAGAGCGTGGGGTCTCACGCTCGACGAGGTGGCCGCGGTGGTGCGGCGTGCGAGTCTCGACCTGCCCGGGGGCGATGTGAGGACGGACAGCGAGGAAATCCTGGTCCGGGTCGAAGGCCAGAACTACACGCGTGCCGACTTCGCGGAGATCATCGTCCGCGGATCTCGCGATGGCGCGGCGTTGCGGCTCGACCAGATCGCCGAGATTCGCGATGGGTTCGAGGATGTGGATCTCATCTCGCGTTTCGAAGGGCAGCCGGCGGCCTTCGTGCAGGTCTTTCGCACAGGCGATGAGCGCGTGCTGGAGAGCGTCGAGCTCGTGCAGGACTACCTCGCCGGGGAGTTCGCGTCCGTGCTCCCCAAAGGCGTCGAGTACGCGATCTGGGAGAACGAAGCGGACTACCTCGACAGCCGCATCAGTCTGCTGCTCAAGAACGCGCGCATCGGCCTCGTTCTGGTCCTTCTCGCGCTCACCCTGTTTCTGAACCTGCGCCTCGCCTTCTGGACCGCGGTCGGGATATTCCTGTCGTTTGTCGGAACGTTCGCGGTCATGCATACGCTGGGCGCGACGATCAACATGCTCTCGCTGTTCGGCTTCATCCTCGCGATCGGGATCGTCGTGGACGACGCGATCGTCGTCGGGGAGAGCATCTACCATCACCGCGAGCGGGGTGTGGGGAGGCTGGATGCGTCGATCCGGGGTACGCGACGGGTCGCGGTGCCGGTGACGTTCGCGGTCCTCACGACCGTCGCCGCGTTCACGCCCCTCCTGTTCGTCCCCGGCAGCATCGGCAAGTTCATGGGCGAGATCCCCACCGTGGTGATCGCCGTGCTTCTCCTGTCGCTCGTCGAGGCGTTGTTGATCCTTCCGTACCACCTGTCGCACCTCCCACGGCCCGAAGAGGAGCGGCGCGACGGGTTCGTCGGACGCATCCGGCGCGCTCAGGATGTGGTCCACGCAGCGCTTCAGCGCTTCATCAACGGTCCCCTGGACCGTGCGGTCCGGTTCGCGACCCGCCGGTACGGTCTCGTCCTGGCCGGCGCGACCGCGATCGTCCTCATCGTGGCCGGGCTCGTCGGAGGGCGATACATCCGCTTCAGCTTCTTGCCGGACATCGAGGGCGAGGAGGTGCTCGCGTACCTCGAGATGCCCGAAGGCACGCCGGCGGAGCGAACCCGAGAGATCGCCGCCTACATCGAGCGCGTCGGTCGTGACGTGGCGGCGGATCTCCAGGCAGAGCTGCCGATTGATCATCCCCCGTTCGTCGAGGCCGTATTCACGAGCGTGGGCGAACGCCCCTCGCAATCCCGACAGCCCAGCCTCGCCGCGACCCCCAGCTTCATTCAATCCAACATCGCGGAGTTGAGCTTCCGGCTATTGGATTCCGAGGAGCGGCAGTTGCCGGCGAGCACTTTCGAGCAGGCATGGCGGGAGCGCGTAGGCGTCGTGCCGGGGGCGCGGACGCTCACCTTCAACTCCGTGTTGATCGACCTGGGAGCACCGGTCCAGGTCGAGCTCTCGCACCCGGACACCGCATCCCTGAACCGTGCCGTGGAGGCGCTCGAGTCGGAGCTGGAGCGCTTCGCGGGCGTGCTCGATGTGCGCGACGACCGTGGTCGCGGCAAGCGCGAGCTTCAGTTGGAGCTCAAACCGGCCGGCCGCACGCTCGGAGTCACGCTCGATGACCTGGCGCGGCAGGTGCGCGCCGGCTTCTTCGGCGCCGAGGCTTTGCGGCTGCAGCGCGGCCGTGACGAAGTACGCGTATACGTTCGGCTGCCCGCCGATGAGCGGAACACGCTCGCGGACCTGCGCGACTACCGGATTCGGGCGCCCAGCGGCGGAGCGGTGCCGCTGTCGGAAGTGGCGGAGGTCTCCTTCGACGTCGGTGCATCGACCGTCCGGCGCATCGATGGCCGGCGGATCGTAACGATTACCGCCGACGTCAACCGGGCGGTCGTGACCGGGCAGGAGGTGAACGGGGCGTTGGAAGGTGAGGTGTTGCCCCAGCTACGGGCGAGCTTCCCGGGGCTGCGCTTCTCCTTCGGTGGCGAGCAACGCGAACAGGCGGAGGCGATCGGTGGGATGGCGCGGGGATTCGCGCTGGCGCTCGTCGTGATCTACGCGATGCTGGCCATCCCGTTTCGGTCCTACGTGCAGCCACTCATCATCATGGCGTCCATTCCGCTCGGTTTCGTAGGGGCGGCGCTCGGCCACCTGATGATGGGTCTGGACCTCCAGATCTTGAGCCTGTTCGGGATCGTCGGGCTGAGCGGCGTGGTGGTGAACGACTCGCTGGTGTTCATCGACTTCATCAACGAAGAGCGCCGGAGCGGGAAGGAGATGGCCCAGGCGATCGTCGACGCCGCCAAGATCCGCTTCCGGCCGATCTTCCTGACGTCGCTGACGACGTTCCTCGGGGTTTCTCCGATCATCTTCGAGCGCAGCATCCAGGCTCAGTTCCTCGTCCCCATGGCGGTCAGCCTCGGGTTCGGGATTCTGATCGCGACCGCGATCATCATGCTGGTGGTGCCGGCCCTGTCGATGCTGCAGCATCGGGCGGCCGAACGCGTCGCGTCGTGGAGAGACCGACCCCGGTCCCGCGAGGTGGACATAGGCTGGGCGGGCGAGGGGTGAGGCAACGCCGCTCATCCGCGGGCATGGTCCTCGCGCTGGCCGGCGGTGCGATTACGATGATCCCTGCCTCGGCATCGGCTCCGGGACCGGAACCGGCCGCGATCCGCCAGCAGGATTGCGAGGCGATCATTCGAGGTGCGGTGATCCGCGACCAGGATTACGAGCGGCACTTCGGGGACGACCTCGTGTTCCGGCTCACCGCCGCGGCCAACGCCCCGCCCAACCCGCAGGAGTGGAGGATCGAGGTGCGGCCGGCGGCTTTCCCGGAGCACGAGTACACCTATTACGCCTCGCCGCCCTTCCGCTTCTGGAACCCGCGCTACATCGGTACCTCCTACGGATACACGGCGGTACGCGCCGTGGAGCACGGTGTCCGCGAGTTCCGGTTCCTGACGAATGAGGAGGATTACGCCCGCGCCCGCCGAGCGATCGAAGTGGTGCTGTGGCCCGGGAACTACTCCAGGGCGGAGTACGACGCGGAGGTGCGGACGCTGGGCGAACTGGCGAAGGGCCGCGGCACGTTCAGGATCCTCGACTCGCGGTTGACCCCTCCGACGGCCGAGAGACCGCTCGGGGGCATCGAGCGTCTCGAGTTCGAGGTCACGCTCTGCCTGCCTCGCACTCGGTGATCTCGGGCGTTTCCTCCTTCGCGGAGTCTGGAAGCTGTGCCTCGAGGGCCAGGAACACGTCGGGGGTCCAGTCTCTCGCGGAGATGTCGAGCGCGAAGATCCGCCGGCTCACGACTTCGACGGCCCATAGGCCCGCTCCGGCGTTGTCCAGGAACACCCCCACCCGCTCCCCCGCATCGGCGTCGACGGCCATCTGCTCGGGATCCTGCACCTCGGGCTCGTAGCTGCGCGCCATGAGCTGTCCCTGGGCCGTGTCGGCGACCTCGATCACCAACCCGACCCACCTGACCCCTCGTTCGGCCGCCGCCCAGACCTCCTCGAACGACCCGCGATAGCAGCGCACCTCCCCCTCTCCCCGCTCTCTCAGGACCCGTTGTGTCGTGACGCAACCGGCCAGGCCGATCGCCAGACCGGCGAGCGCCGGCAACCCGCGGGTGAAAGGCAACTTGAGCTGACCGGAGCTCATCAGCTACCGATCCAGACGGTCTTCACGTTCACGAACTCCCGGATGCCGTGCGGGCCCAGCTCACGACCGTACCCGGACTGCTTTACACCGCCGAAGGGCAGTTGCGGCACCGAGGCCACCAGGGCGTTGACGAACACCTGCCCCGCGAGGAGCTCCCGGGTGCAGCGATCCGCCTCCTCACCCTCGGTCGTCCACACGGACGCACCGAGTCCGTACGGGGTGGCGTTCGCCAGCTCGATCGCTTCGTCGAGCGAATCGAACCGAAACACACTGGCAACCGGTCCGAAGAGCTCCTCGGAATACGCGGGGCACCTGTCGGGAATGTCCGACAGGACCGTGGGTTGATAGAAGTACCCGCGCCCGGCCAGCCTGCGCCCGCCCGTCAGCACTCGAGCCCCCGCCTCGACGGATTGCCGAACCTGCTCCTCCAGCGTTTCAAGGATGGAGACCTTGGCGAGCGGCCCCACGTCGGTTCCGGCCTCCATCGGGTCCCCGACCTCGAGGCCCTCCATGCCCTCCACGAAACGGCCCTCGAACTCCTCTGCCACTTCGGTCGCCACCAGGATTCGCTTGGCCGAGATGCAGGACTGACCGTTGTTGAGCATGCGAGACTCGATCGCCGTCCGCACGGCCCGCTCGAGGTCGGCGGAGGGCATCACGATCAGCGGGTCGCTGCCACCCAGCTCGAGGACGGTGCGCTTGATCCGCGCTCCCGCTTCCGAGGCGAGCGAGCTGCCGGCGCGAACGCTGCCCGTGAGCGAAGCGGCCTGGACGATCGGGTCATCCAGGACCCGGGGTACATCCTCGACCTCGACGAACAGGTTCTGAAAGGCGCCGTCGGGGAAGCCCGCGCGGGCGAACAGACTCTCGATCGCGAGTGCGCACTGAGGCACGTTGGGCGCGTGCTTTAGCAGTATGACGTTCCCCGCCATCAAGGCCGGGGCGGCACAGCGAATGGCCTGCCAGAACGGAAAGTTCCACGGCATGATCGTGAGGACGGCGCCGAGCGGCTCGTAGCACACTACGCTTCGGCGCGCGGTGGTCTCGTACTCTTCGCTTGCCAGGAAATCGGCGGCCTCATCCGCATAGTACCTGCACACCCAGGCGCATTTCTCGGCCTCGGCCTCGGCCGCGTCACGCAGCTTACCCATCTCGGCCGTCATCAGCTCCGCGTGCTCGGTCTTTTCGTCTTCGAGCAGCCCCGCGACTCGCCTTAGCCAGGCGGCGCGCTCTGGGAAGCTCGTTTCGCGGTACGTGAGATATGCGGACCGTGCCCTGTCCAACCGTCGCTCGACCTCCGCCTCATCGAGCGCCTCGAAGCTCGCCAGATGCTCTTCGGTCGTCGGGTTTATGCTCTCGAAGCTCATCTCGCTCATCTCCTGCCAGCGCGAGTCTGCCGGCAGCCAGCCGGCACCTCTTGCGAGGTATTCGGCGCGCGCCATAGTTAGCTTTCGCGGTCGTGTCGGGGCCCTGGCAGGCTTCGATGGCGGTCTCGATCGTTACGTGGCGAGCTCGCGTCCCCATACGCAGGAGCCTGCATGCCGCAATCTGTCGCGCCGTCGTCCGCCGCGCCTGCCAAATGGGCCAAGGTGATCGACCATACGCGGTGCATCGGTTGTCATGCGTGCACCACGGCGTGCAAGTCCGAGAACGAGGTGCCTCTCGGCGTCACGCGCACGTACGTCAAGTACGTCGATGTCGGGGTGTTCCCGCAAGCGCGTCGGGCCTTCCAGGTTACCCGCTGCAACCAATGCGCGGACTCTCCGTGCACGGTCGCGTGTCCCACGCGGGCGATGCACCGACGCGCTGACGGCATCGTCGATTTCGACAAGTCGATTTGCATCGGCTGCAAAGCCTGCATGGCGGCGTGTCCCTACGATGCGATCTTCATCAATCCCGAGGACCATTCGGCCGAGAAGTGCAACTTCTGCGCGCACCGAATCGACATGGGTCTCGAGCCGGCGTGCGCCGTCGTGTGCCCCACGGAGGCCATTCTCGTAGGCGACCTGACGGACTCGACCTCGAAGGTGAGCCGGCTGGTGCACCGCGAGCCGGTCACCGTCCGCCGCCCCGAAAAGGAGACACACCCGAAGCTCTTCTATCGAGGAGCGCACCAGACCACCCTGGATCCACTTGCGGCCGTGCAGCCGCCGGGCGGGCTCTTCCTGTGGAGCGAGCAGGTGAGTGGCAACGGGCGTGTCGTCTCGGGGTCACCGGGCTCTGGGCATGTCGTCGGCGGCACGGCAGGGTCCGCCAACTCGTCCGCGGCGGCGCTGCTCGCCTACGACGTGGCGCACAAGATCCCGTGGGATTGGAGAGTGAGCCTCTATACGCTCACGAAGGGCATCGCATCGGGCGCGTACCTGGTGGCTCTCCTGCTCGCGCTCGTGGGAGAGCTGGCCTGGGAGAGCTCGCTGTGGCTCCGCACGGCGCCGATCCTCGCGCTGGCTTTCCTCGCGATCACGGGCGCGCTGCTGATCTGGGATCTAGAGCACCCGAAACGCTTCTACATGATCTTCACCCGCCCGCACTGGAAGAGCTGGCTCGTCCGCGGCGGCTTCGTGATCGCGGGCTTCGGCGCCATGCTCACGGCCCACATGTTGACGGGTATGAGCGACCACGGGCCCGCACGAGCTCTCGCCTGGATCGGCGCTCCGCTCGCGGCGATGACGGCGGCGTACACGGCCTATCTGTTCGCACAGGCGAAGGCGCGGGACCTGTGGCAGAACCCGCTTCTCCCGCCGCACTTCATCGTGCAGGCGCTGCTTGCCGGCTCCGCCGTACTGCTCCCGTTCGCGCCGGGCTTCGCGGGCAGCGCCGTACGGATCCTGCTGGCGGGCGCCGCGGCCCTCCACCTCCTGCTGGTGTTGGGCGAGGTGTCTCTGACTCATCCCACGGCGCATGCCCATCGGGCGGCGCACGAGATGGTTCGTGGCCGGTTCCGCACCTTCTTCTGGATCGGCATCGTCCTCGTGGCAGTGGCGATCGGGGCCCCGTGGCTCGGGACGCCGGTCTCGCCGATCGCGTTGCTGGGGCTGCTGGCGCATGAGCATGCGTACGTGCAGGCCGGGCAATCGGTACCGCTGGCATGAGCAAACGCGAGGTGGAACGGGACGTC
>JBDHAC010000057.1:0-37622 GCA_039588275.1 Gemmatimonadota bacterium
GGTCCGGTCACGGGTGAGTTCCTGACGTTCCAGTTCCAGAACGTGTCCGAGGCTCGCGTGCGGGGACTGGATCTGGGCGTTCGCGTGGGGATCGTCCCGGAGCAGCTGAACCTGGGAGTCAACTACCTGTTTCTCGATACCAAGGACAAGCGGGTCGACCTGCCACTCCCGTATCGCTCGGACCACAATCTGACCGCGACGCTCTCGGGGTGGCGCGACCGGCTCGGGCTGGATGTGCGCTTCCGGAGCGAGGTCGATCAGGTACTGGCGTTCCCTCTGGACGAGCGGAGCTCGATCACGGTCGTGGACCTCCGCTTCGGCCAGGAGATCCTCGGAGTTGATGTCCGAGCAAAGATCTCGAACCTGTTTCAAAATGACTATGTGGATGTGCAAGAGCGGACCCCGGGGGAAACGCGCAGCTTCCTCTTGATGGTGGTCCCGCGCTTCTAGCAGGTCGCCGGAGTGCTTCAGCGATCGGCCTGATCATGCCCCGCGTGGGTCGGGCGAACCCGGAAGAGCCCGCGCCGCGCCACGATGTAGCGATGGACCCCGCGTATACGGATCAGCTCGAGACGATCGCCGCACGACTCCCGGAGGAGCCGTGCGCGGTGGGCCTGATCACCGTACCCGATGCCGACTGGGCGCTGGCCGCCGCCGGTGACTTCGCAGCCACGGTGAGTCGCGCCCGCAGGGGACACACCATCCTCGTCAGTCTGGCTTCGGATCGCCCCGACCTGGATCACGAGCTGGGGGCCGAGTCGGAGCTTGGCCTGACAGATGTCCTGAAAGGTGCCGCTTCGATGAAGAGCGTGGCGGCTCGCAGCCGTGGCCGTGGCTACATCTACCTACCTCAGGGACCCTCGCCTGTGTGGGGACGTCCGGTCCTGGAGTCTCGGGCGTGGCGGAGAATCCGGGAGTCGGCCCTGGCACGCGGGGCGACACTGCTGGTTCTCCTGCAGCCGGACTCCCTGGATCTCGATCTCGACCTCGGCTTGTCCGGACTCGTTCTGTTCGGCGTGTCGTCCGAGGTGGCGACTAGGGAGGGTGGCCCTTCACGCCCGTTGGTGTTGGGTGCGCTCCAGCCGCCCGCGGCTCCGGCCACACCGGACTCTGCGGTCGCCGTCGCCCCCTCACCCCGCTGGAGTCGTCGTCCGCGCTCGGCGCGGGCCTCGACCATGCCTTCGCTGCGCCGCCGCGCGTCGATCAGATCGAAGGGGGACCAGGACGACGCCGGGCAGACCGGCGGACGTCGGCTGCGAGCCTCGCTGATCGTGGTGTTCGTGGTCGCCGCGCTGGTAGCCTTGATCGCGCTGGTGGCAGCGGCAACGACCGGTGCCGGCGACCGCGTGCCGTTCCTCGAGCAGAACGACTCCCTGTGGCAAAGACCCGTGCCACCCTCCCCCGCCGGCGACTCGACGCCCGAAGGTGCCGACGAAATGTAACGAGATGTAAGATTCCGGCCTCTCGCGGCATCTAGGAAACAGATGGGACGTACCGATTCTCGAACCGCCGTCCATCCGGGACGGCTGGCGGGCCCGGCTCGCGGGAATGGAGCGGGGAAGGTAAGGGAGCCAGGAGCGTGCGCCGCATGACCGAGCCGATCCTCAAGACCGAGGCCAGCGCGAGACAGCGCGCGAACTTCCTCGAGGCCGGGCTGGAAACCGAAGCCGGTCTCGAAGAGGCGATCCGGTTGTTGACATTGCGGCGGGGGCAGGAGCGGGATGCGGAGGATCGCCGCCGCCTACGGTCGCAGCTGCTGGAGATCGAGGCGGAACGAGAGAAGGTGCACGCCGATCTGATCAGCTTCCTCTCGGAGACCTTCCGCTTCACACCGCCCAGCGTGTCCGAGGTCAACGAGATCAAGGGCGCCACCCGCGTGCTGTACAGCATGGTCGCGAACAACGTGTCGATCGATCATATCATGGACGCGGCCGACAAGGTCCTGAACAGATGGAGCCGACATCGAGCGCTGCCCCTGAGCGCGTAATCTAAAAGGTGCCGGCCGGTCGCATTTCCCACCGGATCGCTCCGCTTACCCATGCGTACCAAGCGAGCGACGCGCCGGCCGGCACCCCTTTTCAGGACCTGACCTCACGATAATCCCGTTGACAGCGCTATGTCGAGGGACCCGGTGCCCTCCGGCGCCAGAGGTCCCGAGTCTTCGCCCGGCCTAGTAGAGCTCGAGCCCGATCGCCTGTGCCTCGGGGTCGGCGACTCTCTCCGCAGCGAGCTGTACGACCGCGATGAACTTGGGGACGTACGCACGGGTCTCGGGAGGGAGGTGTTTACCCTCGACCAGGGTCCAGTAGTCATCGGCCCCGGTCGAATCGAGGGCCCGGCGCACCCGCGCAGGGCCAGCGTTGTAGGCGGCCGCGGCGAGCTCCCACGATCCGAAGTCGTCAAACAGATCGCGCAGATATCGGCCCGCCGCCGAGGTCGCGAGCCGCTCGTCCGTGCGATCGTCCGTTCCCTCCTCGATCTGAAGCCCGTACTGGCGACCTGTGCTTCGCGTGAACTGCCACAGACCGACTGCGTCGGCCGAGCTGCGAGCTTCGGAGTCCCACCCGCTTTCGATCAGCGCCAGGTATAGAAAGCCCGGCGGGACGTCGTGCTCCTTCAGGATGGGCAGCAGCTCATCCATCCACGGATCGGGCCGGGAAAGGTAGGCTTCGAGGAGTCGCGGGGGCGTTCGCAGGAGCCGGTCCCGCCACTCCATGACGTGAACGCCGGCCAGGTCGAGCTGGAAGTGCCGCCCGATCGCGGGTGTCTCACACGACCCGGCTGCCGGCCCGGCTCCCCCGACCATGCCCCACCCCTGCTGATTCCAGGTGACGGAACGCAGCTGAGACCCGAACGTGCCCGCGCCACCGACCACCAGGATAAGAACGAGCAGACCGAGCGTGCTCGGTCTGACCACGTCGCTGCGAACGTGGACCCGAAGACGCCGTAAGCGTCTTGAACGACAACATCTTATATGCACGACCACCTCCCCGCTTCCTCTCTCCCCGGTCCGACCGGCGAGGACGCCGTGGACCGAGGCTCACTCAGGTATGCAGGAAGCCGGCACTCGAGCGTGCCAAGTCGTACAAGTGACAATGCGGCAGCATCTTACAGGCTCGCAGATGCCATGGCTGCGCAATCACGTGTGGCAGGCGTCCGACCACTTCGCGCCGCCGGACGATCACGAATCGACGGACTCGTGCCGGGACGTGGGTGTCAGGGAAGCCCTTACGCGACACGCGCCGAGGGGAGGTCTGGGTGTCGCGTCGTTGCCGCGGGGCCGCTCACGGCCTGAGGATGCTGGCATACCGGGCCTCCAGACCGTCGTGTATCTGAAGGGCGATGTTGAGTTGACCCAGAAGCTCGGCGACGAGCGCAGGCTCGTCGTCGGCGATGCCGATCCCGCCCATGATCCGGAGAATCTCCTGGAAGACCCCCTCGTACATCTCCTGCGTCTCGTAAGCCCTCGCCGCCGCTATGAGCCAGTCGAGATCCAGATACGTGGCTGCCTCGATCGTCTGCGCTGTCCGCCAAGCGGCCGAGGAGAACTCGGGTAGGGCAAAGTCGACCGTGAGCGGCGGGCCGCGTGTGTCCAGGACCTGGAGAGCTGCGGCGAGCGTGTCGCGGGCCGCTGCCAGACCGTCTCGGGTGGAGCGAAGCTCACCCTGGTTTGCTGTCAGCTCCGCCATCACGCTGCTTCGCGCCCGCTCCGCCAGCTCCAGAAACTGGCGTTTCTCTCGCCACTCGTCGACAGCGAGGGCCACGAGGACCGCGAAGATGACCATGAGGCCTTCCAACGCCAGCCTGGACACCTTCGCCCGAAACCCACGGCCCGGGGCGGGTTCGCTCAAGGCTGTTCGGTCGCGGACCGCACGCGGGCCGTCGAGGATGCCGCCCACTCGCTTCGGAGGATCACCGAGAGCATGCCGACCCCACCGAGGATGCCCACGAGCACCCGGGTCCACAGGCTGGCGAGAAGCACGATCGCCAGCACTGCGCTCGCCAGGATGATCAGCAAGATTCGCGAGGCCAATCGCCTCGGCAGCCTGCGTCCGTCCAGATACGGGAGGAACGGCTGGGTCCATGACCGAGACCGAAGCCAGGTCTCCATCGCTGGACAGCTCCGAGCGAAGGCGAAACAGGCGACGATCAGGAAGATCGTCGTCGGGAGCCCGGGCACGAACACTCCTATCGCGCCCAACACGACGAAGAAGACGCCCAGCACCGTCAGCGCCCAGCGACCGACTCGGGTCTTAGGACGCCACATCGCGCGCACCTTCTGGGTCACCTCGTGTCTCCGTCCGCAAGTCACCTGCGCCGCCGCCGTCGTGAGCGTCTAAGCTCGGGCTTTCTGGCCTTCTCTTCAAGCGACCGACTCGTGGGGCTTGCCCATCATCGGGGGGGTTCGATCAGTTACGCGAAGGTCTCCGCGCCCCTCAGCACCTGGTCGCGTGAATGCCTGCTCTTCGAGGCCCTCTGGAGGTTCGAGCGATGAGAGTGGCTGCCTGCTCCCCCAACGCCGCCGCCCGAGCGCTGTTCATCGTCCTGTTGTGCGTCCCGGCTGTGAGAGAGACGGTCGCCGCCCAGGGAGTTACGACGGCGGCCTTGCGAGGCCGTGTCGTAGACACGCGTGGCAACCCCGTACCTGAGGCGCAGGTGTCCCTCGCTCACCGCCCGAGCGGATTCATAGCGCGAGCCGAGACCGACCGCGATGGCCGATACTACCTGCCGAATCTACGGCCCGGCGACGGATACTCCCTGACCGTGAGCCGCCTCGGCTTCGCGACCGTGACCCGCGACGGTCTGAGCTTGCGCATCGGGCAGGTCGTGGTCGCGGACGTCGTCGTGCGGACCGAGGCCGTCCCTGTCCCGGAGCTCGAGGTCACGGTCCGGGGAGATCCGGTCTTCGACCCCTCGCGCATCGGGATCACGACGCGCGTCGACGAGCGTACCCTCGAGAGCCTACCGACGCTCTCCCGCAACTTCGTCGATTTCGTGACGCTGTCGCCCCACGTGCGATCCTCGGAGACCGGGATATCGGTCGCCGGCTCGAACGTCTTCTTCAACAACGTCCAGGTCGACGGCGCGCTCAACCAGGACGTGTTCGGCCTATCCCCGAACGGAGTCGCCGGCGGACGCGCGAACGGCCGGATCATCCCGCTCGATGCGATCGAGCAGCTCGAGGTGCTGGTCTCTCCGTACGACGTACGCCAGTCCGGCTTCACCGGAGGCGTCCTGAACGCGGTGACCAAGTCGGGCACGAACGAGTTGGCGGGATCCACCTTCGCCTTCCTTCGAGACGAGATGCTGATCGGTGGTCTAGCCATCCAGGACGTACCACCCCGGCCGGATGAGTTCACCGATCTGTACGCGGGCTTCTCGCTCGGCGGTCCGATCGCCAAAGACAGGGCGCACTTCTTCCTGGCGGGAGAATGGGAACGGCTCCGAAAGCCACCGGACGGTTTTCACGTGGGTGAGAGCGATCCCCTGCGGACTGGCCTGAGCCCCGATTCCGTGGCGCGATTCGAGGCGATCATGCGAAACCTGGGGGCAGACCCCGGGCTCGCGTCGTCGTACACGCTGGACAACACGATCGCGAACGCGTTCGCGAGGGTCGACTGGATGCTGAGCGATCGGCACAAGGCGGTCTTCCGGTACAGCTTCGCGACGGCCGACGATGACGTGCCCGGCAACCGGCTGCCGGGGGACGCGTACGAGATGTCCAACGTGGGGACGCGGATCGAGACCCAGTCGCACTCGGCCGTCGCGCAGCTCTTCTCGACGATCAGCGATCGATTCTCGAACGAGCTGTTCGCCAACGTCCAGCTCTCCGACGATATGGAGCGCGGGAACGCCGACTATCCGCGTGTGGAGGTCCAGATGGCGGGCGCCCTCGGCGGTGCGGATCAGGTGACGCGGCGTCTGCGCGCTGGCTCGAATCTGTTCGGAGATTCGAAGCTGGAGCAAAGTATCGTCGAGATCTCGGACAACCTCCGGTACGCCACGGGCGCTCACCAGCTTCTCGGTGGGGTATCGTTACGGCGCTTCGGGATCCGTCGAACTTTCCTCCCCGTGTCACGCGGGGCGTACCGGTTCGCGAGTCTGGCGGACTTCGAGGCGAACCTGCCGGAGAGTTACGATGTGACCGTGCCCCTGCGGGAGGACGCGGCGCTCGCGGACTTCAGCGTGATCGAGCTGGCCGCCTACCTGCAGGACGAGTGGCGCCTCAGCGAACGGCTGAACATCCGCCTCGGCGTCCGCATCGATGCGCCGTTCATCCCGGGCAGCCCCACCGAGAACCCCGCGGTCGAGGAGGATTTCGGGATCCGAACCTCGGAGCTGCCGAGCGGGAACCTGTTGATCTCGCCCCGCGCCGGCTTCAACTGGCGTCTCTCACCCGATGGCGGCACTCAGATCAGGGGTGGAGCGGGCCTGTTCACGGGACGACCGGCCTTCGCCTGGCTCGCGAACGCCTTTCAGAACACGGGGCTGGATGCGGTGTCGGTGCTGTGCGAGGGTGCCCCGGCCCCCGCCTTCGACCCGACGGCGCCACCTCCGACGACGTGCAGCGACGGCAGCGGTCCGGAGGGTGGGGAGCGGACGGTCAACGTGTACGACTCGGGGTTCCGCTTCCCGCAGGACTTCCGCACCTCCCTCGCGATCGATCAAAGACTGCCGTTCGGCTTCGTGGGCTCGCTGAGCTGGGTGTACTCGAAGGCGGTGCACCAGATCGTTCTGCGCGACATCAACGGCGGGATCAACTACAGCCCGCTCAGCATCGCGAACGGGTTCACGGACGGGTTCGGGTACGTGTTCCGGGAGGCCTTCGGCGCACCGACCGTCCAGGGCTTCGATCCGATCAGGCTGTCCGGTCGCTTCGGACCCGTGCTCGAGATCGGGAACGCGTCGGAGAGCTTTGCGTACGGGCTGAGCGCCGAGCTCGCGAAGAGCACCGACGATGTCGCGTTTCGAGCCGGATACTCGTTCACGCGATCCGGCGATACCCAGAGCCTCATCACGCTCGACGCGAACACGAACTTCGGGTTCAATCCGATCGAGAGTCATCCGAACAGTCCCAAGCGACAGCCGTCACTGTTCGATCGGCCCCACAAGGTCGTCGCCAGTGCCACGGCGCGCATGCTGGAGCACCTCGGAGGGACCGAGATCACGCTGCTCTACATCGGCCAGTCGGGCGCGCCCTATTCGTACGTCTACCAGGGAGACGTGAACGGGGATGGCTTCCCGGGACCCGGCCGGGCGAGGGACCTCAACAACGATCTCATCTACGTGCCCGAGCTGATCTCCCAGTTTCCGGGCTTCATCAGCAGCGCGATCAGCTTCCAGACCCTCGTGGACATCGAGGAGTGCCTGCAGCGGAACGTGGTTCGCATCCTGCACCGGAACGCGTGTCGCACGCCGTGGTCGAACGAGCTCGATCTGAGGTTCAGTCAGACGATTCGGGCGGGCAGTACACGGGTCCAGGTCGTGTTCGACGTGCTGAACCTGCTGAATCTCCTGAACGACGACTGGGGACACGTGCTCACCGTGAACCCGATCGTGCCGATGCTGCGGGTGGATCGGCACGGTGCGAACGATCCGTTGAGCACGGAGATCGGCATCCTGCGCGCCTTCTACACCGGTCCCCGCGCCGTGGAAGGAGATGGGTCGCTCAAGGCCGCTCAACCGACCGTCGTTTCGGTGCCGACCTCGCAGTGGCAGGCGCAGCTCGGCGTCCGCGTCACGTTCGGACCAGGGCGCTAGTCGGGCACCGCCAGCTGTCTCGCCGCGGCGTCGGTCTCGCCAGCTGTCTCGCTGCGGCGTCGGTCTCCCTGCCGCGCGAGTTTCGCTTCCGTCTCAGTCTCACTGCGGGGTCGCCGCCGCAACCACCCTGCGCACCGCGTCGGTCGCCACCCGCCGAGCCTGCCGGCCATCGAAGTCGTTGGATCCTCTCCAGTGCGCCGCCGCCACGACAACGAGCTGTCGATCGGGCACGACCCACACGAACTGCCCGCCGAACCCCCACATGACGAACGCGCGCACACCGGCGCCGCCGCCGGAACCGTCGGTCCAGGTCTGATACCCGTAGCCGCCATCCGTGAGGACCCCGGCGATGCC
This sequence comes from Gemmatimonadota bacterium, assembly GCA_039588275.1. Taxonomy (GTDB): domain Bacteria; phylum Gemmatimonadota; class Gemmatimonadetes; order Palauibacterales; family Palauibacteraceae; genus JBDHAC01. Next base: position 8,116 of record JBDHAC010000057.1, read on the forward strand.
TCCGAGCGGGACCTGAGTCAGCGTCTGGGCGTCGACCCAGCCCGCCGAAACGATCTGGTCGCTCCCGGAACGTCCCCCCTGCAGGAGCAGTTGACCGATCTTGGCCGCGTCGGTGGGAAGCAACGCCAGCGCCGCGCCCCCGGCCGGAACGCCATCCTGCATGAGAGGCCACCGGAAGTTCGTGATCCCCAGGGGCTCGAACAGGCGCTGTCGGGCGAAGTCGAGCGTGTTGATGCCCGTCGCGCTGCCGACGATCACCGCCAGGAGGTGTGACCCACCGGTGTTGTACATGAACATCTCGCCGGGTGAGGCCAGGACCTCCTGGTCGAGCACGTACCCGACCGGTCTCCCCGAAAGCACCCACGGATTGAAGTCGGCGGCGTCGGACCATCGCATCCCGCTGGTCATGGTCAGCAGGTGTCGGATCCGAATCGGCTCGTGCTCGGTCCGCATGGCGTCATCCTGCAGCCACGAGACGATCGGATCGTCGATGTCCAACAGGCCTTGATCCGCTGCGATCCCCACGAGCAGCGCGGTGACGGTCTTGGTCACCGATCGAAGGTCGAGCGCGGTGTCTGGCCGGGCGTCCCCGAAGTAGGCCTCTCGCACCAGCCGCCCGTTACGGACGACCACCAGCGCCCGGATGTTCTGGACATTCGCCGCGTCATCGAACGCCCGGTCGAGCGCGACCGCATCGAATCCCTCGTTCGCGGCGGAAGACTGGCTCCACGCACCGGAAAGGTCGACGGGCGGCGGAATGGGGTCCGGCCCGGACGACGTCGGCGGCGCGGTGGACGCGTCGCTGCACGCGACGGCCAGCGCGAGGGCCAGGACGCGCACAGGCAGCTTTCGATTCAGCCGTTGGATGAACGCCGACATGTCGTTCCGCCGGATTGGAAGCTCGTCCGCTTACCTGGTGATCAACACCCGTGTTGCCGGGGAGTTCACGCGGTCTGGGGCGAGCGGGGCTTTCGCCAATGGCTTCCTAGGGGGTGTGGGGGGCCTCTCCCTGGCCAGCTTCCGGTCCACGGGCCATCTGCGATGTGTTGTCGGCAATTCGGAATAGAACGATCGCCAGCTCGAGATAGATGCGGAGGACGATCACGGCCGCGATGAACCCGATCGGCGTGAAGACCAGGGTCGTGATTCCGTAGGTAAAGCCGGCCCTGAATCCCGCTGAGATGATCACCAGCCCGTATCCGCCGAGAAGCACCATGCCTAGCCCGTAGATGACCTTGATCAGCTTCTGCGTGATGAAGGTGCCGAACGAAAAGTCGAACAGCCCCTGGAGGAAGCTCTGCGTCTGGCTCACGGCACCTCTCCTTCTCGAGGGTGAAACGCCACAGGCAGTCAAATCTGCCCCGCGGCGGCGGGTTCGTGATTCGCCAGCCTACGGGGGCGGAGCGGCGATTGTCCACGGGGTGCACATCCCATGACCTCATCGAGGGGGTGCCACCCCCGAATGGAAGGCGTGCTTCACGAGCCGTCGAAATCCAACAACAGATGCTGGTTGAACGATGAATAAGGTTGAACGTCCACGGCTTCAGCGCTGCCTGGCGACGCTGGCCGTCATCGCACTCTTCGCCGTTCCCCCGCAGGGGTCGGCAGGAGCACTCGCCGTGTTTTCGGGCGCGGGCTCGCTGTCCGCGACGGTCGTCGCGCAGCAGGACGGCGGACCGTTGACCCCCGAAGACGTCGTGCGTATCCGCAGCGTGGGTCAGGTGGTCGTCTCACCTGCCGGAAGCCACGTGGCCTTCACGCTCTCGGTCCCGAGGGTGCCGTTCCAGGATGAGGACGGCCCCGCATGGGCTGAGCTGCATGTGCTCGACGTGGCCTCAGGCGGGTCGCGCACGTTCGTCGGGGGACAGGTGAACGTCTCGGGTATCGACTGGACACCCGATGGGACGACCATCACCTACCGCGCCCGCCGCCCCGGAGATGACCGCACCTCGCTGTACGCGATCGCCCTCTCGGGAGGGGAATCGAAGAAGGTGCTCGAGCACGAGACGAGCATCGGCGCCTATTCGCTGAGCCCAGATGGCTCACAAATCGCCTTTCTTGCCACCGAACCCTCGAACCCACGCTACGCGGAGCTCGCGGAACAGGGGGTGAAGACCGAGGTCTACGAGGAAGAACTGCGCTTCTCGCGTGTATGGATCGCCCCGATCGACCTGATGGGCGCCGCCAGCGCGGTGAGCACCACCGGGCCCGCTCGCCAGCTCCCCATCGAGGGCCACGTGAGCGCCATCGAGTGGGCGCCGAGCGGCGAGCGGCTGGCCGTGGTCGTCGCCCCGACCCCGCTCGTGGATGACTCTTACATGCTGAGGCGGGTCAGGGTCGTGGACGCGCAGAGCGGTACCGTCCTCGCGCGCATCGAGAATCCCGGCAAGCTGGGTCAGGTCGCCTGGAGCCCCGATGGAGAGCACCTCGCCATGGTGTCGGCGGAAGACATCAGCGACCCGATGCAAGGCCGCCTGATGGTCGTTCCCTCGCGCGGCGGCGACCTGGTCGACCTCGTCCCGGGCTACGAAGGGCACATGCGTGACCTGTACTGGCAGGACGCGGGCACGCTCACGTACCTGGCGGCCCAGGGCGTGTACACGGCCGTGGCCGAGGTGGCGATCGATGGCTCCGGTCGACGGACCCTGATCGAGCCGGGCGGCACCATTCTCGCCGGGCTGAGCGTCTCGCGAGACGGACGCACGTTCGCGTTCTCCGGCGACACCCAGGCGCATCCGAACGAGGTGTTCGTGGCCAGCGCCGGCGGTGCGCCGACGCGCATGACCGACAGCAATCCCTGGCTCGCGGCCAGGCAGTTGGCGCGACAGGAAATGGTCGAGTGGGAGGCACGTGATGGCCTGCGCGTCGAGGGACTGCTGGTCCATCCGCTGGACGAGCGCTCGGGCGAGCGCTATCCACTGATCGTCACGGTGCACGGAGGGCCGGAGTCCCACTACGATCAGGGTTGGCTGACCTCGTATTCGATGCCGGGACAGGTCGCGGCGGGGCGCGGATTCGCCGTGTTCTATCCCAACTACCGCGCCAGCACGGGACGCGGCGTCGAGTTCAGCAAGATGGACCACGAGGACACGGCGGGCGGCGAGTTCGACGACATCGTCGACGGCGTGGATTACCTGATCGACACGGGTCTCGTCGACCGCGACCGCGTCGGAGTGACGGGTGGCTCCTACGGCGGATACGCCACGGCGTGGCTCACCACGCGCTACAGCGACCGCTTTGCAGCCGGGGTGATGTTCGTCGGAATCAGCAACCAGATCTCCAAGGTCGGCACGAGTGACATCCCGAACGAGATGTACGAGGTCCACCAGCGACTTCGGCCATGGGACGACTGGGAGTTCTTCCTCGATCGCAGCCCGATCTACTGGGCGGGTCAGTCGAAGACGCCGCTCCTGATCGCGCACGGCAAGGAGGACCCGCGCGTATATCCGGGCCAGTCGATGGAGATGTACCGGAACCTGAAGCTGCGTGGCGAGGCGCCGGTGCGGCTCATCTGGTATCCGGGTGAGGGACACGGAAACCGAAACGCGGGGGCGCGCTACGATTACAGCCTTCGCCAGCTGCGCTGGATGGAGCACTACCTGGTGGGCCCCGGGGGTGAGAAGCCTCCGTTCGAGATCGAGTATCCGCTCGAGAAGAAAGAGCCCGCGAAGGTGTCGGTGCTGCCTCAATAACGACGCTCACCGACGCGGTAGCGGCCTGCCGCAGCGGTAACGGCCTCCTGCTACGGGAGCGCGACTCTCGCTGCCCAAGTCGCGAGCGTCCTCAGGATGAGAACGGGCCCGGCCTTCGCTCACTGCGGGGCCGGGCCCGTGTCCGGTCCGGCCAACCGACTCTCGGCCCGTGCTTGCTACTAGAAGCTGGCCGGGGGCCGGAATGGCAGCAACACGGAGTGATTCGTGCGCTCGAAGAAGATCACCACGTCGTAAAGAGAGGGCAGCTGCAGGGGCATGATGTGAGTCGAGGGGTTCGAGACGTTCAGACAGCAGCCGATCTCGCGAAAGGCGCGCGCGCCCGCGAGCCATTGCGTCGCGGGCGTGTCGAACGCCACGCCTCGCAGATCGAGGAGGAAGCGCTCTGCATCGGCCGCCCTGAAATGGGCCTCGTAACTGTCGGCAGGCGGCCGGGGCATCGCTGTCGGGCCGAGGGGCCCGGGGGGATTGAGTTGTACTGCCGTTGCCGTCCCCTGCCAGAAGCTGAAAGCGAGGTTGACATAGTCATCGCCAAGCTCGCGGCGCAGGTGACCCCCTTGCGACGAGGGGAAGCGGTCGGAGATGTGGAAGTTGTGCGCCCACACCACCAACTTCGTGCCCGGGCCCAGGTGATCCAGGATCCACAGAGTGTTCTGCGCCATGTGATAATCCCGCGCCGCGAATGTCCGGCTCGCACCCATGTCCTCGAATTGGATCACCGTGCGTAGACTCTGCAGCGCATGCTCGAATGCGTGCTCGGATGAGGCGGCGATGAGCTCGTCGCGCCGCTGCAGCAAGTAGTCGAACAGGGCTTCGAGTGCGGCCCGACACATGTTCTGGAACTGCGCCGTCTGGTTCTCGTAGTCTCTTTTATTGCCTGAACCATCCGGGCCATTGGCGAACGGAAGCATGCAAGCGAGCTGCTCGGAGGCGAACGTCAGCGCCGCCGGATCGATCGCCCGCAGGAATTCTTCCACGTTGTGGATCCCCATGCCGGGGAACTGCATGTCGAAACCGACGAAGCTGACAGGGCGAGGGATGCCCGGCGTCTGGTTGTACGCCCGGACCCACAGGAGCATGTCCATCACTTCCTGCGTGCGCCACGTCCAGAAGTATTGGCCGGAGAGCAGCACCTCCGGGTCTCCGACGCCCGTATGCACGAAATCGTCGATCCGATTCAGCTCGGGCCAGCTCGCCTCGATCGCGAACGCGTTGAAGTCCATCTCCTGAACCAGGAAGCGCAGCACCCGGTCCTTCATTCGGAAGAACTCTCGCGTGCCGTGAGTCGCCTCCCCAAGCGCCACGACCTGGGCGTCACCGATCATCACCTTCAGCGGCTCCAGGTCCGAGAAATCGTCATCCGCCACATCGGTCCGGAAGGGCACGACCGTCTGGTTGAGCCACGCGATGGCGTCGGGGTGGATGATTGGAGGGGCGTCGTTCGGTGGAGCGGCCGCATCGGAGCCGCAAGCCGGCGCACCGAGTAAGAGGGGGAGCGACCAGAGAGCCCTTTTGATGCGCATGAGAACACCCTCGATGCTCTGAAGCTAGATCGAGCGTCCGTCCGCGTCGAGGCTCGCCACGTGCACGGATTCCGTGCCCTTGAGCGCATACTTGAACGCACCGGCAACCGGGCCAGACGTGCGTCGCGGCGTGTCATGGGAAAGACGGCCCTCCAGTCTTGCCCGTCACGTCAAACGGCAACCAGCTTATGCAGGTCGCACACGCCCGAAACCTGTTCGGAGGAGAAATCCGGTGGCAGTAACGGTCAGGATCTCAGTATGTCTCGCGGGTATGGCGCTCGTCGCTTGCCAGGCGCCTCCTTCAGATCCCGCTTCTGACTCCGGCGCCGGGGTCGCCGCTGCCTTCGACGGGTCCGGTGGGCGCTGGGTGGATCTCAGCTATGCATACTCGGACGAGACCATCTACTGGCCAACCGACACGCTGGGCTTCGAGCTCCAGGAACTCGCGTACGGTGATACGGACGGCGGCTACTTCTACAGCGCCTATCGCTTCGACACGGCCGAGCACGGCGGGACCCATCTGGACGCTCCCATCCACTTCTCTCGTGAGGGCCAGGCTGCCGACGAGATCCCGATCGAGAGACTCATCGGTCCGGCGGTGGTGCTCGACGTCAGCGACCGCGCGACCCCCGATTACCTGGTCAACGTGGCCGACCTGGAAGCGTTCGAGCGCGAGCACGGTCCGATCCCGGGCGATGCGATCCTCCTGATTCGGACGGGTTGGGGCGATCGCTGGCCAAATCGCGGGGAGTATCTCGGGACACAGGCGGTCGGGCCGGAAGCGGTACCCGACCTGCATTTCCCGGGGCTGCACGCCGATGCCGCCCGTTGGCTGGTGGAAGACCGATCGGTGGCCGCGGTCGGGATCGACACGCCCAGCATCGACTACGGGCAGTCTACCGACTTCGCATCACACATCGTGCTTTACGGTGCGAACATCCCCGGATCGCGGGTGGGAGCGGGGGGCCGGTCCGGATCGTCGCGTTCATCCCCGGCTGAGCTGCGATCGAGAGGCCTGGCTTCGACCTTCGGTGAAACGAGTTGATCCGGATCGAGGTTAGCGTGAGCCGCCGGGCAGCCCGTCTTCCAGGAGGTCGAAGAAAACGGCCGCCATCGTCCGCGCGCCCACGAAGATTCCCTCCTCGTCGGCGACGTAGTCCGGGCTGTGCGGCATCCCGACCCACCCCTTCTCGGAGTTGGACACTCCGAGGAAGTACATGACCCCGGGCACCTCCTCCTGGAACGAGCCGAAGTCCTCGCTGAACAGCGGCGACATCGTCTCCAGCATCAGGACGGCCTCGTCCCCGAGCACGGACCGCGCGGAGGCGTTCGCCGCCTCGACGAGATCGGGGTCGTTCGTCACACCGGCGATGAAGCGCTCTCCGTACTCGAGGTTCAACGTAAGCTCCTCGCGCTCGAGGTCGGCGAGACCACCCTCGATCGCGCGCAGTGCCTCCCGGCTAGCCTCGAGGCTGGAGGTCGTTATCGTGGCTCGCACCTGCCACCCACCCGACTGTGGGTCTCGGGCGGCGCGGGCGCCCTGCACGAGCACGAAATCGCCTGCGACCGGGCTCGTGGCCTCCTCGGGGGCGACCGTTCCCGTTCCGCGGACCACTTCCCGGACAGCCCGAGCAACCGACTCGAGGTCACCCTTGCCACGGATCTCCACACGGACGGCGTCGCGACCGGGCATCAGCGTGCGGGAGGCGGTGGCGATCTGCCCGACCTCGAACGGGGTGGTGTGATAGGCGAAGACCGCGTCGGGCACCTCATCGGCGAAGGCGCCGTCGGCCAGCATCGTCCGGGCGCCTCTCGCGGACTCCTCAGCCGGCTGGAAGATCAACATCACCGACCCCGGCAGCCGTTCGCGCACGGACGCGAACCCCTCGGCGAGGGCGAGGCCGATGGTCGTGTGGACATCGTGCCCACAGATGTGACGGACACCCTCGATCTCCGATCGGAACTCCACGGGATCCGGCGCGCTCGACCGGACCGCGTCCATATCGGCACGGAAGGCCAGAAGGGGGCCCGCCTCGGCGCCGCGCAGGACACCCACCACGCCATGGCCACCGACGCCGGTCCTCACCTCGAAGCCAACCGCCCTCAACCGATCAGCGACGATGCCGGCCGTGCGCTCCTCCTGCCCGGAAATCTCCGGGTGACGGTGGATGTCCCGGCGGACGTCGATCAGCTCCGCGCGAAGGTCTTGCACGCGCTCGACGAAGCTCGAAAGCAGGTCGGCTTCCTGCACGGTCGGTCCTTCCTGCGCGTCGTCTCCGGTCTGGGCGACCAACGGGAGACTGACGAAGAGAATGAGCGCGATGGATACGAGGACAAACCTGCGTGCGTTCACACGGACCTCTCCACTTCGAGCATAGGGGGTGCCGCAACCCGGCAATTAAGAACACTCCGAGGCGAGCCCGAGGTTCCTCCGGAGAGCGGGTGGTGTGGGGTCAGCTGGAACGGCTAGCCGTCGGCCAGGGTCCGGCGCAGATAGCCCGCCACGTCCGTGACGAATCGATGGATGGAGGACTCCGCGATGCGATGCCCGACCGCCGCGTCGAGCGCGCTTCCCAGGGGTCCCAGAGGAGGATCGTAGGCTCCCAAGAAGTCGAGCTGCGTCTCCTTTCCCGTGAGGGGGTACACGGCCAGCGTCCCCTTCATCTCGGGGAATAGGCGCGGGTTTTTCGCGGCCTCCCACTCGATGCGCAGCCGAGTGCGCCGCTCCGACGGCAGCCCCCCCTGCTCCTCGTCGATCTCCGTCACCGCGATCGCGATCTCCGCTCCGATCTCGATCCCCGCGATGTTCACGCGCAGACCGGCCGCTACGTCATGCGCCCGCGAGGCGGCGGCCCGCGTCGCGTTTCGGAAGATCTCGTCCGCGCCGGCCAACAGCGCTTCCCGCACGCGGTCGTAAGGGTGGTTGACGTAATCGAAAGCGCGGACGTCGTGACTCATGCCCTTCACCCTGGTCTCAGGCTCGAGGTGTTCGAAGCGGTCGCGGTGAACGAGCGGGAGGCGACCGAGCTCCCCCAAGGCCCGGAGGCATCCCATGCCTCGATGCCGCCAATCTAGTCCGAGCTACGGGGGACCCGTCAATTCGCCCGTCGCTTTTGACAGCATCTGGTGCGACGAATACCGTGTTTCGATTCGGAGAACAGGTCCCGTGACCACGCCTCATGCGGACGCGTACAGGAGCGGTGCGAATGCCGCCAAGCGAGGTTCTCTCGCCCCGGCCGTTCGGCCACACGCAGCGCAAGGACGTGTGGTGGATCCAGCCGCTCGGAGTCTTTCTGGGGCTGGGTGCGTTCATCGTCTACTCTACTTGGGCGGCGCTCCAGGGGACCCACTACACGGCCGGTCCCTACCTCTCGCCCTTCTACTCTCCCGAGCTCCTGGGCACGTCGCACCATGCCTGGTTCGGGCCGCCACCTACCTGGTGGCCCGGCTGGCTCCCGTTCTCACCGGCGATCCTGATACTGTGGGCGCCGGCCGGATTCCGGCTCACGTGCTACTATTATCGAGGTGCCTACTACAAAGCGTTCTGGGCCGATCCACCCGCGTGCACGGTCGGCGAACCGCGTAAGGGATACCGGGGCGAGCGCTCGTTCCCCCTCATCATCCAGAACGTGCACCGCTACTTTCTCTACCTCGCCCTCGTCTTCCTCGTCATCCTCTCGTACGACGTTTGGAAAGCCCTCTGGTTCACGGATCCCGCCACGGGCGAGACGTCGTTCGGTCTGGGTCTCGGCACGCTGGTCCTCGCCACGAACGTCGTACTGCTGGGCGGCTACACGCTCGGCTGCCACTCCCTACGCCACCTGGTCGGGGGAGTCAGGGACGTCATCACGCGCTCCCCTTCGCGCTTCGCGGCGTATCGCTGTGTGAGCTGCCTCAATCGCGTGCACATGCGCTGGGCGTGGGCGAGCCTGTTCTGGGTAGGGTTCACGGACCTCTACGTGCGGCTGGTCTCGACGGGGGTGTTGAGCGACTGGAGGATCCTCTGAGGAGTCCGGTGCGGAGTCCCGGTCCCGTGCGCCTCCCGTGAGCCGCACGTCACACGAGTACGACGTCCTCGTGATCGGAGCGGGTGGTGCGGGGCTCCGCGCGGCCATCGCCGCCTCGGCCGCCGGGGTTTCGGTAGGCGTGGTGTGCAAATCGCTGCTCGGGAAAGCGCATACGGTGATGGCCGAAGGCGGGATCGCGGCCGCGCTCGCGAACGTCGACGAGAGAGACGGCTGGAAAGTCCACTTCGCCGACACGATGCGGGGCGGCCAGTACCTGAACGACTGGCGCATGGCCGAGGTGCACGCCAAAGAGGCTCCTGCCCGCGTGGCGGAGCTCGAGGCGTGGGGTGCGCTGTTCGACCGCACCGACGACGGCCGCATCCTGCAGCGCAACTTCGGGGGTCACGCGTACCCGCGGCTCGCGCACGTGGGTGACCGCACGGGCCTCGAGATGATCCGCACGCTTCAGGACCACGGGGTTCACCGCGGGGTCGATTTCCACATGGAGGTCACGATCACGCGCCTTCTAAAGGATGACGGGCGGATCGCGGGGGCGTTCGGCTACGATCGCGAGCGGGGCCGCTTCCTGGTCTTTCGGGCCGGTGCCGTGGTGCTCGCGACCGGTGGGATCGGTCGCGCATACAGGATCACGTCGAATTCCTGGGAATACACGGGCGACGGACACACGCTCGCGTACGACGCCGGTGCCGAGCTCCAGGACATGGAGTTCGTGCAGTTCCACCCCACCGGCATGGTGTGGCCGCCGAGCGTGCGCGGGATCCTCGTGACCGAGGGAGTCCGCGGCGAGGGAGGCGTCCTGCGGAACTCCGAGGGACGCCGCTTCATGTTCGACGACATCCCGCCCCTGTACGCCGACCAAACGGCCGCGGATGAGGAGGAAGGGTGGCGTTACGTGCGCGGCGACCGTGCGGCGCGACGGCCGCCGGAGCTGCTCACGCGCGACCACGTGGCCCGCATGATCCTGCGCGAAGTTCGGGAGGGCCGCGGCAGCCCGCACGGTGGAGTGTTCCTGGACATCGCGTGGATCAAGGAGCGGCTGTCCGGCGCGGCCGAGCACATCCGACGGAAGCTCCCGAGCATGTATCACCAGTTCAAACAGCTCGCCGACCTCGACATCACGGTGGAGCCGATGGAGGTCGGGCCCACAACGCACTACGCGATGGGTGGCGTGCGGGTCGACGGCGAGACCCAGATGACCTCGGTGCCCGGCCTGTTCGCCGCGGGCGAATGCGCCTCCGGACTCCACGGCGCCAACCGGCTCGGGGGCAATTCGCTCTCGGACTTGCTCGTCTTCGGTGCGCGCGCGGGTGAGTTTGCCGCACGCTTCGCATCGGAGCACGAAGGGTCGACCCTCGAGGACGAGCAGGTGACCGCGGCCGAGCAAGCGGTGCTGGCGCCGTTCGAGCGCGCGGGGACCGACCGGGGCGACGGGGGCGGCGCCTCGGGCGGATCTGGGGGCGACTTGGGCGGGGGCTCCGGCGGCAGAGACGAAGGGGCCTACGCGATCCAATACGAGCTTCAGGACCTGATGCAGGAGAACGTGGGGATCATCCGGACCGGCCGGGAGATCGAGACCGCGGTCGAGCGGATCGAGACGCTTCGGCGCCGCAGCGAGGCGACGGCGGTGCGCGGGAACCGCGAGTACAACCCCGGTTGGCACACGGCCCTCGACCTTCACAACCTCCTGACCGTGTCCGAGATGATCGCGCGCGCCGCCCTGGCGCGGCCCGAGAGCCGTGGCGCGCACACGCGTGACGATCACCCGGAGAGGAATTCGGGGTGGGGCGGTGTGAACCTCGTGATTCGTAAGGAGGCCGACGGATCCATGGAGATCCGCCGCGAACCGATCCCACCAATGCCGACTGGGCTCGCGGCCATCATCGAGGATCAGGGCTGATGCGCGCCCGGGATCAGGGCTGATGCGCACCCGGGAACAGGGCTGATGCCGCACGCGACCTTCGAGATCTGGCGGGGGGATGCCGACGGCGGCGCCTTCAGCACCTACGAGATCGCGTACGACGAGGGAATGGTCGTGCTCGACGTGGTGCACAAGATTCAGGCCGAGCAGGCGAACGACCTGGCGGTGCGCTGGAACTGCAAAGCGGGCAAGTGCGGCTCATGCTCGGCCGAGGTCAACGGGGTGCCCAGGCTCATGTGCATGACGCGCATGAACGAGCTGCGCACGGACCGTCCGATTACCGTCGAGCCAATGCGTGCCTTCCCACCCGTCAAGGACCTCGTCACCGACGTGGCGTGGAACTACGAGGTGAAAAGGAGCATCCGGCCGTTCGAGCCACGCCCGCCCGACGCCGAAGACGGGACATGGCGGTTCGACCAGCGGGATACGGACCGAGTGCAGGAGTTTCGCAAGTGCATCGAGTGCTACCTGTGCCAGGATGTGTGTCACGTGCTGCGGGAGCACCACCTGCACGACGAGTTCGTGGGCCCCCGCTTCTTCGTGCACGCAGCGGCGCTCGAGATGCACCCGCTCGACGTGGCCGACCGGCGAGAGGATCTCAAGAAGGTGGGCGGGATCGGCTACTGCAACATCACGAAGTGCTGCACGAAGGTGTGCCCTGAGCACATCACGATAACCGACAACGCGATCATCCCGCTCAAGGAGCGCGTGGTCGACGAGTTCTACGATCCGGTGCGCCGACTCGTCAGGCTTTTCCGCCGGCGCCCGAAGGAGTGACGCAATGTTCGAGCTGCGACCCCTGTCCAAAGACGCCGTCGTGAAGGCGCTCGAGAAGGCCGAGCGCTACCGGTTACTCAACGAGCCGTTTCTAGCCGAGAGCATTTGCCTCGATATCCTGGACGTGGAGCCCGAGCACCAACGGGCGCTCGTGACGTTGCTCCTCGCGCGGACCGACCAGTTCCCGAACCGACTGTCGACGGCGTTTCGGGGGGCTCAGGAGATCGTGCCACGGCTCGAGGGCGAGTACGCCCGTGTCTATTACGAGGGCCTGATCTGGGAGCGCCGCGCAAAGGCGCTCTACAACCGACACGTGCCCGGGGCGGCCCAGCAGGCCTACGACGGGTTTCGGCGGGCGCTCGAGCTGTATCGCCACGCCATCGACCTCCATCCCGAGGGGAATGAGGAGGCGATCCTCCGCTGGAACACCTGCGTGAGGATCATGGAGCGGGATCCCAAGCTCGAGGAAGCGCCGGAGGACACGTTCCAACCGCTGCTGGAATAGCGCGCGGGGCTCTTTACGATCTCTCCCGGGGATTCCACTCTCCCCTGGCGACAGCCGGGACGAAAGACTCCAGGCCGGGGGGCGGGAAAGCGATGGTCTTCTCTTGCTCGGCGCTCATGTAGGCCGTCATCAGCAACTCGGTCACATTGACGCCGTCGCTGAAGTTCTCGTCGGGTCGCACACCGGCCAGGAATGACTTCACCATGTGCCGGTTCTCGCCCACGTAGCCGTACTCGGCCTCCTCGTCGCCCACCACGGGCATGAGTCCCATCTCGGCGTTCTGCTTCTCCACCATGTCCTCGCCGGCCGCGCCCTTCACTTCCCGGCTGAAGAACAGCTTGGGACCGGCATCGAGCGAGTTTACCGACAGGGAGTACTCCGGCCCCAGAAGCTCCATGCTGAGCCGGAGGCCCGCGCCCACGTAGCACCACGATGTGGTGGCCTCGACGATGCGCGCGTCACCGTTCCCGTCACGGTACTCCACCATCGCGCGCGCGAAGTCCTCGGCGGGCCGGTTCAGGTAGTCGGTCTTCCCGTCGCTGCGTTCGGCGAGCTGCTGCGCGTACCGCGGCAGCTGCCATTTGAGGCAGGACGTGTGCGCCGTGACCTTGACCGGTGCGAGCACGTCCCGCTCGGCGCCAGGCGGAGTCAGCAGGAAGCGAGCGACCTCCACCGAGTGGCACATCATGTCGTTGAGCACGCCGCCGCCCTGCAGCTCTCCCTCCCAGAACCACGGCATGTGGGGTCCGCTGTGTTCCTCTGCGGCGCGGGCCAGGTAGGGTGGTCCCGTCAGCGCTGCCCCGCGAGTCCACAGGATTTCCCTACCCCTCACGATTCCAGGCGTGAACAGCTGGTTCTCCAGGTAGCCGTCGAGCAGGTCGGCCTTCCGGGCCAATTCCAGCATCCTGCGCGCCTCGGCGGCGTTCCGGCCCAGCGGCTTCTCGCACGCCACGCCCTTGAGCTCGCCCTTACCCGACTCGATCGCGTGCGCGATCTCCTCCATGACCTCTATACGCGTGAAGTTGGGGGCGCAGATCCACACCGCGTCAATGTGTGGATCGGCCACCATCTCGGTGATGGAGTTGAAGGCCTGCGTAGGTCCGACACCCAGATCGTTGGCGAGCGCCGCCGCCTCCTCCCCCGTTCCGTCCGGGCGGGTCACCACGCCGAGGATGTCGGAGTCGCGCACCCCCACCCACGACCGGATGTGAAACCTCGCCACGAACCCACCACCGACGATCCCTACTCCCAGTCTGGTATTCCTCATGTTGTGCCTCCCGGCATCGGGTCCACGATGCGGCGATAGACGCGCACGTAGTCGACATAGAGACGCTGCGGCGCCATGTCATCCGGCGGCAAGTGCGGCGTATCGAACCAGCCGCCCACTGCCAGGTTGAGGATGACGTAGAAGGCATGCCCCTCGTCGAAAGGCCAGTAGACGGGATCTTCGCCAGTGGGCTTTTCGATCGTCTGGAACGGGACGCCATCCACGAACCACCGGATGCGCCCCGGGAACCATTCGATGGCGAAGATGTGCCAATCGTCGTGGAAGCTGCCCGAGGCCAAGCGGTACTCGGCCCACGTGATGCGGTTCGCGGCCGGATCGGGGCCGCGGTGGATGGCTCCGGAAGTCCAATCTGGCAGCCTTCCCTTGCCCTCCATGACGTCGATCTCGCCGCACCGCGGCCACCCCACCTCGTCGATGTTGCCGCCCAGCAGCCAGAAGGCCGGCCACATGCCGACTTCGCCGGGCTGCCGTAAACGCGCCTCGAAGCGCCCGTGCAGGAATTCCCGCTTGCCCTTCGTGCTGAGGCGGGCGGAGGTGTGTCGCCGGTGGACGAAATCCTCGCGGCGCGCCTCGATGACCAGGGAGCCACCTTCGATCCAGGCGTTCGCGCCCGGCTCGGCATCCACACGGTCGGTGTAGTACTGCAGCTCCTCGTTGTGGGGATCCGGCATGACCTGTGGCGTCCAGTTCCGTTGGTCGATCAGAGTACCGTCAAACTCGTCGGCCCACACGAGCTCCCAGCGAGGAACAGCCTCAGCGGCCCGGTTGTCCGGGTGCTCGCACGAAGCACAGCCCACCAGGAGCAGAGCCGCCAGCAGGAACTCGGAGCATCCGTAAACCCGGGCTCGGCTCACAGCTCCTCCCGATCCAACGCGCCGAACGCGTAATCGCAGGCCCGGGCCGTCAGGGCCATGTACGTGAGTGACGGATTCTGACATGCGGCCGACGTCATGCACGCCCCGTCCGTGACGAACACGTTAGGCGCATCGTGTAGCTGGTTCCACGCGTTGAGCACCGAAGTGCGCGGATCCCGACCCATGCGCGCGGTTCCCATCTCGTGGATCCCCTCTCCCGGCCGGTAGTCGTCTTCCCAGGTCTCCACCTCGGTCAGACCGGCCGCCTCCAGCATCTCCGCGCCCGCGGCCGTCATGTCCCGCCGCATGGCGAGCTCGTTCTGGCCCAACGTGCAGTTGATGCGGAGCACCGGGATGCCCCAGGCGTCCGTCACATCCGGATCGAGGGTGACGTAGTTGTCGTAGCTTGGGAGCGTCTCGCCGAACGCCCATAGGCTCATCCGCCAGCGGCCGGGCGACCGGAGACGGTTCTTGAGCTCCGCGCCTAGGCCGGCCTCGGCGATGCCCCGGGCCCACCCCTCGCGGCCCGCCCTTCCCTGATAGCCGTAGCCTCTTACGAAGTCGGGCTGCCGCGTTCTGTCGTCCAGGTTCCGAAAGCGCATCAGGTAGATGCCGTTCGGGCGCTGGCCGTACGTGTAGCGGTCCTCGAGGCCGGGAAGCGTTCCCTCGGCGCCCAGCCTGAAATGATGATCCATCAGGTAGTGCCCCAACGTCCCGCTCGAATTGCCAAGCCCGTCGGGGAAACGGCCGGACTGGGTCATGAGGAGGATTTGGGTCGACGCCAGCGTGGACGCGCACAGAAACACGACCCGGCCGCGGAACTCGGGCTCCTCGCGCGTTTCGGCATCGATGACCCGGGTTCCGGTGACGCGATCCCGGCCCTCGTCGTACATCAGGCTGTGCACGATGCTGTGGGTCCGGATCGTGAGCCGACCCGTGTCGAGTGCAGCGGGGAGCGTGCTGCTCAGGCTGCAGAAGTAGGCGCCGGCGGCGCAGCCGCGACTGCAGGGGCCGCAGTAGTGGCAGGGGTTCCGGCCGTTGTGCGCCTGCGTCAGAACGGCCGAGCGGCCGATCGAGAGACGCCGGTCGGGAAACGCCGCCTCGAGCCCTTGCTTTACCCGCACCTCGCCCGCGTTCAGCGGCATGGGAGGGAGAAACCGGCTGTCCGGGAGCTGGGGCATACCTTCGGCTTGGCCGCTCACGCCGACGAATCGCTCGACGTAGTCGTACCAGGGCTCGAGATCGGCGTACCGGATCGGCCAATCGATCTCGATCCCCTCGCGCGCGTTCGCCTCGAAATCGAGATCGCTCCAGCGGTACGATTGCCGGCCCCACGTGATCGAGCGGCCGCCCAGGTGATAGCCCCGGATCCACAGGAACGGCTTGTCTTCGTCGAACGTGTACGGACTCTCCCGGTCGTTCACGAAGAAGTGGCCGTTATACTCGTTGACCGGGCCGGCCTCTGCCTGGAGGAACTGGTCCTCCTCCAACCTCCGGCGGTCGCCCTCGCCCCGGTACGGCATCTCCCAGGGAGGCTTGTGCTCGGTAGTGTAGTCCGGCCCGTGCTCGACCGGCCGCCCCCGCTCGAGAAGCAACACATCCAGGCCCCGCTCGGTCAGCTCCTTCGCGGCCCAACCCCCCGTAATGCCGGAGCCCACCACGATCGCGTCGTAGGTCTTCCCGGGGTCCGCCTGACCGGTCTGGAGGCTCATGCCCATGTCCGGCCGACCTCGTCCAGCGGCAGGTTCCCGTCGTAGCGACCGGGCACGGCCAGCCACTGGAGCTCCTGCGTCGCTCCGATTTCCGTCGTGTAGTAGCCCACCAGCGTCCACTCCTTGAGGATCGCGAAGAAGGGGAGGGGATCGACCTCGTCGTCGCGTGCCCGGACTCCTTCTTCGTCGAGGCGAGCGAGGAGCTCGTTCTGTTGCTCGCGAGTCGCCTCGCGAAAGAGGGCACCGTGGCTTTCCCGGCTCTCCTCGTCGATGGCGGCGAGGCCGGTCAGAAACCGCTCGCGCTCGTTCACGTCCGCCCAATCCTGGAGCAGCCTGTCGATGAAGGAGGGAACGCCGACATCCCTCGCCCCGGGCGTGTCGGTGGTCGGAATGATGCGATCGACCAGGACTTCGAGAAGGTTGAACTGGTCGGACGTCAGGGCTTGCGGAACCCAGTCCGGCGTTGGTGGCTCGGCCCGGCAGCCAGGGAGGATCGCACCCACCGCTGGAGTGGAGATGGCGCTGCCCAGGAGCAGGGTCAGCCGGCCGAGGGCTTCACGACGGGAGAGATCCATGGACTCGCCTCCTGAGGGTGCCGCTCAAGCTGCGGAGCGCGAGCCATCGCTGCAAACCGGGGTCGCCGGCCACGACCACGTACCCGCCCCCAAATCCGTCCGCTTCCAGACCGCGTCCCTTCCTCCTTCCGAAGCCGGGATAACGAGCTTCAGGGACGTCCTCACGGGCGAGGACATCGACGCGATTCAGGCATACCTTGTGCATGAGCAGCACGAGCTTCGACAGGAGGAGCCCTTCGTCGGCCGGATCGCGCGGCTCGCCGCCCTTGAGCCGACGCCACACACTCGTCAGGAGAAGTTGATCTGAACTCGCGTCGCGCACTCGACCAGCTTATCGCCGGCATCTGGTTCGCCCTCGTCACGGGCTTCGCGGAGTCTGCGATCCTGCTGTTTCAGAGACACGTGTTGGGGCATTTGCTATTCCTCAGCCTTCACACCGTGTGGCTGGCGCCAGTCGCGTACTCGATTCTCTTTCTGATCCCGGCGGTTCTTCTCGCCATCCTGACGATGGCCCTGGGCAAGCGAATCTCGAGCGCGGCAGGGTTCTTCCTCTTCGGTCTGCTGGGCTTCGGGAGTCTCGTGCTTCCGTACGAACAGATACACCGAGCGGCCGGTGGACTGTTGGCATTGGGCGCGGCCGCCATGTTGACCCGCGTCCTGGCCCCTCGGACGCCCGCGGTCGTGCGCTTCATGAGGCGCTCGCTGGCTCCCCTGATCGCCGCTGTTGTGGTCATCGGAGCCGGTATGACCGTCGGAGCCACCTGGCGCGAACGGCGGGCGATCGGAGCGCTCCCCGAGTCACCAGCGGGATCACCGAACGTCCTGCTCATCATGCTCGATGCGGTTCGTGCCGAGAACCTCGGAGCCTACGGATATGATCGGCGGACGACGCCGAGCCTCGATGCTCTGGCGGAGGAGGGGGCGGTGTTCGACTGGTTCATCACGACCTCTCCCTGGTCGCTGCCAGCCCTCGGCACCATGCTTACCGGAACGTATCCGCACGAGCAATCGAGCGGATTCATGGAGCGTCTGGATGACAGGTACCCGACGGTGGCCGAGGTCCTCACGGCAGCGGGGTACGCTTCGGCCGGCTTCTCGGCCAACCTTCACTATGGGAGCCGGGATGTCGGCCTCTCGCGTGGCTTCATCCACTATGAGGACTACGTCGGACCCCGGGAGAGCGTGCTCCGCCACTCGTGGCTCGGCCAAACCGCCATTGTGCAGGATATTCTCGGGGTCCGGTCGTGGTCCGACCTCGCTGACATCGCGCGGGATCCGGACTTTACGACCGCGCACCGACGTGAATGCCAGAAGTCGGCCGGAGAGATAACCCGTGCGTTTCTCGACTGGCTCCCGGCGGCGGATGGGCATCCGTTCTTCGCCTTCATCATCTACTACGACGCGCACTTTCCCTACCGCGCGCACGAGGGTTTTGGGGAATGGCTGGGCCAAGAGCCCGACCCGATCGACAACTACGATAGCGAGATCCGATACATCGACCATTACCTGGGTGAGCTGACCCGGGAGCTGGACTCACGCGGCGAGCTCGACGAGACGGTTATTATCGTCACCGCCGACCACGGAGAGCTTCTTGGCGAACATGGGCTGACCACGCACGGAAATAGCCTGTACTTGCAGCTTCTGCGTGTACCACTCGTCGTTCGGTTCCCCAAACGAGTCCCGGCCGGGGTACGTGTGGGGCGGGTAGCCGGGATGCGACACCTGCCGCGCACCATCCTTGATCTCGCCGGGGTCGCGGGAGGAGAGTTCCCCGGACGGAGCCTGGTCGACTTGATGCTGGATCCGGAGGCGGCTTCGCCCGATTCTTTCGTCTTGTCCGAGCACACGTTCGACGTGGGCCAGATCTCCACAGTCCTCGATCGACCGGGCGAGCTCAGATCGCTGATTTCGGACGAGCTCCATTACATTCGGGGTCTGGAGGGGTCCGAGGAGCTGTATGCGTACCGACGGGATCCCGAGGAGTCGCGGACACTCGTCGGCGTCCCCGAATACGAGGCCGCGCTCGACCGATTTCGAAGCGCGCTGAGCGAGTGGTTCACGGTCGACGAGCCGTGACTGCCGGGTGAAACGAGGGGTGGGCTGATTCAAGGCCCCCTGGTACCGCTTCAGAAGAGGGTGAGACCAAGCCCGAGAGCCGGATCGCGCTCTTGCAGAGGGACGAAGTCGGCGGCCCCCCCCGGCCAACCTGCGACAGGAGTCTTGCTCACCTTTCACCCACCTGGCACGTTCTGACTGTGCCAGGGATCCCGTGTCCGGCCTGGTTCCGGATGCTTCTGGCAGGCCACCTCGTTCTACGTTTCCTCTGCCCGGACGGCGCCATGAACAGACTCGCCCCCCTCGCCACGCCGCTCATCGCCCTGGTCCTCTTGCCGGCCGCCGAGCTCGCGGCGCAGGAGGGCGGTTCGACGCTTTCGGCAACCGATCTCAGTGCCCTGGAGCTCCGTAACATCGGGCCGGCGATCAACGGCGGACGCATCGCCGACATCGACATCCACCCGGAGAATCCGAACATCTGGTACGTGGGCGTGGGCTCGGGCGGCGTGTGGAAGACCGTGAACGCCGGTACGACCTGGACGCCGATCTTCGACGACCAACCCTCCTATTCGATCGGCTCGGTCGCCATCGACCCGGGCGACCCGTCCACGGTCTGGGTGGGGACGGGGGAGAACATCGGCGGGCGGCACGTCGGCTTCGGCGACGGCGTCTACAGGAGCACCGATGGCGGGCGCACGTGGCGGAACATGGGTCTCGAGGGCTCGCAGCACATCTCCACCATGCTGGTCCACCCCGAGGACTCCGATGTCTTGTGGGTCTCGGTCCAGGGCCCGCTGTGGACCCCGGGCGGCCAGCGAGGGCTGTACAAGACCACCGATGGCGGCGAGACGTGGCGCCGGGTGCTCGGCGGCGACGACTGGATCGGCGTGACGGACATCGTCATGGACCGGCGTGATCCGGATGTCCTGTACGCGGCCACCTGGGAGCGTCACCGCACCGTGGCCGCCTACCTGGGTGGCGGACCCGGGTCGGGGGTCCACAAGAGCACGGACGGGGGCGAGACCTGGAGGGAGCTCACGACCGGGCTCCCCACCTCCAACATGGGGAAGATCGGTCTCGCGATCTCGCCGCAGGATCCCGACAACGTGTACGCGGCGATCGAGCTCGACCGGCGGACGGGCGGCCTCTATCGATCGATGAACCGGGGCGGGTCGTGGACGAAGATGTCGGACGCGGTCTCGGGCGGAACCGGGCCGCATTACTACCAGGAACTGTACGCCTCGCCGCATCGGTTCGGACGCCTCTATCTGGTCAGCAACGTGACCCAGATCTCCGACGACCACGGCGCCTCGTTCCGGTTCATGAATCTCGAAACGAAGCACTCCGACGACCACGCGATCGCCTTCCGCAAAGGCGACCCGAACTACCTGCTCGTCGGGTCGGACGGCGGGCTGTACGAGACGTACGACGACATGGAGACGTGGAGGTTCCTCAGCAATCTCCCGTTGATGCAGTACTACAAGATCTCCGTCGACGACGCCGAGCCGTTCTACCACGTGTTCGGAGGCACGCAGGACAACGGCTCCAACGGCGGCCCTTCGCGCACCGACAAGGAAGAGGGGATTCGGAACGCCGACTGGTTCAAGACGCTGGGCGCCGACGGCCACGACTCGGCCACCGAGCCCGGCAACCCGAACATCATCTACGCCGAGACCCAGCAGGGCGGGCTGCACCGCGTCGACCGCATCACCGGCGATCAGGTGTTCATCCAGCCACAGGCGCGCGAGGGCGAAGGCTTCGAGCGCTACAACTGGGACGCGCCCATCGAGATCAGCCCGCACGACCCGACACGCATCTACTTCGCGTCGCAGCGCGTTTGGAGAACGGACGATCGGGGCGACAGTTGGCGGCCGATCTCCGGCGATCTGACCCGGAACCAGGAGCGGATCACGCTCCCGATCGGGGGCCGGCGGCAGAGCTGGGACAATCCGTGGGACGTCTCCGCCATGTCCAACTACAACACGGTCACCTCGCTCGGCGAGTCGCCGCTCGTCGAGGGGCTCATCTACGCCGGCACCGACGACGGTCTGCTCCAGGTGACCGAGGATGGTGGGGAGAACTGGCGGCGGATCGAGGTGGGGAGCATCCCGGGGGTGCCCGCCACGGCGTTCGTCAACGACATCAAGGCCGACCTGTTCGACGAGAGCACCGTCTACGTGGCGCTCGACAACCACAAGTACGGTGACTTCCGGCCCTATCTCGTGAAGAGCACGGACCGCGGCCGCTCGTGGGCGTCCATCGCGGGGAACCTGCCGGATCGGCACCTCGTGTGGCGAATGGTGCAGGACCACGTACAGCCGAACCTGCTCTTCGCCGCGACGGAGTTCGCCATCTTCTTCACGGTGGACGGCGGGACGGAGTGGATCGAGCTCGAGGGCGGGGCGCCGACCATCTCCTTCCGCGACATCGACATTCAGCGGACGCACAATGATCTCGCGGCAGGATCGTTCGGTCGAGGCATCTTCATCCTCGACGATTACACCCCGCTCCGCGAGCTGAGCGCCGAGGTCCTGAGCCGCGAGGCGGCGCTCTTCTCCACGCGGACGGCGTACTGGTACGTCCCGAAGGAGCTCTCCGAGTCGCAAGGGGACGCCGACTACCGGGCCGAGAACCCTCCGTTCGGCGCCGTCTTCACCTATCACCTGCGGGACGGCTACACCTCGAAGGAGGCGGAGCGGAAGGAGCGGGAGCGGGACGTCGGCGAGGTAGAGGACGTCCCCTTCCCCGGCTGGGACGCGCTCGAGGGTGAGATGCGGGAGCAGGGGCCGACGGTGCAGGTCGTGGTGCGCGACGCCGCGGGGAGCGTGATCGATCGCGTGGACGGCCCCACGTCGGCCGGGCTCCACCGGGTGAGCTGGGACCTGGAGCACGCGCCGCAGGGCCTCGTCGACCTCGAGAGTCCCGGGGGAGGAGGGGGCTTTCTGGCGCTCCCGGGGACCTATGCAGCCACCCTGGTCAAGATCGAGGAGGGCGAGGTGACCGAGCTCGCGGGCCCCATCCGGTTCGAGGTGGAGCCGCTGCGCGAGGGCACCCTCCCCCGTGTATCGAACGAGGCCGTCGCTTCCTTCCGGGCGGAGGTGGTGGCGTTGGAGCGAGATCTGGATCGCGCCGAGACCCTCATCGACGAACAGATCCAGAAGGTGGAGGCGCTGCAGACGGCTCTCGCCCGCGCGGAGCGCCCCGACCCCGAGCTGGCCAGTCGTCTGTACGAGGCGCGGCTAGAGCTCCTCGAGCTTCGTGAGGCGTTGGAGGGCAGCGAGGCGAAGGATGAGATCGGAGAGCGGGATCCCCCGACGCCCGACGACCGCCTCGACGTGGGCCAGGACGGGCTCGACACCACGTACGGGCCCACCCAGCTCCACCGGCGCACGGTGGAGGCGGGGCGGAACGAACTGGTCGCGATCCGCGGACAGATCGATCGGATGGCCGAGCAGGTGGTTCCGGAGCTCGAGCGAGCGGTGGAAGCGACGGGGGCGCCGCCAGTGGAGGGCGGTTCGGCGTCGGCTCCCTGAGGCGTCGAGACCTGCCGAAGATCTCCGATGAGCTGGGCGCGCACGTGTCGACCGCGGGCGGGGTCGACAGCGCGCCGGGCCGCGCCGCCGAGATCGGGTGCGCCTGCCTGCAGCTGTTCACGAAACAGCCCACCCGGTGGGCGGAGCCGACGATCGACGCCGCCACGGTGCAGGCGTTCGCCGATGCCCGGCAGGCGCACGGCATCCGCGTGGCCGCCGCGCACGACTCGTACCTGATCAACCTGGCGTCGCCCGACGGTGCGCTCTGGGAGCGGTCGGTCCGTTGCTTGGAGGGCGAACTGCGGCGCTGCGTCTCGCTCGGCCTCGAATTCCTCGTGACGCACCCGGGGAACGCGACAGACGGTAACTTTGAGGCCGGTGTAGCGCGCAACTCCGAGGGGGTGGCGCACGCGCTGGAGCGGGTCGAAGGCACGACGGCGGTACTGCTCGAGCTGACCGCCGGGTCGGGCACGTCGATTGGCGCGACGTTCGAGCGGCTGGCCGCGATCCTCGCTGGCATCCCCGGCGGGTTCGGCTCCCGGGTGGGGGTCTGCTTCGACACCTGTCACGCATTCGCGGCCGGCTACGACCTGGTGGGCGACTGGGAAGGCGTGTGGGCGAGATTCGATGACGTGATCGGGCTCCGGAATCTTCAGCTCTTCCACGTCAACGACTCGAAGCACCCACTCGGAGCACGGGTCGACCGCCACGAACACCTCGGCCAGGGAACCCTCGGCGTGGAGCCCTTTCGGCGCCTGATGAACGATGAGCGCTTCGTGCGCGCGCCGAAGCTGCTCGAGACGCCCAAGGAGGGCGACGCGGGGAAGTACGACGTCATGAATCTCGACTTCCTACGCGGGCTCCGGGACTGATACGACGGCTCGGTTGCGGCCCCGGTCCGCGACCAAGGCCGGACGCCGCTTGCCACCCACCTTGCTCCAAGTCAGCTTTTGGAGCTTTGAGACTTGCCACACAGCGGCCTCTCAGCCACCGAGAGCGAGAATAGCCCGCTGTGGGTGGCTCGACCGGGGTCTGATAGCTCGCTTCGCCCGATCCTCAACGCTACGCGCACATGAGAAACGACGCCCTCGACAATCAGCCGGTGTTCAGCAGCGTCGATGAGATGGTCGAGCACTTCACCGAAGGTGCCGAGATCCTTGCCGTCTGCCCCGCGAAGGTGGCTGAAGACACGAGCCGCCTTCGACTGATCGTGCTCACCGCGGTACTCGTGTCGATCGCGGCGCTCGTGCAATGGGTGGGTGCGAGGGTTTTCGGTTTCTTCCTCGGAAGCGTCCTGACCGAGACCGGCCTCGCGATCTTCGTCTTCGCCGGTCTCGGGTACGGGGTGTACCGATTGTTCCGGCCGAAGACGGACATCTTCATCGTGACCGACCGAGGGGTGGTCGGCCTGAAGGGGACCGCCCGGACGGTACACGGAGTCAGTGCCAGCCAGCTGTTGAGCATCCCGGCCGACCGGATCGGGAAGTACCGATTCTCGCAGATCGTTTTCCCGTACACCATCCTGCGCTTCGAGGAGCGTGACTCGCACGACGTGGTGATCGCGTCCCAGAATCGGTTCTGGAACAAGAAACACCTCGTCGGACCGCACGGCCGGTCGCTGCGCGACGCGCTCAGTCTGCTGCGCCTGCGGGGCTCGTCCGACCCGGGAGCGAGCTGGGGGACACAGGCGAGCTTCGTGCCCGTCTACCTCAAAAGCCTGTGGATCTTCGGCGCCGTCGCCTCCGCATTCATCGCCGTGTTCGTCCTGTTCACTCCGCTCATGGGTCCGGGTGCGGAGGAAACCGCCCGGCAGGGGATGGAAGCGTACGAAGGGGAGCGGTTCGTCGAGGCAGCCGAGCTCTTCGAAAGCGCCGCGAATGATGGGAATCCCACGGCTCAGGCGTACCTCGGTCAGATGTACGAGTTCGGCCTGGGGGTCGCGCCGGATCTCGGCGAGGCGCGGCGGTGGTACGAACCCGCCGCCGAGCAGGGGAACGCGATGGCGCAGGGCGGTCTCGGCTACCTCCTCATCTTCGGGCCGCCCGGCGTTTCCGGAGACACGGCGCAGGGGATGCGCTGGCTCCGGTCGGCGGCGGAGCAGAACGACGCGCGGGCCCAAAACAACCTCGGGGCCGCCCTGACGATGACCGAAGAGTACTCGCAGGCCCGCCAGTTCTTCCGCCAGGCGGCCGACCAGGGATACATGATGGCGCAGCGAAACCTGGGAGATCTGTACTTCCACGGGCGGGGTGGGAGCCAGAGCTACCCGGATGCGCTCAGCTGGTATCGGCGCGCGGCCGAACAGGGCGACGCCGTCTCGCAGCGTGTCGTGGGCTTCATCTACGACCAGGGCCTGAGCGTTCCGGCCAGCGACGACGACGCGATGCTCTGGTACGAGCGAGCCGCGGCTCAGGGCGACACGATCGCCCGGAACAACGCTCGAATCTTGGAGCAGCAGAGGCCGGCCTGGGAGGCCATCCGGGAGCTGGAGCTCGAGACGCGCCCGTCGCTCCTCGATGACGGCTCGCAGGTCCTTCGCTTGCGGAACGTGAGGCCAGTGCGGCTCGCCTTCGATCTCACCTGCTACCGGGGCTCATTCTCCAAGACGCTGAGCGTGGACGTCGCCCCGCTCGGGTTCGAGGAGGTGGGATTCCTCGAAGGATGGACCGGCAACTTCCTCACCGGTGATCGCTGCGAGATCTACTTCGCGGGCGCGCTGCTGCAGAGCTTCTCGATTCGATAGGTTCGCGCCCGTAGGCCCTTGACGACGTACGGCCTCCATCAAGAAGCGTTTCAGCAGAAACGTCTCAGAATAGTGGAACCGATCGGTGCCTAACCGACGGTAGCTATCAACCTTCCAATCGCCCCGCCCTCGAGCGCCTGCGTCCTTCGGGCTCCGGGAACAAGAGGCGTGCCGGTTGTCTCCAAGAGACAATAGCCACATACGAGTCAGGGGCCATTTTGACAAAATAAGTTGTCTAATGTATGGTGTGTCATGGTCGCGATAGCGGAATCACGAGCGGAGGCGGTATCGACTGGGTTGCGAGCCGTGGAGCCGGTGCGGGTTCTCGCGGACCCTGGCCGCGTGCGAGCCGCGCTCTCTCCTCTCAGGCGGCGGGTGTTGCGAGAGCTCCGTGACCCGGGGTCCGCGAGTAGCCTGGCCCCCCGTCTCGGGGTGAGTCGCCAGAAGCTCAACTATCACGTGCGCGTGCTGGAGGATCTGGGACTCCTTCGGCTGGTCGAGCTGCGTCAGCGGCGGGGCTGTCAGGAGAGGCTGCTCCAGACGTCGGCGAGAACGCTCGTCGTCGCGCCCGAGGTTCTCGGCGACGTCGCCACGGAGCCCGAGGAGCGGCAGGACCGATTCTCGAGCGCGTATCTGGTGCGCACCGCGGCGCAGCTGATGGGCGACGTCGCCGCCCTCCGTGAAGGCGCGCGCGAGGCCGGCCAGCGACTCGCGACCGTGACCCAGGAGACGGAGATCCACTTTCGATCGCCTGCCGACATGCGGGCATTTACCGAGAAGCTGACAGCAGCCATCTCCGAGTTGGTGGCCGAGTACGACCGCCCTGACGACCCGGGCGGTCGCCCCTACCGTTTGATCCTGGGCATGCATCCCAGACGAGACCCCGAAGGCGGAACGTCTTCCGAAGCAAGAGAACGAGAATGAGCGAGAGCGATCACCCCGGCACGCGAGAGCAGGAACACAGCATCGAGATCGACGCACCACCGGAGGCCGTCTGGCGGGCGATCACCGAGGCCGAAGAGGTCATTCGCTGGTACGTGCAGAGCGCCGAGATCGATCCGCGCGTCGGGGGGACCTACAAGGTCTCGTGGGGCGAGGGGATGGACGGGGTGAGCGAGATCGTCACCTTCGAGCCCGGACGACATTTTCGCATCGAGCACCGCCCCATGCCGGGATCGCCGCCGTTCGAGACGGGGCCGATCGCGGAGGAGTACTTCATCGAGACCAGGGGCGGGAAGACGGTGCTCCGCCTCGTGACCTCCGGGATCCCCGACACTGACGACTGGGACGCGTTTTACGAGGGAACGAAGCGCGGCTGGACGATCTTCCTCATGAGCCTGCGACATTACCTGGAGCGGCACGCCGGCACGCCTCGCGATCAGATCGTCTCGATGGTCGGACTACCCGGCTCATGCGCGGACGCGTGGCCGGTACTGATGGGAGACGATGGCCTCGGAGTCGCGGACACGCTGGAGACCGCGACGTCCGGAGCTCGCTACAGCGGGCGGACCGCCTTCGGACAGGATCTCGCCGGCGAAGTGATCATGCTGGACCCGCCCCACCGGTTTCTCGTGACCCTCGAGGACGTGAATGACGGCTTACTCGGCGCGACCCTGGAGCAGATGGGTCCCCAGAACTTCCTCTATCTGTCCCTCTCGACGTTTGGCCTCGAGCCGGCGGTGGTGGAGGAGATGAGAGGCCGGTGGAGCGATTGGCTGACGGGGCTCTTCCCTACCGGCGCGGCTCCCGCGGAGGCGTTTCAGGAGATGCTCAGCGACCCGGCGGCCACTCCGGATTGAGCGTGGGCGCGCCGGAGCGCCGTGACGCGGGAAGTCAGCACCTCACCGATATCGGATCAGGTCTGCCACCTGGGGTGGCCTTTCGGCAAGAAAGGCCACCCCCCTAGTTTCGTCCCCTTCCAGATCGCGTCCCTTCTGCCACGGGGGTGCCCATGCTTCGTCGGACCTGCCTGGCGTTCGTATTCCTGCTCGCGGCGTGTGCGCCGCAACCCGATGGCGCCATCGATGCCGAGCGCCTGCTGAACCCGACCAGTGGATGGCGCTCGGCCGTACGCATCACGGCCAACGCTTCTCGCCGCTCACCCAAATCACCGCGGACAACGTCTCCACGCTCGGCTTTGCCTGGGAGTACGAGGCCCGCTCGCGCCGGGGCCGGGTCGAGTTTCCCCAGCAGGCGACGCCGATCATGGTGGACGGGGTGCTCTACGTCTCGGGCCCGTGGGGCAGCGCGTTCGCGGTCGACGCCCGAACGGGTGAGGAGCGCTGGCGGTACGACCCCGACGTCGACGGAAGCTCCAACCGGCGCTCGTGCTGCGGAGCGGTCAATCGAGGGCTCCAGGTCTGGAACGAAAAGGTGTACGTGGCGACGCTCGACGGCTTTCTGGTCGCCCTCGACGCCTCGACGGGCGCCGAGCTGTGGAAGGTCGACACCTTCATCGACCGTGAGACCCGCTTCTACGGGATCACGAGCCCACCGCAGGTTGCCAAGGACGTGGTGGTGATCGGGAACTCCGGGGCCGAGTTCGGCGTGCGCGGCTACATTACGGCGTACGACCTGGAGACGGGCGAGGAGCGGTGGCGCTTCTTCACGGTACCGGGCGATCCGGCGGTGGCCCCTCCCGAGAACGCCGCCATGGAGCTCGCGCTCCAGACGTGGGGCCCCGACACGAATTGGGACGCCGGGCTGGGCGGCACCGTGTGGGGCGAGATGAACTACGACCCGGAGCTGGATCTACTCTACGTGGGCACGGGGAACAGCACCCCCTACTCCGGGTGGCATCGCGATCCGTCGGGTGGCGACAACCTGTTTCTCGTCTCGATTCTCGCCATCGACCCCGACGACGGCAGCCTCGCGTGGCACTTCCAGCAGGTCCCGTGGGAGATCTGGGACTATACGGCGACCGCGAACATGATCCTCGCCGACCTCGAGATCGACGGCCGGCTGCGCAAGGTGATCATGCAGGCGCCCAAGAACGGGTTCTACTACGTCCTCGACCGCGAGACGGGGGAGTTCATCTCGGGCGAGGCGTTCGCGTTCGTCAACTGGGCCACCGGTCTGGATGAGAACGGCCGGCCGATCGTGAACCCGGCGGCGGTCTACAAGGACGATCCGGTCGTCGTCTTCCCGACCTACGGGGGCGCGCACAACTGGCACCCGATGGCCTACAACTCGATGACCGGTCTCACCTACATCCCCATCCGAGAGTGGGGCATGGTGATCGGGAACGAAGAGGCGTACGAGTGGAAGCCTGGCCACTACAACGCCGGGGCCGTCGGCATCTTCGACTGGGAGCTCACCGAAATCATGCCGGAGGACGCCCAGGAGATGTTCCAAGAGACGGTCGCCGAGCACCCGGAGCTTCCAGACACCGACCTCGGAGAGTTCCTGATCGCCTGGGATCCGATCGCGCAGCGCGAGCGATGGAGAGTCCGCGTCGGCTCGGTGTGGACGTCGGGCGGGGGCGTGCTCACGACGGCGGGGAACCTGGTGATCCAGGGGACGGCGGGCGGGAAGCTCGTGGCGTACGCGGCCGACACGGGCGAGGTGCTGCAGGAGATCGAGCTCGGCACCGCGGTCGTCGCCGCCCCGATCACCTACGCGCTCGACGGCGAGCAATACGTGGCCCTGTTCGCCGGAGCGTACACCTGGCCTAACGATGAGGCCGCGCGCCGGCAGTACGAGAACTACGGCCGCCTCCTGGCGTTCAAGCTGGGCGGCGGGCCGACGCCCCTACCCCCGGTGCACATCCCGCAGGAGACGCCCGAGCCGCCGGCCGATTTCGTCGTGGTCGACTCCGTGGCTCAAGAGGGTGAGACGCTCTTCTTCACCTGGTGCTTCTTCTGCCACTCGGGGCGCGGCGAGCGGTACCTGAGCGGCACCCCGGACCTGCACCGCATGACACCCGAGACGCACGGGATCTTCAAGTCGATCGTCCTCGACGGCGCTCTCTCCGAAGCCGGCATGGCCAGCTTCTCAGACGTCCTCACGGGCGAAGACGCGGACGCGATTCAGACGTATCTCGTGCGCGAGCAGGGCGAGCTCCGGCAGGAGGAGCAAGCGCTACGAGAAGAGGGGCAGGACCAGCGACAGGAGGGGCAAGACGACGGGAATCGGAGATAGCCGGAGGTTCTCGGCGCTACTTTCAGCGTCGGGACGTTTCAGCTGAGGGCATTTGACGTTTCACGGACCATTGGGTGAGACCATCACCTGCACAAGATGGTCGGCGAAGTCGGTCGGCTTGAGGCTCCGGTGGTTGAAGCGGTACT
>JBDHAC010000058.1:0-60307 GCA_039588275.1 Gemmatimonadota bacterium
CACGGGCGAATAGCTCAGCCTGGTTTAGAGCGCCTGCCTTACAAGCAGGAGGTCGGGGGTTCGAATCCCTCTTCGCCCATAGAATCACGAACAACGGGACATGTTCATGGGACACGTTATGCCCGGAGCCGACACCGCGACTCGATCCTTCTGAGGTGCGGAAACCCGCCCGCGAATGCATCTGACCGACTCGACTCCCGAGCTGTGCCGTAGGAGGCCGCTGAAGAACACTTCGCGGCCCGCCTGAATGCTCCGCGGCACTCCGTTTCACTCGCGCACGAGCCCGCTCTGCGAAGCGAGCAACTGGCGACGCTGGGCCGGCTATGTGTCGGCAAGCTCGTATGAGCTCACGCACGAGCACGAATACGCCGCTATCCGGGGCACTGCCGGACTGATCGACGTTTCACCCCTCTACAAGTACAGGGTCACGGGCCGGGACGCCGCGCCGTTATTGGATCGGATGATCACACGGGACGTGGAGCAGTGCGCGGTCGGACAGGTGCTCTACACTCCATGGTGCGACCCGGACGGCAAGGTCCGGGACGATGGCACCGTCCAGCGTCTCGACGAGTCCGATTTTCGTCTCACGGCGGCCGAGCCGAACTTCCTGTGGATGCACGAGAACTCCGCCGGTCTGGACGTCACGATCCACGATGAGACTGACGAGATCGGCGCCCTGGCGCTCCAGGGGCCGACGTCGTGCGACATCCTCCGCGCGATCACCGAGGCCGACATCGAACAGCTCGGGTTCTTCCGCGTGATCCAGACGCAGGTCGCGGGTATCCCGGTTCAGATCTCGCGCACCGGTTACACGGGGGACCTCGGATACGAGATCTGGGCGGATGCCGGATCGGCGGGGCCGCTCTGGGACGCTCTGATCGAAACGGGCACGACCTACGGTATCGCCCCGGCGGGTCTGCTCGCCCTCGACATGGTCCGTGTGGAGGCGGGGCTCATCCTCATCGACGTCGACTACGTACCCGCTCATCGGGCGGTAATCGACCTCCGCAAGTCCTCGCCGTACGAGCTCGGACTCGGGTGGACGGTGAAGCTCGACAAGAAGCCGTTCGTGGGGCAGGCGGCGCTGGCGGCCGAGAAGGCCCGCGCTCCGGAGTGGAAGTTTCGTGGACTCGAGATCGACTGGGAGTCGCTCGAGAAGGCGTATCTGAAGGTGGGTCTGCCGCCACAGCTGCCAGGAGCCACGGTGCGTGACAGCGTGCCCGTGTACGCCGACGGTGCGCAGGTCGGGTATGCGACGAGCCGTTGTTGGTCGCCGACGCTCAAGCGGTACCTGGGGCTGGCCCACCTGGAGGCGCCGTTCGCGTCCATCGGATCAACGGTCGAGATCGAGGTCACCGTCGAGCACCGGCGGCGGCGCGCCGAAGCGCGCGTGACGAAGACGCCGTTCTTCGACCCGGAGCGGAAGCGTGCGACTCCGTCAGCGAGGGCCGCCACATCCGCTCACCGAAACGCCGCGGCCACTTCAGTGACTGATGGGCAGACGCCCGATGGCTAACCGATCGGCGTACGACGTCATCGTGGTCGGCGGTGGGCACAACGGCCTGATCGCCGCGGCCTATTTGGGCCGGGCCGGGCTTCGGACGCTCGTCCTCGAGCGGCGGCATCTGGTGGGCGGAGCCGCCGTCACAGAGGAGATCTACCCGGGCTTCAAGTACTCCGTAGCCTCCTACGTGGTGAGCCTCCTGCGACCGGAGATCATCCGCGACCTGGATCTCTCGCGTCATGGTCTCGAGATCCTTCCGCTGGAGAGCACCATCACTCCGCTGCGGAACGGAGACTACCTCGGCCGCTGGGCGGACCACGACAAGACCCGCCGCGAGCTCTACCGACACTCGCCGCGCGACGCCGAGGCGTACGACGACTTCGGGACGTTGATGTACCAGCTGGCCTGGGCGGTCAAACCGATCCTCGGGATGGTGCCTCCGGATCCGCTGTCCTTGAGCCCCCGCGATCTGAAAACGATGCTGAGGCTCGGGAAGCACGTGCGGGATCTCGGTGAGAAGCAATTCCACGCGCTGTACAAGCTCATGACGATGAGCTCCGCCGACTTCCTCGACGAGTGGTTCGAGTTCGAGCCGCTCAAGGCGACGATGTCGGCGAGCGGGATCATCGGGACGTTCCTGGGTCCGCGATCTCCGGGAACGGCATACGTCCTCCTCCACCACTACATGGGCGAGATCGACGGCGTCTTCCGGGCATGGGGCATGGCGAAGGGCGGGACCGGCGCCGTGAGCGAGTCGATCGCGTCCGCGGCCCGCGAGCACGGCGCGGAGATCCGGCTCGAGAGTACGGTCGACCGCGTGATCGTGAAGGGTCGGAAAGCGGTCGGCGTCGGTCTCGAGAACGGGGACGAGATCTACGCCCGGACGATCGTCTCCGGCGTGGACCCGAAGCGGACGTTTCTCGAGCTGCTGGATTCCGGTGATCTCCCCGGAGACTTCCTCGATGCGATCCGGCGGTTCCGTATCCGCGGCTCCTCTGGGAAGGTGAACCTGTCGCTGAGCGAGCTCCCCGAGTTCACGTGTCTACCCGGTCGAGGGCCGCACCACCGAGGGGCGATCTCGATCAGTCCCGACATCGAGTATCTCGAACGGGCCTACGACGACGCCAAGTACGGGGAGTTCTCACGGCACCCGTACATGGACATCATCATTCCGTCGATGATCGATCCCGGGATGGCGCCACCCGGAAGACATGTGATGTCGATCTTCGTCCAGTACGCGCCGTTCGACCTGAACGGGGGCTGGGACGACGCGAAGCGCGAGGCGTTCGGGGACGCTGTCGTCGACACGCTGAGCATATACGCGCCGAACCTGAAGGAATCCATCCTCCACCGTCAGGTCATGACGCCCATGGACATGCAGGAAGTCCTGGGGTTGACCGAGGGCAACATCTTCCACGGCGAGCTGTCGCTTCACCAGCTGTTCTTCTACCGGCCGGCACCGGAGTGGTCGAACTACCGCACGCCGGTTCGGGGCTTCTACCAGTGCGGGTCGGGGACGCACCCGGGTGGAGGGGTGTGCGGCGCCTCCGGCCGGCTGGCCGCGCTCGAGATCCTCAAGGACCTGCGGCGATGACGACCCGGGGGACGGGGTCCGTGGGCTCGGAGCCGTATGACGCGATCGTCATCGGCGCGGGCGTCAACGGGCTCGTGACGGCGTCCTACCTCGCCCGCTCGGGACGGCGGACGATCGTCCTCGAACGTACGGACGAGCCCGGCGGGTGCGCGGCGACCGAGGAGCTGTGGCCGGGCTTCCGGGTCGACGTCGGGGCGCACGAGATGGCCGCCCTCGATCGCCGGGCCG
The DNA here is from genome assembly GCA_039588275.1 of Gemmatimonadota bacterium. GTDB lineage: Bacteria > Gemmatimonadota > Gemmatimonadetes > Palauibacterales > Palauibacteraceae > JBDHAC01. The sequence continues at coordinate 3,327 of JBDHAC010000058.1, forward strand.
TGGCAGATCTCCACCTCGATCGTGCGGGTCTCGAGATCGTGCGCCCGGACCCCGCGGTCGTGTCTCTCCAGCCGGGAGGTGGTGCTCTCGCCCTGTATCGCGATGCGGCGCGAACGGCGGACGCGATCCGGCCCTTCTCGAGGCGCGATGCTGCTCGCTGGCCGGCGTTCGCCGATGCGATGGGGCGTGCCGCTCGGGCGCTCGGCATTCTGTACGAGACGACACCTCCCCGCGCAGCCGGGGCCAGCCGCAAGGATCTCTGGGAGCTCGTGCGCTTGGGCGCGAAGCTCGGGCGGGTCGGGCGCGCGGACGCCGTTGAGCTGATGCGGCTTCTGCCGATGACGATCGGGGAGCTGCTTGATGAGTGGTTCGAAAGCGACGCGGTCACGGGCGTTCTCGCCGCCCGCGGCTGTCACGGCATCTGCCAGGGACCGATGGCGGCGGGCACGGCGCTCGTGTTCCTGCACGGCATGGTGGGCGGGTCGCGCTTGCCGCTCTCCACGCGGTGGGTTCGGGGCGGGATGGCCGGTCTCGGCGCCGTCCTGGCGACCGCGGCTCGAGACTTCGGCGCGAAGATCCTCACCGACGCGACCGTCGGACGAATCACCGTCAGGGACCACGCGGTACGCGGTGTCGTGCTTGAGTCGGGCGAGGAGATCGCGGGTGACCTGGTTGCGTCGAGCGCCGACCCGCGTCGGACGTTCCTAGGACTCGTCGATCCGGGGCACCTCGACCCCGACTTCGTCCGCCAGGTCCGGAACATCCGCTATCGCGGCGCGTGCGCTAAGGTGCACCTGGCCCTGGACGGGCTGCCGGACTTCGGGTCGGAGAACGGGAATGCCGCCTCGTTCTGCGTGGCACCCAGCCTCCGGTACGTGGAGCGGGCGTACGATGACGCCAAGTACGGTGCGCCTTCCCGGGAGCCGCACCTCCGGGCCGTGATTCCGACGGTTCTGGACCCGACGCTGGCCCCGCAGGGTCGGCATGTGATGTCGGTCCTCGTTCAGTACGCGCCCTACGATCTGCGTGACGGCGAGTGGGATGACGGTGCGCGAGACGTGGTGGGGGACACCGCCCTGCGAACGCTGGCCGGCTGCGCTCCAGGGCTGGCGGACCGCGTCGTCCACAGCCACGTGCTCTCGCCGGCCGATCTGGAAGCCCGCTTCGGGCTGACGGAAGGGAGCATCAACCACGGCGAGGTGATGCTCGATCAGGTCTTCATCGGGCGCCCGGTTCCCGGGTGGGCGCGGTACGAGACCCCGATCCGCGGCTTGTACTCATGCGGAGCCGGCAGTCATCCCGGGGGTGGTCTGACGGGGTCCCCCGGTGTCAACGCCGCCCGGCGGATCCTCGCCTCATGATCGCACCAGCACCAGTGTGATCGGCGATGGTCGGAGTTCCCGTCACACCGCGGGCGAGGAGCGGCAAGTCTTCCCTCAGTCCCCAAAAAGCCGCACGATATGGTCCTGAGGGAAGAATCGGTGGTCTTGTGGCGGGCCTTACAAGCACCACGAAAGTACCCACGCGAAGGAGTTCAAGAATGGTAAAGCAATTCCGCACCCCCTCGATCGCGGCGCTATGCGCCATGCTGGGGATCGGCCTGTTCGGGTGTGGCGGTGACGAGGGAGCCACGGAGGAGTCGCCCGCAGACGACTTCGCCAGTGCTATGGAAGGTCTCCGCGAAGCTGCGGAGGGTTTGGCGAGCGGCGAACGCGTCGACCCCGTGGACTTCCGCGAGCTCCAGGAGCTTCTGCCCGAGGAGGTGGCGGGCTTGCGCCGAGTCAGCCGGGAAGGGCAACGGTCCGGAGCGGCCGGGATCACTTTCTCGATCGCGGAAGCGCGCTACGAGGCGGAGGCGGAGGAGGAGTACGGAAGCATCGAGATCTCGGTGACTGACACGGGTGGACTGGGTGGCTTCGCGGCGATGGGGATGGCCGCGTGGCTCAGCGTGGACGTGGACCGCGAGACCGACCGCGGATACGAGCGTACCACGAAGTACGAGGGTTATCCGGCATACGAGGAGTTCCAATCGCGCGAGGGAGACATCGGCTCCGCCGAGCTCAGCTTCGTCGTCGGCGAGCGCTTCATCGTGCAGCTCGATGGCAACGACGTGCGGATGGACGATGTGAAAGACGCGGCCGGCGATCTGCCTCTGCGACGGCTCGAGGACCTCTCCAGGCGCTAACCAACCCGTCTCCCCGCCTCACCGGCGCTCGGTGGGGCGGGGTCATGACGCCACGAACTCGGCATCCACACCTCGACGACCGCTCCTGTACGTCACGCGCAGCGGCCGATCGTGATCAATCCCTTGCCCGCGACCCAGGCATCCTCCGCCACCCAAGCATCGGTCGTCGCTTCTGAGCTGCCCCGCAGCCCAGACACGCCTAGGACCTGGCCATGGATCGCTTGCGCGTCTCGTGCTCGCGCTCGTGCGCCTCGGTCGATGGGCTCGGACCGCAGCGTGCCACCCCGCACCGTCGCTCCGACGACCAGCGCGCCGCTCACCAGCACCAGGTTCTTGATGATGTACTGAGCTTCGAGCGTCAGAACGAACGGCTCGCGAACGAACATGTCGCCCGGGAACAGCACGAGCGGCGTAACCGTGCCGCTTACAAAGGGGCTCAACGAGCCTCGAGGAACCCGATCGAGTGCACGTGCCGACGAACACGCCGAATGCGGCGTGAGCCGGGCATTTCGGGCGGCAAGGGGTGTGTTCCGAGTCAGGGCGGGTCTTGCGGCGTCGTGATTCGGAGACTACCTGAGCGTGAGCTTCGCGCGGGCGCACATTGCCCTCTCTCCTTGCTCCCCTTCAAGGAGGCTACCTCATGAGCTCACGTGTCCAAGCGATGGTCGGTACGGCCATCACGGCATTCATCGTCTTTTGGCTCGGGGTCCGTTTCGTGTTCGGCCCCGTGATCGCGGACGATCAGCCAGGTGACCCGCTGCTCGCACCGTGGCTGGCGCTGGCCATCGTCGCGATCATCTACGTCTTCCTTCTGGACTGGGCGGCCACCGCCACCGGCAACGCGGTCAAGGCGGCCCTCGTCATCGCCCTCTCCCAGATCGTCCTGGTGGATATCTACTATCCGCTGATCGGCCGGCGTGGCTGGGCGGCGGCCGGGGCGAGCATTGCCGTGATCTTCGTAGGTTGGTTCATCGTCGGGACGGTGTACGGGAAGCTCTCCGGCGGAGGTGGGACCGGATCCGGCGGTGCCTGACCCCGCCACGACCTGAGAGAGCCATCGGGCGCCCGCGCGAACTCGACCGCCCCGGCTCGAAACTGTCCAGCAAGAACTCGAGTCCCTAACCCCCTTCGGCCACAGGTAGGACATGGGATGCAGGATCGACCTCAGGGCGTACTACGAGTGGCGCGAAACGCCGTTCAGCGGTGGCTCCGGTGGCGTCGATCGAATCGACGTCGTCCTCAGCAGGAGCCAGGTCCGCATCAGGCTCGGTTGGTGGGCGCGGTTCCCGTACCGGCGAGCCGGGTCTCGATCCAACGAGGCGGTCTCGGTCGCCACGCCCCTGCCCTCGGACGAGTTCCTCGAGACCTTCAAGCTGAGGCGGGGGTGCAACGTGAAACGACGCTACCGGTTCATCGTGCAGTTCAAGCGTCAGCTGACGACGGGTAGAACCGAGACGAGGGCCACACGAACCATCTACTATCCATCCGCTGCCGGCTGGACGCGGGATACGCTGATCGATCTCGGCAACGTCGTCGACCACTTCATCCTGCCGACAAAGCCCTGAACAGACGGGGCGCGCCGCCGCCCGGCCCCTTCCAACCATCGCAGGCTCGAGGGGTATCGTAGTTTTGTAGCGAGCTGCACGTGTACCCCTGACCCGGAGGTGTCCGGTGCTGGAATGGCTGCGGAATCGACCCCGCCGTGACTTGATACTCGCGCTGTCCTTGGCGGGTGGCTTCGCGCTGCTCGTCGCTACCGTGGTTCCCGCGATGGTGCATTCCGTAGACCGGACGGTCCATTACGAGTTCCACTCGTCCGGGGCCCAAGAGTCATCCGGGGCCCAAGAGGTCGTATACGACCAGCGGCTCGATGTCTCGCCAGGCGGGAGGCTCGTAGTCGAGCTCGGCGACTTCGATGTACACGTAGCCGCGAGCTCGGGATCAGAGGCGAGGGTACGCGTACGGATGAATGCCGACGCGTCGACCGCGCAGGAGATCTTGGAGCAGATGGGGTTCGCCGTCGAGGCGAGAAACGGCGATTTGCACGTCACGACGACCGCCCAACGGCACCGGGGCGGGTGGAAGCACCGCGATAACCTCGGGCTGGGCGTCGAAGTCACCGTGCCGAGCCACTTCGACGTACGCGTTCAAACGGGCGATGGGGACGTCGCGCTCGAGTCGATCGAGGGGACCGTGGAGCTCCAGACCGGTGACGGGGACATCAGCCTCGAGGGCGTCATCGGTCCACAGGTCAAGATTCAGACGGGCGATGGCGATGTGTTCGCCGGCGACCTCGATGCCGAGAGCCTCAGGGTCCAGACCGGCGATGGCGACATCTTCATCGAAGAGCTTGCCGGCACACTGAGCGCTTCGACCGGTGACGGCGATGTACGGGTGGAGATCGCCCGCTTCGAAGGCGTCCAGATTCAGACCGGCGATGGGGACGTGAGCCTGCACTTGAATCCATCGGTCCAGGCCGACGTCGACATCGTCGGCGAGGCCTTCCGGATTGGCGACGCTTTCGCGCTGCCCGTGAGGCTCCAGGGTCGCCACATCGAAGGCGAACTGAATGGCGGCGGGCCGCGGCTGTCCGTTCGCGTCGGTGACGGTACGATCAGCCTCATCGAGCGGTAACACCGCTGTCGATCGCTCGACCCCTTACATGAGTGGCTCCTCGGGTGGGGCCACTCATACCTGATCTCCGCAGAGAGCCTCCGAGCCTCAGGAGCTTCCCACGCTCCGAGGCGTATCAGGGGGACCGCTGCCAGGGTACCTCAACGCACCCGAGCCCCCAAGACACATGAAAGCACGCTTGATCCCCCCCGTCTTCTTGGCTGTCGCCGCAGTGGGCCTGAGCCTGGGTATGCGCGGCCCGGACCTCGACGCCCGGCTGACCTCGCGCACCGCCTCCACTCCCTACACGGACGCGTCCGTCGGACCCGCGGGAGACCCCGTGCCGCCGACGGCCCAGCACGTGGAGACCCTCGCATCCGGGCTCGACACCCCCTGGGACCTCGCGTGGGGTCCCGATGGCGCCATCTGGGTGACCGAGCGGCCGGGACGGATCTCACGCGTCGATCCATCCACGGGGGAGGTTACGGAAGTCGGTCGGATCGACGTGGTCGAGGTGAGCGAGAGCGGCCTCATGGGGATGGCGTTTCACCCTGATTTCGAGCGCCAGCCCTACGTGTACTTCGCGCACTCGTACGGCTCCCGCTCGAGCGTTCGTAATCGGGTCGTGCGGATGCACTTCGACGGCGACCGGCTGAGCGACCCGGACGTGCTCCTGAACGACATCCCGGGGGCCCGCAACCACGACGGCTCCCGCCTCGCGGTGGGCTCCGATGGGTTTCTGTACGTAACCACTGGAGATGCCGGGCGACGGGATCTCGCCCAGGATCTCGAGTCGCTGGCCGGGAAGATCTTGCGCCTCACGCTCGATGGTCGGCCGGCACCCGGGAACCCGTTCGGCTCGGCCGTCTATTCGTACGGTCATCGAAACCCGCAGGGCCTCGCGTTCCACCCCACCACGGGCGTTCTGTATTCGGCCGAACACGGTCCGGGCGACAACGACGAGGTGAACCGGATTCAGATCGGCGGCAACTACGGTTGGCCTGCCGTGCACGGCCTCTGCGATGGCGAGTCATCCGCCGAAGAGGACTTCTGCCGGGACAACGAGGTGCAGGAGGCGATGAGCGTCTGGACACCGACGGCGGGGCTGTCCGGGTTATCGGTGTACGACTCGGATCTGATTCCGGGATGGCGGGGGAGCCTGCTCGTGACCTCCCTGCGGAGCGCGACCCTGTTTCGACTGACGCTCTCGGCGGATGGTCAGGGGGTTACGAGGAGAGAGGCCCTGTTCGCAGGAGAGTACGGTCGCCTGCGAGACGTCCTGGTCGGACCGGAAGGCGAAGTGTACCTGGCCACCAGCAACCGTGACGGCCGCGGTCGCCCGGCTTCGGGCGACGATCGGATCCTGAAGATCACCCCCTGAGCGCTTTTCGACCGCAGCGAGGGGGCCCGTGGCTCGCATGTAAACTCAGGAGCTACAGCTGGTTCGCTCGATCCCCTCGAGCGCGATACCTTGCCTCTTCACACGGTCCCGGCCAAGCCGTCGGACCGCGGACGAATCGCAACAGACCGGCATTCGATCGACGGGCATGGGGCTCCTCCACTTCTACCGCACTCCCGGCCTATCCCACGCTGCCCGGAAGACACTGCTCCAAAGAGCGCGCGAGCGCATCTCCCCCGACATCACGAGTCTTGATACGGAGTTCTGCTTCAACGTCGAATCGGACGGCGAGCTGACCGCTCAGGACTTGCGCGTCCTCACCTGGTTGCTGCGCGAGACGTTCGAGCCGGAGAAGTTCGACCGAGCGAGCTTCCTGGATGGTGACGGTGGGGCGGGCGTCATCCTCGAAATCGGTCCGCGGATGAGCTTCACCACCGCGTGGTCCACCAACGCGGTATCGGTGTGCCACGCGTGTGGCCTGGAGCGCATCAACCGGATCGAGCGGTCGCGACGCTACGCTCTCAGATCAGCGTCGCCGTTGGCCGAAGATCGGGTGACCGCCTTCCTTGGCGAGCTCCACGACCGAATGACCGAGTGCCCGTATCCGGAGCCGTTGGTCAGCTTCGAGGCGGGCTTCGAGCCGGCGCGCGTGTGCGAGATCCCGCTTCTGGAGGAGGGTCGCGCCGCGCTCGAGCGGATCAACCGCGAGATGGGGCTCGCATTCGACGAGTGGGACCTCGACTACTACTCCCGTCTCTTCACCGAGCGGATCGGCCGAAACCCAACGGATGTCGAGTGCTTCGACATTGCGCAATCCAACAGTGAGCACTCACGGCACTGGTTCTTCAAGGGACGCCTGGTCATCGATGGCGAGGAGCTCCCGAAGCACCTGATGGGGCTCATCCGCGAACCGCTGGACGCGAGCCCGGACAACAGCGTCATCGCGTTCAAGGACAACTCCAGCGGTATCATCGGATATCCGATTCGAACTATCGTTCCGGCGCTCCCGGGCGAGCCCTCTCCGTTCATGGCGACGGATCTGGACTACCACATCATCTTCACGGCCGAGACGCACAATTTCCCCTCGGGCGTAGCGCCGTTCCCCGGCGCGGAGACGGGGACGGGGGGCCGCATCCGGGACGTGCACGCCGCCGGTCAAGGAAGCCTGGTCGTCGCGGGGACGGCGGCTTACTGCGTCGGCAACCTCCACCTGCCCGGCTACCGCCTGCCGTGGGAGGACGAGAGCTTCGCATACCCCGGCAACCTCGCCTCGCCGCTACAGATCGAGATCGAAGCCAGCGACGGGGCCTCGGACTACGGGAACAAGTTCGGCGAGCCCGTCATTCAGGGGTACACGCGCTCCTTTGGACTACGCCTGCCGGGCGGCGAGCGCCGCGAATGGGTGAAGCCGATCATGTTCAGCGGCGGGATCGGCCAGATCGATGCGCGCCACACCGAGAAAGACAAGCCGGAAGAGGGCATGTGGGTGGTGAAGATCGGGGGCCCCGCGTACCGGATCGGCATCGGGGGTGGTGCCGCTTCCAGCATGGTGCAGGGCGAGAATGTCGCGGAGCTCGACTTCAACGCGGTCCAGCGTGGCGACGCCGAGATGGAACAGAAGGTCAACCGCGTTCTGCGCGCGTGCGTGGAGCTTGGCGACGCCAACCCCATCATCAGCATCCACGATCAGGGCGCTGGCGGCAACTGCAACGTCCTGAAGGAGATCGTCGAGCCGGCGGGGGCCCGCATCGAGGTACGATCGATTCCCCTCGGGGATGACACCCTCTCCGTGCTGGAGATCTGGGGCGCCGAATACCAGGAGGATGACGCCGTCCTGCTGCGCCCCGAGCACGAGACCCTGTTCCGGGATCTGTGCACGAGGGAGAAGGTCCCTGTCGCGTTCGTTGGCCGCGTGACGGGAGATGGCCGGGTCGTGCTCCACGATGAGCGGGACGGGTCGACGCCCGTGGACCTCGACCTGGAGGCGGTTCTGGGCGACATGCCGCAAAAGACCTTCGACCTCGAGCGCGCCCGGCCCGAGCTCTACCCCCTCGAACTCCCTGACGGGCTCACCGTCCGCGACGGCCTCGATGGCGTATTGCGCCTGCTCTCGGTCGGGTCGAAACGCTTCCTCACCACGAAGGTCGACCGCAGCGTCACGGGCCTGGTCGCGCGGCAGCAATGTGCGGGGCCGCTACAACTGACCGTGGCGGACGTAGCGGTAATCGCGCAGAGCCACTTCGGCACCACCGGCGCGGCCACGGCGATCGGCGAGCAGCCGATCAAGGGTCTGATCGACCCGGCGGTCATGGCCCGAATGTGCGTCGGAGAGGCGCTCACCAACCTCGTCTGGGCGCGGGTGAGCGGGCTGGAGGACGTGAAGTGCTCCGCCAACTGGATGTGGGCCGCGAAGCTGCCCGGCGAGGGCGCCGCCCTCGCGGATGCGGCGGTGGCGTTGAGCGAAGCCATGCTCCGACTGAGCGTCGCGATCGACGGCGGCAAGGACAGCCTGTCAATGGCGGCGATCGCACCGGGACCGAACGGCGAGGACGAGGTCGTGAAGTCGCCGGGCTCGCTCGTCATCTCGGCCTACGTGACCTCGCCCGACATCACGCAAACCGTGACCCCGGACCTCAAGCTGCCCGGGTCGGGTCGCATCCTGTACGTGGATCTCGGGGGTGGGCGGCAGCGGCTCGGTGGCTCGGCGCTCGCACAGGTCTTCGGACAGCTCGGTGACGAATCTCCCGATCTCGAGGATCCCGACGTTCTGAAGCGGGCCTTCGCGGTCGTACAGGAACTGATCGCCGCCGACCTGATCAGTGCCGGCCACGACAGGAGCGATGGTGGCCTCATCACGGCGCTCCTCGAGATGGCGTTCGCCGGGGATTGCGGGATCGACGTGGAGATCGAATCCCGCGTACCACCCGAGCGTGGCGCCGCAGAAGGGCCCGCTCTCCAGCCACGCGCATCCGCGGAGGCGGTCCCGTTCTTCTTCAACGAGGAGCTCGGTCTCGTGCTGGAGGTGGATCCGGAGCACGAGGAGCGCGCTCTGGCGGCATTTGCCGGGGCCGAGATCGGCTGCATTCCGATCGGCCGTACGGCGGATGACATGACCGTCCGGGTCCGGTACGAGGGTGCGGAAATCCTGAGCGAGGACGTCCGTGACCTGCGGGACTCGTGGGAGGACACCAGCTTCCGACTCGATGCGCTCCAGGCCGACCCCACGTGCGTCGAGCAGGAACGATCCGGGTTGCGACGTCGATCGGCGCCGCCCTTCGCGCTCGGGTTCGAGCCCGCCCCGCCCCCCGCGGTGATCATCGAGTCCGACGACAGGCCCGAGGTGGCCATCGTGCGTGAGGAGGGCAGCAACGGCGACCGGGAGATGACGTCGGCCTTTTACGCGGCCGGGTTCGAGCCGTGGGACGTCACGATGACCGACCTGCTCGCGGATCGAATCACTCTTGAGCGCTTCCGCGGCGTAGTATTCGTGGGCGGCTTCAGCTACGCGGACGTGCTCGATTCGGCCAAGGGCTGGGCGGGCGTGATCCGCTTTCACGAGGAGTTGGAGCGACAGTTCACCGACTTCGCGAACCGGCCCGACACGTTCAGCCTCGGCGTATGTAACGGGTGCCAGCTCGAAGCGCTGCTCGGCTGGGTCCCCTGGCAGGGGATCGCCGACGACATCCGACCCCGGTTCATCCGAAACGCATCGGGGCGTTTCGAGTCCCGTTTCTCGACTGTACGAATACAGGAGAGCCCGGCGATCATGCTCCAGGGCATGGAGGGGTCGACGCTCGGGATCTGGGTGGCTCACGGTGAAGGGCGAGCGTTGTTCCCCGATCCCGCCATCCTCGAGCGGGTCGAGCGACAGGGCCTGGCCCCCGTGCGCTTCGTGGATGACGCCGGTCAGATCACCGAGGACTACCCCTTCAACCCCAACGGCTCCCCCCGTGGCATCGCCGGATTGTGCTCACCCGATGGCCGCCACCTGACCATGATGCCGCACCCGGAGCGCACCTTCCTCAAATGGCAGTGGGGGTGGATGCCCGAGGAGTGGAAGCGCACGCTGCTCGCTTCACCCTGGCTCCGCATGTTCCAGAACGCGCGCGAGTGGTGCAGGCGAGTCTGCTAGCGAGTCTGCTAGCGGACCCGTTGCCCACGCGGTCGCCAAACCCGCTGCCACGCGGTGGAAGTGCCATGAGGAGGGGGAGGATCGTCGCGCGTCGAACCTTTTCGCTCTTCGCGTAGTCTTACCGTATACGGACATCGTTGCAGCCGCCGGCCGCGGACGAGGTAGTACGGGCGCCTGAGCCGCTCTATACTCCGTGGGCACGGAGTCGCGCAGCCGTACCGGCGGCGCGGATCGGCTCTGATCAGACATAGATATGGCAGGCTTCGGACAACTCATCCGCGACGTTCGTAAACGCCACCTCGTGCAGGTAGCTCTCATCTACCTCGGGGTGGCGTGGGGGCTGACCGAGGCCACGGGTTTCTTGATCGACAACTACGCGTTGTCGCGGAAGCTCCTCGATGTCGTGCTCCTGCTCCTGATTCTGGGGTTCCCTGCCGCCCTGGTCATCGCATGGTATCACGGGGAGCAGGGACCTCAGGAGGTCACGAGGGGCGAAGTCGTGATCCTGACCCTCTTCCTCGTCCTCGCAGGCGTGGGTACGTATCGCATCGGGGTAGGGGAGGAAGTCACTCGACCGGAGTCGACCGCATCGGCCCCGGCAGACCTCGGCCAGAGATCGGTCGCGGTCCTCCCCTTCACGAACAACACGGGGGCGGACAGTCTCGACTGGCTGGGCCCCGGGCTCTCGGATCTCCTCACGAGCAACCTCGCGCAGGTAGAGGATCTCAGCGTCGTCAGCCCCCAACGCCTGTTCGCGCTGCTGCGGGAGGAGGGACGGGAGGAGACCGAGTCGATCCCCGACCAGTTCGCGCTCCAGATCGCCTCGCGGTCCGGTGCGCGGGTCATGGCGCGTGGGTCGATCCTGGGCTCGGCGGACGATCTCCGAATTGACGTGCAGCTAATCGATCTGGAGGACGGAACGGTCCTCGGGGCGGAGAGAGCCCGCGGCACCGACCTCTTCGCGCTCGCCGATACCTTGTCCACGAGGCTGTCCGGTAGGTTGCTGGGGGCGCCCGACGGCCGCGTCCTGGCCAAAGAGGGAAGGGAGCCGCCCTCCCGGTCGCCGTTGGCTCTGACCGGCGACCTGGACGCGTACCGTGAGTACCAGACCGATCTCCGCAGCCGTTGGCGAGAGCTCGACCCCGACGACATCGGAGCCCGCTACCGACTTGCCGTGATGTACGAAAGGATGCCGGGGCGCATCGAGGAACAGAAGCAAATCCTGGAGGAGATCCTCGCCCTGGATTCATCCTCGGCCCCGGCCTACCACGGGCTCGCCCGGATCGCTGCGCGAGCCGGTGACCTGCCGGCCGCCGACTCTCTGATTGCCCGCTACGAGGTGCTCGAGTCCGATCGCAGCGCCGCGAGCAGGTCGCTGGGGCAGTTCTACGAGGAAACGGGGCGATTCGAAACGGCACGCGAGCACTACGCTGCCGGAGCCCTCGCTCCGGGCACACCCGGGCTGGCGCCCGTCATGCGCACGTTCCTGCGTCAGGATCGCCCCGACAACGGGCGCCTCGCTCTACGACCCTATCTCGCGGGTGGGCAGCCGGAGCTGATAGCCGAGGCGCACCTGCTGACAGGTGACAGCCACGCCTGGGAGGGGCGGTTCGAAGAGGCATTGGAGTCGTATCTGGCCGCGACGGACGTCGCCTCGGCCGGCGGGCTGGATGAGTTGCGTTCAGTGGCGGTCGAGAGCACGCTCGAGTTGGAGGAGCTCCTGAACGCAGAGCGCCCCGCGATCTTCAACCGCTCGATCTGGAAGCTCATCGAGCTGGGACGGGGTGATCGGGCCCTGGACCTGATCGCCGCCGCAGAGGAGCTCCACCTGCGCGATGCGGAACGCCTGGTGCCGGTCCGCTACTTCGTGCTGCAATACGCGCGCGCGCGCTCGCTGGAGCTTCTGGACATGCCCGAGGGCTCGGCACGGATCTACGACGAGCTACTGGGACGTTGGGGGGACGCTTCCGCCGGGGTGCCCCTGATGCGTGATCTGCCCGAGCGCGCCGCGAGGCTTGCGGGCGAGTCGGCTGGCTAACCGGCGTCCGAGCGAACGCGACATCCCTCCCGTCCCGGTCGCTCGTGTTGCCCGCCATGTCCGTGAAGGGCAGCTTTGGGAGTAGTCGACCGCTCCCCCACGCGCACGCGAAACGTCAGGTCATGCCGTCCAACACCAGGTCCCGGGGCGCCGGAGTCGCGCTCTCATCCTTGTCCGCTGCCGTGCTGCTCGTCTTCGCGGGCTGCGCGACGGGTCGGACAGATACGGCGACGCCCGGTGGCGAGCGCGTATTCGACCATGCGGCGCAGTACCGTGTCAGCTGCAGCCCCCGCAGCGAGTGCCACATTCGGTATGTGGATGAGGACGGCTCGCTCAAAGACGAGACCGTGCTGGGCGAATGGACGCGGGAGCTTGGAGCCGAAACGGGAGCGCGGCTGTGGCTGCAGGTTGCCGGCGGCGGCTGCCCCCCCTCCACCATCACGGCATCGATCTGGATCGATGGAGAACCCCGCGCACACCGAACCGACAGCCCATCCCCCGAGGTGCGTTGTCAGTGGCTGACCGCGGTCGCCGCCTACGAGGTACCCGGGTGAGGCCGCGGCACGCCAAGGTGGAGACCACCGAGCGGGCGCCGAATGCGTAGGCTGTCACTCTGGGTACTGCGGCTGATCGGTTGGCGCATGGAAGGCCAGCTCCCCGGTCCGAAGTGTGTGCTGATCGGCGCGCCTCACACGTCGAACTGGGATTTTCCGATCGGCCTGCTGCTCTTCTGGAGCCTCGATATCGACGCCCACTGGGTGGCCAAGCACACCATCTTCAGGTGGCCGATCAGGGGGCTCCTGCGAGCCCTTGGCGGGATCCCTCTGGACCGGACGAATACGGAGAACTTCGTCGACCAGATGGTCGAGCGCTTCGCGCTCAGCGAGCGGCTGGTCTTCGCGCTCGCGCCGGAGGGAACCAGAAAGCACACCGACTACTGGCGCAGCGGGTTCTACTGGATCGCGCACGGGGCGGGTGTGCCGATCGCGCTTGCCTACGCCGACTACGCCCGCAAGGTAGGAGGGATCGGACCCTCGTTCGTGCCGACCGGCGACATCGAGTCCGACATGGAGAAGATCCGCGCGTTCTATGCCGACAAGGTCGGCAAGCACCCCGAGAAGCTGGGCAGCATTCGGCTGCGGTCCGAGGCGGAAGAGGCTGGCGCCTCTTCCGCGGTTCCGAGCGCCTGAATCCTCTCCGCAGAGACTACTTCCGGCGTCCCGTCACCTGCGGTAGCGGACGTAGATGCCTTCCGGGGTGCCCTCCGACAGCGATTCGTAGTCGTAGACCCAGGAGAGCACCCCGCCGGTCTGCGACGTCGCGTTGTGCTCGACGATTTCGAAGGGGGCCTCGATCGTGAACGCGATCCGGAGGTTACGGAACATGTCCGCGACGAGTCCCTCCTTGCCGCCCATCATCCCGGCGTTCTTCTCCGCCTCTTCGACCGGGTTGATCGGGTCCTGTCGAATCACGACCGTGTTGCCCTCTTCGACCACTTCCAGGCCACCGAATGGACGCGAGTCGGTGGGCCCGGCCTCGCCCCCGGCGAGGTCCATCTGGTTCAACAGCGAGACGTGATCGAACCGCAGGTCGACCGCGATCGACGTGCGCAGACCCTCGGTGGTCTGCTGGGCGCCGAGCAGCTCCACGCCCTCGGGTAAATCCTCCGCGACCTCGGCCTCGATGTTCTCTTCTTCGAGCGCCCCGTCTTCCATCTCTCCTAGCAGCTCTTCCCGCGCCGCCGCGATCTCCTCGTCGCTCGGTGGCCCCTCCTCGCCGGCGAAGCCACGCTGGAAGCTCGCCATCGCGACCGCCATCTGTTCGAGGTCGATCGTCACGTCTAGCCCCGCGGTCCCGGACAGGTCTTCCTCCAGGACGAGCGCGTACTCCATTTGGAAGCACGCCGTGGAGATGAGCGCGGCGAACAGGAATGAGAAGAAACGGGTGGTCTTCATCGACGATCTCCCGGCTGAGCGCTTTCGGTTACCCCTCAATATCGTCGGACCGGTGGACCCCCGTTGCAAGGGGCCCGACCGGTCCGAGCCAGCGAGGAACGTGTGAGGTGCTAGAGTTCGGCTTCTAACAGCCGATCGATCAGGCCCCGGTAGCCTTTCATCGCTATGCGCAGGTCTTCGGTCGAAGTGGGCTCGTTCCCGCGGTCCCACTGCCGCACCAGATCGTCTCGCCCACGGGCGAAGTAATCGCTGATTCGCTTGAGGACGACGTCCACGAGGTTGTCCGCCTGTTCACACGCCCTTCTCGGGTCGTCGATGAAGCTGGCCTGGATGTCGGCCCAGCGGCCGCGGAAATCGGTCACGTCATCGCGGGAGATACCGCCGCTGACTCCCGGAGGGGTTTCTTCAGGAGTCTCCGAAGTCTGTCCGCTCCCGGACCCGATGTCCGTCCCGCGGTCGGGCTCGAGGTCCTCGAGAAAGTCGAACCCCACGTCGATGTCGGAGTCCACGTCCACCCCGCTCAAGTCATTGTCGGACGGCTCGATATCGCCCGGTTCGCCGGCGAAATACGCCTCGTCGCTCGCCCCCTCGCGCATGGCTCTCACTCTTCCTGCAAGATTTTCGCTCTTTGCCAGACCCGCGCCTCGATGCGACGAGTCAGGGCAACGGTGTGCCGGGCAGTTGGGCGGGTTGAAACGGGCGTTTGAGCCACGTCTCCGCGGGTCCCCCCGGTCGCCCGACACCCGTTACCGGCGTGCGGGAGGCGCAAGCGCAGTGCCACTTGTGGCAGGGGGAGGGAGGCTCGGCAGGTGCCTCAGCGGGGGGGCTCGGCAGGTGCCTCAGCGGGTGGACTCAGCGAGAGGCTATACGCCCAGGGCGGTCTCCTCGATCAGGTGATCCACGACCGCCTTCAGATCGCCGGTTTTCTCGTACACGGCCATCTGTCGCTGAGCGCTGGAGCCTCGCTCGAGGATGTCGAGGGCGTGCCTTACCTCCTCGCGGCTACCGAGGTCGTCGACCACATCGTCCAGGAACCACTCGACCAGCTCCCGGATCAACTCGGGGGCCGGGAGCTCTGTCTGTTTGCCGAAGTCGATGAGCTTCCCCGTGATGCCGTAGCGGGCGGCCCGCCACTTGTTGGCCTCGATCAGGGCCTCGGGGTAGATGCGGAACGTCAGGTTGTCCCGCCGCAGCTTCCACAGCTTCGCGACGATGGCCTGAAAGATCGCCGCGATGCCCACCACGTCGTCGACCCGGGTGCACATGTCGCAAACCCGGAACTCGAGCGTCGGGTAGCTGTGATTCGGGCGCAGATCCCACCAGATCTTGCTCGAGTCGGGGATTGAGCCGGAGCGCACCAGGGTCTCGACCATGTACTCGTACTCACCCCAGCTCGAGAACTTCTTGGGGAGCCCCGTGCGCGGGAAGTTTCGCCAGTTGATCGTTCGATAGGAGTGCAGTCCCGTCTTCCGTCCGCCCCAGAACGGGGAGCTGGTCGAGAGCGCGAGGACATGTGGCAGGAAGTATCGAGACACGTTCATCGCGTCGATGAGGAACTCTCGGTCCTCGATCCCCACGTGCACGTGCATCCCGAAGATCAGGTTTCGGGAGGCGACCTCCTGCAGATCCTCCTGGAGCCCGATATACCGCTCCAGCGGCGTGATCTCCTGCTCCGTCCAGGACGAGAACGGGTGCGTGCCCGCCGCCACGATTCGAAGACCCGCCTCGCCGACCTTCTGCGAAACGAGTCGTCGCATCCGCACCACCTCGGTTCGCGCCTCCTGAATGTTCTCGCAAACGGTGCTGGCTACTTCGACGACGGACTGGTGCAACTCGGGCTTCAGCTCGCGAAGCACGACGTGGTCGGATTCCAGGATCTCGGTAATGTAGGACGTGAGCCCGCGCGTCTCCGGATCTACGATCTGATACTCTTCCTCGATCCCGAGCGTCAGGGATGGCTCCTTCATGCTCTCTCCTCCGAGGCCGACGGTTCGTGCGATGTGGGCGGCTCCGCCAGGGGCGCTGTGGCGCAGTGCCAAGCTATGTGCCGGACCGCGTGCGGCAACAATCCGGAGATCGGCAACGCCGGCGCCGGCCCGAGGCGCCGAACAATACCGGCGATCGGGTCAGCGGGCCTCGGCCCGTCTCACCTGTTCGAGCAGCGCGAGAAACCCGAACGCTTCGTGTCGGATATGCGCGTGCCGGAGCGCATCCCAGTGCTGCTCCAGGTACGCCCGCAGGTACTGCATCACGTGGGGTAGGGAAATCGCCTGGAAGCCTGCCGTGATCTTCGGGTCCACGATGGAGCCGAACGCGAGCATCCGGACCCACGTGTCGCCCGGCCATTTCGTCCGCCCCTTCCGCTCCAGTTCGCGCATGGACTTGTCGACCTTCGGGTGAGGGGTGAGTCCGAACCGGGTCAGGACGGCGGACAATACGTCAGGGTTCTTGGCGCCACGATTCAGCTCGGCGCGTCCCTCCTTGACCTCGATGATGAGAAGGTCGGCCGCCCCCTTCGGCACGCGGAGCTCGGGGTCGGGCTCGAAATGGTCCGTGGGCTGGATCGAGATTCCGCTCTCCGCCGCCACCACTCCCCCGGCGTCGCACAGACGCAGGGCGAGCAGATCGACGTCGGTCGCCGATTTGTATCCCCCGCCTTCGAGCGCTTCGAGGACCGGGTACTCGGCGACGGTGAAGTACCCGTTGACTTGTAGATATGCCTGAACGAGTGCGACCGCGTGATCCATCAGCGCACCCCCTCCTCTGCGGCGATCGGAGCGCGTGACCGGCGAAAACCCGCGCGGAACGGGGATTCCCGCCATCCTGAGCGAGACCACCCGGGCGGGTCAAAGTCACGACCTCTCGGGTCGCGCGACTACACCTAAGTTATTATGAAGTATGGCGATTAGCGAATGCTCTCTAAAGGGGCGAAATGCCCCTACGCCTCGAAAACCCGCGTCGTACATGACGAAACGGCCCCTCAGGGACTTGCCAGAAGGGCGCGACGCGTTGATCTTGGCTGCGCTCGCACCTAGTGGGTCCAACACCAGACGGGAGGATCAGATGACAAAGGATGATTTCGCGGCGAAGCTCGCCAAGAAGACGGACCTGTCCAAGGGTCGAGCTCGACGCGGGTCGCGATTTCACGATTACTGGGTTCGGCACGTTCGGTACGCGGCATCGTAAGGCGCGTACGGGCCGGAATCCTCAGACGGGGGCCACGATCCAGATCCCGTCGATGACTGTCCCGACCTTCAAGGCGGGCAAGGGTCTGAAGGACCGGGTTCGAACCTGAACTCACTCCGGGACGGGCGTCCCTGGCGGACGCACGTCCGACAAAGCAGTCCAGCCGCGAAATGACGGGAGCGGTGGGGTCGGGGCGCGGTCCGAGCCGTATCGTCGTGACCCGCCCGCCCGGGTGCGAGTCGCTGTACACCGCCCTGCGCGTCGAGCTCTGAGATCGGGCTCGACGCCGCCACCGCTCCCGCGCTGGCCCCAGAATCCGGCGCGCGGCTCCGCGCGCAGCCCTCGGGCTGCCCCACCACACCACGGTCCGCCATCCGAATCCGTGCGCGTTCCCGGCGCCCGCGTTGCACCAACGCGGGCAGACATGGGTGGCCGTGGGCTGGACCCTACAGGCGAATCAACTCAGGAAGCCGGGCCAACGCCTCGAGGCTGTGACCCGAGGCGAACTCATCCACATACGGAAGCGCCGCGCTCATCCCACGCGCTTCCGGGGCATAGCGCGAGCTCTCGAGGAGCGGGTTGAGCCAGATCACCTTCCGAGCCTTGCGTTGGATGGTCCGCATGGCTCGAACCAACGGTTCGACTTCGCCCTGATCCAGTCCATCGCTCAGGATGATCACCACCGTTCGCTGTCCGAGCATGGAGCGGCCGTAGCCGGCCAGGAACGCGCCCAGCGACTCCCCGATCCGCGTCCCGCTCGACCAGTCTCTGGCGCGAAGGGCATCGAGCGCGTCGTCTACGCGTCCTCGGGAGAGCCACGTCGTCAGCCGGGTGAGACGCGTACTGAACGCGAACGTCTCGATGTTGGGGACCCGCCCCGAGGCGAGGAGGAAGCGCACCAGGAAGCGGCTGTAGCGCTCCATCGACCCGCTTACATCACACAACAGGACGACGCGTGGGCGATCGATCCGTCGTCGTCGTCGTGCGAGTCGAATGAGCTCGCCGTCGTGGCGCGGTGCATCCTTGAGGCTGCGTCGCACGTCGATCACGCCCCGGCGCCTGCCCGGCTCCAGCCTCCGGCTGCGCCGCTCCGCGAGACGCACCATGAGCCGGTCGATCCATCGGTCGAACTCCCGCAGCTCGGCTTCGCTGACACCCGCGAACGACCGTCGCGCGATGGCTTCGACAGGGCTGTACGTGACGCCGAGCCGCACGCGCGGCCGGTCTGGATCCAGCGCCCCCGGGTTCGGATCCGACGGCCCCGCCTCGGAGGTCGCTCCTTCCGGTCGCGCGCCGCGCGCCGAGCCCGGCGCTACTTCGGCCGCGGTGGCGCCCTGCCCGAGCGCTTCGGGACGGACCGGACTGGGTTGGAAGCGCTCCTCGTCCCCGTACCAGAGTCTCCAGAAACACCGATCGAAGGCCTCGGCCTGTGTGGCATCTACCGTGAAGACCGACTTGAGGCCGTTGACCAGATCGATCGGGTCGTCCGCGTCGAGGTGTCCCAAGGCGTCCGCGGCCCCCACCGTCTCAGTCAGGGCGCACTCCAGGCCTTCCCCCCGAAGCGCGCGGGCCAGACGCGCTAGCCACTCCAGCGGGTCGGGGCCCAGTCCGCGGGTGGAGGTCGGAGCTTTCTTCACGCGTCGTCGGATTCGCTCGAGGCAGGGGCCCCGCTCTCGCTCCCCCCGACACCCTCCCCGGACGCGTCCAGGAGCGCCTCGAGCCTCTCTTCGTCCAGGGTGACGGCGTCGTGTCGATCCTTGAGCAAACACCCGAGCGTGTCGTGCACGATGGAGGCATCAAGCCGGGTGGCGTCGAGCGCCTGCAGGGCGGCTGCGAAGTCGATCGTCTCGGCCAGCCCGGGTGTCTTGGACAGCTTCCCGTCACGGAGACGCTGCACGAGTCGCACGGTCTGCTCCGCCAGGACCGGAGACAGGTCGGGAAAGCGGGCTCTCAAGATGCGAAGCTCCTTCTCCGGCGTCGGGTAGTCGATCCACAGGTACAGGCACCGGCGCCGCAACGCGTCGCTCAGCTCGCGCGTGCCGTTCGATGTAAGGACCGTGTGCGGCCGGCTGATCGCGCGGACCGTGCCCAGCTCCGGAATGGAGACCTGGAAGTCGGAGAGCAGCTCGAGCAGAAACGCTTCGAACTCCTCGTCTGCGCGGTCGATCTCGTCGATCAGCAGAACGGCTGGACGCTCTTGCCGAATGGCTCGTAGGAGCGGCCGCTCGAGCAGATACTCGCGTCCGAAGATCGTCTCTTCGACCTCGCGCGCCGATGCGCCCGGGTCGCCTTCGAGTCGTATGCGGAGTAGCTGCTTCTGGTAGTTCCACTCGTACAGCGCCGTGTTCACGTCGAGCCCCTCGTAGCACTGGAGTCGAATGAGCTCGGCATCCAGGAGGGTCGCGAGAGCCTTGGCGATCTCGGTCTTACCGACGCCCGCGGCCCCCTCCACCAGCAGCGGCTTCCCGAGGCGGAGCGCCAGATGTAGCGCCGTGGCGATCTCCCGCTCGGCGACGTAACCGGTTCGATCCAAACCGGCGATGAGCTCCTCGATCTCGGGTTTCACGAACGCGCTCCCTTCGTGCGACGGCGAATGCGGCGCGGCGCGGCGGTTTCGATCCCGCCACCGGCCGGGCACTCGCTTGACGATCCTCGTGCACCTACGTCAGCTTCCGCTCACGCTTCGAGCGATGCGCCACGACGACTCAACGGCGAATATACTCACCCGTTCGCCCTCGGGCGCCGCCGAAACGGGAGGGCGCAAGGCATGTGGTCGGTGCGCGCCGTCATCAGGAGAAGTGAATGATCGAGATCGAGAAGGAGTTCGACGTCCCCCAGCCTCTGGAGGAGGTGTGGGATTTCTTGGTGGATCCCGAGCAGATCGTCACGTGCTTGCCGGGGGCACGGCTCGTCGAAGCGATCGACGAGAACACGTACAAAGGTGAGATCGGCGTTCGACTCGGTCCGATCGCCGCCAGCTTCCTGGGTGTGATCCACTACGAGGAACTCGATCGCGAGCGTCATCACGTCGTGATGACGGGTGAAGGCAAAGACCAGCGCGGTACGGGGAGCGTGCGGATGCAGATGACCAGCACGCTCTCTCCGAACCACGACGGCGGCACACATGTTTGGGTGGCCCAGAGCGTGAGCCTCTCGGGCCGCCTCGCGTCGTTCGGCCGAGGCGGAGTCATCCAGAGCGTAGCCGACTTCATGTTCGGCCGCTTCACGAAGTGCGTGAGAGAAAAACTCGCCGAGGCGAGCGGTACGTGAACGAGGCCGTTGTCGGCGAGCCGCTCCGTCGCGGGGCCGGGCCGACGGACGACCTCGTCTGGCTCAAGAACCGCGACGACCCGCGCGTTCGGGAGTTCCTGGAAGAGGAAAACCGTCGCACGGAGGCCGAGATGGGCGGCACGACCGCCCTCCAGCAGGAGCTGTACGCCGAGTTCAAGAGCCGCATGCGCGAAGCGGACCGGTCCGCCCCGGTCCAGATCGATGACTTCCACTATTACCACCGCACGGAGGAGGGTAAGGCCTACCGGGTCTGGGCTCGCGCGCGCGGTCGCCCGAACGCGGACGAAGAGGTGCTTCTGGATGAGAACGCGCTCGCCCGGGGGCATGACTTCTTCAGCGTCAGCACCGTCGTGGTGAGTCCGGATCACCGGTATCTGGCGTACGGCTACGACGTGGACGGGGACGAGGGATACACCCTCGTCGTAAAGGACCTGAGCACCGGGTCTCTTCTCCCCGAGCGCATCGAGGGTGCGGCGACCACCATGGCGTGGGCCGAGGATGGCCGCACGCTCTTCTACACGACACGGGACTGCGCGAAGCGCGCGTATCGCGTGTACCGCCACACGTTGCGCACCGAGCCATCCGATGATGTGCTCGTCTACGAGGAAGGTGATGCCGCGTTTCACTTGAGCGTCCGGAAGACCCGCAGCCGCGGCTTCATCCTGATCGAGGTCTCGAGCGCCGTCACGAGCGAAACCCTCGTCGTGGATGCCCACCGGCCTGAAGACGCCGCTCGGCTGTTCCGGCCCCGGGCGCGCGGCGTCGAGTACGAGCTGTCGGACGCGGGAGGATCATTCCTGGTCCGAACCAACGAAGGCGCGAAGAACTTCCGTCTCCTGCGAGCCCCGTCCCTCGGAGACGCTGGGTGGGGCGAGCCCGATGAGTGGGAAGAGGTCATCCCGCACCGGCCCGAGGTCATGCTCGACGGCGTGGAGGCCTTCCGGGACTTCCTCGTTCTGCTGGAGCGCGAGGGTGGACTCCCCCGCTGCCGGTTGTGGCCTACCGGAGGCGCACCCTACCCCCTGCCGATCGCGGAGCCCGTATACACCCTGGAGGTAGGGGAGAATCCCGATTTCGACTCCGACCGCTTCCGGTACGTGTATTCCTCCCCACTTACCCCCAAGACAGTCCTGGACCTCGAAGCGAAGACGAGGGACACAACGGTCGTGAAGCGCGACGAGGCACCCGGGTTCGATCCCGCCGCGTACGAATCCGCCCGCATCATCGCGCTCGCGGATGACGGGGCCGAGATCCCGATCTCGCTGGTCTACCCGAAAGGGATCAGCCGCGACGGGAGCAACCCGTGCGTTCTTACCGGCTACGGGGCCTACGGGATCAGCTACGAGCAGGGGTTCTCGTCGCAGGTGCCGAGCCTGCTGGGCCGAGGGTTCGTGTACGGCGTCGCGCACGTGCGTGGTGGTGGGGAAGGGGGCGAGCCGTGGCACGATCAGGGGAAGATGCTCAACAAGAAGACCACCTTCACGGATTTCGTCCGGTGCGCCGAGACCCTGATCGAAGATGGATACACCTCGAGCGAGCGCATGGGGATACAGGGGAGGAGCGCGGGTGGATTGCTTATGGGGGCCGTCACCAACCTGAGGCCCGACCTGTTTACCGCCGTGATCGCCGGCGTGCCGTTCGTGGACGTCCTCTCCACCATGCTCGACCCCGAGATCCCGCTGACCGTAATCGAGTACGAGGAGTGGGGAGACCCCGGCGATCCCGAGTATTACGACTACATCCGCTCGTACTCTCCGTTCGACAACATCCGGGAGGTGTCGTATCCGCACATCCTCGCCACTGCGGGCCTGAACGATCCCCGGGTGCAGTACTGGGAGCCGGCTCGGTGGGTGGCTCGATTGCGGACCCGGCGCACCGATGATGGCCTCACCCTGCTCAAGACGGACCTGCGGGCCGGGCATGCCGGTCCATCCGACAGATACGCGCTCATGAGGGAGCGAGCGTTCGAGTATGCGTTCTTGATGCGGACGCTCGCGCCGGACATCGATCCGGAGCTCAGTGAGGACGCGATGCCGTCCGCCGGAAACGACGCCGGATCCCCCGGCGAGGCGGATTGAGAACCGTACGCCGGCCCCGATGAGCTTCCCGATCGTCGATCTCCACACGCACGTACTTCCAGGCGTGGACGATGGCGCTCGCGATCTGGAGGAGAGCATCGCCGCGATCTCGGCGCTCATGGCGGACTCGGTGACCACGGTCGTGGCCACGCCCCATTGGCGGGCGTCGCTCCAGGAGCGGCCCGAGCGCGCGGGACGCCGGCTCGAGTTCTTTGACGCGGCGTGGGAGCTCCTCTTGGAGGAGGTGGAGAAGAGGGCCCTGGACATCCGGCTGAAGAGAGCATGTGAGGTGAAGCTGGATGCACCGCGGGTCGCTCTGGAGGACGAGCGCCTTCGCCTGGCGGGCACGCGGTTCGTCCTGGTCGAGTTCGCTGCCCTGCAGCTTCCTCCGTTCGGAGGTAACCAACTCGGTGCCATCGCCGAAGCCGACTTCACCCCCGTGCTGGCGCACCCGGAGCGTTATGCGGGGATCTTGGCCTCGCTCGAGCGAGCTGAGAAGTGGCGGCACGACGGTACGCTGTTCCAGGTGAACGGCGGGTCGCTCCTCGGTCGTCACGGCGGCCCGGCCGAGGCCGCTGCCCGTGAGTTCCTGAGCCGGGGGTGGGTCGACACCCTGGCGAGCGACTACCACGCCCGTGGAGAGCCCGACGTGGCCGCCGTCAGGGACCGGCTGATCTCGCTGGATGGGGGCGCCGAGATCGCCGAGCTTCTTCTGTCGACGAATCCGGCTCGTCTTCTCGCGGGGGAGCCGCCTCTGGAAGTACCCGCGTGCAAGCTGCCGAGCAGCGGTCGCTGGTCGGGTCTGCGCCGCTGGCTTCGCTAACCGGGCGCGGTTGCTGCCGAGTCATTCAGCGCCGGCCGGTCACTCGACGCGCGCGGTCCGACGAAGCCACGACATGGGGCTGGATCTCGGCTCGATCGGGATTGAACCTCAACGGCCGGATAGGGTTATAACCGGGGGACGAGGGCGCCCAGGCTGTTCGATTGCCCCTTTCTCACTAGAGTGAGACGGTAACGCGTCTTGCGCGACGGCGCGGAGCGCGTTAAACGAACGGGATACGCTTCAGGTGACTTCGGTGAACCTCGCCGAGTCTTGAGTGTAGAGCAGCGACGATCTACGGGAGGGGTCTGCCGGGAGGGTGCGGACTTCGCAACGGGCACAACGGTCTGAGGTAGCGTGATGAGGAGTACACGTACGTTCATTTCTTCCGCCGCGGCGGCCGCCCTGGCGGTCTCCATGATTCCAGCACAGCCGGCACCGACCCTGGCGCAGGGAAGCGAGATCCAGGTCCTCGTGGCCCCACTGGTCGTTTCGGGGGGCGTCAACCGCCGGTTTGGTGAACGGGTCGCCGACGAAGTGCGGAAGGCGCTCGAAGAGTTCGGCGGTCTGCTGCCGATCGAAGAGGGAGACGTCAACGACGTCCTCAAGCAGTTCGGCCTCAAGCAGGAGGAGATGACGCCGATCGAATGGCGGCAGCTCGCGAGCCGGATGAACGCCCAGATGGTCATGATCGGGACCGCACAGCCGAGTGGCGGCGGAGTCGCCGTGGACGTCGCCTTCCTGGATCCGAGCACGGGCGATGAGCTCCCGGTGAACCCGTTCACCGTGGCGGATGACGGGAAGCACAAGGAAGCGGCCGAACAGATCACCGCGGACCTGGAGGAAGGCGTCGAGTACCAGCGGTCGATCGCGTTCTGCTCGGAGTACCTGTCCTCGAAGCAGCTCGAGGATGCGATGCGCAACTGTGACCGAGCGCTCAGCATCAACCCCTCCAGCACGCGAGGGCAGTACCTGCGTAGCCGGATCTACATGGAGATGGAGCGCTGGAACGACGCCGTGAGCGACCTCGAGACCGTGGTCACCGAGAACCCCTCGAACACGGACGCGCTGCAGTCGCTTGCCTACACCCACGCGCAGCTCGGGAACAAGACGCGCTCCCTCGAGCTCTACCAGGATTACCTGAACTTCAACCCGGATGACGCCGCCGTTAGGCTCAACATCGCGTTCGAGCTGGCGACGGCGGGCGCATACGGCGAGGCGATGGCGATTCTCCAGGAGGGGGTCGAGCGGGACGCGGAGAACCCGGGTCTGTGGGAATACCTCGGCAGCGTGGCGCTCGCCTACGGAACCGAAGGAAACGGGAACGGTGGCGAGAACGAAGTCACGCACCCCGAGGCCGTGCGCGTCGCCGTAGATGCGTTCGCCAGGGTGCTGTCGCTCAGGGGAGAGAGCACCGACCCATCGATCCTCTCGAACGCGATCGTCGCGAACATGCTACTTGGCGATCACCAGGCCGCGCTCGACTTCGCCGAACAGGCTATCGACATGATCGAGAACCCGCCCGCCACGGATCCCACCGTGGAGGCGGGGACGGACCCCGAAGGACCGCAGATGTCGAGGGAGGAGCTCCTCGCTTCGATCCATTCGCGGCGGGCAGACGTGTACAGCCGGATGGAGCGCTTCGACGACGCGTCCGCCGCGATCACGGAGGCCATGCGTTTCGATCCCGAGCTCACCAACGGTCACATGCGCCGCGCGTTGTTCAAGCTGCAGGGCGGTGATTCTGACGGCGCGATCGCCGATTTCCGCACGGCCGTAGACCGCGGCGCGGACTCGGACCAGATCGCGAACAACCTGTTCTCGCAGGGCTACAACGATCACTTCCAGGCCGGGCAATTCAGCCGTGCGCTCGCGCTCTTCCGAACGGCGCTCGAGTTCGCGCAGGCGCCCGATGTCTCACACCAGATCCACTTCTTCACGGCGTACACCTATTACCAGCAGGGTACAGCGCTGGACAACGGCAACCCGAACGAGACGTGTAACCCGGCGCGGAGCGCGCTCAACGTGTTCCGCAACGTGCTGCCGCACCTGAACCAATCGGGTAGCTACCAGGCCAACAGCCAGGCTCAGATTCGCGACGCCGTGGACGTGCAGCTCTACCGTCAGGAGCAGATCATCCGAAAGGCCTGCAGCTAGGCGAGTGCCAGCCGCCGGCAGGCGGCGAGACGACACGGCGAGGGGCCCGGCGGTTGCCGTCGGGCCCTTCGTGCATCTGGGAGCGCGCTGGGGTGGCGGGCGCGGGGGCTGCTCGCTGCAGCGTCCTACGGTCGTCGCTGGAGGGGCCCCTCCCCATCCCCCACCGGTGCGGGAGCGCGGCGTCCGCCACTCCTGCCCACACGGGCCCACTCCGGCCAGCTTCCCGTCCGCATGCGCCCCTAGGGTGGTGGGATCCCTTCGCGCGGGACCGTTGGCGTGCGTGTGGTGCTGACGGATTCGCCCGGTGTCTCGCCCTCAAAGTCAGAGGAAGCGTACAGCCGCGCCGCGCGGCTCCCGTGTCTCGCGCGAAGGGATCTCGCCGCCCGTGACCGGCGCGCCGACCCGGCGCTTCCGGCCACAATGGGACGATGAAGAGGTGGTCTGGCACCCCGTTCCCACGTCGTGGGATACGCGGGGTTGACGGCGGGGAACACGGTGCATACAATGGGGCGCTGTGGGGAAAAGTGGGAAGCAATGGGGTGACTCTCAGACACGTATGCTAAGGACCGACCGTGGTCGACTTCCTGGGCACCTTCAAGCATCAAATCGATGCGAAGGGACGCATTTCGCTGCCCGCGCTGTTCCGACGCGGTCACGAGGCCGAGCCGTTCGTCCTCATCCATGTGCAGCCCCATTCCCTGTCGCTCTACCCCGCTGAGGAGTGGAAGGAATTCCGCGCCGAGCTGAAAAGCATGAAGCGCCGGGAGGAGTACCGGGACCAGGTCATCGCGCTGACGGCCAGCGCGGTCCCGGTCGTCCCCGACAAACAGGGACGCATCCTCATCCCTGAGCGCTTACGCGACGCGGTGGACCTGGGTTCCGAGGCGCTGGTGGTGGGTGCCCTCGATCACATCGAGATCTGGGACCCCGAACGCTTCGCGAGCAGCACGAGCGTGGGGAGCGAGGAATTCAAGAAGCACGTGAGGTCGCTTCTGGCCTGATCGAAGTCGAGCCGACCGGTCGCCGCACGGTCGGGGGATGAGATAGGCGGCGAGTGTCCGAGAGGCCGTTCGAGCACGTGCCGGTCATGCCGGCGGAGGTGCTGCGGTACCTGCGCCCACAGCGCGGTGGACGATTCTTGGACGCGACCGTCGGGGGCGGTGGGCATGCGGTCCTCCTCTTGGAGGCGGACCCGGCCGTGCGGTTGATCGGACTCGACCGTGATGCAGAGGCGATACAGGCGGCGCGACAGCGGTTGGAACCGTTTGCCGATCGCGTCGAGCTGATCGAGGCGAACTACCGGGACGTAGGTCGGCTCGAAGCAGAGACAGAGTTGAAAGATCTGGCGGGGGCGCTGTTGGACCTGGGCGTTTCCTCGCACCAGATCGAGACAAAAACCCGCGGGTTCTCTTACCGTCCGGGCACACCGTTGTTAATGCGGATGGGCGGGACAACGGGCGATAGAGAGCCCGCGGGAGTCTTTCTCAATACGGCGTCCGAGTCGGAGCTAGGACGCATCTTTCGGGAGTACGGAGAGGAGCGCCGCTGGAAGGCGCTCGCGCGCGCGATCGCTCGCCGCCGAATGAAGCGGCCGTTCGAGGTGAGCGATGATCTCGTCGGTGCACTGACTGCCGTTCTCGGCCGGCGGGCCACGGAGCGGGAAAAGGCGCGGCTTTTCCAGGCAGTCCGCATCGCCGTCAACGACGAGTTGAGCGCGCTGGAGGAGGGGCTGGAGGCGATCCGGACCGGGCTCATGCCGGAGGGGAGGCTCGTCGCGATCTCCTACCACTCCCTGGAAGACCGAATCGTAAAGAACGCGTTTCGAGAGTGGGGCCGGGAGTGCGTCTGTCCTCCCGGGTTGCCGGAGTGCCGTTGTCGGGGCGCTCCGCTGGGCCGCGCGCTGACGAAGAAGCCCTTGCGTCCCTCGGCCGAAGAGATCGAGCGGAATCCCCGCGCTCGAAGTGCCCGACTTAGGGTGTGGGAGGAGGGATCTGTGAGCGCGGATTCCGGATCTTGACCCGGGAGACGGCACGGCGCATACGGCGTCGCACCGTGCGCCGCTGGCTTCTGCCGGCGCTCGCCGGGGCAGCTCTGATCCTCGCGCTGACCGCCGTCGTACAGCGGGGCGAGGAGGGACGACGGCTCTCGCGCGAGGTGCTCGCGCTTCAGAGCGAAGAGCAAATCGTCCGCGACCGAATCGCGGAAGAGACGGCCCGAGCGGACTCCCTGGGCTCGTTGGGACGGCTCGAGACGGTAGCGGGCGCGATCGGCCTTCGTCAGGCCGGGGACGGGGAAGTCACGTACCTCCGTGATGCGGAGCCGGGAGGCTCGGCGGCCTCGGATGATGAGCGCGACGAGGAATAGCGGGGACCAGAGCGAGGGGTGGTGACGGGTTGACGAAGGGAAGGAAAGGGAGCGGACGGCGGAAGCGGACGGGAGACGTGACCTCCCGGCCCGTGTGCGCGCGGACGCATTTCCGGCGCCTCCACTGTCTCGGGGCCGCCTTCTCCCTTCTCGCCACCGCGTACGTGGGCCGCCTCGTCCAGCTCCAGATCGTCGACGGGTCCGAGTGGGAGCGGATCGCCCGGGCACAGAGCGCCAAAGAGGTCGAGATCCCCGCGCGCAGGGGCGGCATCTACGACCGGGAGGGCCGGCCGCTCGCCCTCGCTGATCTTCGCTATCGGGCCTATCTAGCGCCGCTGGAAATGGCCGACGTCGATTCCGGCATCGAAGCCGCGAGCCGCATTCTCGGACTCTCTCCGGCGCAGGAAGCCCGTATCCGGGCTGCGGAGTCCGGTTGGGTGCCTCTGCCCGGCCGACTGACCGACGCGGAGCGCGAGCGTCTGCTGGGGGCGATTCGGGTCGGTGTCCATTTCAACCCTGTCCCCGCCAGGACGTATCCCCAGGGCGACGTGGGTCGCGTTCTCCTCGGAGCGATCGACTCCGAAGGGGAAGCCCTCTCGGGTCTCGAGCTCGAGCTGGATGACCGGTTGCGGGGTCAGCCCGGAGCCTCCAGGGAACGCCTGGATGCATACGGTGGCACGTACTGGCTTCCTGGAGAACGGATTGCAGAGCCCCGTCCCGGCCAGGACGTGATTCTCACCATCGACGCCGAGCTACAACGGATCGCCGAGAACGAGCTGGAACGCGCGCTCGCGGAGACCGGCTCACAGGCCGGCGATATCGTTCTGATGGAGCCGGGCACCGGCGCGCTCCTCGCCGTGGCCAGCAGGGGCCACGGGAGCGCCAGACACATCCCGGTACTCACCGATCCGTATGAGCCTGGGTCGACGCTGAAGCCCTTCCTCCTGGCCTCTCTGCTCAACGAAGCCCTCGTCGATCTCGGCGAGACCATCGATGCCGAGGGAGGCGTCCTGACGTTGGGGCGCCGCGTGATCCGTGACGTCCACCCGTACGATGAGCTGACCGTTGCCGAAGTGCTCACCTACTCGAGCAACGTGGGTGCGGCGAAGCTGTCGCAGCGCCTGCGACCGGCGGTCCAATACAGGTATCTGAGGGACTTCGGGTTCGGGACCCCGACCGGCATCGAGTATCCGTCGGAATCGGGCGGTCGCCTGATCAAGCCGAAGGCCTGGACGGCTCTGAGCCCGGCCTCGCTCGCGATGGGCTACGAAGTCTCGACCACCTCGTTGCAGCTCGCGGTAGC
This sequence comes from Gemmatimonadota bacterium, assembly GCA_039588275.1. Taxonomy (GTDB): domain Bacteria; phylum Gemmatimonadota; class Gemmatimonadetes; order Palauibacterales; family Palauibacteraceae; genus JBDHAC01. The sequence goes on from JBDHAC010000058.1 coordinate 32,848, forward strand.
CTACGCGGCGCTCGCGAACGACGGGTTGCTCATGCGGCCGTTCCTGATTCGCGAGATCCGGGACGGCGCGGGAGAGACGATCGAGCGCTCCGAGCCCCAGCCGGTCCGCCGCGTCGTACGTCCGGAGGTGGCTCGCCGGGTGACGGAGGTCCTACAGAGGGTCGTCCGCGAGGGGACGGGCACGCTGGCGGGAATGGCCAGCCTGGCCGTCGCGGGCAAGACGGGGACGGCGAGGCTCGCGACCGAGAAGGGCTACGCCTCAGACCGCTACCGGGCATCCTTCGTGGGGTACGCGCCGGCTGACGATCCTCAGGTCGTGATCCTGACCCGACTCGAGGATCCTCAGGGTCGCTACTACGGCGGGACGGTGGCGGCTCCAACGAGCCATGCCACGCTCGAAGCCGCTCTGGCGACGCAGGGCATGCGGCTCGATCGCCGATTGCTCGTGCGCGAGCCCGCTCCCGGCACCTGGGGGGGTGAGCGCGCACCGGCGGATGCAGGCCCCTTCATCTTCGCTGTCGGTTCGGACCCGGCCCCGTGGGCGAGCGAGCCCGCGGAGCTCGGGCACGTCGTGATGCCCGACCTCGAAGGTCTCCCGCTGCGCGCCGCCGTTTCGCGCCTGCACGAGTTGGGACTGCGAGTCGAGCTGAAGGGTACAGGTCAGGTACGAGGACAGGTCCCGGCACCGGGTCAGGGAGTGACCCGAGGGGCCACGGTCGTGTTGCGATAACACGAGCGCCGGCATGGCTTCCTCCGGTGCGCGGAACGCCAAGTCGGCGAGGCGAGGACATTCAACGGAGGGCATCGGCAGACCGGACTTCAAGGTCGAGGTGACGGACTACGACAGGCGCGGCCGTTGGGATGTGTGGAGGTGGGGAAGACGGCCCGGATCCAGCCAGGGTGGGATGTGTGGAGGTGGGGAAGACGGCCCGGATCCAGCCAGGGCACGGCTGCGCCTGTCACTCAAACGTGCCGGACACGGCAAGTCTCGCCTGAGGATCGCGGCTCCCCCAGGCCACACCATCCATCGATCCTGCAGTCCGACCGAGCGTCGAATCTCGTGCCTAACAGTGTAATCACCAGCGACGCAGTCGAGCGGAGATTGCTGCGGCGAGGACTGCGGCCCCGCTGGCTGAGCGAGCCACCGCCCAGCTTCAGCGGCCTGGCGGCCGATTCTCGAGCGGTGCAGGCAGGCGATCTGTTCTGCGCCCTGCCGGGATCCCAGGTCGATGGGCACGCTTTTGTGGCGCAAGCGGCCCGCGCCGGTGCGGCCGCAGCGCTCGTCGAGCGCCTCGCTACCGACGTCGAGCTCCCCCAGCTGCAGGTAACGGACACCCGGTTGGGGATCGCCCACCTCGCGTCGCTGTTTTACGAAGATCCCGCCGAAGAGCTCGCGCTTGTGGGGGTTACCGGCACGAACGGGAAGTCCACGACCGTGTGGCTCGCGCGTCATCTGCTCTCCGACCTCGGGCCAGCAGGGGCAGTCGGCACGCTGGGGGTCGTCCACCCGAGCGGCGAGCTCGCCGCGGGCGGCCTGACGACCCCGGACCCGATCGCGCTCATGCAGGCGCTGGCCGACCTCGGCGATGAGGGGTCCCGCAGCGTCTCCCTGGAGGTCTCCTCGCACGCGCTCGATCAACGTCGGGCGGATGCGCTCCGCTTCGCCGCGGTCGTGTTCACGAGCTTCAGCCGTGAGCACCTCGAGTACCACCAGGACCTGGATGACTACCTCGCCACCAAGCTGCGGCTGGTCGAATTGCTCCGCCCCGGCGGCCTGTGCGCGGTCAATGCGGACGAGCCCGCCTGGCTCGACATCGAGTACGAGGAAGGTCGCGTGTGGCGGTACGGTCTCGCGGCGGCCGCCGACGTCCGGGCTGTGGACCTCGAGCTCGGCCCGCACGGGAGCCGCTGGCGTCTCGTGACTCCGGCGGGTGACGCTCTGGTGGAGCTCCCGCTCCCCGGGGGCTTCAACGTGCGGAACGCGCTGGCCGCAGCGACCGTCGGTCTCGACGCGGGTCTCGTACCCGAAAGGATCGCGGAGCTGCTGGGCGGCACGCCGCCGGTCCCGGGCCGCATGGAGGTTCTGCGGCGAGAGCCCTCGGTAGTGCTCCGTGACTACGCCCACACCCCCGACGCGTTCGAGCGAGCGTTGGGCGCGCTGCGCCCCGGCGTCGAGGGTCGCCTGATCGCCGTATTCGGTTGCGGAGGCGAACGCGATCCCGGCAAACGCCCGTTGATGGGCGAGATCGCGGCGCGGCTCGCTGACCTGACGATCGTCACGTCCGACAACCCCCGCTCCGAGGACCCGGAAGCGATCATCGCTCAGGTGGTCGCCGATGCGGATCCGGCGAAGTACGAGGTGGTCGTGGATCGGCGCGATGCGATCGTGCGCGCGCTCGACGAGGCGGCCCCCGGCGACGTGGTCGTCTTGCTCGGCAAGGGCCACGAGACATACCAGCTCGTGGGCGACGAGCGACAGCCGTTCGACGAAGCCACGATCGTTCGCGAGCTGTCGGCCGGGTCAGCCGAGGCCGCCGTCTCGCCAGACCCGATCGAGTCGGCCGAATCCGCCGACGAGGAGGCCCCGACGGAGCGCGCCGTCCCCGGCGCTGCGGAGCTGAACGGGACCGGCAAGCAGGCGCCACGGTGACGAGCGCTCGACGCACCGGCGTGCGCGCCCTGCCCTTGCCCATCGACTCACGGCTCGTGCGCGCCGCCCTCGGCCTCTCCGAGGAGGGGCAAGCATCCGCCTGCGAGTACACGGGGGTCAGCACGGACACCCGCACGCTCCAGCCGGGCGAGTTGTTCGTGGCGATCAGCGGCGAGCGGTTCAACGCCTCGGACTTCCTGACCGAGGCAGCGGAGCAGGGAGCGCCGGGAGCCATCGTCCCGATCGGGCGGGAGGATCCCGAGCTGCGGCTCGAGTACTTCCCGGTGCCCGATCCGGTCGTCGCCCTGGGCGAGCTCGCCGCCTGGGTGCGGCGGAGCGCTTCGGTGCGGGTCGTGGGAATCACGGGCAGCTCGGGCAAGACGACCGTCAAGGAGATGGTGGCCTGCGCTCTCTCCGCGGACCGCGGCGTGTACCGATCGGAAGGGAATCTCAACAGCCAGGTCGGTCTGCCGCTCATGATCCTCCGCGCGCCGGCGGATGCCGATACGTGGGTGCTCGAGATGGGTGCCAGCGAGCCGGGCGAGATCCAGCGGCTGGTGCAGATCGCCCAGCCGGACGACGCGCTCATCACGACGGTCGGGCCCGCTCACCTGGAGCAGTTCCACGACGAGGCGACCGTCCTGCGGGAGAAGCTGAGCCTCGTGAGCGGCGCCTCATCGGATGGCCTCGTCGTCGTGGGAGAGCAGCCAGCGGCGCTGGTTCGGGAAGCGAAGCGAATGCGCCCGGACGCCATCGTCGCGGGCATCGGAGATACCGCCGACTTCAGACCGGAGCGCTACGGAGTGGAGGCCGAGCGGGTGTGGTTCGAGCGCGCCGGGGTTCGTTTTGGGGTCGAAGTCGGAGGAGAGCACCACCTGCGCGACGCGCTCATGGCTGCCGCCCTGGCTGACGCGCTCGGCGCGGAGCCCGAAACTGCCGCCGCCGGCCTGGCGAGCTACCGAGCGATCGGGATGCGAGGCGTCCTGCGGCAGCTCGGCGAGCTGACTGTTATGGCCGACTGCTACAACGCCAACCCCGAGTCGTTCAACGCCGCGATCGATTACTGCCGAAGCCTGTTCCCCGGGCGTCGGCTGGTGGCGTTCGTCGGGACGATGCTGGAGCTCGGCGATGCGGAGGCGGAGGCCCACCGGCAGATCGCGGACCGGCTGGTCGAGTCGGGATTCGCGCTCGTGGCGGCCACCGGTGCCTTTGCGACCGCCGCCCTGGCGATCGGAGAGGTGAACGGCACTCGATTCACGGCCGAGACCGACCCGGCCGACGCGTGGGAGCCGTTCGCATCCTCGCTCCAGGGCGATGAGGTCGTGCTCGTCAAAGGATCGCGCGGGGTACGGCTCGAGAAGATCGTGGAGCGTCTAGCGGCCCGCTTCACCCCCGCCGAGGAGGGCACCTGATGCTGTATCACGTGCTCTTCCCGCTGGCCGACCAGAACATCCTGTTCAACGTCTTCCAGTACATCTCGTTCCGGGCGGCGGCCGCGATGGTCACGGCCCTGTTGACCGCCTTTCTGGTGGGGCCGCGCGTGATCTCGTGGCTGAACGCGCGTGGGTGGGGTCAGGTCGTGCGGGCCGAGGGCCCCTCGACTCACCTGAAGAAGGCGGGAACGCCGACCATGGGTGGCCTGATCATCCTGGCGGCCAGCCTGATCCCCACGCTCCTGTGGGCGCGGCTGGACCACGTGTACGTGTGGATCGCCTTCGGGGTCATGGCGTGGATGGGCGCCATCGGCTTCATGGACGACTACCTCAAGGTCGTTCGGAAGGAATCGCGCGGGCTGATCGCGCGCTACAAGCTGTTCTGGCAGGTCATCCTCGGGTTGGCCCTGGGGACCTTCCTGCTCCTCGTGCCGCTGTCCCGGTACGGCACCAGTCAGACCATGCTGCCGTTCTTCAAGGACCTCAGCGTGGGATGGTCTCGCCGCCGGGCTCAGCGGCATCGCGGCTCTGACGTTCGGCCTGTTCGCGTACGTAATCGGCCGCGTGGACACGTCGAGTTATCTGGGGGTCTTTTATCTCCCCGGCGCTGGCGAGCTCACGGTCTTCTGCGCGGCGGTGTCGGGGGCCGCGATCGGCTTCCTGTGGTTCAACGCGCCTCCGGCCGAGGTCTTCATGGGGGATACCGGCTCGCTGGCGCTCGGCGGTGCCATCGGCGCGGTCGCCGTATTGCTCAAGTCCGAGTTCCTGCTCGTGTTCGTGGGCGGGGTGTTCGTGTTGGAGGGTCTCTCCGTCCTCCTCCAGTCGGGGTGGTTCAAGTACACGCGCTGGCGCACGGGAAGCGGACGACGCGTGTTCCGCATGGCCCCCCTTCATCACCACTTCGAGAAGCTGGGGTGGCCCGAGACCCGGGTGGTGATCCGTTTCTACATCCTCGGGATCATCTTCAGCTTGATCGGGCTGGCGACCTTGAAGGTGCGGTGATGGGCGCCCGCCGCGGCACGGGGCCGCTCTTCGAGACGGGCGACAGGGTCGCGGTCCTGGGCCTGGGTGTGTCGGGCGCGGCGGCGGCGAGGCTCATCCACGCACGGGGCGGCGCCGTGTACGCCAGCGACTCGTTCGACGGTCCCGTGCAGGCGGCGGCGGCCGAGGCGCTCCGAGCGGAGGGGATCGACGCCGAGGCCGGGCGCCACGATCTGGACCGAATCCTGGCCAGCGATCTCGTCGTCACGTCGCCGGGCATCGACCCGGCTACGGACGTGCGGCAGGCAGTCACAGCCGCGGGTCTGCCGACGGTGGCCGAGATCGAGGTCGCGTTCGGCAGCCTCGAATCCCGAGTCATCGGAATCACGGGGACGAACGGCAAGACCACCGCTACGGCGTTGTGCGGTCACCTGCTCGAGGCGGCGGGGCTGGATGCCACCACGGCCGGGAACATCGGTTGCCCGCTCTCCGAAGTAGCCCTCCAGGAGCCGCAACCGGACTGGGTGGTGGTCGAGCTCAGCTCCTTCCAGCTCGCCGACCAGGAAACCTTCCGTCCCGACATCGGCGTGCTGCTGAATCTCGCCCCGGATCATCTCGACCGATACGCGAGCCTCGAACTCTACTACGGGGACAAGCGACGCCTGTTCGCGAACGCCACCGCCGACAGTCGCTGGGTCATCAACCTGGACGATGGCGAGGTGGTGGAGATGGCGAAGGGAGTCGCCGGCCGCCACTTCTTCGCCTCCCTGACCCCGCACGACCTCGAAGGGGCGTTCCTGGGAGAGGACGGATGGCTCGCTCAGCGGCTGGACAGACAGCTCGATCGCTGGACGTCCGAGGGTCACCTGCAACTGGTCGGTCGACACAACGTCACGAACGCGCTTCTCGCTGGGCTGGCCGCGGCGCTGGCCGGCTGCGAAGCGAGCCGCATCGGTGCCGGCCTCGCCACGTTCCAGGGGCTCCCGCACCGCCTCCAGCCGATCGGCGTGTTCGAGGGCGTCCGTTGGATCAACGACTCCAAGGGCACGAACGTCTCTGCGGCGCGCGTCGCGATACAGGCGTTCCAGCAACCGGAGATCGTAGTGCTCGGCGGGCGGCACAAGGGCGAGCCATACACGTCCCTACTGCCCGCGCTCGAGGAGCACGCGCGCGCCGTGATCGCGTTCGGCGAAGCCGCCCCGCTCATTCTGCGGGAGCTGGGTGACCACCTCCCCCTTCACGTGGAGAGCGGGATCGGCGCGGTCGTTCGGTGTGCGAAGGAGCTGGCGCGCGAGGGCGACGTCGTCGTCTTCTCTCCGGCCTGCTCGAGCTTCGACATGTTCCCCAACTACAAGGAGCGCGGCCTGGCGTTCGAGCGTGCGGTGCGCGAGCTGCACGAAGGGGTACCGGCGGCATGATGGCGCGCGTACTGGGCATCGAAGTGATGCCCGTTCGACCGAGCGCCGGGGCGCCCTGGTGGGTGCGGCGGGGACTCCTGCTGGTGACCGGGGTCCTGGTGGTCTTCGGCCTGATCTCGGTGTACAGCGCGAGCTCCTTCGTGGCCCAGTCGAGAGGGCTGCCGGACAGCCACTTCCTCGTCCAGCAGATCGCCCGGGTCGCGGTAGGAGCGATCGCGCTGCTCGTCGCGACGTTCATCGACTACCGGATCTACAAGCGGATCGCCTGGCCGCTCCTGGTGCTCGTGGCCGTCCTCCTCGTTTTGCTTCTCCTCCCGTGGACGCGCGAGTTCGCGCCGGTTCGAAACGGAGCGCGCCGCTGGATCGATCTCGGCGTCGCGTTCCAGCCGTCGGAGCTCGCCAAGATCGCGATCGTGATGTGGACGGCCGCCCTCGCCGTGAAGAAGCAGGACCGACTCGGAAGCCTCCGATACGGCTTGCTCCCGTTCATGCTGGTCGCGGGTCCGATCTGTCTGCTGATTCTCGCCGAGCCGCACTTCTCGGCGACGATGATCAGCGCCGCCCTGGTTCTCATCGTCCTATTCGCGGCGGGCGCGCGCCTGGGACACTTCGTGTTCATCGGCGCGGCCACTCTTCCCCTCGTCCTCGACCAGGTCGTGAACACCGGGTACCGGATGAACCGGATCCTGGCGTTCCTGAACCCCGCGCTCGACGCGGACGGCGTCGGATACCAGCTGCGGCAGTCCCTCGTGGCGGTAGGCTCGGGCGGAGTGTTCGGAGTCGGGTTCGGAGAGAGCACTCAGAAGCTGTTCTATCTTCCCGAGCCGCAGAACGACTTCATCTACCCGATCATCGCCGAGGAATGGGGCCTCGCAGGCGCCAGCGTGCTCATCCTCTTGTACCTGGCCTGGACCCTGTTCGGGCTTCGCATAGCCGCCTCCGCCCCGGATCTGTTCGGGCGCCTGCTCGCGATCGGCCTGACCGCGATCGTCGCGATCGGCGCGTTCGGGCACATCGGTGTCACCATCGGCCTGCTGCCCACGACCGGGGTGAGCCTGCCGTTCATCAGCGCGGGCGGAACGGGGCTCGTGCTGGCGATGGGGGTCACGGGGATCCTCTACAACATCGCGGCGCAGCGGAGATGTTGAGCCGTGGCGCCGCTCAAGATCTTGCTCGCGGGGGGCGGGACGGGTGGGCACCTGTACCCGGCGCTCAACATCGCGCAGGCCCTGGCTCGAGCCGAGCCCGGCGCCCGGTTCCTGTTCATCGGGAGTCGGCGGGGGTTGGAGGCACGGGTGCTCCCGGAGACCGGCTACCCGTACCACCTGCTTCCGCTGCAGCCGCTGTACCGCCAGCGACCCTGGCGCAACTGGCGACTGCTGGCGGCGATGCCGGCCGTGGCGGCGGGGATCGCGCGGGAGTTCCGCCGTTTCGATCCGCACCTCGTGGTGGGTACCGGCGGCTACGTCTCCGGTCCTGCGGTCGCCTGGGGCCGGCTGAAGGGGTGTCGGACGGCGATCCAGGAGCAGAACGCGCAGCCGGGCCTTGTGACACGCCTGCTTTCGGCCCGCGTCGACCAGCTCCACCTGGGTTACCCGGAAGCGGAATCGCGCCTGCGGGTCTCCGCGAGGGCGCGCGTGTTCGCGTTCGGCAATCCGGTGTCGAAGCCGATCCTACCCGACGGTACGGAGCCGTACGCATGGCCGCCCGGGCGTGTGCTGCTGGTGGTAGGTGGGAGCCAGGGGGCGAAGGGTCTGAACGACCGGTTGCTCGAGGATCTGGAACGGGCAGCCTCGAGACTTTCGGTGGAGAGCACGGCCGCGGTCGATGCGCGGTCGGGTCCCCGCGCGCGGCGGGGGCCCGGCGAGGCGACGTCGGCCGCCCGTGCCTCCACTCCCCGGACCTGGCCAGCGGACCTCTCATTGGTGTGGATCGCGGGTCCGGCGCACGCGGAGGCCGTCTCGGAGCGGGTGGCGCGGCTCCCGTGGGCCGATCGGATTCGGGTCGTGCCGTTCATCGAGGGGCTGGGAGCCCAGCTCGACCGTGCCACGCTGGCGGTGGCAAGGGCGGGGGCGATGCTCATCTCGGAGTTCTCAGCCAACGGTGTTCCGGCCGTGTTCGTTCCGCTTCCGACCGCCGCGGGTGGACACCAAACGCCGAACGCGCAGGCCATGGTCGAAGCCGGCGCGGCAGAGATGCGAGAACAGGGTGCACTGGAGCCGGGCGAGCTGTGGGCGCTGTGCGCCGAGCTGCTCGCGGATGCGGAGAAGCTCGGCCGCATGGCGGAGGCGACGCGGGCGCGCGCACACCCCGATGCGGCGGACAGGATCGCGGATGCGCTTTTGAGGCTGGCACGGGGCGAGTCTTCGAACGGGTGTGGCAGGGCGCAGGGTGGTGGAGCGGATGATGGTGATGGCTAACCCTGTCACGCCCGTTCGAGGTGTGTCCGGCGATCTCCCGACCCGGGATGAGCTGCCACGGGTGGGAAGCGAGATCCATCTGATGGGAATCGCGGGCGCGGGCATGCGCGGTCTCGCCGTGCTCCTCGCCGAGGCCGGGTACCGGGTCACCGGGTGCGACGGGGCCGGTGTCGAGGGGCTCGATGAGCTGGTGGCGCGCGGAGTCCGGCTACACGCGGGGCACGATCCGGCGCATACGGCGGGCTCGGACCTCGTCGTATACAGCTCGGCCATCCCGCACGAGAGCCCGGAGCTCGCCGCGGCGCGCGCCGCGGCCGTGCCACTGCTCAAGCGAGCCCGCGCGCTGGGGGCGTTGCTGCGGGGCGCGCGAGTGCTGGGGGTGGCGGGCACGCATGGCAAGACGACGATCACGGCGCTCACAGGATTGGCGTGCGAAGCGGCGGATCTCGATCCGACGGTACTCGTCGGCGGTCTCATGCCGTGGTGGAGGGGCTTCGCCCGGGCCGGTTCGCCGGATCTGATCGTCGTAGAGGCGGACGAATACGATCGCTCGTTCCTCGAGCTCGATGCGGCGCTCGCGGTCGTCAGCTCGCTCGAGCCGGAGCACCTCGACACGTACGGCACCGTCGAGGCCCTGCGTGAAGCCTACGAGACGTTCGCCTCACGGGCGATCGCCCGCGACGGCCTCGTCTACTGCCATGACGATGCCGGGGCGCGCGCACTCGGCGAGAGCTTCGAGAGCCCCCTCTCGTACGGGTTCGCGTCCGACGCTCGGTACCGGCTGGAGATCGAGGCGTCGACCGTCGAGACGACCGCCTGCCGGGTATCCTGGCCGGAGGGACAGGCCCGCTTCAACCTTCGCATCCCCGGGAGGCACAACGCGCTCAACGCCGCGGCCGCATTCGCGTCGGCGCTTCAGATCGGAGCGGACCCGGAGCTGATCGCCGCCGGTCTCGAACGGTTCAAGGGCGTAGCGAGACGCCTCGAGACGCTGCTCGTATCGGGACGGGTGACGGTCGTGGACGATTACGCGCATCACCCGACGGAGGTCGCCGCGTCGATCGCCGCGCTTCGCACGCACCACGCCGACGCGCGGCTCGTGGTCGTGTTCCAGCCACACCTGTTCACGCGCACGGCGGCGTTCGCGGCCGAGTTCGCGGAGGCGCTCGTGGGCGCCGACGAAACGCTCGTGCTACCGATCTATCCGTCGCGCGAACGCCCGATCGAAGGGGTGACGTCGGCGCGCATCGTAGCACATGCGCCGGACCGGCTACGAGAGGCCTCGAAGGAAGAGGCGGTAGAGCTCGCCGCGGCGGTGGCCCCGGAGGAGCCGACGGTGATCGTGTACATGGGTGCCGGCGATGTGACGCGACTCGCGCACGAAGCGGCCGGGGAGCTATCGGGCGATGCGGTGGGACCGTGACGTGCTGCTGTCAGCGCACACGCGCTACGGAATCGGAGGGCCGGCCGCTCGTCTCGCGCGACCCGAATCCCTCCGGGACTTGCGCCAGGCGATCGAGTCTCTCGGCGGTGGCGCGTATCGAGTGCTGGGAGCGGGGGCCAACGTCCTGGTGGCGGACGAAGGAGTGGTTGAGCCGGTCCTCATCCTCGCCGGCGAGTTCGACTTCGTCCATGCCGAAGCCGGTGCGATCGAAGCGGGCGCGGCGGCGAAGCTCCCCGCGCTCGTGGGAACCGCCCGGAGAGAATCGCGGACGGGGTTCAGCTTCCTGGAGGCGGTACCCGGCACGGTGGGCGGAGGCCTGCGCATGAACGCGGGCTCGCGGGACGTGTGGCTGTGGCACCGGGTCGAGTGGGCGGAGGCGATGACGCCGGAGGGCGAGATCGTACGCCTCGACGCCGAGGAGGCCGGAGCGGGCTACCGGAGCGTCCAGGTGCCGGAGCTGTGGGTGTTCGTGGCCGGGCGGTTCGCCGCCCCGGCGGGCGATCACGGGACGATTCAGGAAGAGCACCAGACCTTCCGTGCGAGGAAGGTCGTGGACCAGGTCTACGAGCTTCCCTCGGTAGGCTCGACCTGGAAGAATCCCGGGCCGCCCCACGGGTCGGCATGGGAGATCGTCGATCGCGTCGGCATGCGCGGCGCGCGTCGGGGCGACGCACAAATCGCCGAGCGTCACGCGAACTTCATCGTGAACCTTGGCGAGGCGCGCGCCGAGGATGTGCTCGGGCTCATGATCGAGACCCGGCATCGGGCCCACGATGCGTTGGGACTGTGGCTCGAGCCGGAGATCTGTCTGTGGGGATTCGAAGCGGAGCGATTGCAGCTGGTGGGGGCGACGTGAGGTCGGGATGCGGCTGCTCGAACGGTTGACGCGAAGGACGCGGCGTCGGGCCTTCGTGGTGCTGACGGGGGGCATCATCGGTCTCAGCGTACCCTTGTGGGTGCCTCGGATGCTCGCGTCCCTGCCCGCGTTTCGCGTCGAGACGGTTCGCGTCGTCGGGGTCCAGTACGTCGCCCCGACGGAGGTGATCGGTCTGGCGGCAGTAGGACCGGAGGCCTCCGTATGGGACGATCCGTCCGTATGGGAGGCGCGGGTCGAGACGCACCCGCTCGTTCTCGAGGCTCGCGTCCGGCGTGACGGGATCCGTGCCATCTCGATCCAGGTCGTCGAGGATCGCCCGGTGGCGCTGGTGGCGACGCCCACCCTGCTACCCGTGAGCGCGGAGGGGCGTGTCCTTCCCCTGGAGCCATGGACCGCGGCCGTCGATCTCCCCCTGCTCACGGGCCACGCAGAGCTGGAGGACGGTCGCCTGGCCGATCCTCTCCAGCGGGACCTGGTCGCGCTGATCGGGGAGCTGGGGGCACGGGATCCCGAGTTCGTGCAGCAGGTCTCGGAGTTCGGCTACGCGTCCGGGCGAGGATACGAGTTTCTCATGCTCCCGACCGCGAGTGCGAGCCGGGTCCTCCTGCCGGTCGTCGAGCCGGGCCGTGGCCTCCGACGGGTTCTTCTGGCGCTCGGTCAGACCCGCGAGGATCGGATATGGATGGCGGACGCCCGGTATGCTGACCAGGTCGTGCTGTCGTTGGAGGCCGAACGATGATCGGCGGCTCGACGGTATTGGCCGGACTGGACATCGGGTCCACGCAGACGCGTGCCGTGATCGCCGAAGCACGCCTGCGGCAAGAGTCGCCCGAGCTGCTCGACATCATCGGTGTGGGAGCGGTTCCATCGCAGGGCATGAAGGGCGCCACGATCACCCACCTGGAAGCCGCGACCCGCTCCGTGCGGCGCGCGATCCAGCAGGCAGAGGTCATGGCGGGGCGCGAGGTAGAGTCGATCTACGTCGGGGTCCCGGGTCCGCACGTCGAGATCTCGCGGTCGCGGGGCGTGGTCGCCGTCTCCGGTGCCGAGATCACGCCGGGCCACGTGAAGCGCGTACAGGAAGTCGGCCAGGCGGTCCCCGTCCCACGCGATCGCGACCTCATCCACGCCATCTGCCAGGAATACGCTGTGGACGGGCGTGACGGCATTCAGGATCCGGTCGGCATGGTGGCCACCAGACTCGAATCCGAGGTGTGCATCGTTACGGCCGAATCCACGGTGTGTCGCGATCTCAGCAAGGCCGTGGACCGGGCCGGGTACCGCCCCGAGGAGTTGATCATGTCTCCCCTCGCCAGCGGCATGGCCGTCCTCGCCGATGTCGATCGCGAGGCCGGTGTCGCGCTGGTGGATCTGGGCGGAGCGAGCACCGACCTCCTGGTCTACGTGAACCGCCGGCTGCGTCACGTGGCGAGCGTCCCCTGGGGCAGCGCGAGCGTGACGCGCGACATCGCCCGCGGCCTCGGGGTCCCGGAAGAGGAGGCGAGTCGCCTGAAGGCGCGCTACGGCGTCGCACGACGCAGGGCCGTCGACCCGAAAGAGCAGCTCGAGGTGTCGGGTGCGTCGCTCGGATCGAATCGGCGTGTCTCGCGGGAGCTGCTGGCCCACATCATCGAGCAGCGCTTGGACGAAGTCCTCGGGCTCATCTACGAAGAGCTCGAGCGCGAGGAACTGCTCGACAGGCTCGGGGCCGGCGTCGTGCTGACGGGGTGCGGGGCGGGGCTGCCCGAAACCGAGGCGCTGGCGCGGTCGGTGTTCAACCTTCCGGTTCGGCTGGGCGTCCCGGGGCGCGGCCTGTCAGGAAAAACGGACGCGTTGAGAGAGGCCGCCTTCACGGCGAGCGCGGGGCTGGCGCTGTTCGGGAACCTGAGGCGCCAATCGGGCGGATGGACGGGCGCGACCCGCACGCTGTCACGGGTCGGAGAATGGTTGAGGGATTTCTTTTGAGCGGTTCGCGGGCTCTCGCCGTCGAGTGGGGGCCTCGAGCCGAGTCGTCACATATAGGGCAGGGGGCTCGGTACGATGAGCCCCGAGCGTTTCCGACGGAACGGTTCGCGGCAGAGACCAGGTGAACGGGCGAAAGAAAGCGGGGGTGCAAATGGTCTTCGAGTTCGATGACGACATCGCGCGCAACGCGCGGATGAAAGTGGTGGGGGTGGGCGGTGCCGGCGGGAATGCCGTGAACCGCATGATCGACGAGAGCCTGGAAGGCGTGGAGTTCATCGCCGTCAACACGGACCTGCAGGCGCTCCACAAGTCCAACTCGCACATCAAGGTGCAGATCGGCAAGCACCTGACGCGCGGACTGGGCGCAGGCGCACGGCCGGAGATCGGACGGCAAGCGATCGCCGAGAGCGAGGATGAGGTCCGCCAGGTTCTCGACGGCGCTGATCTCGTGTTCGTGACGGCGGGGATGGGCGGCGGGACGGGGACCGGAGCTGCGCCCATCATCGGCCGGTTGGCCCGAGAGGGAGGGGCTCTGTGCATCGCCATCGTAACGCGTCCCTTCCACTTCGAGGGCAAGCGTCGCATGCGACACGCCGAGCTGGGCATGCGCGAGCTTCGGCGCGCCGTGGACACGATGATCGTCGTGCCCAACGAGCGGCTGCTCGCCGTCGTGGGCCGCGAGACGACCTTCCGCGATGCGCTCAAGAAGGCGGACGAGGTGCTCCTGCACGCGACGCAGGGGATCTCGGACCTGATCAGCGTCACCGGTGAAGTGAACGTGGACTTTGCGGATGTCCGCACGGTGATGTCGAATCGGGGCGCCGCGCTGATGGGGACGGGGCAGGCCAGCGGCGACGATCGCGCGGTCGAGGCGGCCCAGCACGCGATTTGCTCTCCTCTACTCGACAACGTATCGATTAACGGCGCCACAGGGGTGCTGGTGAACATCACGGGCGGCCCCGACATGACGATCGATGAGGTCACGACGATCAACTCGATCATCCAGGAGGCGGCGGGCGAAGATGGCGAGATGATCTTCGGCGTCGTCGAGGATCCCGACCTGAAGGGGTTGGTGCGGGTGACCGTCATCGCGACCGGGTTTGGCGAGGTCGTGGAAGATGAGGAGGAGCTGCCGGCGGCTCACTCCCGTCCCGAGCCGGTCGTCATCGGCTCGAAGTTCGGCGGGTTGCAGCTCGTGGAGGAGCAGGAGGCGGCGGCGGCGAAAGTGGCTGCCGAGAGCGGCGCCGGCGATGGCTGGAACGAGCCAGAGGAAGACGGCGAGGATCTGGAGATCCCGACCTTCATCCGGAGGCAGATGGACTAGGTGCGAGGCAGTCGGAACAGGCTCGCCCTCCGGGGCGTTACCGTTGGCGTTCTTGCCGGGTTTGGCATATGGCTGCTGGTCCGGGGATCTGACGATTCCTCAGGATCGGTACGGACCGTCTACGTCCCTACGCCACCCCCGCATATAACGGTCGTAGACAGCCTGAAGTCGGGGCAGACGCTAGCGGAGGTCTTCGACGCGCATGGTCTGAGCGGTCTCCAGATCATGCGCGTCGTCGAGAAGATCGAGGAGTTCGAGAGTCCGCGCAGGTTACGGCCCGGGACTCTCGTCCACCTCGCCATGCGCCCCGAGGAGCCTCCCTCGCGGATCACGCTCCGGCTCGACCGGGACCGCACCCTGTATCTGTACCCGGACGGCGAGGAGGGCGCCTGGGACGGAAGGCTCGACTCCGTGCAGGTGGTTCGCGATACGATCCTGATCGCGGGGCTGGTGAATTCGAACCTGTACGAGGCGGGTTTGACGGGCGACGTCGATCGACTGGCGCCCGGTGAGAGGTACGACGTTGCCCGTCGGCTCGAGCTGATCTTCGCGTGGCAGATCGACTTCTGGCGGGATATCCAGCCCGGCGATGGGTATCGGGTCGCGATCGCGCGGGAAGTCCGTCCGGACGGCACGATCCGCAGCGCACGAGTGCTCGCGGCCGAGTTTCGCAACCGGGACCGGGACCTCACGGCGGCTCGCTTCCGCCCGGACAGCATGGCGCCGGTGGAGTACTACGATTTCGAGGGGGAAGCGGTACGCGGCCAGTTCCTGCTCGCTCCGATAGACCTGGCCCGAGTCACGAGCGGGTTCGGCAGACGGTACCATCCCATTCTCAAGCGGCGGCGTCCGCACCTGGGTCTGGACTACGGAGCGCCGACCGGTACGCCCGTGCGGGCCACCGGTGGCGGGATCGTCACGCGGGCCGGTCGCTGGGGCACGTACGGCAACATCGTCGAAGTCCGGCACGCGAACAACTTGCGGACGCGGTACGCGCATCTGAGCCGCATCTCCGGCGGTGTGACGGTTGGCGTACGAGTGGATCAAGGGCAGGTGATCGGCCGCGTGGGCTCCACGGGGCTCTCGACCGCGTCGCACCTGCATTACGAGTTCCTCAAGAACGGCACGCACGTGAATCCGGCCCGTCTGAATCTGCCGCGCGCCGAACCCGTGCCACCCGAGCACCGTGAGCTCTTCAACGCCGCGAGAGACGCGGCCTTTGCCGTCCTGGAGGGGATCCGGATGCCCGCGGAGACAGATCCGTCGCGCGTCGGGTTCTCCCGTCTGGAGGACTAGCAGGCCGCTGAAGAACTCCAGCGGGCCGCGTTCCGAGCACGGGGTACCCGCGCCAGCGGGTCCGGGTAGATCCAGAACGGCGCGACGGCGCGATCGACGTCCCCATCGATGTGTCGGTAGGCGCTCGTGACGGCCGTGCTGTGGATCGTGGCTGCGGCCGCCGCCGCCATCCTCGCGGTGTGGGCCTATGTGTGGCGCGAAGAGCGTGTCGCCGGGCGTGCGGGCCCCGGCATCCTGCGTGGGCTCGCCCTGTTCCTCATCCTGGCCGGCCTGTGGCTCCCACCCTTCGGTAGCGACGCGCCGGACACGACGAGCCGTGTCCTGTTGCTGGATGTGTCACGCAGCATGTCGCTTCCGGTCTATCCGACGGAGAGTTCCGAAGTCGGCCTCGCGCGGTTTGACTCCGCCCTCACGATCGCCGCCGGCCTGCGGGCCGAGAGGGTGATCCTGTTCGGCGATGTGCCCGCCTCGGTTCCCCCCGACATGCTCTCGGCCGTGACGCCGAGCGCGGAGCGGAGCCGGGTGACGCCGGCTCTCGATGCGGCCCAGCTCGGGGGTGCGGACTCCGTATGGGTCGTGACCGACGGCGGTTGGGACGATCGCGCGCTGGCCCTGCGGACGGCGGAACGACTGGGCCTGGGTCTCCGCGAGTTGCGCGTCGCGGAGACACCTCGACGGCTGGGCATCGCGGCCGCCCTGGCTCCGGAGCGAGCGCGGGCCGGGGACACGGTGCGGATCGAAGTGGACGTCCGCGCGGGCGGCTCCGAGTCCGCCGGGGCGGATCCCGGCCCGCCGACAGCGGCGGGCGATAGCGTGCGACTGGAGCTGCGACTCGATGGGGTGCCCCGGGCGTCCGCGGCCGTCCCCGCACCGAGCTCCGGTCGATCCATCCAGGCGGAGCTCCCCCTCGTGCCTACCGAGCCTCCCGGCGAATCGGCCTGGCGGCGGTACGAGATCGTGCTCCTGGATGACGCGGATCCGTACGGGGCGGCGGATACCGAAGCGGTATGGATCGAGGTGTCCGAGGCCTCGAGCGGCGCGGTCCTCATCTCTACAGACCCGGATTGGGAGGCCAGGTTCTTGTTCCCGGTGCTGGACCGCCTCGTGTTGGGAGGGGTCCGTGGCTTTCTCCGGCTGACCGATGGCCGGTACCTGGAGATGGGTCCTCGCCCACGCCTCATCGACGACGTGGGCCGCATTCAGAGCACGATCCGAGGTGCGCGCTTGCTCGTGGTGCAGTCGGACCTGAGCGCCATGCCGGAATGGCTGGGAGTCGCCCTGCGCAGCCACCCGCGCAAGCTGATCCTTCCCCGAGGAGGGGGCACCCTCCCGGGGGTGGGACTCGTCGTCTCGGGCCCTCTGCCGGGCGAGTGGTATCCGACGCCGCCGATCCCACCCAGTCCTGCAGCCAGCCTGTTGGCGGAGGCGTCGTTGGAGGAGCTGCCGCCACTGCGCGAGGTGTATAGCGTCGATCTCGGGACGCGCTGGACGATTCTGAACGCGAGCCGCGGCCGGCGGGGGGAAGCGCGCCCGTTGCTCGTGGCTCACGAGCGCGGAAGCGAGCGCTGGGCCCTGGCGACCGGTGCGGAGTGGTGGCGGTGGGCGTTTCGGGACGGTCCGCCGCGGCGAGTGTACGAGGGCGTCCTGAGCGGACTGGTCGGGTGGCTGGTCGAGGACGTCGCTCCCCGTCCGGTCTCGCTCTCGGTCGCTGCGAGCGCGCGGCGCCTGGCGTGGCGCGTCCGACCGTCGGTGCGCGATCTACGCATCGACGTGACGGCGGCCGATGGTGACACCGTGTGGTCGGAGGAATGGGCCGAGCCGCCCGAGGACATCCCCGGCCCGACGCTCGAGGCGGGGCTGCACCGGATCTTCGTGTCCGGGCGTGCTCCGGACGGTACGTTCCGATCCGAGCGACCGATGGAGATCGGGCCGGATCGACGCGAGCTGGTTCCGCGCGTGATCCCGGAAGCCGCGTTGCTCGCCGCTTCACCCGTGGATCGCGCCCGGTCGGCCGCCCGATCGCGCCGCCCTGTATGGCCGTTCGTTCTCGCGATGCTCCTCCTGTGCGGAGAGTGGATCTGGCGTCACCGGATCGGGCTTCGCTGAGGGGCGAGTTGTGTCGAAGTGAATGCCGATGAGTGACCGACGCTGAGATGTCTTCGAACCGACTGGATCTGAAATCAGAGCGCCCGAAGCGGTCGCTATGGCGCAAGATCGTCGACTTCGCGCTCACCGACGTGAACACGATCGTGGAGGGTGGCATCGACCAGGACGCCGTCGAGCGTCTCGAGCAAGTCCTGCTCGAGGCGGACTTCGGCGTGGACGCGTCCATGGAGCTCATCGACGGGTTCGAGCGCGCGGCCGAGCGCGGGCGAATCAAGGGCGAGGACGATCTGCGGGCGGTCCTGGGTGACCAGATCAAGGCGATCCTGGAACGCCCCGCGGCCGACGAAGAGGCCCCCGAGTCCCCGATGTTGCCGGCGGGCGATCTTCACCGTGGGCCCGATGGCCTCTCCGTCGCGCTCATCGTAGGCGTGAACGGAACCGGCAAGACGACCACCGCCGCCAAGCTCGCGTACCGGCTCCAGGAGGCGGGCGAGCGGGTCCTGTTGGCCGCGGCGGACACCTTCCGGGCCGGCGCCCAGGAGCAGTTGCGGATCTGGGCCGACCGCGTCGGGGCCGACTTCGTGGGTGGGAGTCCCGGCGGCGACCCGGCGGCGGTGGCGTTCGACGCCGTCGAGGCCGCGCGCAGCCGCGGGGCGCAGTGGGTCTTGATCGACACGGCGGGCCGCCTGCACACGCAGAGCGACCTCATGGGCGAGCTCCAGAAGATCGACCGCGTGCTGGCCCGCAAGATCGATGGCGCCCCGCACGAGCGGCTCCTGGTAGTGGACGCCACGTCCGGGCAGAACGTAGTGAATCAGGCGCACCAGTTCGGCTCCGCGCTGGACCTGACGGGCCTCGTGTTCGCGAAGTTCGACAGCACCGCGCGCGCCGGTACCGCCGTCGCGGTCGCCCGCGAGCTCTCGATCCCCGTCCGCTTTCTCGGGATGGGGGAAGGCCTGGATGACCTCGTTCCGTTCGACGCCGACGTGTACCTGGAGAAGCTATTGGCAGGCCGGTGAAGGACTGGTGCAGGCCGGTGAAGAAGTCGAGCGGGTCACGCGCATGAGCCGTTCGCTCCTCACGGGCCCGGTCCAATACCTGAAGGGCGTCGGACCCGTACGCGCGGAGCGCCTCGCGCACATGGAGGTCCACACCGGGCGAGACCTGCTCTACCACCTTCCGCACCGCTACGAGGATGCGACGACCGTCGACCCGATCTCCTCGCTCCAACCCGGTGACGACGCCACCGTCATCGGACGGGTCGTGTCGAAGGGGGTGCTTCACACGCGGCGGCGATTGCGCGTGTTCCACGTCGTGATCCGCGACGACACCGGGATGATCGAGTGCGCGTGGCCGGGGCGCCCGTGGCTGGACCGGTCGATCGCGAAGGACGACCTGTTGCTCGTCTCGGGGCCGGTCCGCTTCTATCACGGGCGACAGCTGCAGCCACGCGAGCACACGGTGCTGGCGCGCGCATCCGATGACGCGGGGCCGACCGCGGTCACACACGACCGCGGACGCGTCTTCTCGGTATACCCGGCGACGGAGGGACTCACGCACCGCCAGGTCCGGGCGATCGTCGATCTGAACCTCGAGCCGCTCCTGACCGAGATCGCCGGGCGCGAGGTCCTGCCCGAGCGCTGGCGCGATGACCTGGATCTGCCCCGCCTGGAGCGGGCGCTGCGGGCCCTGCACCGACCGTCGGCCCTGAGCGACGTGGAGCCCGCTCGCCGCCGTCTCGCGTTCGAGGAGCTCTTCTTTCTCCAACTGCTGCACGCGCGCGCGCGGGCAAGGCTCCGGCTAGAGACGGCGGGGCTCGCCTTCGAGGGCGAGCCCATTCTCACACGCCCCTTCATCGAATCGCTTCCGTTTACGCTGACGGGCGCGCAGGAGCGCGTCTGGGGCGAGGTCGAGGCCGACATGGAGCGGAAGTCGCCGATGAACCGCCTGCTCCAGGGGGATGTGGGGAGCGGCAAGACGGTGGTCGCGGCGGCCGCCATGCTCAAGGCCGCGGAGGCCGGATACCAGGCGGCGCTGATGGCGCCGACCGAGCTGCTGGCGGAGCAGCATGCCCGAACGCTGGAAACGCTGCTCGAGCCGGTGAACGTGAAGCCGGTGCTCCTCACGGGTGCCGTGACCGGGAAGGCCCGTGAGTACGCGTTACAGCGTCTGGCAAGCGGCGAGGCGCGAGTCGTGGTGGGGACGCACGCGCTGATCCAGGATGCCGTGGAGTTCGCCGCTCTCGGGTTGGTGGTGATCGACGAGCAGCACCGTTTCGGGGTCGAGCAGCGGCGGCGGCTGCGCGACGCGGGTATGGCTTCCGACGCCCTGGTGATGTCGGCGACCCCGATCCCCCGCAGCCTCGCCCTGGTGCTGTACGGAGACCTGGACGTCTCGGTGATCGACGAGATGCCTCCCGGGCGCGTCCCGATCGTGACCGGAGTACGCGGTCCGAAGAAGCGAGACGCGGCGTTCGACTTCCTGCGTGAGCAGCTCGAGGCCGGGCGGCAGGGGTACGTGGTGTATCCGATCATCGAGGAGTCGGAGATCCTCGACGTGCGGGCCGCGACCGCGGAGCACGAAGAACTGGTGGAGAGGTTCGATGAGTTCGAGGTCGGGCTGCTCCATGGCCGGCTGTCGTCGGCCGAGAAGGACGGCGTGATGCGTCGCTTCGTAGAGGGGGAGATCCAGCTCCTGGTCGCCACCACGGTGATCGAGGTGGGGATCGATGTCCCGAACGCGACCGTGATGTTGATCGAGGACGCCGAGCGCTTCGGTCTCGCTCAGCTGCACCAGCTCCGTGGCCGGGTGGGTCGTGGCGCGGAGCAGAGCTACTGCGTGGCCTTCCACTCGGGAAAGGTCCCATCCGAGCGACTCCAGGCCTTTGCATCCACAGATGACGGCTTCCTGCTCGCCGAGGAGGATCTGCGCCTCCGCGGTCAGGGCGATGTCTTCGGCCGCGAGCAACACGGCGTGGCCCTCCTCCGGTTCGCGGATCTGGAGCGAGATCGAAAGCTGCTCGAGGAGGCACGGCGGCGGGCGCGCGGGCTCGTGGAGCGTGACCCATCGCTCTCGCACCGCGAGCACCGCTTTCTGGCGCGGGAGTTGGCGGAACGTTACGGGGGCCGCGAAGCCCTCTATCAGGTGGGGTGATGATCCGGCGGACCCTGGTGATGTCGGCGCCCCCGATCCCCCGCAGTGCGAGGAGCCTGGCGGTGGCCGCGTCGGCCGTGGCCACCGGGGCGATGGCGGGGTGCGCATCGACCGCTCGCGAGTCCGGGCCCGAGGCCGTCCCCGATACGCCTCGCATCGTCATCGACGGGACGTTCGATGAGTGGGGCCCTTGCACCGGCGTCGACGACCCGGCCGACGCCGGAACGGCGGAGCTCGACTTGCGCGAGGTGTGCCTCGCGCACGACTCCGAGGCGGTGTACCTGCGCTTCGACCTGGGCCGGGCCGTGAACGCGCAGGGTCTCCGGGGCATCCTGTCGCTCGCCCTCGACGTGGACGGGGATGCGGCCACGGGATGGCGAGACACGGCACTCTCCGGCATCGACCTCATCGTCGAGTTCACGCACCTCCACCCCGGCGATTCGACGCGACTCCGGTACGGTGTGCGGTCGTTCGTTCCGGACCCGAAAGCTCCGCCGGAATTTGCGACCGCGTCGGAGGCGGTCGATCCTTACGCGCTCGGTCTCCTCTTCGAGCCGCGCCACACGGCGCGGCGAATCGAGATTCGACTGGAGCGGGGCGTGCGGCTCCCAAGCGGTACCCAGGCGTTCGCCGGGCGAGAGATGCGCGGCCATCTCGCATATACGGAGCCGCCGGGGCGCGCGATCGACGTTGCCGGGCCCTTTGCGCTCCCACTCGAGCCCCGGCGCGCACCGACGCGGCCGATCGACGTGGAAGACCCCCTGGCGCGGGCACCCGGCACGGCCTTCCGAGTCCTGAGCTGGAACGTGTCTCGGGCTCGCTTTCTCGCCGACCCCGAGCCCTTTCGTCGCATCTTCGCCGCTGTCGCCCCCGACGTCGTGCTACTGGATGAGATCGTGCCCGCCGTGACGCCAGGGACGGTCCGCGACGCGCTGTCGTCGGCCCCCGGGTCGGACGAGTGGTTCGTGCACGTCGGATCGAGCGGGAGCGCCCAACGCGGTGCGATCGCCGCGCGTAGCATCCTGGAGCCCGCCCCGAGCTTCGTTCGCGTCTTCTACCCGGACTCCGTCCACGCCTTGTTGATCGGTGTCGCGAGCCAGCAGCTGCGCGAGGCGCTGGCAAACGCGACCGAGGGGGGAGCGCCGACCGCCGGGGCCTGGGTATCTGTGGGAGGGCGCCGGCTCCTTCTGGTGACGCTGGATCTCGTGTGTTGTGGAAACCGAGCGGACGCCGTCGAGGATCGAATTCGGCGCATGGAGGCCGCCTCCATCAACGCAGCGGCGGGCCGCGCGTTGATGGACGCAGCCGCGGCGGGGCGGGAAGCTGACGCGGTCATCGTGGGAGGTGACTTCAACCTCGTCGCGTCGCACACTCCGCTGGACCTGACTGCTTCCGGTCTGGGACCGGGCGGAGCCGATCTCGTACCCGTGTATGCCCTGCAGCTGGACGGGCGGACGAGCGCGACCTGGGATGGCGGAAGAGGCCAGTTTCCGCCGGGACAGCTTGACTACATCCTATATACCGACGCCACGCTCGAAGTCCGGCGGGCGTTCGTGCTGGAGACCCGGGATCTGGCTTCAGGGTGGCTGGGGCGCCACGAGCTCGACGTTTCCGACAGCGAGCGGGCGTCGGACCACCGCCCCATCGTCGCGGACTTCTCCTGGCGGGAACAGCCGTAGCAGGCCGCTGACGGACTCCAGCGGGGCTCGATACGCCCCGCAGGGATCACTTCTCGATCCGATACAGCCTGACGAACTCCTGGTCGAGAGAGTTCTTCCAAACGAGGAGCGCGGAATCATCGCCCGCGTCGAGTAAGCGTGCACCAGCCGGGGACCCCAGGCTGGCGAGCGAGTGACCGTCCACGTCGAACACGATCCAACGATCGTTCAGCGCTCCCGCCGGGGTGGGGGCCTGAATCCAGAGGCGTCCGGCGCGGTCGGCGAACAACGCGCTGAACGCCGGTTTGTACTCGGGATACGGTACCTCCTCCAGCCACCCTTCGAGGTGACTCCGTCGCGCCGGCTGCCGCAGTGAGGCCAGCGCGGTCTCCCGTACCCGGTCACGGTCCGCGTCGGTGACCGGAACGGCCTCCTCCTCCCAACGGATGAGCCCCCGGAGCTCGCCACCCAGCGACAGGACCTCGATCTCGGCCCTCTCCGTGTTGCCGATATAGATCCGTGATCCCGCTACGGCCACCGAGCTCGTGGGGCCGAAGGGACGCGGAGCCAACCAGAGATCCTGTCGAGGCTCACCCGTCTTGAACCATTGCTGCCCACCTATCTCGCGCAGCGTGTACTGCCGTCCATCGGGGAAGACTCGGACGAGCCACCCGCGGGGTCGGAAGAGCGGTTCCGTACCGGAGGCCGCCCACGTCTCGATGTCGTTGCCGTATCCGCGGTCGTACAGGTCGAAGAGAAGCGATCCATCGCGCAGGATCTCGGCAACCACGCCCGGCCAGAACGGACCGAGGCGTACGCTACCGAGGAACGTCCCATCCAGGGCGAAGCGAGACAGAAGCCCGAACGGCCAAGCTGACGCGACGACGGTATCGCCCGGCAGAACGGCGATTGCGCGAAGGAACGGCAACTCACCCGGACCCTCACCCTCGCCCCCGAAGACGCGCAGCGTCCTCCCGCTCGCGGCGAAGAGTCGCAGCTCTCGGCTTCCCCCGTCACCCACGAGGATCGTGCCGTCGGGCAGCAGGGCGGCGCCCGCGACCTCGCTCAGTTGATGGCCTCGATCGTCCTCGACGACGCCGATCTCGACCTGCGGGGGCTCCGCGAGCCGCCACGAAGGAAGATCTGAGAGCACGTCGGCCGGACTGGCGGCGATGGTAATCCCCGCGCTGTCGAACACGACCGCGGTCGTGGTGGCGCCGTCGTCCGCGCACCCCGCCGCGCACGCGACCCCGCCCATGAAGGCCAGGTGAGGCAGGCGCTTTCGGGCCACGGCTCGGATCATCGAATAACACCTCGGGTTCACGGCCCGGTTCAGGGCAACCGGTCCCGACCACGCTAGCCGCGCGAGGGAAGGCGGTCCAGCGTTTCCGCACCGGGGTTTGTGTGCCTCGCGCATCGACTGCATCCTTTGAGCGGACCACGGGAGGGCGGAGACAACCTCAGAGTGACTCCAGGAGACACCGGCAAACACACATGACCGTGGCAAGCGTGACCATACAGGCACTTGGAGCGCACGTCGGCGAGACCGTATCGCTCAAGGGCTGGGTGCGAAACTTCCGCTCCAGCGGGAAGATCTCGTTCCTGATCCTGCGGGATGGGAGCGGGGAGGTGCAGTGCGTATTCCCGAAGAGCGAGGTCTCGGAGGACACCTGGGTCCGGCTCGACGGAGTGGAGTACGAGGCCAGCGTACAGGTCACGGGCAGCGTGCGCGCAGACGAGCGCGCGCCCGGTGGTGTGGAGCTCACGGCGAGCGACGTGGCGGTCCTCGGACCGGCGCCCGAGTTCCCGATCCAGCCGAAGGAGCACGGAACCGACTTCCTGCTCGAGCACCGGCACTTGTGGCTCCGGAGTCGGAAGCAGATCGCGATCATGCGGGTGCGCGACGAGATCGTACGTGCGATCCGCGATTTCATGCACGAGGGCGGGTTCACGCTCGTGGACACGCCGATCCTCACCGGCTCGATCGGGGAGTCGGCGGGCACCTTGTTCGAGACCGAGTACTTCGACCTGGGGCCCGCGTATCTGGCGCAGACCGGCCAGCTGTACGTGGAGGCGGCAGCCGCCGCGCTCGGCAAGGTCTACTGCTTCGGGCCCACCTTCCGGGCCGAGAAGTCGAAGACCCGCCGTCACCTGACCGAATTCTGGATGGTGGAGCCCGAGGTCGCGTGGCTGGACAGCGACGGCAACATGCGGCTCCAGGAGGACTTCATCTGCTACATCGTCGGGCGGGTCCTCCAAAACCAGGGAGCCGAGCTCGACGTGCTCGAGCGGGACATCTCACGGCTCGAGCAGATCCAGGCGCCGTTCGACCGGGTCAGCTACACCCAGGCGGTCGAGCTCCTCCAATCGCAGGGGAGCGATGTCGAGTGGGGCGCGGACCTGGGAGCGGGGGACGAGACGATCCTGGTCGAAGGCCGTCAGAAGCCGCTCTTCGTGTACGACTATCCGAAGGGCGCGAAGGCGTTCTACATGAAGGAGAACCCGGAGGACCCGCGCACCGTCAAGTGCAACGACCTCCTCGCTCCCGAGGGATACGGCGAGATCATCGGGGGGAGCCAGCGCGAGGATGACCACGACAAGCTCTTGGCCCGGATTCGGGAGGAGGGCTTGCCGGAAGAGGCCTACGACTGGTACCTGGATCTGCGCAAGTACGGCACGTTCCCGCACAGCGGGTTCGGTCTGGGGCTGGAGCGCACCGTTAGCTGGATCTGCGGGCTCCCCCACCTGCGCGAGTCGATCGCCTTCCCGCGCATGATGACGCGGATCACGCCGTAGCGTGCATCCCGGTTCGGCGCCGCGCCCGAGAGGTCTGCCGCTACTCGGGGCGAGCGCGCTCTCAGGGCTCGCCGCCCTCGGGGCCGCCGTCGGGGCTACCCTCGGGGCCACCCTCGGGGCGGCCGCGTGCGGAGAAGATGGCGTGGTCATCGACTCGCCTCCACCGCCGCCGCCGACACCTCCCCGGACCTACGCGATGGGCTGGGCACCGACGCCACCGCGGCCCGATATCGACCTGTTCTTCGAGGTGGTCGACTCAATCGCCAGGGTGGCGGAGATCACCCTCCTCCAGCAGCCGGTCCCGTGGCCGGAACTCCTGGCCGGCGCCCCCATGGACAGCCTCGTAGAGGATCGGGGTGGGGTGGCCGATTTCCTTCGCGCGAAGGGGCTCGAGATCATCTTCCTGGTTGACCCGCTGGACGGGTTGGATCGGCGGAGGGAGGATCCGGGGCTCGTCGACGCGGGGCGCAGCATCCTCGAGCCGCAGATTCGGACCATGCACGACGCCTGGGTGCGCGAGATCACGGACCGCGTGCGGCCCGAGTGGATGGGGCTGGCCTCGGAGATCAATACGCTCGCCGCGCGGGGGGATCCGGCGCTGTACGCCGAGATCGTGGACATGATCAACACGCTCGCGCCCGCCGTGCGCCAGCTCAGCCCGACGACGCGGGTGTTCGTGTCCTTCCAGGTGGACGAGGCGAACGGGGCTTTCGGCGATCCGATCATCGATCACTTCGCGCTGATCGACGACTTCGATATCGACGCGCTCGGGCTGTCTTCGTATCCCGTATTCGCGTTCGAAACACCCGCCGAGATTCCGGCGGATCATTTCACCAGCTTCGATCAAGCGACGGATCTCCCCCTCATCATGGTGGAAGGCGGCTGGAGCTCCGAGGATACGCAGTTGCTCCGCGCCGATCCGCAGGAACAGGTGGAGTTCTTCCGCCGCTACGAGGAGTTTCTGGACGAGGTTGCCGCCGAGGCCTGGGTGATGCTCACGTACGCCGACCTGGACATCCCGTCGCTCGAGCTGCCCCCGGATCGGGCCGCCACGCTGTCGAACTTCGCCTTCATGGGCATCGTCGATAGCGAGTTGCGCCGGAAGCCGTCGTTCGTCGAGTGGGAGCGTATCCATGACCGGCCTCTCGCACCTTGACGACGGAAGCTCGAGATGCGGGACAGCGCGCGACCATACGAGAGACCGCTCGGCGGGAGAGCGTTCGACATCGGACAGGGACCATGCGAGATCGGCGAGCGGGCGATAGGCTGATACTCGCCGAATGCACGTATGCCGGTCAGGTGATCACCGAACCCTCAAGACGCTGGAGTCACCGATGAAGCAGAAGCTCGCTTTTGGCGTGGGACTCGCTGTTCTCACCCTGGCGGCGGCCGTGCCGCTCGACGCGCAGGAGCATGAGATGGAAGAGATGCAGGAGGGCATGGGCGCGATGCACGAGCCGAAGTTCTTCACGAACGAGGCATTCGCGAACTTTCCCTTCTCGGAGGCAGTTCAAGTGGGGCCGTTCCTGTATCTCTCGGGGCAGATCGGGACGGACCCCGAGACGCGTCAGCTCGTCGAGGGCGGGATCGGACCCGAAACGCGCCAGACGATGGAGAACATCCAGGCGGTGGTCGAAAAGCACGGCTCTTCGATGGACCGCGTCATCAAATGCACCGTGTTCCTGGCGGACATGGCGGAGTGGCCGGCCATGAACGAGGTGTATGCGACCTTCTTCCCGACGAACAAGCCCGCGCGCAGCGCGCTGGGTGCGACCGGACTGGCGCTCGGGGCGCGCGTCGAGATCGAATGCATCGCCGTGGCGGGCTAGCTGTGCGTCGCAAGGACGTTATTCACCCTGAGCTCGACGAGACGCTGGAAGGGTGTACGTCGTCCGATCCCGGCGTGTCGCCGGGTGAGATTGTAGTAGCGTAGCCAGGC
>JBDHAC010000059.1:0-22967 GCA_039588275.1 Gemmatimonadota bacterium
CGAGAGCTGGGTGAAGA
This sequence comes from Gemmatimonadota bacterium, assembly GCA_039588275.1. Taxonomy (GTDB): domain Bacteria; phylum Gemmatimonadota; class Gemmatimonadetes; order Palauibacterales; family Palauibacteraceae; genus JBDHAC01. The sequence continues at coordinate 18 of JBDHAC010000059.1, forward strand.
GGACCCGAGGCTCCGGATCCAGATCGTGGGAGACTCCTTCGTCTTAGGGGATGGAGTCGAGGTGAGCGAGCGGTTCACCAATGTGGTGGAGAGCCAGGTGCCGGACTGGCGCGTCGACAACCTCGGGATGACCGGATTCGGCCCCGGCCTGATGCTGCGGGCCTTCGAAGCCGTTGGGCTCGACGCGGAGCCCGACGTGGTGGTCGTCACCATGTACACCGACGATTTCAGGCGCGTGCGCCCCCACTACGCCGGGGTCGGGTTTCAGGTGCCGCGCTTCGAATTGAAGCAGGACAGCCTGGTGGACGTGGCGTATCCGACCCCAAAGCCCTGGAGCGGCCTGCGGCTGTTCCAGGGACTTCGGCACCTGTACTGGGCGCGAACCGACGCGGAACTCGAGCTCAACGGCGCGATCCTCGACCGGTTCGTTCGTCACGCGACGGAGCGAGGGTTCGAGCTGGTTCTTCTGTTCGTGCCCGGGCGGGCCGACACTCGTACCGATCGGGGACGGCGGCGGTGGCTGCGCGAGTATGCCGGTCGCGCCGATACCCCCTTCCTCGATCTTACCGGGGCCATTCACTCCGTACCTAGGGACGAGCTGTTCATTCCTTCGAACCCGCACCTGAACCCGGCCGGACATCGGATCATCGCCGACGAGCTGATCAGATTCCTCGATGAGCGGGGCATCGCCAGGACTCCGTGAGATCCGGCGCCCCGCGCACCGGAAAGCAAACGGCGTGGCGTGCCGGCATTCGGTCTCCTTTGTCCCGACTCCGCCACACTCTCACGCGATCGGCAGCCAAGCCACGCCGCAACCAGTTTGTTGCTGCGGACTCGCCACAATCCGTGATTCCAGCTGGTCCGTCATCTTGTCCTAACTGTATATGAAAATGCAAGTTGTGAGCATCGATCGCAATCGGAACATGTATTGCATTTGCGTCTGTATCTACTCGGGTTGGTGGGCGGTCGTGTTTGGGGGGCGGCTTGGGGATACCTGCGGGCGGTTGAAGCCAAACCAGAAGGAGCCAGACATGAAGAAACTTCACTCCCTGATCCTGGCCAGTGTGGTCGCCATCGTGGCCTGCGAATCAGGGCCCGTGGATCCGAACCGTCAACCGGAGCTCGATCACATTCCGGTGCTTCCCGGTGATGACGCGAGGTGGGGCCACCTCAAAGTCTGTAAGTTCGGCACCGCTGCGAACTTCGAGCTGACGATCGGTGCGGTGACGACACCGTTCTCGCTCGCCGCTGGCGAGTGCGACAACGTGATCGAGCAAACCACGCCCGGTACTATCGATTTCACGGTCACCGAACTCGCCTCGGCGACGTACGCGCTCCTGGGCATTACCCGGACCGTAACGGACGTAGCACTTGGGGCGGACGTGATTGACAACCCGGCGGGTCCGAGCGTGACCGATTTCATCAGGGGCGATCGGGGCGTCATCCTCGAGTTCACGAATGAGCCCATACGGGGAGACGACGGCTGCACGCCGGGCTACTGGAAGAACCACGCGGGCCCGGATTCGCACTCCAGAGGCGGCCAGAGGAGGGCATCCTCGTGGCAGGGCTACGATCCGAATGACAGCTTTGACGCCACGTTCGGAGTCGCATCGAGCTTCGGGGGAACGCTCATCCAGGCCTTGATTCGAGGCGGGGGCGGCGAGAACGCGCTCGGCCGGCACGCGGTCGCAGCGCTCCTCAACGCGGCGCACGGTACCGTGATCTTCTTCTATACGGAGGCCGAGGTCATAGGCATCGTTCAGGATGCCTATTCGAGCGGGGACTTCGGAGCTGCGAAAGATCTTCTGGCGACGCAGAACGAGATGGGTTGCCCGCTGTAAGCCAAGCCGGATCTTCGCCCGATTACCGGGCTATGGGGAGGCGCTTCGGCGCCTCCCCTTTTTTCTGCATGACTGTTCGCCTCCGGTACGCCCGGTCCCACGGACGGACACCGAGTCGCGCAGAGTCGCCAATCCACTCATCCGTAACAGGTTGTCAAGTAAAGATTTATGGCGCTGTACCGCGTGGCACAGCGTTAGCATAGGGGCTCTTACGGCGGGACCCGCAGAAGCGGGTCCGAGACCCCGGGGATCGGGTCAAGGCTTCCGTACCGGAGGGCCACAGGAATGGACACGCTTCGAGATATCCGGCAGGCGGTCCGCCGCCTCGCCAAAAGCCCCACCTACACGATGATCGTCGTGGCCACGCTCGCACTCGGCATCGGCGCGAACACCACGATCTTCAGCTTCGTCAACAGTCTGCTGCTGCGACCGCTTCCGTACGAGGACCCCGACGGACTGGTCACGGTCAACCACAACTACCCCTCCGTCGATCTCGTCACCGGGATCTCGGCGCCCGGCTTCCGTGACTATCAGAACCGGGCTCGCAGCTTCGAGCACATCGGCATTGTTCAGGGGTGGACGCCGAACCTGACCGGCACCGGCCCGCCGGAGCGTTTGGTGGGGGCCCGCACCTCGTTCAACTACCTGCAGACGTACGGTCTCGCTCCGGTCCGCGGCCGGTTCATCCTGCCCGAGGAGGACACTCCTGGCGGGCCCAGCGTCGTCGTTGTGAGCCACGGGTTCTGGGTGCAGCGGCTCGGGGGCGCGGACGACGTGGTGGGGACTCGAGTCCTGTTCGACGGAGAGCCGTACGAGATCGTCGGGGTGGTGCCGCCGGGGTTCGAGGACTTCTTCGGTCGGCAGCGGGAGTTCTGGGTGCCGCTCCGCCTGGAGCCCGACGCCTTCTCGGACAACTTCCGGATCCGGGAGAGCTACCAGGCCGTGGCGCGCCTCACGGACGGTGTGTCGGTCGAGGCAGCCTCACGCGAGATGGCCGCGCTCGCCGAGACGATCAAGCAGGAACTCCCGGGGACATACCCGCCTTCGTGGACGTTGCTGGTCGGATCGCTGGCCGAACGAGCGGAGGCTGGCTACCGGTCGACGCTGTTGCTCCTCTTCGGGGCCGTGGGGTTCGTGCTCCTGATCACGTGCGCCAACGTGGGCAACATGTTCCTCGCGCGCTCGATAGGGCGGCGCAAAGAGATCGCCATCCGGCGAGCCCTGGGCTCCGGCCGCTGGCAGCTGATCCGCCAGCTGCTCGCCGAGAGCGTGGTCCTGTCGCTGCTCGGCGGTGCCGTCGGTCTGCTGCTCGCGGACTTCGGGATCCGTGCGCTCGTGCTCACGGGACCGGCGTATCTGTCCGCGACGACGGTCCAGCTGGACGTGGGCGTGCTGATCTTCACGCTCGTCGTCTCGCTGGCGGTCGGGATCATCTTCGGTCTCGGCGCGGCGCTGCACGGACTGAAGCTCGACGTCCAGGAGACGATCAAGGACGGCGGCCAGAGCTCACGCGCGGACCGAAGCGGCCGCACGCTTCGGCACTCGTTGGTGATCGCGGAGTTCGCGCTGGCGCTGCTGCTCCTCACGGGCGCCGGGCTCATGCTTCGGAGCATCGATCGGATCAGCGATATCGATCCCGGCTTTCGCTCCGATCATCTGATGACGGCGAGCCTGCGACTCCCGCTATTGAAGTACCCCGAAAGCCCCGAGCGCATAGCCTTCTTCGATCGCGTGATTCCGGAGCTCGAAGCGCTCCCGGGCGTCGTCTCGGTGAGTACGTCGACTCAGGTGCCGTTCACCGCGTCCACGTTCACGTCGGTGTTTAATATCGAGGGCTACGTCCCGGGACCCGATGACCCGAATCCCTGGGGCGAGATCCGGACGGTCAGCACGGGATTCGCCGAGACGATGGGGCTGCCTCTCGTCCGCGGACGGTTCTTCGAGCCGTCAGATGACCTGGACGCCACCCCGGTCCTGGTCGTGGATACGGAGATGGTGCGGCGGTGGTGGCCGGACGAGGACCCGATCGGCAAGCGCATCACGTTCGGCGACCCGACGAGCGACGCATCGATCTACATCACGGTAGTCGGGGTCGTCGGGAACATGAAGAACCTCGGACTCGATGCGACGCCGCGGCTGCAGCTCTACTTCCCCTACCGTCAGGTGGGCGCCGTAGAGACGACGCTGTTCGTTCGCACGACGCAGGATCCCGGCACCGTGGTCTCGGCGGTGCGAAACGCCGTGCTCGCGGTGGACGCCGATCAGCCCATCTCCAACGTGCAGATCATGGATGAGCTGATCGCCGATTCGATCGGCAATCGGCGGATTCTCACGCTGCTGCTGTCGGTGTTCGCCGGGCTTGCCCTCATCCTCGCGACCGTGGGCATCTACGGAGTCATGTCGTATGGCGTGCGCGAGCGGTTCCGTGAGTTCGGAATCCGCATGACGTTCGGTGCGAATCGTGCCACCTTGCTCCAGATGGTCCTCGGCCAGGGGATGGTGCTCGCGGTCGGCGGCATCTTCGTCGGCCTGCTCGGATCGCTCGCACTGACGCGCGTGCTGCGCAGCCAGCTCTACGAGGTAGGCACCTTCGATCCGACCACGCTGACTCTCGTCATCGCGTTGTTGCTGGGCGTGGCCGCGATATCGATCTTCGTGCCCGCGAACCGCGCGTCGCGGGTCGACCCGGCGACGACGCTCCGCATGGAGTAGAGAAACGGCTACCTTTGGGAGCCTCAGAGTCGGTTGAGTCCCTTCTTCTCGTTTTACGCCGGGGGTATCAATGGCATCATCCGGAGACTGTGCCGGAATCCTAATCGCACCCGGCGGTGTTCACCGTCTTCTCCTCGTGGGTCTCTTCAGCCTCGGTTTCATATGCATCGCTGCCCCGCGGGAGGCCCGTGGGGTGCAACAGCCGCCCGGAGAATGGACCGTCGAGTTCTCCGAAACATCGGGCGATGGATCACCCACATTCCGATCCGAGCCTCAATCGGTGAGTGTACGCGAAGCGATGGGCGCAGTACTGGCGACAGCCGAGTCATTCCGGATGTTGACCGACCTGATAGAGCCTCGGTTGGCGGGGTGTCGGTCCACCCGACCCGACCTTCCGGACGCGCGGATCCTGCCGGGTGAGATCGCGGACAGGGTCGGCTCGCTCAATCTGGCCGTGTTCGAAGACGGCCAGGTGAATCTCACGTTTCGCACTACGACGAACGGTCCGGAATACGCGATCACCCTCCGGTCCGAATCTGGAGTCGTCCAGGTATCGCGTGCAGCGTCCGGGGAACTCGTCCTGGTAGGGACCGGGGCACCTCTGAGCGTAACCCGCGAACGCGCCGAGATGTTCACCTGCGATGGGGCGGCCGACTTCACGATAAGGCTGGTACCGTAGCAGTCTCGTCTGGCCGACCCACGTCGGCATGAGTGCGAGCCCCGCCATCCGCGTAACCGGTCTCGAGAAGCGCTACGGCGCCACCACCGCCGTCGATGGGATCTCCTTCCAGATCGCGCCCGGCGAGGTGTTCTGTCTACTCGGACCGAACGGAGCCGGAAAAACCACCACGATCGAGTGTCTGGAGGGTTACCGGAAGCCCGACGCCGGGGAGATCCGGGTGCTGGGCATGGATCCGCAACTCGATGAGACGACGCTGCGTCGCCGTATCGGCGTCCAGCTGCAGGAAGCGAGCTTGCCCGCTCGGCTGCGTGTGTGGGAGATCCTCCAGCTCTTCTCGGTCCTGTATGAGCGGCCGGCGGTTCCGTGGGAGCTCCTCGAGCGACTCGGGCTCGAGGCCAAGCGCGATACCTACTTCGACAAGCTCTCCGGCGGACAGAAGCAACGCCTCTTCGTCGCGCTCGCGCTCATCAACGAGCCCGAGGTCGTATTTCTGGACGAGATCACGACGGGACTCGATCCGCGCGCCCGACATTCCATCTGGGAGCTGATCCGCGGGATACAGAACTCCGGGACGACCGTGGTCCTCACAACGCACTTCATGGATGAGGCCGAGGCGCTCGCGGATCGCGTCGCCATCATGAAGTCGGGGCGTCTGGTCGCTAACGACGCACCGGCCACCCTGATCGCCGGGGTCCCGCGCGGCGAGGAGGTCCAGCTGCACATCGAAGGTGAGGTCGATCTTTCGGCGATCGAGGCTGTGGAAGGAGTCATTGGCATCGAGCCGGAGTCAGGTGGGCTGACGGCTCGCGGCGGCGGCCGCGGCTGGATCGCTCGACTCGTCGCCGCGATCGACGGGCAGGACGCGATGTTGGTCGACCTGAGCACCCGGAGACCGTCGCTCGAGGACGTGTACCTACAGCTCACCGGTGAGGAGGAATACGAGCCCGAAGGCACGTCCCCCGAGGAATACGAGCCCGAAGACACGTCGCCCGAGGACGGACCGTGAGCATGGTCGAGGACGGATCTTGAGCAAGCTGATCGCCCTGACCGTGGCCCAGGCCAAGCTGTTCATCCGCGAGCCGGCCGCGTTCTTCTTCACGCTGATCTTCCCGCTCCTCCTGATCGTGATGTTCGGGTTGGTGTTCGGAAACGAGCCCGGCGCGTCGTTCCCGGGTCCCTTCGGCTACGTCGATTACTCAACGCCCGCGATTACCGCCCTCATCATCGTCTCGGTCGGCCTCATGGGGATCCCGATCCAGACCGCGACCGCTCGCGAGAACAAGATCCTCAGGCGGTTCCGGGCGGCGCCGATGCGACCCACGACCTACGTCGGCGCCACGGTGGTCGTGTACTACCTCATGTCGCTCGTCGGGATGGCCCTGACCATCGTGGTCGCGAAGGCTCTCTTCGGGCTCCGGTTCGGCGGCAGTTGGGTCAACGTCACCGTGGCTTTCACGCTGGTCGCGGGTGCCTTCTTCTCGGTCGGCTACCTGATCGCGAGCGTCGCCTCCACGGCCCGCATCGCGCAGGTGGTTGGGCAACTTCTCTTCTTCCCGATGATGTTCCTATCCGGAGCGGCGATGCCGCTTCAGATCATGCCGGAAGGTGTGCGGAGCGTCGCGGAGCTGCTCCCCATGACGCATGCGGTGAAGCTGCTTCAGAACCTGTGGTTCGGGCAGGCTTGGGGGAGCTCCACGACCCACATCCTCGTCATGCTGGCGACGCTCGCCGCCGGCCTCGTGCTTTCCGCTCGCCTGTTCCGCTGGGAGTAGAAGCGCGCAGCGCGACGCAGCGTCTCACCCTCGACGGCAGACGCGAACCGGAGGGTGGTGCGACTTGTCAGCGCGCGATTGCGGCCGCGACCTCGCCGATGATGTCGTTGAGGTAGTCCCGAGCGCCCCCGGGACTCGGACCCAGTCGGACAACGACCATGTCGAGCGATGGTATGATGGCGGTGTACTGTCCCATGAAGCCCGCAGCGTAGTAGGTGTCGGCGGGCGCGCGGGGCAGGTCGCCGCCCCGGTTGAGCCAGAACAGGCCCCCGTAGCTCTTCCCTGGATCGCCGGGCGCGGGCGTGCTCACGAACTCGGTCCAACCCTCGGGGAGGATGCGCTCGTCTTCCCACACTCCGTCCCATAAGTGGAGCAGCCCGAACCGCGCCCAATCCCACGCGCTCCCGAAGTCGTAGCCGGTGAGGATGAAGTTCCCCCATGGATCGGGCTCGAGCACGTAGTTGCGCGCGCCGATCCGGTCGAACAGCGCGCGCTGTGGGAAGGTGAGGTAGTCCTCGCCCCTCGCCTCGACCGACTGGCGGACGATCCGGCCGATCGTCAGCGGGTCGCTGTTCCGGTAGCGGAATTGTTCGTTGGGGGGAAGGTCGACCGGCTGGTCGGTCGCGTGATCGAAGACGTGGATCCCCTCGAAGTAGATCCGGAAGTGCTCGTTACCGTTCGTCCAGCTGGCCGCCCGGCCGATGCCCCAGTTCTGGAAGTCGAGCCCGCTGCTCATCCGGAGGAGGTCCTGGATCCGGATCGCCCCCCGCGGGTCATCGGGATCTTCGTGCCACTCCGGTACGGGCGCAGGGTCGTCCAGCTCGACGTCCAGGTAGCCGAGCTGGATGGCCGTGCCCAGGAGCGCGGCCGTGATGCTCTTCCCCTGTGACCAGGAGATCTGTGGAGTGTTCCGGCTGAAGCCGGGGGCGTAGCGCTCGCCCAGGACCTTCCCCTTGTAGACGACCACGAGCGCGCGGGTGTTGTGCTCGCGCTGCGCCATCGCCCAGTCGAGCGCGGCATCGAGCTTCGCGGGGTCGACCTCGGCCGGCAGCGGGTCATGGTAGGCGCCCAGGTCGCCGGTGGGCCACGGCGTGGTTTCTGGATCCGGGATGCGCCGCTCGACGGGCGTGGGCTCGAAGTGCACGTCGTCGGTTCCTGGTGCGCGAATCGTACACCCCTGGTCGCCGTTGTACTCGGCGGTCTGACGCTCGATGCCGGGAGCCCACACCGAAGCCGTTCGCTCTTCCGGGTCGACGGCGTACTCGAAATCGTCCTGCCAATTGAAGAAGGGGAAGCGGGCAATGTCCTCGTGCAGGACCCGCTCGGGCGACCGCCGGTAGTCGCGCCCCACGACGAAGACTCCGGCGCACAGGTGATGCGCGGCCATGCCGGCGCTGTGCGTTCGCACCTCGGTCACATCGATTTCGACCTCGGTGCCCGCAGACGGATCCTGTCCGGTGAGCCCGGCCGCTGCCCACGCGACCCCGACCAGCACCGCCATGAACACCCGCGACCCGAACGTTGAGAGTGGTGGCATCGGCGATCTCCTCGCGAGGAATGAAAGGACAACATTGGCGATCCCGACATTCTCGGCGACCCCCTCGGTCGCTCCGTCGGCGCGGAGGGGTGAGATCATGGAACGGGGTGCCGGAAGGTGGGGTGGGACTGGCCATGCCGGAGCATGGCGGCCGATCACGGCGTCAGTGGCCACACCAGCGGCAGGACCAGGAGCGTCACGACGAGGCAGATCAACGTGAGCGGCAGGCCGACCTTGATGTAGTCGGTGAATCGGTAGCCCCCGGGCCCCATGATCAGCACGTTCGCGGGGTGGGCCACCGGGCTCATGAAGCTCGCCGAAGCGGAGAGGCCGACGGTCATCATCAGGGCATAGGGCGACATACCCAGGTCGGCGGCGGAGTTGATCGCCAGCGGAGCCACCAGGATCGCGACCGCGGACGTGGGCATCACCTGGGCACAGGCGGCGCTGAAGAGATACACGCCGGCCACTACCGCGAGTGGTCCGAAGCTGCCCACCGTGCCCACCACACCCCGGGACAGGAGCTCGGCCGCCCCTGTTTCCTGAAGCGCCAACCCAAGGGGTAGCATCCCCGCGATCAGGAAGACGGCGCGCCACTCGATCGCCCGGTAGGCCTCGTCCATGCTCAGACATCGGGTGAGCACCATCAGAACGGCCCCGGCCACGGCGGCGATGTAGATAGGGGTCAGCCCGAGGATCACGGAGCCGACGACTCCCGCCATCAGCAGGGCCGAAAGTGGAGCCTTCTCGCTCAGCGGTGCCTCCTGCGCCTCTACCGTGAGAACCAGGAAGTCCGGCTCGCTACCAAGGAGCTTGAGCTTCTGTCGCGGACCGTGGAGCAGGAGAGCGTCACCGAACTTGAGCCCGAAGTAGCGGAGGTTTCGGTACACGCTTCCCCCGCGCATCACGGCCACGACGTTCATCCCGTACTTCTCGCGGAAGTGAATCTCCGGAAGGGTCTTCCCCGCCACCCGGGAGCGAGGTGCCAGCACCAGTTCCGCCAGGCAGACCTGCTCCGACTCGAGGTCTTCCAAATCGAGCGCCAACTTCGTGTCGATCGGCAGCTCATGCAGCCCCTCGACCGTCCGCAAATCCTCCGGCCGGCCTTTGACAAGGAGCTTGTCTCCGGCCTCGAAGCGCTCTTCCGGCGGGGGAATCAGCCTTCTATGGCCGGCGCGCTCGATGCACATCACACCGAGGCTGAACACGTCCCCCAGACGGCTCTCGGCGAGCGTCTTGCCCACGAGAGGTGATTCACCGGGCACCGTGCAGGACATCAGCCGCTCCTCCAGCCCGTAGACCAGAGGGTCGAAGATGGTAGAGACGAGGAACTCGGGACTCTCCCCCATCCTCTTCAGCTGGGAGCGGTACCCATGCACCAGAAGAACGTCGCCGGACGCCAGTTCCGTGGTGGCGAGGTGCGTGCGTAGGGGAGCGCCGTCGCGCCACACGGCCAGCACGAGGCAGCCGTGGAAACGGTGTCGGAAGTCGAGGTCCCGCAGGGTCCTGCCGGCGAGTCGAGAACGGGGCGGGAGCGTCACCTCGGCAAAATTCACCTCGGGCGAGATGAGCTCCTCGAGCACTACCGTCTCCGACTCGAGCGAGAGATAATCGGGCCTCCCCAGCGCCTGCAACGTGTCCCGCTGTCCCTGAACCACGATCCGGTCTCCGGGCTCGAACACGATCGCGGGATCGGGCGCCAGCTCCATATGGCCGCGCCGCTCGATCCCCATGACGTTGAGCCCGAGCGCGCTCCCCACGCGGCTCTCGGCCAAGCTTTTCCCGACGAGCGGAGAGTCCTGCGGCACGTCCAGAACGAAGAGCCTCTCCTGGAGGCCGTATACTTGATCCAGATCGACCTCTCCACCGGCCATCTCCCGGGCCGGATCACGGGAGGGCAGGATCCTGCGTCCGATGAGGGACATGTAGGCGATGCCGGCGACCACCACGGCCGCTCCGACCGGCGTGAAGTCGAAGAACCTGAACGGCTCGAGCCCGTGCTCGTCCAGGGCGGCGCTCACCAGGATGTTGGGTGGCGTGCCGATGAGCGTCATCAGGCCCCCGAGCAACGAGCTGAAAGCGAGCGGGATCAGGAGCTTGGAGGGGGGGCGCCGGGTTCGTCGCGCGATGTCCATCACCACCGGCAGCATGAGCGCGGCCACCCCGACGTTGTTCATGAATGCCGACAGAGTGGCCGCCGTCAGCATGATGATCATGATGAGACGACCCTCGCTGGCCCCGGCGAGCCGCAGCACACGGCGCCCCAGAATGCCGGCAACACCCGTACGCGCGAGACCGCCGCTCAGGATGAAGACCGCCCACACCGTGATCACCGCGGGATTGCTGAACCCGGAGACGGCCTGGGCAGGTGTCAGGAGGCCGCTGAGCGCCAAGCTCGTGAGCACCATGAGCGCCACGAGGTCGACCCGCACCCACTCCGTCACGAAGAGGGCAACCGCGCCGGCCAGGATCCCGAAGACCAGGGCGATTTCAAGCGTCACGGATGGCGTTCCTCCACGCTACCTGGCTTCCCGCTCCGCCAGGTACTCCCGGCACTCGATCTGCTCCAGCGTCCGTGACTCGTCCGTTTGGACGACGAAGTCACCACACTCGCCGTCAGGGGCGGGCTCGAAGGCGTCGTCGATCAAGGACCGGTAGTCGGTCTCGTAGCGGAGCCACGGCCGGCTGTCGGCCCGTGTCGCGGCTCAGGTGGCTTCAGCAGGCTCGATGTTGCTGTTCAGGCGGAACATGTTCATCGGGTCGTACCGGCCCTTGATGCCTCTCAGACGCTCGTACGCTGGGCCGTAGTTCCCCGCCGCCTCTTCGCCCTCGTATTCGATGTTGTCGTAGTAGCCGCCCGTGAACGGGGCGAGCTCGGAGTACCATTCGCGGCCGAGCGCCATCGCGCTCTCGTCATCGGCGGGATCGGTCCACGCACCACCGATGATGATCATGGTCTCCGCGTTTCGGTGGGGGAACGCGGTAGCGAGCTCGTCGACCCGCTTGACCGCACCCCCCGCCGTATGTGTGAACATCGCCATGCGGGGGTCCGGCCGGTACGACTCGATCATCGCATCGATCAGCCCTGGGGTGATCTCCCGGACCATCCCGTTCTTGGCGTACGAACGAATGCCGTGCGCGAAGTTCTGGTCTTCCTGCGTCTGCATGACCATGTAGTCCTGCATGCCGACGCCGTCCTCGAGCGGCGTGCCCACGGCGCGCAACGGTTCGAGCTCCCGCTCGCCCGCAGACGGATCGCCAGCATAGACAACCTCCATGGCGAACACACCCCCGTCGGGCGTCGTGACCATGGCGGGTCCGGCATACAGGTCGTCGGACAGGCTGCCGTACCAATCGCCGTAGAAGTCGAGGACCTCCCGCGCCTGATCGATGGGCCACACGATCATCCCCGACAGGCAGTTGCGATCGAACGGGTGCAGTTGAAACTCGAACTGCGTCACGACGCCGAAGTTGCCGCCGCCGCCTCGAATGGCCCAGAACAGATCGGGCTCCTGCTCCTCGCTGATCGTTCGAATCTGGCCGTCGGCGGTGACGATCTCGGCCGACCTCACGTTGTCCACGGCTAAGCCGAACTTGCGGTTCAGACGCCCGAACCCCCCACCCAGCGTGAACCCGCCCACGCCGGTGTGTGACACGACACCGGCAGTCGTGACGAGGCCGTGCGGGAGCGCCGCCGTGTCGAGGCCGTTGAGCAGCGTGCCGCCGCCGGCGAAGGTCCTCTGCGCCTCGGGGTCGACCGTGACCTCGTTCATCCGGGACAGATCGATCATCATCCCGCCGTCGCAGGAGGATTTGCCGGGCCAGCTGTGGCCACCTCCTCTCACGGCAACCAGCACCTCGCGTTCGCGCGCGAACGTGACGGCGTGGCTGACGTCCGTGCTGTTCAGACAGCGCGCGATCAGCGCCGGACGCTTGTCGTGCATGCCGTTCCAGATGCGTCGCGCCGTGTCGTAGTCCGGGTGGCCCGATAGAAGGACCTCGCCCGTCAGGGCGTCGCCGAGCTCGTTGATCGCCGTCTGCTCTAGCTCGATGTCGTTCCCGGAGAGCGATATTCCGGGGATGCTCGTGTCGGCCCGCGTGCCGCCCGACGGCCGGCGCTCGCAACCTGCCAGGCCCGGGATGGCGGCGGTCATCCCCGCTGCGATCGCGCTACGACAGAAGTCACGTCGGTCCATGATCGATCCCCCTTTTCAGCATCTGCTCAAGGCCGGCAGCTGGCACATCCGCCATTTGTAACGTCGTCGGGCAATACGGATCAAGCAGCGTCTCTTGCTTCGAACGGTCAGAGCGGTGCGCCGGTGACTCTCAGCCGCCACCGGCGGACACCTCAGCCGCCTCCGAGGTGACGGGGAGCGTCGACGGGGCCAGCAAATACTTCACGAAGTGCCGCCGGATCGCCTCGACGAAGTAGGTGCGCTCGTGCCACGTCCGCGCCCCCGGCGTGTAGCCGTAATGATGGTGCCGCTCGGGTAGCACGATCATGTCGAAGTACTTCCCGGCACGTACCAACGCCTCCACCATCGTCATCGTGTGGGCGAACTTCGCGTTCTGATCGCTGGTGCCGATCACGAGCAGGAGATTCCCCTCGAGCCGATCGGCGATCTTCGTGTTCGAGGCGTTCTCATAACCCTCGGGATTCTCGGCGGGCAGTCCCATGTAGGTCTCGTGCCCCAGATAGTGCGTGGCGTCCGCGACTGGCGACCCGGACGCGCCCGGATGATAGACGTCGGGCCGCAGCAGCATGGCCCGAAGGGTGAAATAACCGCCCCAGGAGGCCCCGAAGATGCCGACCCGGTCCAGGTCCATGTACGGCCGCTCCGCCGCGAGCTGGTGGAGCGTCGCGACGTGGTCGGGGATTTCGTTTCTGCCGAGCTGGCCGTACACGACATCCTGGTACGCTTTGCCCCGGCCCGGCGTCCCGCGCCCGTCCACGATGAAGACGACGAAGCCCATCTGGGCGAGCGCCTGCGGGAAGACGCCGTGCGGGATCTGATTGAAGGACCGGGGAGCCCAGGTCGTCTGGGGTCCCGAGTAGATGTGCTCGATGACCGGGTACTTCCGGCTCGGGTCGAAGTCCGCCGGCTTGTAGAGAACCCCGTACAGATCGGTTTCTCCGTCATCGGCCTTGACGACGAACTCTTCGGGCGGGCTCCAATCGATCTCGGGGGGAAGATCGGGCTCCGCCTCCGCCAAGACCCGGATCAGTCGCCCGTCCGCGCCGCGCAGCTCGGTCCGGGGTGGATGCCGGACGGTCGAATAGGTGTCGAGGAAGTAATCCCCCGACGGAGAGAACCGGACGGTGTGATTGCCGGTCCCCTCCGTGAGCCGTTGCCGCTCCCCACCGGCCAGGGGGACCCGGTACAGATGCGTGTCGTACAGCCGCGGCGCCCCGAGCCCCGGATCGATCTCGGTCGCCTCTGCGGGGGCGGTGAAGTAGGCGTATCCCTCGTCCAGGTCGGTTCGAAGGAACGAGAGGACCGGCCACTCACCGCTCGTCAGACGGCCGAGCAGGTTCCCATCCCGATCGTACCGGTAGATGTGGGCCCAGCCGTCGCGCTCCGAGACCCACAGGAGCTCATCGTCGAGTCCTCGGCGCATCCCCACCAGCCTGGCGAAGGTCTCGGAGGTCTCGGTAATGAGCGTTCGAACCGCCCCGGTCTCCGGATCCGCCGCGAGGATCTCGAGCTGTCGGCGCGGACGATCCGTTCGCATCAGGATGACTTCCGATCCGTCGTGCCTCCAGCCGAGGATCACCAGATAGCGGTCCGTCTCATCGCCCACGTCGATTCGGACCGGCTCGCCGCCCTGGACGTCGAGCACGTACAGCTCCGAGCGGGGCAGAGGGTCGCCCGGCTCCGGATAGTACCACCATTCCACCGTCTCCTTGGGGCCGAGCCAGTGGACGAGCGGCGAGAACGTCAGCCCACGCTCGTCCACCTTCGCGCTCGCGAGCCGGCGCGAGTCGGGTGACCAGCGGGAGGTGCTCAAGTCCCAGGCGAATCGCTCCTGCCCGTCGCGGGTCAGTCGATGCTTCACCCCATCGTACGCGGAGCGCAGCCACAGGTCGTGCTCCTTCTCGGTGAGCAGCCAACGGCGATCCGGCGAGCGGGCCTCGCGGATGGGCGGCCGTCCCACCCACGTGCTCCAGCGGACGATCCGCGGTGTCGACCAGTCGCCCCGGCCCTCCAGGTCCGTGTCTTCCGGGATCTCCGTCAGCCCATAGCCGTCGAGATCGAGATCGAACCGGCGCCCTGCCACTTCGAAGCTCGCGGCGCCGCCCGAGATCGTGAAGGTCTCGAACGGCACGCCCCGACCGGGCGGTTCGTGGCCCAGGGCTTCCGCCAGTGCCCGCCGCAGCCTCGCCACCTCGAACATCGGTGCGACCTCGCCTGCAGTCGGATCGACGCGATGGATCCGCACGTCTCCGGTCTCCGTCCCTTCGGCGTACCAGAAGGAGTCGCCGTCCAGCCAATGCGGCTGGACCTCTCCACCCCGCACCAGGTCCGGGAACTCCAGATAACGGCGGAAACTCGCTTCGCGGCTCGCCAGCTCAGCCGCAGAGGGGTAGTCCGCAGAGGGGTCCTCCTGAGCGCCCAGGGGCGCCACCGGAAAGATCGCGCTCACCATGAAGGCGACGGCTACGCGAGTGCTCATCGGACTCCTCCGTCAGGACGAGGTGGGAAGCCGGGTGCGCAGGCCGGACCACGCGTCCGCCTTCCCGGTCGGCGGCGGGAGTGGAAGTTGCACGAAGCGGGATGCGGTCGCCAGACGGTTCAGGGCAACGCTCGCCGAGCTGCCCTCAGCTACACGGCTGCTCTGTCCATCCCGCGTCTGTCCTGCATAGAATAGGGTGCCCTGGCAGGCAGCGGCTTCGAGGCAGGACAGAGGGAGCGAGAGCCTGACACACACGACTGCTGCGGGGTTTGAGCCATGGACGGCATCCGGGCGTTCTTCCACGAACAGCGGCGCCGCAAGGTGTTTCGGAGTGCCGCGCTGTACATCGTCGCCGCATGGGTCGTACTGCAGGTGGCCGACCTGGCCTTTCCCGGTCTCGGGATCGCTGAAGAAGCGATTCGCTACGTGTGGATCGGCGTCTTTGGCGGCTTCCCGTTGGCGTTGGTGTTCGCGTGGCGCTACCAGATCACGGCGCAGGGCATCGTCCGGACTGCACCGCTCGCTGCGGGTGAAGCCCCGGGTGAAACGGCGACTCTCCCGCTGGACAAGCCCGACTATCTGCTTCTCGGTGCGATACTCCTGGTGGCGGGCGGCGTCGCCTACCAGCTCGTCTCCGAGATCCGTCAGGTTCCCCGCTCGGTGGCCTTCACGCGTGAGATTCCCTTCAACTCGATCGCCGTGCTGCCGCTGCAAAACGTGACCGGAGATCCCGAGCAGGAGTACTTCGTCGCCGGGATGCACGACGCTCTGATCACCGACCTGTCGAAGATCAGCGCGCTCAAAGTCATCTCACGCAGCTCCGCCAACGTGTACAAGAACGTCGTCCAACCGATACGACAGACGGGTTTCGAACTCGGGGTCGCCCATGTCATCGAAGGCTCGGTGTTCCGGGCCGGCGACCAGGTGCGGGTCAACCTGCAGCTGATCGACGCGGCGACCGACCGGAACCTCTGGTCGGAGAGTTACGAGCGTGATGTCCGGGATCTGGTCGTCCTGCAAGGAGAGTTGGCTCGAAACGTAGCCGAACGAGTTCAGGTCGAATTGACGCCGGATGAGGAAGCGCGGCTGACGCGTGCGCGCGAGGTCGATCCGGAAACCTATGAGGCCTACCTGAAAGGCATGTTCCATCTGAGACAATACACGCCCGAAGGGATCCAGAAAGGCCTGGAGTACCTGCAAGAAGCCATCGCGAAGAACCCCGAGAATGCCGGGGCTCACGCCGGACTGGCGCTCGGTTACAACACGATCGGGCATGGCGTCGGGCGCGATGCTTTCCCAACCGCGATTGCCGCAGCGCGCAGGGCGCTAGAGCTCGATGAGTACTCCGGCGAGGCGTGGGCCGCCCTGGCCGAAGCGCAGGTGTATTACGACTGGGATTGGGAGGCGGCGGAAGAGTCCTATGGCCGCGCCTTGCAGCTGAGTCCGAATCTCGATCACGCGCGCGCGCATCACGCGTACTTGCTGGTGTTGTTGGGGCGCTGGGAGGACTCATTCGCTGAAGCGGAGAGAGCCCGTCAACTCAGTCCGCTCGACCCGACGTGGGCCGCGTTCGCCGCCTGGCTGTATATGCTCGATGAGCGATACGACGAGGCGTATACCGCCGCCTACGAGTCGCTGGAGCTGAATCCCGACATGCCGTTGGGGAGATACGTGCTCGTGCACATTCTGACCTCTCAGGGACGGATTGAAGAAGCGATTGAAGTAGCGGAGAGGATGCCTCGGGATCACCCGGTATCGAGATGGGCATTGGGTCCGACCTATGCGATGGCCGGTCAGCACGATGAAGCCCGTCAGATCGCCGCCGAGCTGGCCGAGGATCCTGGACCGAAGGACAAGCTGAGCCTGGCTTTCACGTATGCGGGTCTCGGCGAGCATGACGAAGCGATGCGGTGGCTCGAGTCGTGTTACGAGACGCGGGTCGATTGGCTACCGTGGATCGCGAGTCCCAATGCCTACGGCGGAGTGCTCGAACCACTACGCGGTGATCCTCGCTTTCAGGCGCTCATCGACAGGCTCGGTCTTTCGGTCGCGGATTCGCTCGCTTCGGAGATCGGTAGCCGGACGGAGTGATTCCGGGGCTCGAGGAGATCCGCGGCTCACCAGGCTGTTGAGCTTTGCGTGTCCAGCTCGTGCAAACTCAAGGGGCGCGCGTCTCGGGAGAGGCCCTCCCCCCCCCCCCCCGGCGATCACGGAGCCCTGCCGCAACCTTCTGAACCTCTCGCCTGTCTACCTTTGGTAGTTCATGTAGACTGTCATGGCTGTTGCCGGGGCCCCGTCCGCCCGGCATCGATCCGCTGTGTCTCTCGAGAGTGAGCCGCACCATGAGACGCCCTGCCCTCGTCGCAGGCGTACGGATCGCGGGACTCCTGGTGGCCATCCCGCTCATACCGCTCATCCCGCTCATGCCGCACCCCGCTTCACTCCGGGCCCAATCCCCCGAGGCCAAGATCCCTCACCGCGTGCCCAGAGTGACTTCCGACGTGCAGGTGGACGCCATGCTGGACGAGGACGTGTGGCAGCAGGCTTTGACCTTGACCCTCGACTACGAGGTACGGCCGGGTGAGAACATCCCGGCTCCGGTACGCACGGAAGTGCTGTTCGCCCACAGTGACGGTTACCTCTACTCGGCCATCCGCGCCTACGATCCGGAGCCCTCCGCCATCCGAGCGAACGTGACCGACCGGGATGCGATGTACGGTGATGACTGGGTGGCCTTGATCCTCGACACGTTCAACGACGAGCGGCGCACGTTCGACTTCTTGTGTAACCCGCTAGGCGTGCAGGGCGACTTCATCGAGACTCCCTCGGGCGAGAGCGAGTGGGACGCCATCTGGGATTGCGACGGCCGCATTACCGAAGAGGGATACATGGTCGAAATGGCCATCCCGTTCAGCTCGATGCGGTTCCAGCAGACCGAAGGGGACCAGATCTGGGGGGTTGACGTGGTGCGGAGCTACCCACGCGCGGTGCGGCACCACATCGGCATGTTTCCGCGCGACCGCAACAACAACTGCTACATGTGCCAGTCGGAGAAGCTGATCGGGTTCGCCGGTGCCAGCCCGGGCCGAAACATCGAGCTCGATCCGACGGTGTACGGCGTCTACACCCAGGAACGGGACGAATTCCCCGCTGGCCCGTTCGAGGAGCGCGACAAGGACTTCGAGCCCGGAATCACCGCACGATGGGGTGTCACGCCGGCGCTCACCTTGAATGCCACCGTCAACCCCGACTTCTCCAACGTGGAAGCCGATGTCGCGCAACTGGACATCAACACGCAGTTCGCGCTGTTCTACCCCGAGCGACGGCCCTTCTTCCTGGAGGGCGCGAGCTTCTTCAACACCCGCTTCAATGCGGTGCACACGCGCCAGTTGGCCGACCCCATCTGGGGCACCAAGCTCAGCGGGAAAGAGGGACCCCACGCCATCGGCTTCTTCACCGTGCACGATGACCTCACCAACCTCGTCTTCCCCGGCAGCCAGGGCTCGGAGGTGACTTCGCTGTCGCAACGCAACGTCGGCTCGGTCGTGCGCTACCGCCGAGATTTGGGTCGAGCCTCGAACGTCGGCGCCCTGATCACTGACCGCGAGGGCGATGGCTACTTCAATCGCCTCGCCGGCGTGGACGGGGTCTGGCGCATGTCGTTACGCGATGACGTGAGGTTTCAGGTGCTGGGCTCGCACACCCAATACCCCACTGCTGTGGTGGACGACTTCGATCAACCGAGCGGCGATTTCGTCGGGGGCGCGTACGATTTGTTCTACCTGCACGACACCCGTAGCCACGACTGGTACGCCGCATACCGCCAGGTGGACCGGGACTTCCGCAGCGACCTGGGGTTCATGCCCCAGGGTGGGTACCGGGCGGGCGCGATCGGGTGGGGCCATACGTGGAACAACGAGCCCGACAACTGGTGGAACATGCTGAACTTCGGATCGGGTCTCGAGGGACAATGGGATCTCGATGGCACGAACCTGAACAGATCGTACGAGTTCTGGTTCAACTACGCCGGCCTGGCACAGACGTTCTTCAACCTCGAAGGGAACTACGGCAAGGAGACGTTCGAGGGAGTCGAGTTCGACGACCGCTACATCAACTTCGACCTCGGCATCCGGCCAACGGGATGGTTGTACTTCTCGCTCGACGGGACGTACGGCGATCGGATCGACTACGACAACGCTCGGCCGGGCACGCGCGTGCGATTCGATCCGTACGTCGAACTGAAACCGGGACGCCACCTCACGCTCGGACTGAGCCACGCGTTCGAGCGGCTCACGGTGGATGAGGGGCGACTGTACACCGCCAACATCAGCCAACTCCGAGCCGTGTACTGTTTCAGCCGGCGGGTGTTCTTCCGCACGATCCTGCAATACGTGCACTACGACCGACAAGCCGATCTCTACACCGACAGCGTGGACCCGGTCTCGAAGAGCTTGTTCAGCCAGCTGTTGTTCACCTACAAGGTCAACCCGCAGACAGTCATCTACCTGGGCTACTCCGACAACCACTTCGGTGACCAGGACACCAGCCTCACCCAGTCCGATCGGACTTTCTTTGTGAAGTTCGGATACGCGTGGGTGCTCTGAGCCCCACCGCCGGGTGGACCCCATGAAGACCCTGGCGCCTGAGTGAAGCGCGGGGAGCGAATCAAGGACCTGGATTCGGTGGTTCTCGACGGCTCTCCTCCCGCGAGGTTTCAATGATCTCGCAGCTCAGGAGCTCGTCGCCGTCGAACAGCGCGCGCGCTTCGAAGTGCCGACCGGCGAGCAACAACGGCAGCCAGTGTCGGTCGTCCTCCCACATCCGGTCGTAGGGGACCGCGTCGACCGGCACCCAATGGGGAAGGGCCTCATCCGTTTCCCGAGGCTCGCCGTCGAGCGCTTCAGCCAGGAACACGTGGATACGGATCGCGGTACCGTCGGTGACGTGAAACGCGACCTCGCCGCCCTTGCGGGGATCGAGCGGACGGGCGATTAACTCCTCCTCGAACTCGCGCACCGCCGCGTCCAGCGGGGTCTCGCCCGAATCGACTTTGCCGCCGGCCCCATTGAGCTTTCCCGCGCCGAGCCCACGTTTTTTGTGGATGAGGAGCAGCCGGTCACCCAGCCGTACGAACAGGAGCGTCGCCTCGATGTCGGGGCTCCAGGCCTCCCAGTCGATGCTCGGCGCAGGGGGTGTCGACTCTGGTGTCACGATCCGTTCTCGGCGTGCCTCGGTCTCGGTCGTTCGTTCCTGTGTGAGTCCGGCCCGCGACGAGCCGCATCGCTTCGGGGGGACGCGAGAATCTACGATCCTCCCGCGTATCGTGCGGAGGCGCGATGACTCCAGGTCGGCGACCGCCGTGGGTCAGCGTCGTCCTTGCGAAACTGAAGCGGCTTCTGAGAGCAACCCCCGGTATCGGCCCAAGAGGGGTGAAAGCCGACGGTGACTGAAAGTGCTGGATGTGATGGTGGTGCAAGCGGATACAGGGAGGGGAATGGGCCCGGGTGGATTTAGGGCGAAGCCGAGCGAGCACCGCACGCCGGCGAGCGCATCTTTCACCAGCGACCTCACGCTTATCAGGCCGCACCGAATGAGCCAGGAATCCGCCAAGATGCCATAGTCTCAGCGACACTTCGCACGATCTGCCCGGATTCCTCGGCATCGATGTCGGACTCTGCCGTGATTAACCGACGGTGTAACCGACGGAATTGACTTCGCCCCACCACTGGAGATGCTGGAAACGTTCTTCCCCTGGTCGCAGTCAGCAGGCCTCCTGCACGACTGGAAGGAACTCCTGTAGACCCCGGACGGTGAAGACCATCGCCGATGATTCTCCGTTGATCTTTATGGTGGAGAAGAACAGCGTGTCCTTCTGGGCCATGTACTCGGCGAAGGACATGTCCTCTCCCGGGTATATGACGACGGCGGGGCCCCGTTGGCCGACGTTCCAAACATGCGTCACCGTCTGTTCACCATTGAAGCGGTACTCGACCCGACCCGAGCCGTCGGTTGCGAACGGGAAGGCCACGAACAGGTCGAGGACCGCTGGCCCCGTGAAGCACTCCATCAGGACCTGGGGGAGGCCGGCGGCCCCACCGCTCTCGGCGCCGAAGTTCGCCTTCTGTCGAAGCCGCACGATGCCCGGTGATGTTTCCAGCCACCAACCCCAGATGTCGAGCTTGACGGAGGCACTGATTCCATCGATGGTGGCGGTGATCTTGACCGTCCCGTCACCGCGAGTGAGCACGCGGACCCAGCCCGCACTGGAAACGGTCGCGATGTCCGTGTCTTCGCTGCTCCAGGTTGCGGTACGACCCGTCACAGCTCTGCCTGCTGCATCCCTTGCCGTGGCCACCAGTCGGATCGAATCCCCCGGATGCAGGCTCAAATCGATGGGCACGCTACCGATCCGAACTGAGGCGACGGCGTCCGGTGTCCCTCCCGGTCCGGCCGCGTCCGAGCTTCCACAGCCCAGTGCCAGGAGTGCCAAGAACAGTGCCAGCGCGCGTGTCCGATAAGACATGGTGACCTCCTCGTGCCGTTTCGCCGTGCCGGAGGGGGGCGTTACTGCGGCATGGCCTGCGACGACGCCTGACGGCCCGCCTCCCGTCGGCCCTCGAGGGCCGACGGGAGGGGCTGCCGAGTTCGGCGTTCTTACCGTGCTACTTCTCTTCGATGATCAGGTGAAACGGTAGGTGGTAGTAATGCCGCGTTTCACTTTCCTTACCCTTACCCTTGCCCCCACCGCTTCCATGTTCATGCCCCCGGCATACTGCCACGTCTTCGCCCGGCAGCGTCTTCACCTCCCAAACCCGCTTCGGTGAGTCCTGTATCAACGTGACCCACACGCTGTGTACGTCGATGGCCGGAGTAGACTCCTCATCGTCAAACCGAAGTCCGTGCGGACAGAAGGGAGGGTTGAACTGAGTGGTCGACTTGATGGCCACACCCACGTCAGGATCGCGGAGGCAGGTCCCGTCCGGGTTCCGCAACAGACAGCCGACCTCGTTCACGTTCATGAACGTGCCGTAGCTCTCCACGGCGCAGCGCTCGGGCTGATCAGAGCAACTGAAACCCACGGGGGCGTTGAACTCCATCGTGATCGAGCGGCGAACGCAGCCAGCCCGTTCATCTTTCTTGCTCCAACGGCTGTCCGGATCGAAGAGCGCGTCGTCCGTGTTCCCCGTGTTGATCCGTGCGGACACACCGCACACTTCGTGGGTGTACATGGTCGGGTCGCCCGGGACCGGCGCTTGCGGCCCTGGTCCCTCGTTCGAGATCCCGTCCCCGTAGATCTTGTCGGTACCCTTTGCCGCGTAGATGACCTTGATGGGCGTGCCGCTTGGAGGCCGGGCGAACTGCGGGACTGGGGTGCCGAGATCGGACGCCGTGGGCCCATCGCTGCACCCGGCGGCCGCCAAAGCGATCGTCGACGCCCACGCCGTGGTGAGTGCTCGCTTCATGACTTGCCGCATGTTCAACCTCCTCCTGCAACACGTTGGCCGCCGGAACGCCCAGCGGCCCGCGGTTCCGGCAGCAAGTCTCCAAAAGCCGCTGTCATCCATGAAGTCGGAGAAGGTGCCGGAGTGTGACGCCGCGGGATCAACAAACCCGGGGGGGGCGGCCCCACCGGATCTGCGGTCCGAAGCGGGACCGCGTGATCTCAGGCGGTGGTCAGCTTCGGGACGACCAGGAGGAGAGGGCTAAGGCCGTCACTGCGTCCGCCATATC
>JBDHAC010000060.1:0-21656 GCA_039588275.1 Gemmatimonadota bacterium
TCCGGCTCCCTCGCTGGCAGCCGTCTCGACCGCGACGACGGCACCCGTGCCGTCGTCCGCCGTCGCTTTGCCCGGGTATTTGCTCTCTGGCATCAGTTTCTCACGCTGTCGGTCTTTCATGCTGCTTGGCTCCCCACCTCACTCCGCTCCCTCTTACCCGGTTTCCCGCGGCTTTTTCCGGCCACCGTATCGGGCACGGGGTCGAACTGCCAGCCCTCCACCCACTTGATGGCCCCCGTCGGGCAGCGGGCCGTCGCGGCCGGCTCGGCAAGCCCGATGTTGTCGTAGTCTATCACGGCGAGCCCCGAGCGCATCTCGATGAGCCCCGGTTTCGCGTCCACCGCGCACCGTCCGCACGCGTCGCACGCCACCGAGCAGACGTCGGTGGCCGCATCGCCCGATAGCAGACTTCGGCACTGAACGATGAGCTTGTGCTCCAGAGGCAGGAGCACGAACAGATCCAGCGGGCAGACCTCCACGCAGTCGTTGCACGCGGTGCACAGCTCGGGATCGACCACGGGCAGATCGAATTCGTTCATCCGGATCGCGTCGAAGGTGCACGCGACGGCGCAGTCGGCCAGGCCGACGCAACCCCAGGCGCAACCCTTCCCCCCTCCACCCACCGCGACCGCGGCACCGCAGCTTTCGATGCCGTGGTAGTCCGCCTTCTGGGTCGACACGTTCGAGCCGCCGGCGCACAGCAGCCTGGCGACTACCTTATTGGACTCGCCCGCCTCGACGCCCAGATAGCCGGCCACTACGTCGGTCTCGGCCGGTCCCATCACGGTGCATGTGGCTGGAGTGACCTCGCCCTCCACGGCCGCCTCGGCGAACGCGTGGCACCCGGCGAGGCCGCACGCGCCGCAGTTGGTGCCCGGAAGCAGCCCCGCGACCGTGTCGATCCGGGGATCCACCCACACCCACATCTTGCGGTGCACGAGCGCGATGAGGGCGCCGAACGTGAGGCCGACGCCTCCGAGGATCGCAACCGAGGTCAGAATCGTAGACGCGCTCATCGGATCAGCTCAGCTCGAATCGGGCGGCGGCGACTCGAGATCGGTCTGTTGCAGGAGCCACGCGGCCAGCTGGCCCGCGGGGTCGGCGGCCGTCGGCGCCGCGGGCGGGCTCCCGGCTCGCGTCCCCACATCGGCTCCGTTGGCCGCCGCGGCCGCCAGACGAGCCGGGTCGGCCAGGAACGCCAACTGTCGCAGCTCTTCCTTCTGCTGGAATGCGGTGAGCCCGCCCAGGGCCACACGCGGCGGCTCGCCGGGCAGATGCTCGACCTGCAACCGGGCCGGGCCGGCATCGCGTGCCGGCTGGTGAAGAAATCGGGCGGCGGTCTCCGGGACAAGCGCGACTACCGCGGGCCCAGGCCAGTCCGCCAGACAGGCGAGCTCGCCGGGATCGGAAGTCTGGAGCACGAGCACGCCCGGCGTGATGAGGCGAACCAGGGAGGCGGGCGGCGAATCCCCTCGCACGACCAGGACCAGCTTGACCGACCCATCCAGGAAATCGGCCAGTCCGCCGACGTGCAGATCCGCTCCATCCAGCTCGACGACGAGCGGGGGCGCCATGCCTCGCTCCGCACGGTTCCATTCGCTGAACGGGAAGAACTCCAGGAACTGGCCGTGCTCGCCGGCTCGGTACTGACTCGCGCGCACGAGCTCGACCACGCGCGCCGCGCCGAAAGCGCGTCCGACATCACCCAGGGCCTTTCTCACCTCGACGACCGGTCGGGCGCCCGACTCGAGCGTCAACCGGAAGGACTCGTCCCCCTTTTGATGGATCGATGTCAGGGCGCCGAGCGCCTGCTGCAGAAGAACCCTCTCGAACGGTGCGCCCCGCTTCGGCGGCGCGAACACCTCCGCCAGACGCCCCGGATCGATGCGGCCCGAGGCAAACGTCCCCAGCTCGCGCTCGAGCCGGCCCAAGCGGTCGGCGCCCGCCGCGCTGCGCGTCTCCAGAAGACCTCGCACCTCCTCCACCGTCACCGAGACGGCGGAGCGAAACGTCTCGCGGGCTCCGGCCAGAGCCTCCAGGGCCGGCCCGACTCGCTCGTCAGACGGCATAGCGATCCAGCTCCTGATCGAGAAGCGCGATCTTTTCCTGTGCGGTGTAAGCGGGCAGCGAGCGGGTCTCTTCGTAGCGGGGGTTCGACTCGTCTCGATAGAAAAGCCCGATGCGCACCTTGTCGTTCGCCCGCGCGAGGTGCCGGGCGCCATCCAGGTCGCGCGGGTCGTGTGTCAGGCGATGCTCCAACCGACCTTCGAGCCCTGGGGCGCTGATGCCATCCTCGTGCTCGAGCATCTCGATCAGACCCGGATCCTGTACGTACTTGATGAACAGGTCCTCGGTGTAGTGCGGACAGCGTTGCAGGACCCGGACGAACGAGAATCCCTTGTGCCGGTAGGCGGCCTTTAGCGTGGCATACAGGTGCGGCACGAGCCACTCGACCGTTTGCGCCACGAACGAGGCGTTCGTGATTCCGAGCGTGGCTTCGAGCGGGTTCATCGCGGGCAGGTACGTACCCTGTGGCTGCGTGTTGGTCGAATACCCCAGCGGCGTCGTGGGAGACGTCTGCATCTTCGTGAGCCCGTAGATCTCGTTGTCGAGCAGCAGGGCGACCATGTCCATGTTGTAGCGGATCGCGTGCACCCAATGCGCCGCCCCGATCGAGACGCAGTCACCGTCCCCCATCACCACGAATACGTCCAGCTCGGGTCGGTGGAGCTTGATCCCGGTTCCCACCGGCAGCGCCCGACCGTGAAGCCCGTGAAACCCGTAGGTCTTCATGTAATGCGGGAACCGGCTCGAGCAGCCGATACCGGAGACGAACACCGTGCTCTCGGGCTTCAGCTGCTCCTCGGTGAGCAGACGCTGAGTGGCCGCCAGGACGGAGTGATCTCCGCACCCCGGGCACCAGCGGGCCCTGGCCCCCTCGTAGTCGGAGAGCTCGTAGCTCCGGTCCTCGCCCTGAACGAGATTGAGAAGCGAGCAGCTCACCGGTTGCCTCCTTTCAGACGGACCCTCCGCGACGCTCGAGCCGAGGGCCGGCCTTCTGGTCGAATCGCGCGCGCGCTCATTCCGGTTCCTGTACCTGCGGGGTGTGGGCACGGATCATCTCGTGGATCGAGCCGGGCCGCAGCGGTTCCCCGATGACCCTGGTCCAGCAGTCGACATCCACGAGCGTGTGCGCCCGCAGCAGCCAGCAGAGCTGACCCCTGCGCCGGTTCTCCGGCGTGATGAACGGCGCCTGCGGGTGATCGCTGTAGTTGCCCTCCACCGT
This sequence comes from Gemmatimonadota bacterium, assembly GCA_039588275.1. Lineage (GTDB taxonomy): Bacteria > Gemmatimonadota > Gemmatimonadetes > Palauibacterales > Palauibacteraceae > JBDHAC01. The sequence continues at coordinate 3,287 of JBDHAC010000060.1, forward strand.
CATGACCTTGCGGAAGTGCCGGAAGATCTGCTTCAGGCCCGGGGGGAGCGGCGACAGGAAGGTGAGGTGCAGCGAAGAGACGGAACGGTTCTCCGCCTTCGCGCGCTCAACCGCCTCCTCGATCGCGCCTTTCGTGCTTCCCCACCCGACGACGAGCAGGTCACCGCTTTCCTCCCCGTTCACGACCGGCGGCTCCAGCGTCTGCTGGAGCACGGCGATCTTGCGGCTCCGCATGTCGGTCGCCTGTTGATGGATCGCCGCGTCGTAGGCCACGCGGCTCCATGAGTCGTGCGACAGGCCGGTCACCGTGTGCATACCCCCCTGCCGGCCCGGCGCCACGCGCTCCGAGAGTCCGGTTCGCGGATCCCAATCGTACGGCGGCGTGCCCTCCGGCACCGGCGTCATGTCGGGCGGCGTGCCCTGCCACGACGGGTCCATGTCCGGCCGGGGGAACGGCTGCACCCCGGTGGCCAGGTTCGCGTCTGTCAGCACGATCACCACGGTCCGAAATGCCTCGGCGATGCGCCGCGCGGTGACCATCGAGTGGAAGCACTCCTCGATCGTGGCCGGGGCGATCACCACATGCGGCGTGTCGCCGGGTTGCCCGAAGATCGAGGCGAGCAGATCGGCCTGTTCCACCTTGGTCGGGAGGCCCGTGCTCGGACCGCCGCGCTGGACGTCCACGACCACGAGCGGCATCTCGGTCATGACAGCGAGCCCGATGAACTCGGTCTTCAGCGCCAGCCCCGGACCCGACGTGATCGTGAACGCGACCTTCCCGGCGTACGACGCCCCGATCGCGACGCCGGCGGCCGCGATCTCGTCTTCGGCCTGGTGCAGCACGCCCCCGAACGTTTCGAACACCTCGCCCAGGTGGTGCGACACCGACGTGGCCGGCGTGATCGGGTACATCGCGGCCAGCTCCATCCCGGCCGCGATCGCGCCGAGGGCCACGGCCTGGTTCCCGTTCATCACGACCATGGGGACGTCGGACGGGTGCCGCGGGACCTCGATGCGGAAATCCAGATTCTCGCGAGCCCACGTCGTCCCGAGCTCCAGCAGCTCGACGTTCCGGTCGTAGATCTCCTTCGCCTTCCGGCGGAACTTGTGGGCGATCTGCGCGCGAACCAGCTCCATGTCCAAATCGTAGACCCAGCAGAGGAGTCCCAGCGCGAACATGTTCTTCCCGCGGGATGGATCCTCCACCACCTTGAGGCATTCCTCCTCCATCGGAACTTCGATGATCCGGTAGTCGGCGGAGGAGAGCTCCTTCATGGCCGACTTCCAGGCCGTCTGGATCTCCGGATCCTCGTGCTCCTTCCACATGCTCTCGACGAGAACCGTGGCGTCCTCCTCGAGCGCGTCGAGCTGGTGGCGTGCGAGCAGAACCTGCTCGTTGAACGCGACCATGAGGTTCGTCCGATCGCCCCAGTTCGTGACGGGCTTCGAGCCGATGCGGATCCGGTTTCCGCTCGCACCTGCCGGAATGCGGGGAGGCGGTTGAATCTCGGCCGGGATGATCTCGACCGTCCAGACGCCGTTCCCCATCTTGGCCGACACGCTTCCGAAGATCTGACCGCAGGTCTGTGCGCCCTCTCCTGAGTCGGAGACCACCTCGACGGTGCTCTGGGAGGTGCGCAAAACCCGCGGCTCTTTGGCCGACGGCTCCGCGGCCGGCTTCGCCTTCTTCCGCGTCTTCGATTTCGTGACCATGGACGGCCGTTCTCCTATCGCGGGACGAGTTCCGCTCGCCCGCCGTTTAGCAGGCCGCTGAAGAGATCCAGCGGGCCGCTTTAGCCTGCCGCAGATCCCCGACCTCCGCTCGCCTCAGCCCGGCGGAGGGCGCATCCAACCCTAGTTTCGAACTGCAAGACGCGGTCCCGCGCGAAGTGGCAGAGAGCCCCGTGAATAAAGGGGATTCGCGGGATCTTATGCGACCACCATACGGCCGATTCGGGGCGATTTGTCCCGGCCCCGCCGTGCGGTCGGGCGGTGGGACGGTATGGCCCGAGTGATCCGTAAGCATGCATGTCTCCTGTCCTTCGCGTTCTTCGGAAAGTTAGCGCATCCTGAACCGATAGGCTGCTCGATCCGCCGCTGGCTCCTCGAGCCGGGTCTCGGCACCCGCGACCCAGGCACCCGCAATCCATCGGCATGGCTCAGCGATCAGGGCTTGTCGATCACCATGAGTAGCAGGAGGAGGGGGAGGTAGAGCACGGAGCCGAGGAAGAGCCGCCGAGCTGCCGCCGCCGATGGCTGCCGCGCGAACAAGACGCCGAGCATCAGGAAGACGAGGCCGAGACCCAAGCTCGCAACCAGGTAGAGGTTGCCGGCGAGACCCAGGACCGTCGGGACCGCGCTCATCGGCAACAGCAGGATCAGAAACGTGAGGCTCTGTCGCGCCGTTCGGCGGCCCGTGAGATCGAGCACGGCGAGGATCTGGAAGCCTCCTCGCCGGTAATCGTCCCGGCACAGCCACCCTAGGCCGAGGAAGTGTGGTAGCTGCCACAGGAAGAGGATCCCGAACAGCACCCAGGCAGCGGGCTCGAGTCGGCCGGTCGCGGCGGTCCATCCGCCCACGATCGGGAGCGCGCCCGACACGCCGCCGACCATCGTCGATAGCGGGGTCACGCGCTTGAGCGGCGTGTACGCGGCGGCGTAGCTGATCAGGGTGGCCGCGGCGATGACCGCCGTCACCGCATTCACGAAGCTCGCGAGGTACGCGATCCCAGCCGCCGAAATCAGGGTCGCGAAGCCGAGCCCCTCCCGCTCGCTCAGCCGGCCTGACGGGAGAGGGCGGTTACGCGTGCGGCGCATGGCGGCGTCGGGCCGTCGCTCCAGGTACTGGTTGAGGGCGTTGGTCCCCCCGGCCGTGAGCGCCGTCCCGATCAGCGCATGCAGGAGCAGCGCGAGCCGGGGCGCGGCCGGCGAGGCGACGTGGAACCCGACGCCGGTGGTGAGCAGGACCAACCCGGTGATCCGGGGCTTGGTGAGCTCCAGGAAAGCGCCCGCACGCCGGCCGAGGCGGTGGATGAGGCCCGAGAGGGCCATGTCCCCCGGCTCCCGCGGGCCGACGGTCGCCACGCCAGGTCTGGCGCCCGACGCCTGGGCCGCCCCGGCCCTAGATGCCCCGGGCGAGCTCCACCAACTCATCGGTGCTCCCTGACGTGGCGAAGGCCACGCGTCCGTCGGGGGCGAGCAGATACACGAGACGGGTGTGGATCACCTCTCCGGTCCGCAGGTCGCGCGCGCGGGACACCTTCCAAGCGTCGAGCGTCCGCTCGACGGTCTCGACGGCACCGGAGAGAACGAGCGCTCCCTCGTCCAGCTCCCAATGTTCGGCCAGGTATCGGAGACGCGATGGAGTGTCCCGCCACGGATCGAGCGTCACGACGAGCATGACCGACTCGATGCCGTCCGCCGCCAGTCGCCGCTTCGCCTCGCGCACGTCCCGCACCACGGTGGGGCACACGGTCTCGCAGTGGCCGAAACCGAACGTCAACAGCACGTTGCGCCCCCGAAAGCGCTCGATGGACACCACTTCCCCGCTCTGGTCGATGAGCTCCAGCGGGGGCGCGGGCATGTCGAGCCGCGCGGGCTGGTCATCGAGGCGCGCCGCGACGTGCGGCAACCCGGGGGCGATCCACGCGGAAGCCGCGGCGACCCGCACGCTCACGGCCCCGATGCCCGCGAAGACAAGTAGAGCGCCCGCCGCCAGGGTCATCCGCCCGCGCCCTCCGCGGGCTAGCGCGTGGAGCCCGGAGCGCAGATCGTCCCACCAGCCGAAGGCGAGCACGCCGAGCAACGAGAGGGGTGGTCCCGTCAACGCCAGCCAGCCCCCGCCATCCGGCAGGCCGTTGGCGCCGGATCGGAAACAGACCTCGCGCGCCCGCACCAGCCACTGCGGCGCCGCCTCGCCCGTCGGCCACAGCGCCAGGGCGAACCACACGGCCGAGATGGCCAGGATCAGCCCCAGCGCCGCCACGGACCATCGCTCGGCCCGTGACGGACCCATCATGCCCACGCTGCCCGACCGTGCAACCATCGGTTACCGCCCTCGATACCGCCTCGGTGGCCGGCTCAGCCCACTTCCCACAGGAACGAGAGCAGCTTCCAGTTCGTGAAGTAGTAGGTCGCGAAAGCGGCCAGGAAGACGAACACCAGGATGATCGTTCCCGGCGCCCAACCGAGCCCGCCACCGATTTCGGCCCCCGGTTCCTGCTCCGGCGGCGGCGGGGGCGGGTTCACGATTCCGTTTGGCACTCCATGCATCACCATCAGACCGCCGCTCCTTCCTCCATGGAACTCGGGCCGATCTCTTCCATCGGCTTCCCGAAGAACACGGACCATACAGTGCACAGGATGAAGATCGCGCCGCCCAGCGCGGCCAGCAGGCCGCCGATCGCGGTCACCGCGATCAACAGGTCGACCGCGGGGCTGAACTGGAGATCGAAGGGCGCGTTGGCGAACGTGATATCCCAGTGACGGCGCGGGACGCCGAACGTTCCCGCGAACGTCATCGCGACCGAGAAGATCAGCATGCCGCCCGCGAACAGGTACGGCTGGATCTTGGCCAGGCTCCAGAAGGCGATCTTCTTCCGGAAGATCAACGGGACCACGTAGTAGGTGACCCCCATGAACGCGAGCGCGGTCCCACCCACGACGGTCGCGTGGAAGTGGCCCGGGATCCGCAGCGTGTTGTGCGCGATGATGTTGATCTGCTCGGTCCCGAACGTCACTCCGGTGATCCCGCCGACGAAGCCGAAGATGATGACCGAGAAGATGAGCGCGCTGAATCCGGGGTCGCCCCACGGGGCCCGGCGCAGCCACTCGAACATCCCCTTCGTGAAGCCTCGGATCCGTTGCCCGACCTCGATCCCTGCCGGCACGGTGAAGCCGTGGATCATGCTGGCCAGCACGGCCATGTACATGAAGTAGCTCGTGTTCACGACCTTCCAGGCCGGGCCGAAGCCCGGGTCCACCAGCAGGTGGTGGGCGGAGGCCATCGAGATGAACAGGATGTAGAGGACGAATGCTGCGCGGCTGATCTTCTCGTTGATCACGGTGGCCCCGACCGTGAGCGCCCCGAGCAGGTACCAGCAGGCAACCATCGCGGCGACGTTGATCTGCTGCGACGAGTGACCCAGCCCCCACCACACCATCCGGTAGACCTGGGCATCCACGTTCCCGATACCGATCGACCACAGCCAGGTCGGGATGTAGATCGCCGCGCCGTGAGCCAGCGTGATCACCGCGATGATCGCGGCCGTCAGGCCGCCGAACGTCACCAGGGGGACGGATCCCTCGTACGTCTTCTCGCGCTTCGCGACGACGAGGGAGGCGAAGAAGATGCAGGTGACGAGCAGGGCCCCGACCGCGAACAGGATGACACCGAGATAGAACCAGTGGTCGGCCTGGAGGGGCACGTAGGAGGTGAACAGCACGTCCGCGCGCCCCGCGAACATCATCCACTCCACCATCAGCGTCCCGATCACCATCAGACCGAACGAGGCCCAGGCGAGCTTCGGTACGGGTACGCGGCAGTTGAGCAGGACGGGCCCCGCGAAGTAGAGCACCGCCATCTCGAAGAAGATGATGAAGAAGATGAGCATGTTCATCCCGTGGATGGTCAGCCACCGATAGAACGGGATCACATCCAGCAGGTGAATCGCTTGCCAGCGGGTGAGCAGCACGAGGATGGCGGCGAGCCCGCCCACCAGAAGCGTGACGGTGGCAACTACCGCGTTCGCCTTGATGAGCGCATCGGCCTGACGGTGGACTCTCAAGCCGGTCGTCGCGCAGGTTCGGAAGTCTCTCATCGCTCACCCCCCGCGTTGATGGCCGCCACTCCCGCGGGCTCGATCTCGTAGGCGGTGCCGGTGGATACGGGAGCCTCCGAGTCGGTGATGCCTCCGTCGTCCACGACGATCACTCGCCCGAGCATGAGATGGTGGCCCGCGCCGCAGTACTCGTTGCAGATGATCCGATACTCGCCGGCTTCCTTCGCCAGGATCCTCAGGCCATAGTCGTAGCCCGGGACGACCTGGAAGTTGATGTTGAGCGGGTAGAGCGCGAAGCCGTGGTTCAGGTCGAGCGAGGACAAATGCAGCGTGTACTCGGTGTTCGCCCGGAGCCGCAGGATCGGCTCCCATGCCCACATCCGACCGAGCAGGTACACGTCGCTCCCGGGGGGCGGCTCGACGATCGCGATCCCCTGGTCCGTTCCCACCTGGTATTGCTGGATGAACTCCTGGGTGCGCGCCTGGAAGGCCGTGGGATCGACCTTGCTCCGGATTCCGGATGGGTTCTGACCGCCCTTCCAGTGCCACAACGGCATCATGGCGAACAACACCATGCACCAGGCGAAGGCGATGGTGACCCACACCTTTTCGCTCTTGTGGGCCGGCTTCCACCAGACCCCGCGCGGGGGTTCGAGTCCGGTATGCATGCTGGCCTCCGGTTATGGGAGGGGCGCTTGCGGGAGACGGACGATCTCCAGCAGGCCCCACAGGGTGTAGACGACGGCCATCACGAGGAATCCGGCGATCAACAGCAGGAACGGGCTGTCGAACAGCCGTTGGCCCAGCGGAATCGAGCTCTCGGGCGTCGGGGTGCCCTCATCCGAGGCAGTCACGGGCTTCTCCTTTCGTCGTGATGGGTCTCACTTCGGCGCCCGGCACTTTCAAGGGCGCACGGCCAGACTGACGCGACGGGCGTCTGGCCCGTTCGGCCGGGTCTCCTGGATCAAATCCTGAACGGTCGTCTCGCGGAAGAACGCCGTCACACGGTCGACCATTTCCTTCCAGCGGTGGTGAGCCGCGCAGGGGCTGCTGTCACTACAGCGTGTCCGCCCGAGCAAGCACTGCTGGCGACCCTCGAGCTCGTCGAAAGGCTCGACAACGGCGAGTAGCGGCAGCGCGGCGGCCGGCACGGTCAGCTCAAAGCCTCCTCCGCGACCCCGAGAAGACGACAACAGGTCGCGCTTGGCGAGCGTATGCAGGATCTTCGACAGATAGTTGCGTGGGATCGAAAGATCCTCGGCGATCGCGTCCACCGGAATCGGGTGCTCGCCCTGGTGCTCGGCCAGGTACAGCACGGCGCGGAGAGCGTACTCGGCAGTCTGCGACAGCACTCCCTACACCGTCCGTGGCATATATCTTGATTTTCTCATGCGAATATGATAAATACGCGCCGGGGGGACGCGCAACCCCCGAATTCGGCGGACTGGAGGAGATGACGGCTTGAACGCCGTGCGGACGGGAACCGAGCATATCAGGCGGGCGCTCCGAGCCACTCTGTTGCGGGCGGACGCAGCGATGAACCGCCTCTACGGACACCGCTTCAACCCGCTGTATCACAGCGGGGTGATCGTGGTGGCCTTGCTCGTCGTGCTGCTCGTCACGGGCGTGTACCTGCTGTTTTTCTATCGCATCGGCGATCCGCACGGATCCGTCGGTCGCATCACCGACCAGGCCTGGCTGGGGAGCTGGATCCGGGCCCTGCACCGCTACGCGTCCGATGCCGCCGTGGTCGCCGCGGTCGTGCACGTTTTTCGGCTGTTCGCCCAGGGGCGCAGTTGGGGACCACGCACGTTGGCGTGGGTCTCGGGGCTGTTCCTGATCTTCGTGCTGTTCGTGTCCGGCTGGACCGGCTACGTGATGGTGTGGGACCTCCAGGCGCAGCTGTTGGCGATGGAGGGCGCTCGCTGGCTGGACGTGCTCCCGATCTTCTCGGAGCCGATTGGCCGCGCGTTCGTCGGCGAGGGCAACGTCCCGGAGGCGTTCTTCTTCCTCAACCTGTTCCTGCACATCCTGCTTCCGATCGGGATGTTCGTCATTCTTTGGTTGCACGTGTCCCGGGTGGCGCGCCCCGTGCTGTCACCGCCCCGCGGTCTGTTGTGGGGCGTGATCGGGCTCCTGACGGCGCTCTCGGTCCTGTGGCCGCCCGGCATGGAGCCCCCCGCCGACCTCTTCCGGCTGCCCGGGACCGCTGCGCTCGATGTCTTTTACTCCTTCTGGCTCCCCGTAACGCGGGTCATGCCAGCGGGATGGGTTTGGATCGTCGGGCTCCTGCTCAGCGGGGTCGCTCTGTTCGCGCCGGCCTGGAGTCGCCCTGCGCAGGCTGAGGTCCCCGCACCTTCGAAGGTGTCGGGCCGCCTCTGCACGGGCTGTGAGCAGTGCTACCAGGACTGCCCGTACGAGGCCATCACGATGATGGAGCGGCACGATGGTCGGGGCGATCTGATCGCCGTGATCGATCCGGAGCTTTGCGTCAGCTGCGGGATCTGCGCCGGCTCGTGTGCTCCCATGGGCGTCGGCCCGCCCGGGATCACGGGCCGCGACCAGCTCGCCGAGATCGAGCGCTTCATCGCGACCGTTCAGCCGGGCGCGGCGGATGTGGTCCTCATCGGGTGCGAGCACGGGGCCCTGGGCACGACCGAGTCGTTCGAGGAGGCTCGGGTCTTCCCGATGCCGTGCGCCGGCAACCTGCACACCTCCGTGATCGAGTACCTCGTGCGCGCCGGAACGGGAGGTGTGATCGCCGTGAGCTGCCCACCGCGCGACTGCTGGAACCGCGAGGGCCCCAAGTGGCTGGAGGCGCGCGTGTACGAGGATCGCGAGGCCGAGCTCAAGCCGCGTGTCGACCGACGCCGCGTACGCATCGTACACGCCGCTCCGGGAGAGCCGCGCGTCGTCAAGGCCGCGCTCGCCGCGTTCCGTGAAGAGATCTCTGCCCTGGCACCTATCGCGGCCGAGGCCGAGATCGAGATGGATGTCGAGTGCGAGCCAGCGGAGGTGGAGGTGGCCGGATGAGGCGCTGGGCCAGGTACTCCGTGGCCGGCACCCTGGCCATCGCCGCCACGCTCGGGATCCGCGGGCTGTCTCACGTCCCATTCGTCGGCGAGCGCGATCCGCGGGCGGTGGTCCGGCTCTCGTGGAGGGTGCTCGGGCAGCAGATCCAGGAGTGCCGACGCCTCAGCCCCGAAGAGCTTCAACAGCTTCCCGCTCACATGCGGCGTGAAGAGGCGTGCGAGGGTCGCGTGGCACCTTACCAACTCGACGTTCTCGTGGACGGCGTCCTCGCCGACAGCGGGCTGATTCGTGCCTCCGGCGCGCGCCAGGATCGGCCGATCTACGTCTTCCGGGAGATCTCCGTCGACCCGGGTGAGCACCGGCTCGAGATCTCGTTCGTCAGCGAGCGCCCGGCCGGACGGCAAGCCGAAGAGCTCGGCGTGCGGGACGCGGCCTCTGCGGACCCCACTCGCGCGCGTCCTGACTCCGGCGCCTCACAGGCGCCTTCGAGCCGCGCCCCCGCCACGGTACGAACGGCGGACGCGGCGCCAGCGGAGCTACGCCTCGATACCCGCCTCGAGCTGGGGCCCCGAGAGATCGTGCTCGTCATCTACGACCCGGAGAAGCGGGAGCTGGTGCTGCAGGAGCGCACGCCCGGCCGAGCCGGTTCGGCGCAAGATCGTTAGGCGTCAGCCAACCCACGCACGAGCACCCGGGATGTAACGACCGGATCTCGAGCGCGCATCTCACCGTCGCGTGACCTGCATCCCCGGCAGGTTCTCCATGCGCCAGATCTCGCCGCGGTCCTCGCCCGACCGGAACGCGATCCGGTTGCCGTCGGGGTGCAGACCAAACCCGCCCCGGTGGAGCGGCAGCTCGCCGAGGACCGTAACTTCGCCGCCGGTTGCCGGGACCATGAGGAGCTGGCACGGCCGCGGGTCGGGTGTCTCACCCCGGGTCCTTGGCTTCGCCTCGTCAAACAGGAGGAAGTGACCGTCCGGGCTCCATTGAACCCCCCCGCAATCGCCCATGAGAGGGTGGGCCTCACTCCACCCGCGGGACCAGACTTCCAGGGGGGGACCGCCGGCCGTGGGGACCACCAGCAGATGTTTCACCCGGGCGTTGAAGTCCCGGTCGAAGAACGCGAATTGGCTTCCGTCGGGAGAGAGCCACCCGTTTGTCAGCATCTGAGGATACCGGGGTCGGTCGCTCCACACGTGGAGCTCGATCTCCTCGCCGGTGGCTCTCTCTCGGGCGACGAGCGTGTGCGTCGAGTCTTCACCGGACCAGCGCACGACGAAGGCCCTCTTTCGGTCCGGTGAGTCTTCGAGGAAATAGACACTCGAATCGCCGGGAGCGTCAGGTTCGCGGAGCGGTTCCACGGTTCCCCGACGCAGGTCGAGTCGGTGCACACCGCTCTCGCCGGTCTCCAAATCACGCCCGTTGAGAAAGATGCTCGCTCCGTCGGGAGTCCAGCGAATCCAGTTGTTGGCCGAGAAGGCTTGCAGCGGCATCTCACGGCCTTCCTCCCCGCTCACCGACCGGATCACGAGGTAGTCCCTGTCGGCCGCCACATCATGGCTCACGTAGGCCAGCTGAGCGCCGTCCGGTGACCAGTCAAAGGCGCGGACCTGTCGAGAGGTCGGCTCCTCGATCGGCATCGGAGGTGAGATGATGCGACCCACGGACAGATCCACGCCGGCCACGAAGATCTGCGGCCGCTGTGTGCGCACCCCGTAATACAACGCGTCGCGCGACAGGCCGATCGGTTCCATCCGCCACACGTCCCCCCGCACCAGTTCGGGTTCGCCCGCCGGTCGGCCGATTGCCATCGGGAGGCGCCACACCCCTTCGGTGAGCTCCCGGTCGCTGTAGAAGAGCAGGCTGCCGTCGGGCAGCCAGCCGATGACCCGTTCGATCGATGGACCGCCGACCACCTCGACGGGGGCACCCCCGTCGAGGTCGATCACGGAGATGTCTCCGTTGGACGGGCTCGAGGGCGACATGTCGTCCTCGAACGCCACCCAGCGGCCGTCGGGTGAAACGGCCGCAAGCGCGGGTCCTGCGTTGGGCGGGAAGACATGTACGGTGCGGGCGGCGCCGTCTTCCACGGAGACGAGGGTCAGATATCCTCGCGACTCCCGCCATTCCCGCCCCCCCGTCTCATGGGGGTACAGGGTAGCGAGCAAGTGACGACCGTCGGGCGCCCAGCCGTGAAGGTCCGGCCACCAGATCACCGATCTTTCGTCGTGGGTTGTCCTCTCACCCGTCCACAAGGTTCGCACATTCGCATGATCCATATCGGTGACGCGGAGCTCGTAGTGGCCGGGCTCCGTGTACCATGCGTACGCGATGTGTCGCCCATCGGGCGAGAATCTCGCCATCTCGCTGTAGGCGTAGGAACTGACCCACTCGTCGTCCTTCTTCCGGGTGACGCGTCGCATCGCTCCCGTCAGCAGGTCGAGGATCGCAAGGTCGCCCGTACTCCAGTCCGTTTGGGTCACATAGCGGCCGTCCGGCGAGGAGCTCGTCCCCCAGAAGTCCGGACTGGGCCCCTCGTACATGCGTCGAAGTACGATGTTCGTGTCGCCCACGGCGGACGGGGCGGTTGAGCTCGGCTCCCAACTGCCCGCGGCCGACGCTCGAGCGAGTGCCGCCTGGCTGGAGTCCTGGAGACAGCCCGCGAGCGCGGTGGCAAACACGAGAGTAGCGATCGTGGCCGTTGTTCTGATCATTCTCTTCCTCGCGGTGCGATGGCGGCCGCGCGTTCGGGCGCTTGGCCCGATCGAGCGGCACCTGGGGCTGCCTCCGAAGGCTCGCCAGGGATCATTGGAAGGACCGCGCCGCATTACGTGAAGTCGTGTAACTAATTGTAATATAGAGCGGTGTGTATTTTGATCGCAGGTGATTTATAGGCGAATCCTGTAACGGCCCATTGCACTCCGGGCGCGACTCGTTACATGCCGGCAGGATCAGATCGGGCCAACGCGGCCCCCTGCCGATCAGCGAGGCGTAAGCGCACACGGGCGGTCGTACCGACCCCAACCGAGCTCTCCAAATCGATCTCCCCACCGTGCGCGATGGCTATCCGGCGTGCGATCGGCAGCCCCAGACCGGTGCCCTCGGGCCGGGTGCTGAACAGCGGTTCGAACACCCGCTCTCGTACCTCGTCGGGGATACCGGGCCCGGTGTCCCGAACTGTCACGAGGACCTCGCCATCGACGCGCTCCACAGACACCGTGGCCTCGCCCCCCGAGTCGAGCGCTTCGGCCGCGTTGCGCATGAGATTGAGGAACAGCTGTTCGAGCGCCCCCGCATCCCCCGTCACCGCGATCGGGTCGGGCAACGGAGCCAGGGAGAGTGTCGCAGCACGCTGGGCGAACGCCGGCCGCGCCGCGGCGGCAGCGGCCCGAAGCGGTCCCCTCAGATCCACCCGTGTGGCTCGAATGCGTCCACTCCGGGCTACCTTCAAGACCCGAGAGACGGTCTCATCGAGACGGGCGATTTCCGCCAGCGCCCGCCGCTGTGCCTCGATCCGCGCAGAGTCCTCGAGCCCCTCTTCCGCGAACTGGAGGTCGACCCGGACGGCGGTGAGCGGATTGCGAACCTCGTGGGCGAGCGTGGCCGCGAACTCCCCGACCGCGGCGAGGGACTCACGATTGGCGAGCTCACCGAGGCTCGTCTGAAGGTTCTCGGTCATCGAGTTGAATGCGCGGGCGACCCGGCCGACCTCATCGTCACCCACAGGTTCCACGCGGCGGTCCAGATCCCCGTCCGACACGGCCTCCGCGGCTGCCGATAGCCGCCGGAGGGAGCGCGTCATGCGACTGGTGAGGATTGCCGCCAGAGCGAGCCCGGTGACCGCCACGAGCAGCAGGAGCCACGTACCACGGCGGGCGGCACGCTCGAACGGCGCCGTGAACCCGCTCAGCGGCGCAGCCGCGACCAGCGTGAGGGGCGGTTCCTCGAGGGTCCGGCGTGCGGTGACCCATTCGACCCCTCCCCAACTGAATCGATCCTCCGCCAGCAAGAACGGGTCGAAGGGTAGTGGGAGATGGGAGATCCCGGTCGTCGCCCCGAACAGACCCATGATCATGCCGGCCGCAGCGGGGGCCACGCTGGCCGGGGGCAAGAGCGCTTCTGGCTCAAAGGCCGTGATCAACGTCCCCAGGTGTTGCCCCGTCGCACGTTCGTAGATGGCGAGCTCGAGGTCCAACGTCGAGCCTGCGCCACCGAATCCCGCAGCCGATGTCCCCGGCGAACGCTGCAGCACCCAACGGTCCCGACCCAGCACATCCCGGATGGTGATGGCCTCTACGCCGGCGTCCAGACCGTCGAATCGGTCGACCAGGCTCGGCGGCGGATCGCGCACTCCTGTCGGATCGACCTGGGCGACTCGATCGGGGGGATCGAGCGACAACGCACGTTGAACCGCGTCGTCTTCGGCGAGGTACAGGAGCTGCGAGCGCTGGCCGATCCAGCGCGACACGATCTGAGTGACCGTTTGATCGATCGCCTCCGCGAGCCGATCTCGCAGCAGCGTCTCACCCGAGCGTTGCGCGGTCCCCGTCAACCACAGACCCAATAGGCCGAGAGGAATCACGGCCACAGCGAGCACGACCAGCAGGATTCGCGTCCGGAACGAGAGGCTGAATCGCATGGCTCGGGTCGGCGGCCGAGTCAGCCTACGACCTCATCGAGGCCGTACTTCCTGATCAGGCGGTCGAGCCGTGGGCGCGAGATTCCCAGAATCTCCGCGGTCCGCGACTTGTGCCCACCCATCGCATCCAGCACCCGGGCGACGTGCTCGCGCTCGACGTCATCCAGTGTGGTCATGCGCGGGACGGCCCCCGTCGGCTGGCCACCCAACTCCAGATGCTCCGGGCGAAGCACATCCCCCGTGGCCATGACGACAGCGCGCGTGAGGCAGTTCTCGAGCTCGCGCACGTTGCCCGGCCAGCTGTAGCCCATGAGCCGCTCGATGCTCTCGGGGGTGACGACAACCGCCAGTTTTCCGGCCGCCTTGCACGCCTTGCGCACGAGATGATCGGCGAGGGCCGGGACATCCCCCAGGCGCTCGCGGAGCGGGGGTACTCGGATGTCCACGACGCGGAGACGGTAGTACAGGTCTTCGCGGAAGCTGCCTGCTGCCACGAGCTGCTCCAGGTTTCGGTGCGTCGCGGCAATCACGCGCGCGTCGGCGCGCTCCGGTCGCTCGGCTCCCACCGGATAGTACTCGTGCTCCTGGAGAACCCGGAGCAGCTTCGCCTGGAACTCCGGCGGGGTGTCGCCGATCTCGTCCAGGAAGATCGTTCCCTTCCCGGCCATCGCGAACCGTCCCCTCCGGTCTGCGGTCGCGTCGGTGAAGGCTCCCCTGACGTGCCCGAACAGCTCGGACTCGAGGAGCGTCGCCGGGAGGGCCGTGCAGTTCACCGCCACGAACGGCTCGTGGGCGTAGGGCGAGCTCAGGTGGATCTCGCGAGCGACGAGCTCCTTCCCCGTCCCGCTCTCACCGCGGATCACGACGTTGGTCCGAGTCGCCGCCACCCGTCCGATGAGCTTGAAGATCTCGATCATCCCCGGGTCGTGGCCGACCAGGCGCTGCGGCCGATCCGCGCGACCCTCGCCGGCGCCCGGTGCACCGGCTCCGTCGGCCTCTTCTGCTCCCGTGCCTGACTCCGGTCGACGACGCCTTCGCATGTCTCGGTCCTCGAACAGGCGCTCGAGGGCGGAGCGCAACGCGTGCAGATCCAGGGGCTTCACGAGGAAGTCGACGGCCCCCTCGCGCATCGCCTCGGCGACGGTCGGGAGATCGTCGTAGGCCGTCATCATGATCACGTCGAGATCCGGGCTCCGGCGGCGCAAGAGCTTCAGGAGCTCCATGCCGTCCATACCTGGCATCTTGAGATCGAGCAGGACAACGGAGACAGGGCGATCGGCGAGGACGGAGAGTGCGCTCTCGGCGTTCTCGGCCGTGCGGATCTCGAAACCGTCCGCGAGCGCACCTGAGAGCGAGGTCAGGATGCGAGCGTCATCGTCGACGATGAGAATGGATCGGTTCATGTGCAGCACCGGCTGGAGCCCGGCCGGGGCACCCCGAGGCGGTTGCCGGCCCTGGGGTGGATCCCGGCCTACCTCCCGTGCTCAAGGTAGCGCGTAGCGTTGACCCAGGAGAAGGGCAAGCGTGGAGCCGAACCGGCGACACTGGCACAACACGTTGCATAATAGGCGGTTAGGCGCTTGATCTCAGGCCGTGATCGCGGTGGTTTTGCAACGATACGTTACAATCATCGCTGACGTCATTACCTCTTCGCCCGAGCCGGCCCTGGCCATAACCGGAGCCGTTTGCGAAGCTCAGGGAAGCGACCCATGGACCGAGAACGAGCGGAACCTCCGATGCCGACCTTGGACGCGCCCCCTTTGAGAGCTGTCGGCGGCGGCGTGGTCATCATTACGCTGCTCTCGGCGCTCGCCGGCTGCAACGGCCAGGAGGCGGGAAGCCGGGAGGACGCCGCCCCGGACCACGAGTCGGTCGCTTGGGAGACTGCCTCACCGGCGCGAGTCGGTCTGGACCCGGGCCCGCTCGATCGACTTCGACAGGACATCGCGGCGGGCGCCTTCCCCAATCTCCACGCGACCCTCATCGTGAAGGACGGCGCTCTGGTGTTCGAGGAGTACTTCGACGGGTACGGTCCCGACACGCGCCAGTACACGGCCTCCATCTCGAAGAGCGTGGGCTCCATCCTGGTGGGCATCGCGATGGACCTGGGCTTGCTTCCGACACTCGCAGAGGGGGGCGCGGACCGGCCCGTGCTGGAGCTCCTCCCCGAGTACGAGGACGTCGTGTGGGCCGACCCCATCAAGCGGCGTTTGCTGCTGCGACATGTCCTGTCGATGAGCGCCGGACTCGAGTGGGACGAGACTTCCTACCCGTACGACGACCCTCGCAATGACTGGGTGCAGGCGCGCGGCCGCGACGATCCTGTCGGGTTCACGCTGTGGAAGCCGGTCGTCGCGGAGCCCGGGGCGGAGTTTGTGTATAACGGCGGCCTCAGCATTCTCCTCTCGCGACTCATCCGGAAGACCTCCGGCATGTCTGCGGCCGAGTTCGCGGACCGCCATCTGTTCTCGCCGCTCGCGATCGAGGACTACGAGTGGGAGCGCCTCCCCGGGGGACTGACCGACACGGACGGCGGGCTGCACATGCGGCCGCGCGATCTGACCAAACTCGGCCTCCTGTACCTGAACAACGGCGAGTGGGAGGGGCGGCGAATCGTCTCGGAGGAGTGGGTCAGAGAATCGACGCGCGAGCACATGATCAACGAAGGGGCACCGAACTACGGGTACCAGTGGTGGTGCGGCGACTTCCACTACGCGGACCGCTCCGCGTACGCGTATCTCGCATCCGGGCATGGAGGACAGAAGATCTTCGTGTTCCCGGCGTTCGATCTGGTGGTGGTCCTCACGCACGAGGTGTTCGACAACCCGCTCGGCGAGCTTCGCAACACGGCGATCCTGAGTCGGTATGTGCTTCCCGCGACCGACTCGACCCCGGCACCCTCCTCGATCCCGGCACCCTCCTCGACGCCCCTCGAGCTCGATGCCGCGATGCTCTCACGCTACGCGGGAGTGTACACGGCCGCTCAACAGCAGCTCACCATCGAATCTCTGGACGGAGCGCTGATCGCCAATGCCGAGGGCGCGCCGCCCATGCAGCTGATCCCGCTCTCCCAGAGCCGTTTCCGGGCCACCGTCTTGGACCTGGTGGACGTGTACCTCGTCTTCGATCTGTCCGAAGGGGGTGCGGTGGAAGGCGTGCGAGCCACGTGGGGGTTCAACGACACGGTCTTCGAAAAAGCAGCCCCCGATCGCTGATCTGGCCGCGCGCCCCGTTGACGGGAAGAGGGGTTTGCATACCGGCCGCCGCCCCCGGGACAACCTGTCCCACGTCTTGAACAAATCGGACAACGATGTCAGGTTCTCGCCTTCGTGTCCGGAACCGGCCTGACCCAGACCGATAACCCGGGCGAATCCGACCCCAACTCAACCAGCATCGCGGACGCAACGCGCGTCCTTGTACGACTCCACACAGGAGGGAACGGAATGCCGGACGAGCCGAGCGCTGGCGCGCACGACGTCGGCAGCCACCCGAAGGGAACGCTGGCCATCGTCGCGATCTACGGCCTGCTCTTCCTACTGGGCTGGCTGGTCATCTACTTCTTCGTGTTCGTGCCTCGCGGCACCCTGACCCAGTGAGGCAACCATGAACGTCGATCTTTACGAGAAGTTCTGGATGTGGGCGTCGGGGGGGATCATGGTCATCTTCGTGGCCTCGATCCTCTACACGAGCGTGTCACAGTCGCTCCAGCCGCCCAGCCACGTCGAGACCATCGATCCGCTGGCGGTCCGAACAGCTCCCGGATTTGCGCAGCCGTCGGTCACCATCAACGCCGATGGGAGCGCGACCGTGCACGTGGTTGCGGCCATGTTCTCGTTCGCACCCAACGAGATCCGGGTGCCGCGCGGGCGGCCCGTCACGTTCCGGATCACGAGCCCCGACGTCACGCACGGCTTCCAGATCGTGAAGACGAACGGGAACTCCATGGTGATCCCCGGCTACGTGAGCCAATTCACGACCCAATTCGACGAGGCCGGTGAGTACCTGATCGTGTGCAACGAGTACTGCGGTCTGGGACACCACGTGATGTTCGCGACGCTGTACGTCGAAGACGAGCTCTCCGCCGGGAGTGAGGAGGTGGCCGGATGATCGCCTCACGACGTCTCGCGCTCGCCAACTTGTGGGTCGGTATCGCCGCGTTCGGCATCGCGTCCGCCATGGCGCTCATGCAGGCGCTCTCGCGTGCGGACCTGGATCTACCGTGGCGGACCCCCGGCATGTACTACCTGTCCGTGACCGCCCACGGCGTCCTAATGGCGCTCGTGTTCACGACGTTCTTCATCATGGGACTCGGCTACGTAGTCGCCGAGCGGACACTCGGGCGCGAGATCGTGCTCAAACGGGTGGCCTGGATCGGCTTCTGGGTCGCCCTGGTCGGCACGGCGGCGGTCGCGTGGGCGATCCTGTGGGGGAAGGCCACGGTCCTGTACACCTTCTACCCGCCGCTCATGGCACACCCGGTGTTCTACATCGGCGCCACGCTGCTGATCGTGGGCTCGTGGCTGTGGTGTCTGGTGATCCTCCGCACCTATCTGGTTTGGAAGAAGGAGAACCCGGGGGCGCGGATCCCGCTTCCCCTCCTCGGCATGCTGACCACCATCATCGTGTGGCTGCTGGCCACGCCGGGCGTGGCGGCCGAGGCGCTCTTCCAGCTCATTCCGTGGTCCCTCGGGCTCACGGACACGATCGACCCCGTGCTGGCCCGCACGCTGTTCTGGTGGTTCGGGCACCCACTCGTCTACTTCTGGCTGATCCCGGCGTACGTGATCTGGTATACGGTCACACCCCGGGTGGCGGGCGGGAAGCTGTTCAGTGACCCGCTGGCCCGAGTCGTATTCGTGCTGTTCATCGTGCTCTCGACCCCGGTGGGCTTCCACCACCAGTTCCTGGATCCGGGCAT
>JBDHAC010000061.1:0-22329 GCA_039588275.1 Gemmatimonadota bacterium
ATCTCGTCCCAGGCGTAGATCCGATGCTCGAGCGTGCCGCGCAACGTGCGGGTACCGACGTATGCGTGCGGACCCCACAGCCGCAGGTCCACCTCGAACCCCACGTCGAACTCGTTCCCCGGGGGCGGATTCTCCAGGATGCCGCCGATGACGCGGAGCAGGGTGATGTGACGCGGTGAGGATTGGAGGGCGGCCGTCGCGATGCCGACGACACGCCCTGAATCGAGCCCCGCGGAGTTGAAGAGTCCGTTCGCGTCGAAACGCGCCTTGGCGAGCAGCGGTCCGCTCCGCCCGCCGGCGCCCAGAACGACCCGCGCCCCGACCCCCGTGTCACCGTACCCCCACGATCCCGGTGCCAGCTTCAGGCTCAGAAACGCGAACCGGCTCAGGTCGAGGTCCTCCTCGTTGAACCCATTGAAGTGGTTCACCCGAGTGAAGTGCCCCCGCCGGTACTCCGCGAACTGGTTCACCCGAGTGAAGTGCCCCCGCCGGTACTCCGCGAACGCGCCGATCAACCCGTAGACCGAGTCGGGAACCGCGAAGAGACTGTCGGCGAGCGGTTCGATCGCCGGTGGAGGCGCCAGGAAGTGCTCTTCAGCTCGGACCTCGGCCGTCGCGCCAATACGCACGTACTCGCGCGGTGAGGCGACCGGCGCGTACGAGACGAAGACGCGGTTGATCGTCGCGCGACGCTGCCACGCGGTCGTGTCGCGAACGCCGGGCGCGAAGGTCCGATACTGGAACAGGCGGCCGCTGAACGCCTCGCCTCCGTACACCAACGACCAGCGGTCGGAGAAGGACCGGTACGAGTTCCCGATACCCCACGTTCCGGCGCTGCGGTCGGATAGGTCTTCATAGGTTCCGCCCACGCCGAAACGGCTTCCGCCGAACCGCGGCAAGCGGCCCGCGAACACCACGCCGTCACGGTCCGCTTGCCGCACGTACCAGACGCGCAGGAGATTGCCGGTCCCCGCGACGTTCTCCTCCGTGACCCCGATCGACCCCGTCAGAGTGCCGTCCGAAGCGATGTTCGCCTGGATCCGCGGCTTGATGCTCCAGGCGTCCCGCGTACGCACGACCGCCGCCAGCTTGCCGTTCACTCGGGCGGTGTCAACGCGGACGCTGCGGAAGATTCCCAACTGTCGGAGGTTGCGCTCGCTCTCCTCGGCCAGCACCGAGTCGAACGGAGCTCCGGCCTCCAGCAACAGCTCGCGCCGGACCACGTAGCCCCGGGTCGTCGAATGGATGTCGTTCAGGAGCCTGAGCAACGCGTTCCGATCCGCATCCTCTTCGCGGAACACGTCCTCGCGCAGGATCACGAGCGTATCGATGATCGCGGCACTCTCGCGGGGCGACGCGCCCTCGGGACGCGGGCTGGCGACCTGTGCGCGGAGAGGTGCAGCGACCGTCATCGAGGCGCAGGCAGTGATAGCGGCCGCCATGAGACGGGCGGCCGGATCCAGCCGTGCGCGCGCTGTACGAGGAGCAGGACTCGTTCGCATCCTATCTACATAACAACGTCTGAGCCGGCCTCGCACGTACGCGCTTCCAGGCCTACGGGCCGATCGGGGGCAAGGACGGGCCCTCGTACACCCGAATCCCGGCTTCGGCTCGGAACCCCTCGGCGATCTCGGAGAGGGTCTCACCTGTCACGGGATGAACGGCATCCGGCGCCAGGTCGGCCAGCGGCAACGCCACGTGAGCCCGCGTCAGGATCTCCGGATCCGGGATGTCGATCCCGGACTTGCGGTCGGCGAGCACCAGCTCCCCCGCGAGCGCGATGTCGAGGTCGATCGTCCGCGGCGCGTTCGGGTCGCTGGTGCGAATACGCCCCAATTCTGCTTCGAGAGGCCGAAGGTGGCCGAACTTCAGCTCGGCCGGGGCGAGGTCCGTATCGATCGCGCCCGATAGATCCGGGACACACCGACGAGCGGAAACCGGTCTCTCAGTGCCCCGATCGCCAGGAGAAGGTTCGCCGCCGGCTCGATGTTCGAGCCCAGGCTGATCAGGATCGTGCTAATCGCGGGCCTCCCCGGTACGCGTCCTGTCCTCGCTCCACGATCCGTTCGGGCGCCGCGTCGCCTGCCTAGAGGAAGTCAGATGCGCCCCTTTCGATCTCCACGCCCACGGAGCGCGCGAACCGCAAGGCGCCCGGCTTCTCGACGCGTACGATGGCCCGTTCGGCGCCGTGAACGATCACCGCGATCCGTGCGATCTCGGTCGCCAGCGCCTCGACGAGGAAGTGTGACGATCCTTCGACGTACGCGATGATGTCCTTGGTGAGCGTCCGGTAGTTGAGCGAATCGGTCATGTCGTCGGAGCCGCCCGCCGGCGCGGCGTCCAGGAACACCTCGAGGTTTATGAGGATGTCCTGCTTCGTCTTCCGCTCCCAGTCGTTGATCCCGACGATCCCCCGGAGCAGCAGATCCCTGATCACGATCTTGTCACGCGCCGCCATGCTCATCTCCCGCCTGTCCGCCCCACCGTGGTGGCCCCGCCGCCAGGCCGAGGCTACCGGCCGCCCGACAGGAGGCGCTCGCCTCCATCGATGACGATCATCTCGCCCGTCACGAAATCGTTCTGCGCGAGGAACACGACGGCCTCGCCGACATTGGACGGCTCACCGGTGCGACGCAAAGGAAGGCGCTCGCCTCTCCGTCGCCACTCCTCGCTGTCCTCCTCCTCACCGGGGGGAGGGAGGATGGGGCCGGGGACCACCGCGTTCACTCGAACGTCGGGTCCCAGCTCCCGCGCCGCGACCCTGGTGAGGTGAAGCAGCGCCGCCTTGCTCACCCCATGGTGCGCGTAGCCGCGCCAGGGGGTGAGGGCGCTGATATCGGCCACATTCACGATCAAGCCGGGAACGGCCCGCTCACCCCCGCGTCGCCCTCCCTCGTCCCCCGGTTGCCCTCGCTCGCCGCCGCGCATCAGCCGAGCCGCCGCCTGGGAGCACAGGAACGGGGCCCGGAGGTTGATCGCCATCACCGCGTCCCAATCCTCGGCCGTGATCACCTCGAACGGCGCTCGCTCGAACGAGGCCGCGCTGTTCACCAGGATATCGAGCCCGCCGAATCCCTGGCGAACGCCCTCGAACAGGGCGGAGATCTGCTCCGGCTCGACGAGGTCGGCCTGGATCGTGAGCGCCTCACCCCCCAGCTTGCCGATCCCGCGCGCCGCCTCCTCCGCCGGCTCGCGCGAGCGCAGGTAATGCACGACGACGCGGCAGCCCGCCTCGCCGAGCGCGAGGGCGATTGCCCGTCCGATGCGGTGTCCGGCGCCCGTGACGAGCGCGACGCGGCCTTCCAGGTTCAGCGGCCACCCCCCGCAAGGCCGCCGTCACCGTCAGCCTGCCCCTGCTCGGTGACGGGATAGCGGAAGCCTCGGTTCGGATACGGCGGTGGTGGTGGCACCGGCCGCGGATCCTGCTCGATCTTCTGGAGGAGGTGCGCGATCGCGGCGTCGAGCTGGGCATCCTCGCCCTTGAACGTGGCGTGCGGAAGGTTGTCGACCTCCACGTCGGGCACCACGCCGATCTGCTCGATCAGCCACTCGCCCTCGGGGCCGTACACGCCGGTCATCGGGGCGCGCGCGAGCCCCCCGTCGCTCAGCCGGTTCGAAGAGCTGAGCCAGATCTCGCCGCCCCACGTGCGCAGGCCGATCACCTCGCCCAAGCCCAGCCGCCGGAAACCGTCGGCGAACGCTTCGCCGTCGGAGGCCGTGTTCTGGTCGACGAGCACGACCATATGCCCGCGGAAGGCGTAGTGCATGTTCCAGGTGGGTTGGCCGACCCGCCCCTTCCAGTACATCCACGGCCGCCGCAGGAGCTTTTCGAGGATGAACGCGTCGATGTTGCCACCCCGGTTGTGGCGCACATCGATGATCAGCCCCTGGCGGTTGAAGACGGGATAGAACTCGCGGTACCACTGCGTGATGTCGTTCGACCCCATCGCCCGCAGGTGGACGTATCCGATCGCCCCCTCGCCCATCTCCTCGACGACCTGGCGGCATCCGTACTCCCAGTCGCTGTACCGGATGCCGAATTCGTTACCGACCGGAGACCACCTTCCGTCGTGGCAATCCACAGATCGCCCTCCGCAGCGAACACGATCGTGTTGCCGCGCAGGGCCGGGTAGCGGTAGAAGCCCTGCATGCCAGTTGCCGGGAACACGTCCGCCGCGAGTACCTCTGATGCCGAGACGCTGGCTGCGGTCGGGGTGGCTTGCACCCCAGCTTCGTCGGCGACCTGAGCCACCGTGTCTCCCGTCCAGGTTGCCAGGGTCAGGACGAGGGCAGTGGTGAACGGAACAGAGCGGGACAGTATGGCGGAACGCATCGGACTGCCTCTCCGGATCGCGGGTGACCGCTATTCGCAGGTGAAACGAGTGCTCGGATAGAAGCGTATTTGGACTAGGGCCGGTGGACAACACCGGACAACGTGCCGAGAGGCCGGCACGTCATACGTGGGCGGGAGGAACGCGCACCCCCGGGCTCGCGTACCAGATTGCTGGCGATAGTCACGTACCGGGCGACGGCGCCCGTACGATTCCATAGATTGGGCGGGACATGAATCTGCAGGAGCTGATCGGGGCCCTGAACGAACGCAGGGCGTGGCGCTGGCTCATCGCCTACGCCGCCGCGTCCTGGGGCTTGACGGAAGCCACCGGCTTCCTGATCGACACCTACGGCGTGTCCCGCACGATGCTGGACGTGCTCATCTTCCTGATCGTCGCGTGCTTCCCGATCATCCTCACTCTCGTGTGGTTCCACGGGGCCAAGGGACACCAGCGCGTGAACCGTCTGGAGGGCGTCATCCTAGCGGTGCTGGTGGCGGTGGCGGCTGCCGGGAGCGTGTGGATCGCCACCGGCGAGGTCGCCCCGAGCGCCGCTGCGCTTGCGGCGGCGGAGCCCGCCGTCGACCTGGGAGAGGGTTCGGTCGCCGTGCTCCCGTTCAACAACTCGATCGAGGACGAAGGGCTCCAATGGTTGGACCGCGGACTCGCGGAGCTGCTCGCCACGCACCTGGCGCAGGTGGACGGCCTCAAGGTCGTGAGCGCGCAGCGGATCTCCGATCTCCTGCGTCAGAACGGCATGGGGGAGCTGAGGCAGGTCCCCGTCGGGCTCGAGCCCCAGATCACCCGCCTGGCGGGCGCGCGTCTGATGGTGACGGGATCCGTGTACGGCCGTCCCGAGTCCCTCGCGATCACGGCCAACCTCGCCAACGCGCGTACGGGTGAGATCCTCGCGAGCGCGAACGCACGCGGTTCGGACGTGTTCACGGTCGTCGATTCGATCTCGCTCGCGATGTCGCGCCAGATCACCGGGGTCTCGGTCCAGCCCACCGAACTGGCCTCGGCGGCGCAGCTCACGACGACCGACATCGAGGCGTATCGCGAATACCAGGCGGGGCGTGAGGCTTTCCAGCGCTTCCTGGACGGGGAAGCGGCGTCCCACTTCCGTCGGGCCATCGAGTTGGATTCCGCTTTCGCGCTCGCGCACTTCCGGCTAGGCATGGCGCTCGTGCGCCTGGGGAGCGGGTCCGAAGCGTTCGAGCACTTCACGCTCGCGCGGGAGAGCCTGACGGCGGTGTCGGAGCGCGACAGCCTGTTCATCGAGGGAATGTGGGCGCAGGCGTTCGAGCCCGAGCGCTCGGACGCGCTCCTACGGGAGCTCATTCGCAAGTACCCGGACGAGAAGGAAGTTCGGGTGATCTTCGCTTCGATGCTGGATGACCGCGACACAGAGGAGGCCCGGGCCGAGATTCGCCACCTGCTCGAGGAGGCGATTCGGCTCGACCCGCTCCACGCCGCGGCCTACAACCAGCTCGCGTACGTGTACGCGTCGGCACAGGACTACGCTGGCGCCGACTCCCTGATCCGGCGGTATGTGGAGCTGGAGCCGGGTCTGCCGAACCCGTACGACTCGCGGGGCGAGATCCTCGAGTTCTCGGGTCGCTTCGACGAGGCGCGGGACTCCTACAGGGAGGCTCTCCGCCTGAGAGAGGACTTTCGGCCTTCGCTGGAGCACCTCGCCAGATCCTACGTGAGGGAGGACAGGTGGGCTGACAGCCGGGCCGAGCTTCAGCGCTATCTGGACTCGCCGGTGCCGGACATGCAGGTGATCGCAGGCGTTATGGTCGGCGACACCTACATGTGGGAGGGGGAGATCGAAGAGGGGCTGGCCACCTACGAGCGGGCCGATCGCGCGGCCGTCGAAGCGGAGCGCCCAGACCTACGCGGGTATCCGCTGGGCCAGATCCTGAACACGCACGTCACGTTCGGCCGCTACGAGGAGGCGAGCGCCACTTTCGATACGCTCGCCCAGTTCGAGCCGCTCGCGGATGAGTGGTACTGGATTCGAACCGAGCCTCTGCGAGCAGCCGGCGACGTGGCGGGGCTCGAGGCGTTGAAGGCCGAGGTCGTGGCTCGCTACACCGACGAGGATATCCCTCCACAGGTGCCTCAACTCTTCTCGGCCGTCAGCGATATGGAGATCGCTTGGGTTCAGGGCGACTACCATCGCGTACTGGAACTGTACGAGCAGCTCCCGGGTCAGATCGACGACGTGCCCGGCTGGATCAGGATCCGCTCGCTGCTGGAGCTCGGGTTCGCGGAGCGGGCGGTTCAGATCCTGGAGGATCTGGGCTATCCGGATATCCTGGACGGTGTTTCTCGGATCGATCCCCTGACCTGGCGCCAGGGACAGTACCTCGCGGGCCGCGCGTACGAGGCGATTGGAGACACTCTCGCGGCCTTCGGATTCTACGAGGATCTCGTCACCGGTTTCGGCGACGCGGTGGAGCGGATTCCGCTCATGGCCGATGCGCCGCAGCGGCTCGATGCGCTACGCGCGGGTGCCGAGGCGGCGGCCGCCGAATCAGTGAGCGATCAGCCCTAAGCGCCCTCAGGCCGGCTGGGGAGCTCCCGTCGGGGCTCCCTCCGCGTCCGACGCTTCGCCCGCCGCCTTCGTCTCCTCCATCTTGGCGACGGCCATCTCCCGCATGCGGTATTTCTTGATCTTCCCGGTGACCGTCAGCGGGAACTCGTCCACGAACCAGATGTGGGTGGGGATCTTGTAGTGCGCGATCTTGCGTTTGCAGAACTCGCGGATCTCTTCCTCCGTGGCCTCCTTATCGGCCTGGAGCTCGATCCACGCCATCGTCTCCTCGCCGTAGAACTCGTCGGGGATCCCGAACACCGAGACCTCGGCGATCTTCGGGTGCGTGTACAGGAAGTCCTCGATCTCGCGCGGGTAGATGTTCTCGCCGCCGCGGATGATCATCTCCTTCAGCCGGCCGGTGATTCGGACGTACCCGTCCTCATCCATCGTCCCCAGGTCGCCGGAGTGTAGCCAGCCGGCCTCGTCGAGCGCCTCGGCCGTGGCCTCGGGATCATCGTAATAGCCCCGCATGACGTGGTAGCCGCGGAAGCAAACCTCCCCCACGCGCCCGACGGGCACCGTTTCGCCCGTTTCGACGTCCACCACCTTGACCTCTTGGTGGGGGAGGTTCGTGCCGACGGTTTCAACGCGACGCTCGAAGGTGTCATCGCGCGTCGTGAGGTGCGTGACCGGCGAGGCCTCGGTCTGCCCGTACCCGATCAGGATGTCGTCGATGTGCATCTCCGCCATCACCCGCGTCATGAGCGCGGGCGGGCAGGGGGCTCCGGCCATGATCCCAGTGCGGAGGCTCGTGAGGTTGAACTCCGAGAATCGCGGGTGATCGAGCTCGGAGACGAACATCGTGGGCACGCCGTGCAGGGCGGTGCACCGTTCCCGGTCCACGGCCTGCAGGACGCGGAGCGGGTCGAAGTGCTCGCACGGGATCACGAGGCACGCCCCCGTCGAGAAGCACAGCATCGTCGAGATCACCATCCCGAAGCAGTGATAGAAGGGGATCGGCACACACAGCCGGTCCGCCTGGGTGAAGTTCATCGCCTGCGCGCAGAAATAGGCGTTGTTGAGGACGTTCCGGTGCGTGAGGATGACGGCCTTCGGGTAGCCGGTCGTGCCCGACGTGTACTGGATGTTGATCGGGTCGTCCATGTCGAGCGTCGACGTGACCCGGTCCAGCTCGGCCATCGGCACCTGCTTACCCGCGTCCGCGAGCCCCTTGCAGGTCGCGACGCCGGGGTACGGCCGCTCGAAGCCCAGCGGATCGGTCGGATCGTAGACCACGACCGTGTGAAGATCGGGGAACTCCTCGCTCTCGAGCCTGGGAGCGGGAGGCCCCGGCAGCGGCGACGCTCCGGCCTCCTTCAGCTCCGGAAGGAGCTCCGTGAGCATCCCCACGTAGTCGCTGGTCCGAAACGAGGGGATCGTCACCACGCACTGCACTCGCGACTTCCTGAGCGCGTACGCCAGCTCACGGGGTCGGTAGGCGGGGTTCAGGTTGACCAGGACCGCACCGATCCGGGCCGTCGCCATCTGCACGAGCAGCCATTCGATGTTGTTGACCGACCAGATTCCGACCCGGTCTCCCCTCTGGATGCCGATGCCCAGGAAGCTGCGCGCGAGCTTGTCGATCCGGTCCGCGAGCTTGCCGTACGTGAGACGGCGGCCCTGCGGCAACGAGACGATCGCTTCGCGCTCCGGGTACCGTTCCGCGATTCGGCGGAAGTGCTCCGGAATGGTCAGACCGAGGAGCGGCTCCTCCCCGCCCCGGTGGAGATAGCTCTTCTTCATCGGATCTGTTCTCCCCGCATCTATGTGGCCCTCGACGGGCCGAAGGATGCCCCTCCTCGGTGGGCGGGCACCCCGGATTCTCCTCGAATTCCCCCCGAGTCCGGGCTGGAGTTGGGTTCGGGATTCTGTCCGTTTCAGTGGCAAACCAGGGGCCGCGGAGGGGTATTCAAGCTCCGCGTTACACAGTCTATAACTGCTTGCGTGGTAACGTGATACGCGGGATCGGGGGGTGCCTCTCCAGCGCCTGAAACGGCCACCGGGACGTTCTGCCCCATCGAGGCCGGAACGCTGGGTAAAACAGGTACCGCTCGCTTGCCTCCGAGCAAAGACGGTGGGCTAGGGGAGCGTACTCCCCCCGCGAACACGGCTGCTTTGATCCGGGCGTCGGGTCGCTACCGGATCCCGTTTCCGCGAATCCGTCAGTCCGTCAGGACTTGCGGCTCGTCTTGGCGAAGAACGCGGTGAAGAGCTGGTGCGTCTTCTTGCTGCCGCACCCCGGGCACTTGGGGTGCTCGTGCCCTGCGTGCTCGGACATCCGCTCGGAGACTGTGAACGTCTTCTCGCAGTCCTCGCAGACGAATTCGTACATGGCCATGTGAAACCTGCCGTGCTTCGATCCACGATCGCCGTGAGCCGGGTGCCACGGCGGAGCCACACCGCGACCGGGAACGCGTGACTGCGTACCCGACCGCCACCTCTATTCTAGATGGCGCCAAGGCGTGGCAAAAGATGCCGCGCTTGCCCGGGGTCGCCCCTCCCCCGACATTCGCGTGCCTTCGTACCCGACCGGGGATGCGCTGGCCGGCGACTCGATCGCGAGTGGGCGGACGCCTCCGGAGAATCAAGTGGGGCCAGGGAAGGACCTGCAGCCGGGCAATTCGGGTATATTCGAGCCGGCCAGGAGGGAGGTTGGGTCGGATCCAACGAGGGATCCGTCCGGGATCTGAGAAGAGAGGTCGATCATGGTTCGTCGTTTCGTATACCCCTTGGTGCTCATGGGCCTGGTGGCGGCACCGGCCCTCGGCCAGGATCCGGCGCCTGCTGCAGGCGAGCCGGCTCAAGCCCAGCCCTCGGAGCAGGCCACGGTGCCCAGGATCGCCGTCGTCAACGGCGACCGGATTATCGTCGAGTCGACGGTGGGGCAGGCCGCGCAGGCGCGCGCGCAGGAGATCACGGCGACCTGGGAGGGGCGCGTGAGCGCCAAGCGTGATGAGCTGAACGCGCTCGTAACCCGCCGCCAGGACGAGATCGAGACGCTCACGGCGCAGACGCTCGCCGACCTGAACCAGCAGATCGATGACGCACAGCTGGAGCTGAACCGGCTCCAGGAGGATGCCAACCGGGAGCTGGGACGAAGCGGGCAGCAGGCGCAGACCGACATCAGCGCCCGGCTCATGTCCGCTCTCGATCTGGTAGCGCGGCAGCACGGCTATGACGTGATCTTCGACACGCGGACGCAGGGTCTGCTGTGGATCAGCGAGGCGGTCGATGCCACGGATCAGGTGCTGGCGCTGATGAACGGGAGCGCGGGCGGCTGAGGCTCGCCGCTAGCCAGAACTCGGGGGTGCGGCGAAACCTCGCGGCTAGCCGGGTATCGGGGGGCGGCGGAAGCTCGTCCCCGCTTCGCCGGACCCGCCTATTCCGGCTTTCCCGGTACGAGCCCCGCCTCGATGGCGGCGTGGCGCCACTGGCGCGCGGCCTCTTTCCCGGGCCTCCCCGCGTGCTCACCCGACGCGTAGATGGTCTCGTACAGCTGGTACTGATCGCGCCGCCCGGTCTCCGGTTGTTTCGGGTTCGATCTGCGCGCTCCGTGCACCTCGGCTCTCTTTGCGATCCCGGTTAGCTGTCGGATGGCCATGATGCTGTCTATGAACCGGAACACCCACAACGCCGGTTGCGCCATCGCGCCCGCGGCGTCCGCGGACATCCGGATCACCAAACGCGAGCCCGAGCCCCTCGGCGTCAGCCGGATGTCGGTGGCCAAGCGGCTCGTGGCGCCCACGAAGCGAGTGCCTGGCACCCACCACGTGAGCTCGTGCCCCGGATCGATGTGCCGCAGGTAGCCGATGGGTGAAGCATCGCCGAGCTCGGGTGGTGGGATCCAGGAAACGATGTGGCGGGCGGACCTGAGGCCGGCGTTGTCGATGGCATCGTAGCTGTACCAGCCGGCCCCGCGTCCGAGCTGCGCCAGCCACATCCAGACGACGGCGGGCGGGGCCATGATCGAGATGCCGCGTGTCATGGCGACGTATGCGGGGCGCCGGTCCGTGAAATACCCGTCCCCGGGCATCGGGGCCGCACGCTCCTCGGGCGTCGACCCCCAGCACACGCCCGACCGGATCACGACGGCCGCGAAGGCCACAAACGCGACCACCAGGATTCCCATCGCGGCGACGATCGGGACGATCATGGTTCCCTCGCTACCTCCGCCATGCGTGACTCAAAGCCGGAGCGTAATCAGACTCGGCGCGTGATCACAGCCGGAGCGTACCCGGACTCGCCGCGTCATCAGGGCCGGTACGTCATCAGAGCCGTAGGCGGTAGCCAATGGCGAAGCCCAGACGGCCGTCCTCCGAGCGCAGCGTCAGGGTGGCGGGCGGAATATCGCCCCAGCGCTCCGTCCTGATGAACGTGCCGATGAGGGCTCCAAGGCCGGCCATGGGGAGGGCCGTTCCGAGGATCACGAGGGCCTCGTCCCCCTCGCACCACCAGAGCCACTCGTCATTCCCGAAGTCGCAGTCGGGAAGCGAAAGCGCGCCGAGCACGCCCAGCCCAAGCCCGATGCCGCCACCCCACAGGGCGCCCGTCAGGGTGTTGCCCTTCTTGCCGAGGCTGACCTGGAGTCGTTCCACGGTCCCCAGCCCGACGGCGACCAGGGTCTCGTCTACGGGATCTCTCCTGAACCAGAGCGAGTCCGCAGTCCGGCGTGCGAACCAGCCTTCGACCGCCCCCGCGACCGGGAGTTGATCGCCCGATTCGGTCACCATTACGGGAGCCCGCACCTTGATCCGGGCGCCGCGCTCGAGGACGGGCATCTGCGCGTCGGTCGCGGTGGCCGCGAGCAATAGGAGGGAAGCAGTGGCGAACGGAAGCCTGAGACGATGCATCTCGCACCTCCAATCGAGCGGGAGTGGCTCATCCGCGGCGCTCGTCTGCAGGATCGGAGCCGACGCGGGGCCGATCGGGACACCGTTCCCCGCGCGCGCGATCACGTCCCGGGGTGGGCCGATTCGGCCCTGTGCCGAGCGGGCGGAGGTCTGCCGAGGGCGAGCGAGTGGGGTGTTTCGTCCCGGTCACACGGCGGCCACGGGACCCGGCGCCTCGGCGATCGACACCGACCCCGCTCGCGGGAACGCCGAAAAGCTGCCGCGGCGGCCTCGAAGGGCTATCATGCGCCGGTTGGGTTTGGGCGGTGGGGTGGGGTGAAAGAGCCATCACGAAACCCGGAGCCGTAATCATGACTGCCGTTATGTCCGCCCGTAGACGGTCCATCCGCAACACCTCCGCGACTCTGGCCCTCGCGGCGACGGCGTTCGTCGGCGCGTCCCTGGTCGGGTGCGCGGACACCGCGACCACCACCGCGGAGTACGCCCCGGTCGAGTTCGCCGCGCCACCCGTGACCCGCACCGACGATGTCGTCGACGTCCTGCACGGCGTCGAGGTTCCCGACCCTTATCGCTGGCTCGAGGACCAGCAGGGACCCGAGACGCGCGAGTGGATCGAGGTCCAGAACGCGTACACGGACGAAGTGTTCGAACAGCTCCCCGGTCGGGAGGAGATGACGGCACTCGCCACGTCTCTCCTCAAGATCGACTCGCAGGGATCACCCACCGAGAGAGGCGGGCGCTACTTCTACAACAAGCGAGCCGCCGACGAAGAGCTCTCGATCCTCTACTACCGGGACGGCAGCACCGGCGAGGATCACGTCATCATCGACCCGCACGGGATGAGCGAGGACCACACGACGACCGTGGGCAGGCGAGACATCTCGGACGACGGCACCCTGATGGTCTACGTGATCCGCGAGGGCGGCGTCGACGAGACGTCGATCAAGATCCGTAACGTAGACACGGGCGAGGACCTTCCCGACGTCTTCCCGGCGGCGCGCTACGGGAGCATCAACCTCACGCCGGACAACACCGGTCTCTACTACGGGAAGTACGGAAGCCAGGACCCCCGCATCTACTACCACGCGATGGGGACGGCGCTCGAGGAAGATGTCGAGATCTTCGGCGAGGGCTACACGATGCAGGACATCCCGTTCGGCAATCTCTCCCCCGACGGGAAGTGGATGCTGATCACGGTCATCGAGGGGTCATCGGGCCCCAACGAGCTCTTCCTCGCCGAGATGGGCGAAGACGGCATGCCGGGCGAGTGGGTCGAGATGATCAGCGACGGGGTGACCCGCAGCTCGGCCAGCTTCGCCGGCGACAACCTGGTGATCACGACCGACCTCGATGCCCCCAACAGCCGCGTCATGGTCGCGCCGATCGACAGCCCCCAGGTCGAGAACTGGGTGGAGCTCATCCCCGAGTCGCCCGATCGCGTGATCCGCAACGTGAGCCCCGTGGGCGGCTACTACTTCGTCTCCTACCTCGAGAGCGTGCAGCCGAAGCTGGCCCAGTACGACACCGAGGGGAATCTCGTGCGCGAGATCGACTTCGGCGTCATCGGGTCCGTGTTCGGCGCGGGCGGCGAGTGGGACAAGCAGGAGGCGACCATCGGCTTCTCCTCGTTCCACGTTCCCACGACCAGCTACCTGATTGACGTGGACACGGGCGAGCGGGAGGTGTGGTTCCAGACCGAGGTCCCCGTCGACACGGAGTCGATGGACGTGAAGCAAGTGTGGTACACGTCGGCGGACGGGACCGAGATCCCGATGTTCATCATCCACAAACAGGGGCTCGAGCTGGACGGTGACAACCCGACCTACCTGACCGGGTACGGCGGCTTCAACGTGAGCCGCACGCCCGGGTTCTCGGCCAGCGCCGCCGCGTGGGTGGACATGGGCGGCGTGTACGCGATCCCGAACCTGCGCGGAGGCGGCGAGTTCGGCGAGGCGTGGCACGAGGCCGGGATGCTCGGCAACAAGCAGAACGTGTTCGACGACTTCATCGCCGCCGCCGAGTACCTGATCGGCGCGGGCTACACGAGCTCCGAGCGGCTGGCGATCGCGGGCGGCTCGAACGGCGGACTCCTGGTGGGCGCCGCCATGACCCAGCGCCCCGACCTGTTCGGCGCCGTCGTGTGCACGTATCCGCTGCTCGACATGGTGCGTTACCACGACTTCCTCGTGGCGCGCTTTTGGGTGCCCGAGTACGGCTCCTCGGAGGACCCCGAGCAGTTCGAGTACATCCACGCGTACTCGCCGTACCACAACGTAGTCGACGGGACGGACTATCCGGCCACGCTGTTCATCAGCGGTGACGGCGACACGCGCGTCGACCCGCTGCACGCGCGCAAGATGGCCGCGCTGGTGCAGTCGATGAACAGGGGCGAGAATCCGATCCTGCTCCGCTACCACACCAAAGCCGGCCACTCCGGGGGCATGCCGGTGAGCGAGCGGATCGAGCAGATGGTGGACACGTTCGCGTTCCTGCGCTGGCAGGTGGCAGGGGAGTGACTGGCCCGCTCGGAGACGCATTCGGCGAGGAGCCCATGAGGCGAGGAAGACCATGAGGCGAGGAACACCGTGAGGCGAGAAACACCGTGAGGCGAGCCCCGGATGCCTGAAGCGCTCGGGCCGTATCGCATCCTCGATGTCCTCGGCGAGGGCGGAATGGGCGTGGTCTACGCCGCCGCGGATGAACGGCTCGGGCGGACCGTCGCCGTCAAGACGCTCAACGAGAGTAACCAGATGTCGCGCGAGCGCCTCCTGCGGGAGGCGCGCGCGGCGGCCGGTCTCAACCACCCCGGTATCTGTCAGGTGTTCGATGTCGGGGAGGACGAGGGGGAGCTGTGGGTCGCGATGGAGCTCCTCGAGGGCGAGAGCCTGCTCGACCGGCTGAAGCGGGAGCGTCTGAGCGTCCACGACGCCGTGCAGATCGGTCGCGACATCCTCACACCGCTCGCCTTCCTGCACGAACAGGGGATGGTGCACCGCGACCTCAAGCCCTCGAACATCTTCCTCACACCCCACGGAGTGAAGCTGCTCGACTTCAGCCTCACCATGCCCGTGCAGGGGGCGGCGGACACCCGCGTGACGGCCGTCGGGACGATCGTGGGCACGCCGCATTACATGGCTCCGGAGCAGTGGAGGGGCGGGGAGGTCGGGCCGTACACGGACCTGTTCGCGTGCGGCGCCATCGTGTACGAGATGCTCGCCGGACGGTACGCGTTCGCCGGAGACGACCCGATCGACGTGGCGCACGCGTGCACGTTCGAAGAGCCCCCGCCGTTGGGGGGTGTCTCGGGCATCGAAGCGCTCGATGCGGTCGTGCGGGCGGCCGTCGAAAAGAAGCCGGAAGATCGATACGAGTCCGCGACGGAGATGGCGGCAGCCCTGTCGGCGGCCCTGGAGCGGTTCAAAACGGTCGCAGCATCGCCCGGATCCGATGCCGACGGGACGGTCGAACAGATCCAGCGCTTCATCGCGCTCCCCTTCCGGCTGCTGCGACCCGATCCCGAGACCGAGTTCCTCGCCTCGAGCCTCCCCGAGGCGATCAGCGCATCGCTGGCCGGGCTCGAGCACCTGGTCGTCCGCTCCACGGGTCTCGCGCAGATGGGGAACGGGGTCGAGCCCGATCTCAAGAAGCTGGCGACCGACGTCGAGGTGGATTACGCCCTGCGGGGGACCATCCTGAGCGCCGGGTCGCGCGTTCGCCTGAACGCGCAGCTCGTGGAGGTTCCGGAGGGGACCGTCGTGTGGACCCTCCAGGAGGACGTCCCGCTCGGCGACCTGTTCGAGCTGCAGGATGATCTCACACGCCGCGTGGTCGAGGGGCTGGCGCTGCCGCTCTCGCCGCGGGAAGAGGAGCGGCTGCAAGGCGACGCGCCAGCGAGCGCACGGGCGTACGAGCTGTATCTGCGTGGGCTCCACGCTGGCGAGAAGACGTTCACCAAGTCCGTGGCCATGGCTGTGCGCGATCTGTATCGCTCGTGTCTCGACGAGGACCCGAACTTCGCGCCCGCGTGGGCCCGGTATGGGCGCGTATGTCGGATCATCTCGAAATACGGCCTGGGGGACACGCAGGAGCACCTGAAGCTGGCCGAGGGGGCGTTCGACCGGGCGCTGGAGCTCGATCCCGACTCTCCGATCCTGCACAACTACTACACCTTCTTCGAACTGGAGGAGAAGGGTGACTCCCTGGGGGCGCTGCGGCGCCTGCTTGGACGGGTTCGTGACCGGACCGCCGACGCCAACCTGTACGCCGGGCTCGTGGCCGCCAGCCGGTTTTGTGGACTGTACGACGCGTCGGTGGCCGCGAGCGAGCGGGCGCTGCGGCTCGACCCGACGCAGGGGACGAGCGTCCACCACACCTACTTCCAGCTCGGTCAGAAGGAGAAGGTGGAGGGACGGGATCTCCTGCATGCGCTCCTGGGCGAGGCCCCGGCGGCGATCGAGATCCTCCGCGGCCCCGAAGCCCGCGAGACCGAGGGAACCGTGCGCATCTACGCGGACTGCGTGCTGGCGGCGCTCGAGGACCGACCATCCGATTGCGAGCGATCCTTCACAGCCGCCATGGACACGGGCCTGCGAGACCCCGAGCACACCTTCTACTTCGCCCGCGCGCTGTCGAAGGCCGGCCTCGGGCCCCTCGCGTTCGAGGCGATGGAGCGGGTCGTCGGGGGCGGGTTCTTCTGCGGCGTCCCCCTGCGGCGGGACGCGTGGTTCGAGTCGCTGCGCGCGGAAGACGGCTTCGAGGCCCTGGTGACCCGGGCCGAGGAGGGTCGGGCTACGGCCGTCGAGGTTTATCGCGAGGCGGGAGGGGAAGAGCTGCTCGGCGTGCCCGAGGAGTAGCAGCCCTCCCAATTGCCCGTCCCCCCCAGCCGGCAATCCGGCTGTCCGTCCCCGTTACCCACCTGACAGTCACGAAGAATCCGGATCGCGCGTTCACACACTGGGCGGCGCGCGTCCGCCCATCGTGCGAATCCTCGGCCCTTTTGGGTGAGCCGATATGAATATCTTCCGATGCCGTGCGTCTCTCGCCCCCATGACCGCGGCGATCGCGATCGCGAGCTTCTCCATAAGTTCATGCGACGAAACGACCGGACCGGACGGCGACGCCGAGATCTCGTTCGAATACGACGGCGCCTTGCACGGGTCGTTCGCCGCTTCGGGAGGCCCGCCTCTGTTCAGCATCGAAGGTGTGCCGCTGTTCGAGGAGTGGACGCTCGCAGCGGCGGGCGACTCGCTCGGGGGCGTCGTGATCGGTGGCTTTCGTGTGCTACCGACCGCGGGTCCCACCGGGCGCGGGGACCTGTTCGTGCTCCAGCTAGGGGCGCGGAGAACGGGCGAGTTTACCTGCGGACCGAGCGCCGAGTGTCACGGGCGCTTGCTGTTCGGCGTCCCCGACACGGGTGGGTTCGGCGTGCTGCCCGCAGACGAGTACTTCGAGATCGTCTCGGGTCAGGTCTCGGTGACGCGACTCGAGACGAACCGGATCTCGGGCACGTTCTCCTTCACGGCCCGCGACGAGGGAGGGACTGGATCCCGCACCCTCACGGTCGAGGACGGGAGCTTCGATCTCGCCTTCACCGAGACGAACGCGGCGATCTCCGTTGTTTGCATGGGGCGCGCGGCCGCCGGCGAGAGCTGCGAGTAACCCGGGAGGGCGACCGGATAGTTGAGAGCCTGTTGACAAAAGTTTCAGCTGAAACGTTCAACCAGGTCTCATACGAGCGCGATTAGTTCCCCATGCGCTCCAGCAGGGCGTTGCGGTCCCTTAGGTTGACGCCTGATTGAACCCCACCTTCTACGACCGGCCACCGGAGCTCGTACGACGAGATAGCACCGGACTCATGCCGCAAGAACTCGCGCAGCGCCGACTCCACGATGGAGCTGACGCTGCGGCGCGTCTCGGCGGCCCGCTTCCCCACCACACGCATCAAATCGGCATCTAGGTTTAGGGTCGTCCTCATGCTGGAATACCTGCTCTGTCCACACGTAGGTGGCAACCGGCGTGTCGAACTGTTCTCACCTCAACCGAAGGCTCGGGCAAGCGCATCTCGCCAGATCTCCTCTGGCGCCAGCTTCACGGCCTCGACAAGCCCAAGATTAACTAGAAGGAGCACCAGTAGCTTGCGGCGCTCGTCCGGCGAGTCGGCCGGCGCGATCAAGTAACCAGAGAAGAGTTCGAGCTTTTCCGGTGTCAGGGCCTGGAACTCATGGAAACCGACCGGTCGAGGCTCCAGCCCTGGTTCAGGGAGGTCTGCGTTCTCTTGAGGCATGTGCGGTAACCACCTGTCGAATGGTTTGCCGGGCACTTACGCGAGTTTTTTAGCTAGCCGAGGCGCGCCCCTTCTTACGTACCGGCCAGCGCGCAGCTCCACACTGAAACGTTGAACAGTACCGTCATCCAACTCTCAACGCGTCGGCGAAACTGCGATCTCGGTTCACTGTCACCTTTTCAAGCGGAGAATGGTCCTGATACGATCAGATGCTCCCCAAGGACTGAGGACGTATGACGGATAGGCCATTTTGCCTCCACGCCTCCCCGAGCGCGGCGGCCCGCTTTACGACCGGCGTTGACTGGTTGCTCGCCCACGGGCCGACCGCCGAGGTGCTGGTCGTAGGCCACACGATCGACGCGGCACGCGAGCTCTGTCATACGGCCGTGGAGCAGGTCGGCGCGTCGTTCGGGTGGTACCGAACGAGCTTCCGGGGCCTGACCAGAGAGCTCGCTCCCACGGCTACCGATATGCCGCCCGGGAGCCCGATCGATGGCGTCGGAGCCGATGCCGTCACGGCGCGGGTCACCCATCAGCTCGTAGCGGAAGGAGGTCTCGGGCGGTACGAGCATGTTGCAGCCGCCCCCGGGTTCGTCCGCGCCCTGAGCCGGAGCCTCAGTGAGCTCCGGCTCTCGGTCGCGGATTCGGACTCGCTTGAGGCTGTGGATCCGGACCTCGAGGGCATCCTGCAGCGCTTCTCGGACCGATTGGAGGAGTCCGAGCTGAGCGATCGCGCCGGGCTGATCCGTTCGGCCATCGGTGCCATGGGCCGGGAAGACGGTGCACACCCCTGGATCGGGCTCCCGGTACTTCTGCTGGACCTGCCGATCGAGAATGAGCTCGAAGCCCGTTTGGCGCGGGAGCTGGTGCGACGAGCGGACTCGGCACTCATCACGGTGCCCGCGGGTGACGCCCGGACGCTTGCGGTGTGGAAACAGCTCACGGACGCCACCAGCACGGACTCCGAGGCGGTTGGTTCCGACGCTGACTCCTCACTCGGGCGCCTGCAATCTCACCTGTTCGAGGGCGTCGAGTTTCCGCTGAAACGTCTCGACGAGACGGTCACTCTGTTCTCAGCCCCGGGTGAGGGGCGGGAATGCGTGGAGATCGCTCGTGAGTTGCTCCGCGCGGCTAACGATGGGATCCGATTCGATCAGGCCGCGGTCCTATTCCGCTCACCGACAGAGTACCGCCCTCACCTGAAGGAGGCGCTCGATCGGGCCCAGATCCCATCCTACTTCGCGCACGGTGCCCGGCGCCCCGATCCAGCAGGCCGAGCCTTCCTCGCGCTCCTCCGCTGCCGGCTCGAGCGCTTCTCCGCCGTCCGCTTCGCGGAATACCTGTCCATCGGCCAGGTCCCCGGCGTGAGAGTGGACGGAGCACCCTCCGAGTCAGGACCGGGAGCGGGGCGCTGGGTGCCCCCCGACGAACTTCCGCCCGAGCGATACGAAGTTGCCGAGGGCGTCTCCTCGAGAGACTTGGGAGACCTGGCCGCCACCGACGCCGACTCTCCGGTCTTAGGCGGCGCCCTCCGCGTCCCGCGCCGGTGGGAGAAGCTCCTCGTCGAGGCCGCCGTGGTCGGCGGCATCGACCGCTGGCGCACTCGGCTCGACGGGCTGCACGCCGAACTCACCCAACGCGTCGACGCCCTCGCGAGCGAGGACGACCCGGCCACCGAGCGCTTCGAGATCCAGCTGCGCGACCTCGGGCACCTGCGCGAGTACGCTCTCCCGCTCCTCGAGGAGCTGAACCGGTGGCCCGCCGAGGCGACCTGGGCGGAATGGCTCGATCTGCTCGGGGCGCTAGCGGCCCGGGCGCTCGCGAACCCCGATCGCGTGCTCGAGCTTCTCACCCGACTCGCGCCGCTCGGGCCCGTGGGCCCGGTCGGGCTCGACGAGGTGACGCGCGTGCTCCGCCCCCACCTGCTCGAGATCACTCGTCCACCAGAGGGCAACCGCTACGGCAAGGTGTTCGTGGGGACGATCGACGAGGCACGGGGACGCTCGTTCGATCTCGTCTTCGTCCCGGGCCTCGCCGACCACCTCTTCCCCCGACCCGTTCGCCAGGAGGCCATCCTCTCCGACACCAAGCGGGAGGCCATCAACGAAGCATCAAACGGCTCCGGGGCCGAATCTCGCGGCGGGGCGAATGGACGACCTCGCCTCAGCCTCCCGACCACGACCGACCGCGTCGCGAACGAGCAACTCCTCCTCCGTCTCGCCGTGGGAGCGGCCTCGAAGCGCGTCGTGCTCTCCTTCCCGCGCATGGACCTCGCGCGCTCGCGCCCGCGCGTTCAGTCCTTCTACGCGCTCGAAGCCGTGCGAGCGGCCGAGGGAGAGCTTCCCCTCATGGACGCGCTCGCGGACCGCGCCTCCGCGGTCACGCAGGCCCGCGTCGGGTGGCCCGCCCCCGACGACCCGAACCAGGCTATCGACGAGGCCGAATACGACCTCGCGGAACTGGGGCGGCTGTTCCGGGCGGAGGAGGCGGAGACGGGAGCCGCGCACTACCTCCTGAACGTGAACCCCTTCCTCCGGCGCCATCTGAGGGGCCGGCTCAGGCGCTGGCACACCGGCTGGACGTACGCGGACGGGCTCCTGGATCCCTCAGACCCCGCCCGCGCCGCGCTCGCCGACAGCCACCCCGACGTCCACGCCTTCTCGGCGACCGCACTCCAGGCGCTCTCGACGTGCCCCTACAAGTTCTACCTGTACGCCGTCCTCCGTCTCAGACCGCGCGACGAGCCGGGCCCGATCGAGGAGATGGACCCGCTCCAGAAGGGCGGGCTGGTGCACGAGATCCAGTTCCGGACCGGGCTCGCACTACGCGACGCCGGGCTCCTCCCCGTCACCCCCGCCAA
Organism: Gemmatimonadota bacterium; assembly: GCA_039588275.1. Taxonomy (GTDB): domain Bacteria; phylum Gemmatimonadota; class Gemmatimonadetes; order Palauibacterales; family Palauibacteraceae; genus JBDHAC01. The sequence continues at coordinate 20,930 of JBDHAC010000061.1, forward strand.
CCAGGCCGGGGCGCTCGAGATCCTCGACAAGGCGCTGGAGGAGGTCACGGCCACGTACCGCGACGAGTGGGTCCCCGCGATCCCGCGCGTGTGGGAGGACGAGGTCGCCCGCATCCGCTCGGACCTCCGTCGCTGGATCCGCGAGGCCGCGCGCGAGGAGGAGTGGGTGCCGTGGAAGTTCGAGCTCGCGTTCGGGCTCGGGGCGGCCGACGCCGGGGGAGAGGAGGAGCGCGACCCCGATTCCCGCGCAGAGCCCGTGGCGCTCGATGCCGGGATCCGTCTGCGAGGGAAGATCGATCTGGTCGAGATGCGGGGGAGTGGCGGCGGGTACGAGAGTGCGACCGGAGCCGCCGCCGGGCGCGCCCTCCGGGTCACGGACCACAAGACGGGTCGCGCCTGGCACGCCCGGGCGCGCGACGGGATCGTGATCGCCGGGGGCGAGGCGCTCCAACCTGTCCTGTACGCGCTCGCCGCCGAGAAGCTGTGGCCGGAGGCGAAGGTAGCAGGTGGAGGGCTGTACTACTGCACCTCGGACGGCGGGTTCGAGCGCGCGGACGTCCCCCTGAACGACGAGGCCCGCCGGGCCGCCGACGCACTTTCCGGCGCGCTTCGCACGGCGTTCGACGATCCCGCCTTCAAGGGCCCGGCGTTCGCCGCGAAGCCAAAGTCCACCTGGACCGGAAGGAGCATGTGCGAGTGGTGCGATTTCCGGCCCATCTGCGGCCCGCGCGAGCTCGCCCGCACGGGGCGCAAGCGACGGCCGATCCAATGGCTCGAGGCCCTGAGGGCCGAGCGATGAGCGGCATTGCGGTAGGCCCAGCCATGACCCGCGCCCCGAACCTCGGCGCCCCGAGGCCGGGCGTGCGACCGGCGACCCGCGCCCGGAAGGCAATCCGATGACGGACGCCGGTCACCCCCTCGGCCCCCCGCAGGACGACCTCTTCCTGCGCAGCGCGGACCCGAGCGCCCCCCTGCGCGACGACGACGCGCGCCGCCGAATCCAGGAGGACCTGGACGCCACCTTCTTCGTCGAGGCCGCGGCTGGCACCGGCAAGACCACGGCGCTCGTGAAGCGCATCGTGGCGCTCCTGAGGGCGGGGAAGGGCGAGCTGCGGCGGGTCGTGGCACTAACCTACACGGACAAGGCCGCGGGCGAGATGAAGCTCCGGCTGCGACAGGCGATCGAGGCCGCCCGCAAAGAGGCCGAGAGCCCCGAGGAGCGCGCCCTGCTCGAGGAGGCCACGCGTCAGCTGGAGCTGGCAGCGATCGGGACGATCCACTCCTTCTGCGGCGATCTCTTGCGCGAGTGGCCGGTGGAGGCCGGCGTGGACCCCGCGTTCCAGGTGCTCCCCGACGGACCTGCCTCCGCCGTCCTCGACCGCGCCTTCGACGCCTGGTTC